>JAEYSM010000009.1 GCA_023434665.1 Bacteroidota bacterium | reverse complement strand
TCAAAAAAACCTTTTTCACGATCGTCACCATAATCGATGATGTCGATAGTAGGAACTCTCATAATCTGATTTATATAATAATGATCGTCAGTGACAGGCCCTGAGTCTTTATTGACAAATAGGTTGTTATAGCCTAGTTTTTCAGCTGTTTGCCATACTCTTCTCACGATATTCGGAGCGAATTGTCTTGAAAACTGCTCTTTTGTGAACACAGCATTTTTTGCACCTACCATATCCAGTAAAATGCCAAATCGTGCGGTATAACCCGGGACATGTGGATTTGCTGACCAGTACTGAGAACCGAGAGCCCATGCATCAGCATAATAGCCTTGTTCTTCCTGAGGCTCACCATAGTCCTCAGCATCAAAAAACACGATATCCACTCCTACGCCGGGATCATTTATACTCATCAACCGGGCAATTTCAAGCAATACACCTACTCCACTAGCTCCATCATTGGCGCCTGGTACAGGTTTATTATGATTGGCAGGATCAGGATCATGATCAGCCCAGGGACGTGAATCCCAATGTGCACATAAGAGAATTCTTGATGATAACTCAGGATTAAAACTTCCTATAATGTTCCGTGCTTTTAGATTTGTACCATCATAAGCTCTTAGATTTGCGTTTTGCTCAGTAACAGTTGCATTGTATTCTTTGAGCTTGCCAACAATCCAGTCGCCACATTTTTTATGAGCATTGGTATTTGGAACCCTTGGTCCGAATGCCAGTTGTTGTTCTATAAAACTATATGCCGAGTCTGCATTGAAAACTGGCACAAAAACTTGTTTTGTTGCAGTTTCTTTAGGTTGAGACTCATTTTTCATGTTTGATCTGCAGGAACTAATAAAAATAGTTACTGAAATTATAATGAGTAATTTGATTAGTCTGTTAGAAACGAGCATTGTCAAAATGATAAGAATTATTAAAAATTTAATCTGAATATGGTGCCTTCCTCAGGTTTTGACTTGACATTTATTGACCCTTTGTGAAGGTGCATTATTTGTCGCGAAAGGCTTAATCCTATTCCTGAGCCATGTTTTTTTGATGTAAAGAAAGGCATAAAAATCTTGTCAATTATGTCTGGTTTAATTCCATGACCATTGTCAGCAATATCTATAGTAACTCTATCGCCCGCATTTAAAGATGCTGTGACCTCGATCATAGGTTGTTCTGTATCTTTCACGGCATCAATTGCATTTAACAACAGATTTATTAGTACCTGGTCAAGTAAATCAGGGTCAGCTGTAATCATTAATTCCTCGGGTAATATCCGGCGGGTGCAAATAATACCGTAATTATCCATTTTAGGTTTTAATAAAACATGAGCCCTTTCGAAAAGTTCCTTTATTGGAAAGTAACGGAAATTAGGTCTCGGAATTCTGGTTAAATTTCGATAATTTTCAACAAAAGTAAGTAAACCCTGACTTCTGTTGTGAATTGTTGTCAGTGCCTCATAAACACTATTAACGTCATCATCGTCGAGGTCTCTCAATTTTATTTCATTTTTTTCCTGTAATCCTTCAAAAAGCATTTCCTCGATAGTAGATGCAAGGGAAGAAATTGGAGTAATCGAATTCATTATTTCATGAGTCAGAACTCTGATAAGATTTTGCCATGATTCAATTTCTTTTTCATCAAGTTCGGTTGTAATATTCTGCAATGACAATAAAACAAACTCCTCACCTCTCATTCTGAACTCAGTAGCATACATAGCCAGTTGCATAAGATTATCATCAATAACTAGTTTTACCAGATGCCTGTCGCCCGCTTTCATCGACAAAAGAATTTCAGGTAATTCAGTCTTAATCTCATACAATTCCTGGATGTATTGAATATTATTGATCTTCAATAATCGTTTAGTGGCATTGTTGAATATATCGACTTTCCCATCTTTTTTATAAGCAATGATTCCAATATTAACATGTTGAACAACAGTGAGCAGATAATTGTAATGTTCTTCTTTCTCTGCCCTGTTTTTCCTGAATTCTGTTATAACTTCATTGAAAGCCCTGTTCAGACCTTCGAATGTTCCTCCTAATGATCTGTCACTAAATGAGGTGCTGAAATCTGAATGCCGAATACTTTCAAGAAAATGGGTAAGCTTTCTATTGGTGCGTTCAACAAAATAAATCAGACTGGCAAGTTGAGCAAGCACCAAAGCTCCTGCAATAAATGAAGTTATTTGATGTTGACTGCTTTGTATCAGCAGTAACAGCACAATGAGGTTGAGCGTGATGAGCAAAACCCTCGCTAAAACCCACAATCTGAATTTTTTAAAGACCATGCTTTTCTATCCTTCTATATAAAGAAGCTCTGGTAAGGCCCAGTTCCTTAGCTGCCTTGCTAATATTGCCGCCATGTTTATCAATGACTTTCCTGATTAAAAGTTTTTCTCTTTCTTCAAGATTTGTAATGTCATCCATTTGATCATCCTCCGGATTCTCATCTAACTGTGATAAAAAGAAATCCTGTGGTTGCAGTATGTTGCTTTCGCTCATTATGACAGCACGTTCAACTGAATGCTGAAGTTCACGAATATTTCCGGGCCATGTATGTTTTTCAAGCCTCCTGATTGTCGATGGATTGATTCTTTTCAGAGGCATTTTATATTTCTTACAATAGATAGTAAGAAAATGTTCTACAAGTAACTGAATATCTTCCAATCTGTCTCTCAGTGGAGGTAAGTGAACTTCTACAGTGTTTATTCTGTAAAGAAGGTCCTGCCGGAATTTACCGTCAGTAACCATTTGATAGAGAGGCATATTTGTAGCACAGATCAATCTTACATCTATTGGAATTTCCCGGTTTGTTCCGAGTCGGACCACTTTACGGTTTTGTATGACACTTAACAACTTTGACTGAAGTGGAAATGAAAGATTGCCTATTTCATCCAGAAAGATTGTTCCTTTGTTTGCGGCTTCAAATCTTCCGGCCCTATCTTCCTTGGCATCGGTAAAAGCTCCTTTTTTGAATCCAAAAAGCTCACTTTCGAATAGAGTTTCACTTATAGCACCGAGGTCAACACTTATAAATACCTCATTGCGGCGAGATGATGCTTTGTGTATTGCTCTGGCTATCAGTTCTTTACCAGTGCCATTTTCTCCCAAGATCAGAACATTTGCTTCGGTTTTGGCTACTTTCTCAACAGTGGCCATTACTTTCTGCATAGGAGGAGATTGACCGATGAGATTAGTATAACCTTGTTCCTGGTCAGCTATAAGTACCTTCTGCTTACTTCTTAAATCATCAATCAATTCATTTGAGTGACGCACCTTGAGGTTTGCTGTGATAGTTGCCAGTAGTTTTTTATTATCCCAGGGCTTAAGAATGAAATTGGTTGCACCTTCTTTTATGCCCTGAACAGCTAATTCAATATCACCATATCCTGTAATGAAAATGACTACAGCCAGTGGATCAATTTCAATGATTTTGTTTAACCAATGAAATCCTTCTTTACCACTAGTGGCATCCCGTGAGAAATTCATATCCAACAGGATAAGATCATAATTCTCCGTTTTTAAGAGCGCCGGTATGTTTTCAGGGTTCTTTTCAGTGTGAATAATGGTCACGTGTTGTTTTAAAAACAGCTTTGCAGCAAGTAAAACATCGGTATCATCATCAACGATTAGAATTTTGGCATCTATTTTACTCATTCTAACAAGAATTTTTATGTTCTTTGTAGTAGAACACATTAAATGAAACTGCTAATATACGTAAATATTGTTCGAAATTGAACATACTTGTCCATGCATGGACGCTTTTTCGGAGTATTTAATCGTCTGTACTTATAGAAGCCTACAGCGACAAGTATTTCAGTATTATGGCACAGAATTTGGCACTGTTAAAAAACTGTTAAAATTGATTAAATGGACAGAGTAATAGAAAAGAAAACATGGACTACCGGCCGAATTATAGCCTTATCGGGTACCATTGTTTTCACTTTTGCAATAATATGGCTGTTTTTTTTCAGAGATAATAGAAGTAAATTATATGTCCAACGGGAGCAACTCTCAATTGCAGAAGTAAAAGAGGAGAAGTTTCAGGAGTTTATTCCGGTGGACGGCGTACTTCTGCCAAGGAATACTGTGTATATTGATGCAGTGCAGGGTGGAGTTGTTGAACAGGTGTATGTTGAAGATGGTGCCATTTTAGAGGCAGGTGATCCTATATTAAAACTGGCTAATGCCAATATGGAATTGAGCTATATGGATCAGGAGACCCGCATGTATGATGCTATAAATAATCTTGCTAATACCTTAATCAGCTTAGAACAACTTAAATATACCCGTCAGAAGGAAATAGCTGAGTTGAATTATCAAATTGATAAGCTTAAGACGGATTTTAATCGTAAAGAGATATTCTTTAAGGATAAACTTATTTCTGAAAAAGAATATGAAGATGCTAAAAGAGATTACGAACATGCAGTGAATCAGCTCAAAATCAGTCTAAACTTAAAAAGACTAGATTCTATTTCCGGCGTTCGTCAAAGTCAGCAGATTAATTCATCGATGGACAGAATGCAGAATAACCTGTCGCTTCTTAGAGAAAACATGGATAACATGACCATAAAATCGCCAAGTGGCGGCGTATTGTCTTCATTTAATGTTGAAATAGGAGAAACTAAGACTGCAGGTCAGCATTTGGGTCAAATAGATATCCCTGGCGGATTTAAAGTAAGAGCAAATGTGGATGAACGTTACATCTCAAGAATATTTGAAGGACAAGAGGCTGAATTTGACCTGGGAGGGAAAATATTTCAGCTAAATATATTCAAGATCTTCACTAATGTAACCAACGGATCATTTCAGATTGATCTTGTCTTTAATGGTGAAGAACCGGAAAATATAAAAAGAGGCCAAACTTTACAATTAAGGATAAAATTCTCAGGAGAAACTGATGCAATAACCATTAAAAGAGGAAGTTTCTATCAGGAGACAGGAGGAAACTGGATCTATGTTGTTGATCCTAACGGAGAATCTGCCCAAAAAAGAAATATTAAAATTGGCAGGCAAAATATATACTCATACGAGGTTCTTGAAGGACTCACGCCAGGTGAAAAAGTAATTGTTTCTTCATACGAACCCTTTGGCAAGAAGGAAAAATTAATTTTCAGATAAACAAAAAGTACTCATGAACACTATCATGCTTAAAACCGCAAATCTTACTAAGATCTTTAGAACCGATGAAGTTGAAACTACAGCATTACATAAAGTCTCATTTCAAATTCAGACAGGAGAATTTGTAGCAATAATGGGTCCTTCGGGGTGCGGTAAATCAACTCTGTTAAATATTCTTGGTTTGCTTGACAATCCAACTGAGGGTGATTATTATTTTCTCGGCCAGGAAGTTTCAAAGTTCACTGAGAAGATGAGGGCGAACCTCAGAAAGCGAAACATTGGCTTTGTTTTTCAGAACTTTAACCTCATTGATGAACTAAACGTATATGAAAATGTGGAACTTCCACTTATTTATTTGGGTATGAGTTCATCTGAAAGAAAGAAAAGAGTTGAGGCTACTCTAGAACAAATGCAGATAATGCATCGTCGCAAGCATTTTCCACTTCAACTATCGGGCGGACAACAACAACGTGTTGCAGTGGCCAGAGCAGTTGTAGCAAATCCACATCTCATTCTTGCTGACGAACCTACAGGAAATCTTGACTCAGCCCATGGGGAAGAGGTAATGAATTTGCTTGCTCAGCTAAATCAGAACGGCACAACTATTATTATGGTTACCCATTCTCAGCATGATGCCGAATACAGTCAGAGAATTATACGACTTTTTGATGGTCAGATAGTAAATGAGAATATTCGGATTCCTAAACCTGAAATAAGAGAGCAAAGCAATTAAAATACATGATTTTCAAGTACATCACAACATCATTTCGCAGGCTGTTAAGACAGAGAAACTATTTGCTGATTAATTTAGCAGGTCTGGCTGTCGGAATAGCTGCTTTTATTGTGATTCTGTTATATGTCACTTATGAAAGGGGCTATGATAAACATTTTGAAAATCGTGATAATATATTTAGAGTAGTTGAAATTCAAAACGAACCTGGTGTAGGTAATCAGCATGTTGCAATTACTATGGGACCGCTGGCCAGGGAACTAAAACAAACATTTCCTCAGATTCAAAAGGTAACACGGGTTATGCCGGCCTATAATGTGACATCAGTTGAATATGAGGACAAAATGTTTAGTGAACCTGATATGGTCTATGCTGATCCGGAGATGATTGAAATGTTCTCTGTTAAATTGATAAGAGGTAACTCAAACTTTGTACTCAAAGAACCGAACACCTTGATTATCTCAGAGGACTTTGCTGAAAAATATTTCGGAACTGTTGAAAAGGCATATAACAACACACTTCTACTAGATGGAAAGAGTTATAGGATAGACGGTATAATTGAGAATCAATCAAAGCAGACGCATCTGTATTTTGATGTAATCATTTCAATGGCATCTATCGAAAATTTACCTGAATTCGAATGGATGAAGCATTGGGGATCAAACTCCTTCGTCACTTATATTCAACTTGATGATAAAAAGAACGCACATATAATTAACGAAGCCTTCCCTGAATTCATCAAGGATAAAATTTTCAGTCAGGATGAAGGATGGGTGTTTCTAGAAATGTATCTTCAACCTTTTAATGAAATTTACCTTGATTCACAGCATATAAAATTCCAGATGTTAAAAAAAGCCGGTGACTCAAAGCTGGTTTTAATATTCGATATTATTGCTGTTCTGATTTTATTAATTGCCTGCGTCAATTATATCAACATTTCACTTGCAAGATCAGTGAAACAGGCCCGCGAAGTAGGAATGAGAAAAGTTTTAGGAGCCGACCGGATGAGTTTGGTTTATAGGTTTATTAGTGAGTCTTTTGTAATAACCTTGTTGGCAGTACTGCTTTCAGTTGGCCTGCTCGAATTTATTCTCCCCGAACTTAACAAAATTCTTGGCACCGAATTTAAACTAGATTTTCGTGATCCTATTTTCAACATTGGATTACTTTTACTAGTCTTAGTTATAAGTCTGGTTTCTGGATCATACCCTGCTTTTTACCTCTCAAGATTTCAACCTGCCAGTGTTCTTAAAGGTGGTATCAGAACTGATGGAAAGACCGGGTTTTTGAGCAAGATTCTGGTTGTATTTCAGTTTGCAATCAGCATAGGTTTGATATTTGCCATCCTGATGATAAACGATCAGATTAAGTACGTTCAGAAAAAGGATCTTGGGATAAACTACAATCATACTATGTTTCTATTCTTTGGAGCAGAAGATTATAACAGAATAGATTTACTAAAGACTGAACTCCTTGAGAACCCTGCTATAAAGAGTGTTTCAGGATCTTCATTTATGAATGGTGTAAGTGGTTCCCAAGGAGCTATATATATTGATGATTCACTTGAATCAAGATTAACGGTAAGATTTGGGTTCGTGGATGAAGATTTCTTTCCATCAATGGATATTAAGATCACACAGGGCAGAAACTTCGATAAATCCATTGTTTCGGACCAACAATATGCGGTTATCCTAAATCAGAGTGCTATGAGAGAGTTGGGTTGGGATAACATTACAAACAAAAGATTAGTAAATGCTATAAGCAGGGATTCTATTAGCCATGCTAATGTTATTGGTGTGATTGAGGATTATCATTATTATAATCTAAAATCATTGATTGAACCTGCAGCTTACTTTTATGCACCCGAGAATTTCAGAGGTGTTACCATACGATATGCAGGACAGGAGAAAAGAGAACGAATAGAGGAATTTATAGAGGGCAAATGGCGGGAAATTTTTCCAAAAACGCCTTATCAATCAATGACCTCTGATAAGTACTTGTATGAAAGCTATAGCAATGATCTCAAATTACGTAGCTTGTTCGTTAGTTTTGCATTTATTAGTATGTTCCTTTCTTGTCTCGGACTCTATGGGTTGACTTCCTTACTGATTGAACAAAAGACGAAGATTATAGGTATAAAGAAAGTTTTAGGTAGTCCGGTTTATTCTATTATTTTAAATCTGATAAGAGAGTATCTCCTAATGGTAGGAATATCAGGAGTCATTGCTGTTCCAATTGCTTCAATATTTATACAAAGATTTTTGGATGATTATCCATATCGGATTGACATCAGTATTCTGAATATTGTATATGCCATTTCAGCAGCTATCGCTATAGCTTTCATTACTATAGTTTTTAAAGCCAGTAAAACAGCTAATTCAAATCCCCTGGATGCGCTTAAATACGAATAAAGCGTTCCTAAAGTCAAAGATCAGTTTTCTTATCTCCTTTGGTTGCACTATTCACAGTGTCGATCAAAAACCTTAACATGCAGATTGCCCGGCCTGGTTCCATCTATATCAAGTTTTATTCTTAATCCAACTAAGTTACATTGCATAAAAAATCACAAAGTAACTCACTTAAAAAATAGTTTGGTATAATTACTGCATTAGTCTGATTTCATATTACTTTTGCAATTCTAAATTTTAAAACACAAGAAAAGAAGAAATGAAGAACAAGTATATTGATTTAATTGAGCAAACTTTTGATTTTCCACAAGATGAATTTCATGTAGAAGACAACGAGTTGTATTTTCACAATATTCCATTAATGGACCTCATTAAACAATATGGTACTCCATTAAAAATTACTTACCTTCCAAAAATAACACAGCAAATTCAGAAGGCAAAGAAGATGTTTAATGTAGCGATTGCTAAAGCTGATTATCAGGGAGATTATCAGTATTGTTACTGTACCAAAAGTTCCCATTTTTCTTTCGTTATGGAAGAGGTTTTAAAGAATGATGTGCATTTGGAAACATCATCTGCTTTTGATATTTTCCTTCTGGAAAATTTACATGAACAAGGACTAATTAACAAGGATAGTTTTATTATTTGTAATGGATTTAAGAGACCTCAGTACATAGAGAATATTGCAAATCTCATCAATGAAGGATTCGAAAATACTATTCCTATTCTTGATAACAAATTTGAAATTGATCAACTGGATCGTAACATTACGAAGAAATGTAAAATCGGTATGCGGATTGCTTCTGAAGAAGAACCCAAATTTGAGTTCTACACATCACGACTAGGCATTCGCTATAACGATATCATTCCTCATTATGAAGAGAAAATAAAGAATAACCCAAAGTTTCAGCTGAAGATGCTTCATTTCTTTATTAATACAGGGATTAAGGATTCTGCTTATTACTGGAATGAGCTTTCAAAATGCGTTAATCTGTATTGCCAATTAAAAGCAATATGCCCTGAACTCGATTCTTTAAACATAGGGGGTGGATTTCCAATAAAGAATTCATTGTCATTTGATTATGATTACGAATACATGGCAGAGGAAATTGTATCCCAAATTAAAATGATTTGTCAAAGGAACAACACAGTTGAACCAAACATTTTTACTGAGTTCGGATCATATACTGTGGGAGAAAGCGGAGCAACACTCTATTCTATTATTGACCAGAAACAGCAGAATGATCGCGAGTTATGGAATATGATCGATTCATCTTTCATGACAACCTTGCCGGATACCTGGGCACTTAATCAAAGATTTATTTTATTAGGCATCAATAAATGGGATAGCGAATATGAAAGAGTGTTTCTTGGTGGATTAACATGCGACAGTGAGGATTACTACAATGCCGAAGCACATGCTAATGCGATATTCCTGCCGAAGCTTGACAATGAAGAACCTTTATATATTGGTCTGTTTCATACCGGGGCTTACCAGGAATCAATAGGTGGATATGGAGGAATCCAACACTGTTTAATCCCTGCACCTAAGCATATTATCATCGATCTTGATGAAGAAGGTGAGTATACTACCAAGCTTTTCGCAAAAGAGCAAACCCATAAATCGATGCTCAGAATCCTTGGATATTGATTTTTGATATTAAAACCGTAATTTAGCAATCTTGTGCCCTTCACATTGGTTTAATTGATGTGATAACTCTACTATTAATATTCATAAAACCGGGATAATATGAAACATAAGAATTTTGGTGGACTTCCAGATCAATACAGCAAATTTGAAAATTCTAAAGTAGTAATCCTTCCGGTTCCTTATGATGGAACCAGTACCTGGATTAAAGGTGCCGATAAAGGACCAGAAGCCCTTATTGAAGCTTCATGCAACATGGAGCTTTATGACATTGTTGCAGATAAGGAGATTTTTACAATCGGAATTCACACTGCTGATCCTGTCAGAGAAAGACGTTCTCCAGAAAAACTTGCCGTTGAGGTCGAAAAGCAAGTCACTCATCTACTCAAAAAAAAGAAGTTTCCCGTTATTGTTGGAGGAGAACATTCTGTCAGTATAGGCGCATTCAAGGCTTTCTCGGATTTTTATAAAGGACAAGACTTTAGCATTTTGCAATTTGACGCCCATGCTGATATGAGGCAAGAATACGAAGGCAGCAAATATAATCATGCCTGTGTAATGGCAAGAGCTTCCGAATGGGCACCGGTACTGCAGGTGGGAATCAGAAGCATGAGTATTGAAGAAAGATCAGACATAAAACCCGACAGGATTTTTTATGCCGATCATATTCAGGAGGCTGGTAATGTTCCATGGATGTACGATCTGCTTAACAAGCTTGGGAAAAACGTTTATATTACCATAGACCTCGATGTTTTTGACCCATCCATTATGAGTTCAACCGGAACTCCGGAGCCTGGTGGACTTTTATGGTATCAGATGCTTGAGATACTTAAGAAAGTTAATGAGAAAGTAAACATCGTTGGGTTTGATATTGTAGAGCTTTGTCCTATGAAATATAACAAAGCCCCTAACTTTCTTGCGGCCAAACTACTTTATTATCTGCTAACCCAGAAGTTCTCATCTTTCGTTAAATAAGTTTCAGAAATTCTGGAAGTTAATGAACCGGAACCATACGTATGATCTCCGGTCAGTCGGTCTATTCCTAAACAGGATCTTCATTGTATCATGATCTACCTAATCTCCGCCTCCCATTTAGTTATAATCTACATCTTAAGCGTTTTTTAAGTAGATCATAAGTAGATCAATACCGAAGCGGAAGTAGATCGGTATATAATCAAGATACAATTAATCCTAATGCAGGATGGTGGAAAATGAAAATTGCTATTGTTAAATAATTCATTCTTCCCTTAAATATTCAAAATCAATGAGCTAGTAAATTATTTCTGTTTCTTGGATTTCTTAGGTTTGGGCTCGGGTAAATTATCAATTGTGATTTTCACTAAATTACATAGCCACTCACTGTCGTTGACCTGATCTGTGATCAAAAAGTTAAGTTTGGCATTATAATAAGGCTGCGCCTCCACCGGATTGCCGATAAATTCTCTCCCTTCTTTAGTTGGCTTTATAAACAATTGGTTGTCGCAAATCACTCCAAAAAGTTTTCCGTCGCAATAAACACCATACTCTCCGAAGAATTTTTTTGCAATGATGTTTCCGGCGTCTTTCATTTGTGAAGTTATGAAGTCAACGGTTTTCTGATCTGATGGCATATTGAATGTTTTAGATTAGTTATTACCTGAACGCTTTGTTCTTGGTTTCTTATTTATTCGCTTAAACATAATAATATATATATGTGTTCTATACAAAAAGCTCTTTATGAAGACAAAATTACTCACAATCTTGTTGTTATCTATAATCTCAAAGATGTTGCTGGCGCAAGTGGAAGAGCCTCTGAGTAATAAGCATGAAAGTACTCAAGAAACTTATCAAAGTGTAGTTTCAACTACTTATTATTGGATTAGTCCGGCAATTGGAACATACACTCCCTTCGTAATAAAGGGTGAAGTGCCAAAATTTTCTATGGGAATAGGTGCCACTGTGCATAAGAACGAAATTCTATACAGACTCATGTATATGCATAACTCAGAGAGTATATTAGGGACATTAATGGTGAGTCCATATGAATATTACAACTGTTTTAGCATTCTTTTAGGAAAGAGGATTTCAAACAGCAATTTACTGCAAATTAATTTATCCGGTGGTATAGGAGTGACCAGTGGATTAAAAAGAAATGAACTCATAGAGGACCAAGGTCCCGGATATTTCTTTTTCCCTGTAGAAAGTTATACCAGTGAAAAATTTGTAACACCATCAGTCCCTATTGAGCTTGAGCTCATGTTCAAGCCCATTAAATACGTTGGTCTTGGAGCCGGATTCTTTTGTGAAATAAACTTCAAGAAGTCCCTTTTGGGAATAACAGGTAAAGCTATGTTAGGTAAAATTAAATAGAAACAGTGTTGAGTATTGCTAGCAGCAACGCCCCAACCGAGATATTCTTCTATTTATATCTTCCAGTTAATAAGTATATTACTGACCTAAAATCCAGGCAAAGATAAGAGGGGCTACAATGGTAGCATCGCTTTCTACTATGAATTTCGGTGTATTAATGTCTAGTTTTCCCCAGGTTATTTTTTCATTGGGAACTGCTCCCGAATAACTTCCGTAAGAAGTAGTGGAGTCGCTTATTTGACAGAAGTAAGACCAGAACGGAACATCATGCCATTCAAGATCCTGATACATCATTGGAACTACACAGATTGGAAAATCTCCTGCAATACCTCCCCCAATCTGGAAGAAGCCTACACCCTTACCCGAAGAGTTTTTTCGATACCATTCAGAAAGATATATCATGTATTCAATTCCTGTTCTTACGGTTGAAGGCTTTAATTCGCCTTTGATACAGTATGATGCAAAAATATTCCCCATTGTACTATCTTCCCAACCTGGAACAATTATCGGCAGGTTCTTTTCAGCTGCAGCTATCATCCATGAGTCTTTAGGATCTATTTCATAGTCTTTTTCCATAACCTTGCTGAGAAGCAGCTTGTACATAAATTCATGCGGGAAGTAACGCTCTCCTTTTGTTTCGGCATCTTTCCATATTTTCTCAATATGATGCTGTATTTTCCTGAATGCTTCTTCCTCTGGAATGCAGGTGTCTGTAACTCTATTTAATCCCTTCTCGAGCAATTCATATTCCATTTCGGGAGTAAGATCACGGTAATAGGGAACTCTCTTATAATGAGTATGGGCAACAAGGTTCATGATGTCTTCTTCAAGATTAGCACCCGTACAGGAAATTATCTGTACTTTATCCTGCCTGATCATTTCTGCCAGAGAGATGCCCAATTCAGCAGTGCTCATGGCACCAGCCAGTGTAATCATCATTTTTCCGCCTTCAAGCAGATGAGTTTCATAGGCTTTGGCTGCATCAATAAGAGCAGCAGAATTGAAGTGCCTGTAATTATGCTCGATGAATTGTGAAATAGGACCTTTATTCATTATAATAGTTTTTTTTTACAAAGATAGGAAAACAAAATAGTTTTTTTTGGCATTAACCACTATCTTTCAGCCTGTTTTTACGTTTATTAACATTAATCCTAATATGTGATGAATCAGGAACTTCCGCTCAAGTAACAGGGAGGCAGACTTATATGAATCCAGCTAATATTCTTTTTTTTAATACTGTCAGATCTGCATATCAGGATAAGTTTTCTGTATATAAGTTTCTTTTAACCAGTTTAATAACCGGATGTCGTACCCTGTATTTAGTTTTGTTCACTCTCCTGATCATTTATCAAATTCCAGCTTCTGCTCAAAAGAAAATTGAAACAGTCAATATATCAGATGCGATAGGGAATAAGTATTTTGACGCTTTAGAATATCTTGAAAGAAATACTTGGATTTACGATACTCTTGTGGCTTCCGAAATAGCCCCTGAATTAGCTTATTCTGTTGTATTTCCTGCTCTTACAAGGTATTCCTCCATAAAAGACATAATGGAAACCGGTGCTATGAGGACTTTGTATGTTCAATCAGGTCGTAAATATTCCAGGTATTCTGTAGGTCGTTTTCAGATGAAGCCATATTTTGCCGAAATGGTTGAAAGAAATTTAGTTAGATATAAAATTAAGAGCCAAACATTTAACATGTCAAATACTCCTAAGGCCAGGAGTGAAAGAGCAAAGAGAATCGATACGCCTGAGTGGCAGGTAAGATATCTGATTTTTTATATAAAGATAATGGATAAACGGTTTTCGCATCTTAAATGGAAGAATCCACAGGATAAGGTTAGATTTTATGCAACTGCATTCAATGTAGGTTTTAATAAAAATGAAAGAGCAATAAAGTATTTGATGAATAAAAAGTCAATTATAAGGAAATCAAAGGATTTTAGGTCTAAACTAAGGGATGGTGACATTGCGGCCTGGTTCTTTGAAAATGATTCACACAGATTCCAATCACAGATATCGGTTTTGCCAAAGCCAACGGTTGAACCGGTAAAAGAGTAATCACCGGATCACTCGTAAAGCACTGAGGATAAGAAAGTAATGTTGTAGGAATAAAAAAGAGGAGTGGTTGAAGCTCCTCTTTAGATTGATAGGCAAATGGGGCTGGGATGCCCCTTGAACAAGGGATTAAGTGTGTGTGTCAGTCCATCACTATAAGTTTAGATGTACCAATTAGCTTTTGGTTGCATAAAACTTTTAAAAAATATACACCAGGTTTTAATCCTGAAGTATCAAGATCAAAAATCTGATCACCCTTACTATAAGTCACGAATTCTGTTATGCGTATTTCCAGCCCGGTAGTAGTAATTGCTGAAATAACAGTTAAACCTTTTTCGGGAGAGTAGTATTCTAAACGAGTGTCATTTTTTACAGGATTAGGATAAATTTTCAGGCTGTTCACCAAAAGATTTTCAGTAATGCTATGAGGATCGGTAATAAATCCTATTGCTGTTAGCGCAGGGGCAATTTCTTCATTAGCCATAAAGTTATTCCATAGGAGTGCCGAACGGTAGTTTTCAATCATGTTGATGATAGGTCCCTGGTCAATTGCCAGATAAGAATTTGCAAACCAGTTCTCCCTTAAATTATATGCATCAAAAAATCCCATTCTTCCCCAAAGCTTATAGCCCAATTCCCGGTAAAAATGTTTTAGAGCATTTAAAGATTCTTCGGGTGTATATGGCATTGAAGATAGAGCTGCGGTCGGTGTGATGGTTCCGTTATCTCTATTTCCGGATGGTTCGTGTACCTGGTAACCAAAAGGATCATCACTTGCCGTAAATCCCCAGGCATTTTCTCCATACCCAGGATGGTTTTTTGGATTTTGTATAGCATATTCACGGTGAATAAGTGTATGATGCCTGTTTAGCCTGAAGTAGTTAGTATAATCATCCTTGAGATTACGAGGGTCGAATCCTTGGAAGGAGTAGTGAGCAAAGAACAATGGACCTCCATAAGCCCATCCAATGTCAAGCTTATAGCCATAGTATGTGCCACCTGTCCCATAATCACGTGCCCACCCCGTCTTCCATAAGGAACCGGGGATGGAATGAGTAGGTGAAGCCACTCCAAGAATATAGGCAATGGCCGCTTCATTCCATCCTTTTATCGGCATGTTCATTTGCCATCCGAAATTTGGTGACCAATGCCAGTATAGGGCATTTGAATTATTTCGTCGATACCAGTCCCATTCTATTTCTTCCCATAATTGAGTTATCCTGTTCCTGATTTCTGTTTCGTTATCATCGTCCCTGTTAAAATACTCTCTCGCAGTGAGTAACCCCTGCGCTAAGAAAGACGTTTCAACCAAATCACCTCCATTGTCATACTCACTAAAAGGAATAGCATCTCCAGTTACCCCATTAAGCCAATGTGACCAAACTCCGTGGAATCGATCTGCTTGGGCAAGGAAAGCAGTAATCTTAAGCATTCTTGCTACTGCTTCTTCCCGGGAGATAAAACCTCGTTCAATTCCTACTAGTATGGCCATTATTCCAAATCCTGAGCCCCCACTCGTTACAACATCTCCTGAAGTATTTCTTTCACGAGCAAGTCCCGATACAGGATGTGCGAAGTCCCAGAAATATCTGAACGTATACTCCTGAACCATATCCAGAAACTCATCATCATTAAATTCTCTTGTAGTTGCTTCTACTTGATTAGAGTATTCAGAAATTTGATTCGATTGGTTAAGTGATGCTACCTGATAAGAAATACTATAATCAGGGCTTTGTATCCAGTGTATAAAGCCGGTGTCATTTGCTGGAACCAAACCAATAACGTGATAAGTTTCACCCTGATCAATCGATCCGCGTACCTGGTAACCGTTTAAATTGGTCTCGGGATTTTTATTCCAGAGAATCTCAATATGACTATCATAACCTTTAGCCCTCACTCCCTGAGGCACTGAAGTTATTGGAGAAAATCCGGAACCTTTAAAAACTCTTACATCATCAATGAAAAGAGTATGTGATTGCCCATCAGCAGCACCCTGCCGGAATCCTACTGTTTTAATCTTGGTAAAGTCTACTGCATCGCCGGCTTCGAGGAAAACTTCCATCGGTATAGTAATGCGTTTCCATACTCCTGGAGGCAGATCTCCGAAATAGGATTGAAGTGAGTGAAAAGACGTCTTTCTGTTTTGGACATCTTCCATGAAAATTGTAATATACTGGTTTGAATTAAGCCCCTCTTGGGAGCGTACCAGAAAATGCAAAGTATCGGTGTCAGTAAGATTTTTTTCTGTCCAATTCAAACCGGCGGAAATGGCTAACCAACTCCCCCCACTTACAGAACGCCAATGTAAGCGAAGACTGTTAAGACCCTGAGCAGCTTCCATATCAGATTCAACAGGAAACTTCCTCAGTTCAGATCCTGTCCTTTCAAGTTCACTTGGAGGGGTGACTTCCATCCAACTAAAGTCATATAAGACAGGATCAGGACTATCTTGAAAATACAAGTAGCTTTGGCCTTTTATAGCGGGATTAATAAGGAAAAGCCCCAAAATGAACAGGAGTAAGGTAGTGTTACGCATTCTTTACGATTTTGTATATTAAAACAAATAAGGGTGACACATTGCATGCCACCCTCAACATAAATTTTTAACACCACACCATTGAATATGGTGTTCATTAAGTAGGCTACCTGATTTTGCTTCCTTTAATAGCAAAGAAGAAAATATACAGATAACTGATTGCCGGTACAATGAATGCCCATGTATAGCCATAACTATCAGCAATAATACCCATAACCGGAGGAAGGATGGCGCCTCCAAAGATCATTGTATTAATAACTCCTGATGCAGTACTTAATTCACCGGCATCCAGATCCTTTACTGATAATGTAAATATATTCGGGAACATTATAGAGTTAAATAATCCAATTGAAACAACTGTCCACAATGCAACATATCCTGTACTGTAAGTTGTAAAAAGTGCCAATGCAGCTGCAACAAGTGCGAAAACAGCCAGAGTACGACCTGCTTTTCCTGCACCTATTTGCATGATTATGAAATTTACTACAGATACTCCAAGGAATATTAATCCAATATTCCAACTCCAATCAGTTACAAACGAACCCGAAATAAAGGCGAGTAAGAGAACTGGTAAGGCATATGTTACCTTTTTTGAAAAGCTTGCATTTGAAAACATGAATGAACCAAAGAAACGTCCAACCATAGCACCACCCCAATAAATGGCAACATATTTAGCAGCTTCTGTTTCATCAAAGCCTACTGTATTAACAAAATAGTTTATCATCAGACTACCATTACCAGCTTCAGCGCCAACATAAAAGAATATAGCCAGTGCGCCGAGCAGTACATGAGGATATCGCCAAATGCTTTTTCTTTCTGTTGAGGAACCTTGAATTTCAGGAAGTCTTATAGCCATAATAATTAGTGCAATAAGAACGATGATAGTTGCCATGATTACAAATGGCATTTGCACAGTTTCGGCTCTTTGAACTTCATTTAACATATCTGAAGTGCCTGTGAATATAAAAACGCCTATAATCCATGGTGCCAGCATTGTTGCAATAGAATTCAATGCCTGAGTTAAATTAAGTCGGCTGGAAGCTGTGTCTTCGGGACCTAAGGCAGTAACATATGGATTAGCAGCAGTTTGAAGGAAAACAACACCTGCAGCTAAGATAAAAGTTGAAAGTAAAAAAAGTGGAAATGATGGTACTACTGCCGACGGGTAGAATAAGAATGCACCGAGAGCCATAAGGAATAAGCCAATGATTAAAGTACGTTTGTACCCAATCTTCTTGATGTATAATCCAATGGGTATTGAAATGAATGCGTAGGTAATAAAAAAGGCAAAATTTAATAATTGTGCTTCAAATTCACTTAGCGCAAAAATATCTTTAACTTTTGCACTTAGTGTGATAATAAATGTTGTGGCAAATCCAAAAATGAAAAATATCGAACTAATTACCGACATGCCTACTTTGTAACTGTTCGATGGTCGTTGGGTATTCTCTGTCCGGATACTCATTGCGCTATAAGGTTTGATTAATAATATTTGGAAAGCAAAAGTAACGTAAAGGTAAAATATTTGGAGTGTACTTTTCAAAAATATATTTTTAAATTCCAGACTTCAAAAGAGACCCTGAAAAGTAACAATTTTTGCTGCTATCAAAAGGAAACCGGCCCTGTCAGGAAACCGGTTTTATGAATGTCAAAAATCTGAAAATCAGTGATTAAATATAGAAAATGAACTCTATATATTTATACTATCTTTTTTCCAAAAGCGAAGATAATCGAGCATTAGGGCTATGTCGGCGGGTGATACATCATTGGCTATTAAATGCTTTCTGTCCTTATTATAGCTTTTAATAAATGATTTAATACCATCACTCCTTGTCCGAATGCTTTCTGTGTAAAGTTTAAGCGCTTTCTCTGTATTATGCATCGAAAACGCAAGATGTCCGGCATTAATCAAATCGGAAGAATTGGGCTCCATTTCAAGAAGTTGATCATAATACTTATTGGCTTCCTCCTTTCGGTTCAGTAGGAATAGGCACCATGCTACAGGCCTCATTCCAGAAGGAGATGTGGGATCAGCAAATTCAACACGATAGAAGTACTCGAGTGCCTGCTCAGGCTTTTCCATATTTAAGTAACATGTGCCGATTGAAGCATTTATTCTAAGATTGTCAGGATCTATCTGTTGAAGTTCCAGATAGCAATCAAGTGCTGATTCAACTTCACCAATAGCTAAATGACACTGTGCAATTTTTTGCAGTAACCACTTATGATTAGTATCAAACAAATCGGCTCTCTGATAAAGTGAAATTGCCTCGGTGTAGTACCCACCCATTTGCTTACAATATCCTGCTTTCTCATAGAGTTCAGCATAATTTCCTCCATTGTCAAGCATATAATCAAACACTTTATTTGCAGATTCAAAGTCATTAATATCAAAAAAGAAATTGGCAACAGATTTGTAAAATTCAAGATTATCTATCAAACCAGACAAAACGGATGATTCGTGAACTTCAAATCTTTTAAGAAAAATATCGCCTATTTCATTTTTCAATGAATGCAGTTTAAAAAACCTAAACAAATCCTGCATGTACTGAATAGTGATCCTCTTTTTTCTAAGTGCCGGGTCTGATAATTCCTCTGCTTTTAACTCCTCAAGTTGTTCAGATTCACCTTCGAACATCTGAATTATAATCTTCTTTTGGTTCTCAGGCATGTGACGCATATTTAAAACAAAAGAAAACTTATCGGAATTGCACATATACATAGACAAGTCGAGACTCTTAAGGAGAGCTGATGAAAAAGCCTTATCTTCCTGGG
Source organism: Bacteroidota bacterium (assembly GCA_023434665.1). Lineage (GTDB taxonomy): Bacteria > Bacteroidota > Bacteroidia > Bacteroidales > Lentimicrobiaceae > Lentimicrobium. The sequence continues at coordinate 132,366 of JAEYSM010000009.1, read as the reverse complement.
ATAGCGCCTCCTGAACAGCATAATTCTCAGGATAGAATGGAATGAACCAGTTAGGTACTTCATTAAAAAACGGGAATGACTTAAGCATTGCAAAAGCATTCAGGAGCACATCTACTCCTTCCATTTGCATTTCGGTAAGTTCTTCCAGTTTCCTTACGAGTCCCGGTTGGCTATCAAAAAATTTCTCCCAGTCAGGATTTTTATCAAGCGGGTCTCCTGATTCTAGCAATTTCTCGAAATCTAATTTCTCGTAAAGGTCTTCGTTAAGCTTTGCTACCTGAGGGAATATTTCATCCTTTAGTTTGCGGGATATTCGTTCAGAATCTTTAGAGCGGTAAAATTGAATTAGAACCCCAAGGATGTCTTCAATAAAGCTTGGATTGTCTTTTAAAGAATGGAGTTTAGCTGATATGTTATGGTAGTATTTTAACCTCTTGTCATACAGAAATATGCTTATTAAAATACCAAATAAAGCTCTTTGAGAAATTTGTACGTCAGGATGATTATAAAGATCAATCAGAACACTTATCCTCCTTTCATCAAAAATTCTTATGGTTCCGAGCGTTAAAGCACTTACCATCATTGATTTTTCAAACCATGGAATAGATGAACTATGGAAGATTCTTCCCATGATCTGTTCATCGTTTTCCGAGAACTTGTCAGTTAACCAAAGGTTAAAGAACACTCTCGAGATTGCATGCCGGTGGTTTCGGGCTGTTTCACTTTCTGATTCATCATCAAACAATGAAGCACTTCTAAGTATATCCTGTAACTCATTGTCGAATGAAAGTCCCAATAAGTTTTCAGATAAGTCTTCATGTTCTTTTGTTGCCTGTTTATCAAGATCAGCTTTTATGGCTGCTAATTTACTTCCTGATCCGGTAAGAAAATGCAGTTTCATTAAATCACCCAGTTCGTATAAGCTAACTATCAAGCGGTTAAAGATTTCATCACTCATTGGGTCGTTTATACCTTTTCCGGTATAAGCAAGAATATTATTATAAGTGAATCTAGCCTCTTCAATTGCTGGTTGAAAACGTTCAACTGCTAGTTTAGACATGAATTCAATAGCCTCATATATTCTTAACTGCCTGAGCAACTCAAGTACTTTGCTATGCCACTGTTCTGTTTCGTAAATATTCATAGTAGGTTAATTCTCTTCATTAAAGATAGCTCAAAAATCATGCATTACTTAAAAGTCTGACATTTTAGCAGTTTAATGTTGATTTTACGAATGAATCTTTATTTGCAATGAAATAAAAATCTTCACGTTATAGGAGTTAGACTAAAATTTGATATTATTTATTTGTATTGGTGTAGTAACTTTTTTTTAAGCCTGTCGTCTAACTAGCTGTACTGAACTTTAAACTATTTTAAGCTATGTTTAAGAACTACATTGAAAGTGCAATCAGAAATTTCCTAAAGAACAAGTTCTATTCCATAATCAATATCCTTGGTTTGTCTTTAGGAATTACAGCAGCAGCCTTCATTCTTTTATACATTACAGAAGAAGCAAGTTACGACAAGCACTTCAGTAATTACGAGTCTATATATCGACTTGAGAGTGATTTCAGTATAAATAACAAGCACGATAAGTTCGCTTATACTTCAATGGTTTTAGGTCCTGCTTTCAAGATTGAGATGCCTGAAATTAAAGTTTTTTGCAGGTTTCTTGAAAACGAAAATATGCTCCTTAAATATAACGATAAGGAGTTTTACGAAAAGAGAGTATATTTTGCTGATTCGACGGCTCCCGTAATGTTTCCAATAGAGTTTATTGAAGGAGATCCTGTCTCCTCACTGTCTGTTCCTTTCACTATAATTATTTCGGAAAAGGTGGCAGCAAAATTCTTTGGTGATGAGTCAGCTTATGGGAAATCATTACTTACTGCCGAAGGTAGAGGGTATAAAGTAACAGGTATATTTAAGGATCTCCCATCCAATACTCATATGCCTTTCGATGTACTTATTTCTATGGAGTCACTAGCAACAATAGTTGGGCAAGAGAATTTCAATAGTTTAGATCCTTCCAGATTTTGGAATATAAGTGCATTTACTTACATCCAGGTAAACAAACCATCTGACATTGGTGTGGTGCACGTGAGATCGGAAGCATTCTATCAAAAATACATGAAAGATATTGGTATTCAATTGAATGCTACATTTGCTCTGATGACTACCAGGCTTGATGAAATTCATCATTCGGGCAAGGGATTGACTGGTGAACTACCGTCTGGTAATAAGAATTATCTGTGGATTATGGGAATTATTGGATTCATGATCCTCTTATTGGCTGCCATCAATTACATGAATCTGGCTACAGCAAGGGCTACTAACAGAGCCAGAGAAATTGGGCTGCGAAAAGTATCAGGAGCTAATCGCTTTCAGCTCGCTTGGCAGTTTTTAACTGAAAGTCTTTTATTGTCAATTGTTGCACTGGTAATATCTTTTGCTCTTATAAGCAGTCTTCTTCCTTTCTTTAATGAAATGGCGGATAAGAGTTTAAAACTGGATATCTTACAGAATCCAATGATTTTTATTCTGATAACAGGGATTGCTGTTTTAACAGGTTTGGTCTCAGGAATATACCCGGCTATGTATCTTTCATCTTTTCAGCCTTCAAATGTCCTCAAAGGAAAAGTCAGGATTGGAAGACAGAGTGGATTGCTTCGTAAAGCACTGGTTACATTTCAGTTAATAATATCAGTGGTTATGATTACGGGTACTTTGATAATATACAATCAACTAAGCTTTATGCGAAAGGCTGACCTGGGTTTTGATAAGGAGAACATTATGGTCCTTGAAGTTCAGGACACCACTTTCAGACGTAAGGTGGATAATTTCAGAGCCGAAATAGAACAGAATCCCAATGTTATTAAGACAGCACTTTCATCTTCAATTCCTGGTGGTGGGTTTGGTATTCAGGTAATGCTGGTTGAAAAAGAGGGTAATATGGAGGAATTTACTTTAACGAATACGGCATGTAACCATGAATTTCCAGAATTGCTTGGTCTTGAATTTGTAAAGGGTAGAAGTTTCGACAGAAATATGAAGACTGATGATTCTCTGGCGATAATTGTCAACGAAGCAGCTGTAGAAGCTCTTGGATGGGGCGATGATGCAATAGGGAAAAAGATTAATATGGATTTTGGAATCGACGGAACAGGTGGCACTCCACGTAAAGTAATCGGTGTAGTTAAAGATTTTCACCTGACGTCACTTCATAATAAAGTTGAACCTATGGCTCTCTTTATTACAAGATACCCACCTCGTCTGATCACCATCAGATTAAAAGAGGGAGCAGGTCCAAATACAATCGAATTCATTAAATCTAAGTGGGAGAGTTTTGGTAATAACCGGCCTTTCGAATATTATTTCCTTGATGAAAATTTCGACAGCAAATACTCAGCTGAATCCAAATTGGGCAAGGTATTTGCTTCATTTGCCATTTTATCCATCTTTATCGCTCTCTTAGGGTTGCTTGGTCTCTCATCATTTGTAACTGCTCAGCGAACTAAAGAAATTGGGATAAGGAAAGTATTGGGTGCGTCAGCTGAAGGTATAATGACTCTTCTTTATAAAGAATCGGTAGTTCTGGTAATCATAGCCTGTGTAATAGCACTGCCTTTATCGTGGTTCCTTATCTCAGGTTGGCTAGATAACTTTGCTTACCACATTCCATTAAGCTGGATAACATTCCTGGGATCAATGGCCATAGCAGTAATTGTTTGTCTGGTTTCTGTAAGTTACCATACACTCATAGCAGCCAATTCTGATCCGATCAAATCAATAAAATATGAGTAGGTAATCAGGATAGAATCAGATTATTAATGAGCAGCTACATTCTTTTTTAGAAATTGTATTTCTTTGGTTTTCAATGAGTAATATTTCAATCCTTCTTCAGTGGCTATTCCTCTTATAAAATTCTCAAACATCACTTCGAAAAGAAGCTCAAATGAGAATTTTTCGGGTGGAAAGAAAACAGGATTGTGCATGTCGATCAACCGGCTTATATAGATTCGTGACAATAGCTCAATACTAAGGTCTTTTCTGTACATTCCCTGAGCTATACCTTTTTGAATATTGATCTTAATCTTCTCAAATATGAAATCAATACGGCATTCTATATGTTGTTGATAAATTTCAGGATATTTTGAATGCAGTTCCAAAGTAACTGAAGGGGATAGCTCGTAAAATCTTGAACTTATTTCATTGCTGACAGTGAGAAGGATATCAATTGCATTAACATTTTCGAAATTATATTTTTCGAATATTGACTTAAATGACTCTCTTTCCTGTTCAAGAACTTTCTCTACGAGTATGATTTCAGTTGGTGCAATCTGCATTAACTCTTCTTTGTTAATTGAAAGATGACTGCAAATTGTTTCAAATGAGATATTCGCGATTCCGTGTTTTAAAGATAACTCCCTGACTCCCGATAGTATGCGGTGTTTCTCCATTAAGCTTTTTTGCTATTGAGTACTACGTTGAAAAACTGCGCGAATTTAAGAAAAAAAATCAAGGTGTGTAAATTACCTTCTTGGTGGTGACTTTATTGTTTGCATTCAGAACAAAGTAATAAACTCCTGCTTTAAGAAATACACCCTCAGTTTCAAGAGTCTTTGAATATTTTCCAGGCATCATGGTCTCCTCTTGAATCAGATGTGCTACTTCACGACCTATCACATCCTTAACTACAAGGGTAACCTGTGATTTCTTAATCAGTTTAAATGAGTAGGTAGTGTTTTTATTGAAAGGGTTAGGCACTACATTAGTTTCAGCAAAGGGGGCTTCAATGATTGGATCTGAAGTAACCGTAGGGTCAATAATCGCTGTCATGATCTTCATCTCATTGTTATGCAGCCTTGTCCAGATTGGTCTCACTATGTCATTTACTGCAGATATATTATTATAGTCACCAAAAAATCGATTTGAGTTAGGAATGAATGGTTCTTCACTCACTTTAAAATTTGTGAATGTATTTCCACCATCTTCGGACACAGCCATGTAAACATCGGTCGCATTGTCAGAATGATGTCGCCTGTCGTAAAAAACAAACCATAGCTTTCCTGTAAATTGATCAACAGTCATCCACGTAAAGAACTGATGTTGGCCAGGGCCGTCATCATTAACCCGAACAGGAACACTCCATGTATTACCTCCATCAATCGATTTTGTAAGCCAGACATCAGTGTCATTAGGACCGTAACGTTGATCGGTGTAGTTGATATAGATGGTGCCTCTGTAAGGGCTATTACTTCTGTCACAGTCAGTAACAGGCATACCATTACATCTGCTAATGCCCGGAATATCCTGAGCCCATCCCCCCGGATGATCTGCAACAAATATATCATTCTCAAGCCAGGAGTTTCCACCATCAAGTGATCTGTCGAAAACAATACCGGCAGGTCCTGACCATGAAACGTAAATTTGACCTTCAGGACCAACTGTCGGAACTGCACCTTCGGTAGTATTATCCTCATCGATACAGTCACCTGCCACTTCACTGAGTCTTACAGCTTCGCTCCATGTTTCTCCCATATCCACTGATTTTGAAAACCGGATAATGCTCGAATCATTGGGATTTGAGGAACCGTATTCGTCAAACTGAGTCCATGTAACATAGATCACATTGTTGTATGGGTTCACAACAGCCCATTCTTTATCTTGTGCTTTACCCGGAACATGACCAATTCCACTTCCTTCAGTCCAGGATAATCCCATATTATCTGTCCTTTGACATACTATCCTGTCAATCCATTCACCCTGAGGAGGATTGCTAAGGTGAAAGAAATAAAAACTACCCGTTGTATCAACTATTATACAAGGATCACCCCATACTCCCATGCTTGCACTTTCGAGGTACTGGTTTTTATTCCATGTATACCCACCATCCGTTGAAGTATGATACCACCAGATATTATTAGCTGCCATCATTCTTTGTGGATTTTTGGGATCAATCATGATGGAAGGTTCATTTGGATAATCGTAGTTAGTAATTTCAATATTAGGATGCTGGGCTTTAACATTGAGTGAAAAGAAGAAAAATAAAACCAGCAGAGTGATGAAATTTTTCAGGAAGGATATTGGTTTCACAGAACCAAATGTGTATGAGTTTTGCATTATGTGAGAAGTTTAACCGATGATCAAAGGTATTGAAATTTTTTATCTTATTTTTGCCCTTCAACTTCTTGGTGCATATTACAAATGACGTTGGTTTACAACGCAAGTTAACAAATTGAAAATGAAAAAGATTGAAATGCATTGGCAAATTCTGATTGCCCTTGTAGCAGGTATAATTGCGGGCATGTTTGCGTCAGGTTATGTCCCATATATTAGTTGGATAGGTGATCTTTTTCTCAGGCTTCTGAAAATGATTATTATTCCTCTTATAGTTAGCTCAATAATTACAGGAATTGCTGGAATAGGGAGCTCAGCAGGAATCGGCAGGTTAGGTCTGAAGACAATAACGTTTTACATGGTTACCAGCCTGTTTGCAATCCTTGTGGGTCTATTTCTGATAAATAATGTAAGGCCTGGTGTAGGAGTAGATTTATCTTTCGTCCAGAAGGTTGATTCTTTGCCAGTGGCTAATCAATCAATAGGAGAGCTTTTACTTAACAGCATACCTGAAAATATCTTTAAGAGTATTGCTGCCGGTCAGATGCTTCCTATAATCTTTTTTTCAATGGTATTTGGCTTTTTCACTAATATGGTTAGTTCCCAAAGCAGGAAAATAGTTATTGGTTTTTTCGATTCTGTTTTGGAAGTCATTATGAAAATTACTACTGCTATTATTAAATTGACTCCTTACGGTGTTTTTGCAATCATGGCTACGGTGATTTCCAGGTATGCATCAGATATGGACGCGTTGCAAAAGATAGCTTCAGGTCTGGGACTTTATATGCTCTGCGTGATAGTCGGACTGCTGATACATGTCTTTATAACTTTACACGCTTTTGTTTATTTCATTGGAAAGGGTAATCCACTGAAGCACTTTAGAAATATGTCAGTGCCACTTCTTACAGCATTTTCAACATCATCATCGAGTGCAACACTCCCTCTTACAATGGCGGCTGTAGAACAAAAAGATGGAGTTTCTAATAAAATAGCCAGTTTTACACTGCCTCTCGGAGCTACCATCAATATGGATGGAACTGCACTTTATGAATGTGTTGCTGTGTTATTTATTTCTCAAGCTTATGGTATCGAACTGAGTTTTGCTCAGCAGGTTACTGTGGTCTTAACATCGCTGCTAGCTGCAGTTGGGTCGGCAGGAATTCCTATGGCAGGACTTGTGATGATGACTATTGTACTCTCGGCAGTAGGTCTTCCACTTGAAGGAATAGGCCTTATTCTAGCAGTGGACAGAATTCTGGACATGTTCCGTACTACTGTCAATGTTTATGGAGATACCTGCGTATCCGTTGTAGTGGCTAAAACAGAAGGAGAGAAATTATTGATTTGATTATAAAGAACTTAATATAACTTTAAGAGTTTATGAAACATTCATTTTCCACTTTATCACTGTTCATAAGTATAATCCTGTGTTCGAATCTTTATGGCCAGGATTGGCAAACCTATTATGAAAAGTCGGGTTACCTAGAAACACCCAGATATAATGAAACAATTGAGTATTGTGAGAGACTCGACCGGGCATCAACCAACATAAGTATGGTCAGCTTAGGTAAGAGTCACCAGGGAAGGGATATCCCTATGTTGATAGTTGATAAGGATGGCCTTTCAGATCCCGGGTTGATCAGAGACAAAGGTAAGCTCATTGTTTTAATTGAATCATGCATTCATCCTGGAGAACCTGATGGGAAAGATGCATCGCTTATGTTACTGAGAGACATCGTGATTGATAAAAAACACAGGGGCTTGCTCGATAAGGTAAGTTTATTGGTCGTGCCAATTTTTAACGTTGATGGCCATGAACGTTTTGGAGCATACAACAGAATTAATCAAAACGGCCCAAAGGAAATGGGCTGGAGGACAAACTCTATCAACCTGAATCTGAATCGTGACTTCCTGAAAGCAGAAACCGCGGAAATGCAAAATTGGTTACGAATGTATAACACGTGGCTACCCGATTTTTTCATAGATATACATACTACGGATGGCGCAGATTACCAATACCATTTAACGTACGACGTCGAAAAATATGGCAATCTCGATTCAGGATTATCAAGGTGGTTAAACGATATCTATGAAACACGATTAACAAAAGGTATGCTTGATGATGGTTTTCAGATTTTCCCTTATGTCCAATTTCGCAAATGGCACGATCCAAGGAGTGGAATGCGCAAAGGTGCTGCAACTCCTGCAGTATCAACTGGCTATGCAGCTGCTCAGAACAGACCGGCTATTCTTGTCGAAACTCATATGCTCAAAGATTATAGAACACGGGTTTCTGCAGCCTATTCCTTATTATTGGAAACTTTGAAAATAGTCAATCATCAGAGTGAAACTCTTAAGACATTAATTAGTATGGCAGATAAGTCAACTGAATCAGCCAATTTCAGAAAGGAACCCTTACCAGTGGCATTTACTACCAGCAGAACTGATAGTGTAATGGTGGATTTTAAAGGTTTTGAATATACTGTTGAGAAAAGTGACCTGACAGGTGGGGATTGGTTTAAGTACGACCCTTCAAAACCTGTGACAATGAGGGTACCATTTTTTGCTAAAATAAGTGCTGAAAAAACAATAAAACTTCCAAAATACTATATCGTTCCGGTTGAGTGGACAGAGGTTATAAGTAAACTTGAACTTCATGGAGTTGTGATGAGAGAACTGATGAAGGATAGTTTGATTTCTTTAACTATGACACACTTCAGAGAGGCTGAATTCCATAAAGAACCAAATGAAGGCCGGCATATGGTATCTGTTAAAACCTCTGAGAAATCGGAATCACGTATGTTCCATAAAGGGTCGAGAATAGTTCCTACCGATCAGAGAACTGCAAAATTGATAGCTTTCCTTTTAGAACCTACAGCATCGGGTTCATTGGTTGAATGGGGGTACTTTAATAGTGTATTCGAGCAAAAAGAATACTCCGAAACATATGTTATGGAACCAATGGCCAGGGAAATGCTTGCAAAAGATCCTGAGTTGAAGAAAGAGTTTGAAGAAACGATCAAAAACAATCCGGCATATAAAGACCAGTGGAATATACTCAATTGGTTCTATAGCCGTTCTCCATATGCCGATGTAAATTACATGGTATATCCGATTGGGAAAATTTATTAAGAATATACCTCAAATGAATAACGCCCTTAATGAATTGAGTTTCATGTAAGGGCGTTATTCTGTATATTATGTTATTCTGTATTTTATAATGACAGGTAGGCTGATAAAGCTTAAACCGTTCTCTTGGCTAGGTAGAAGTCGACCATTTCATAGTCACTTTTCTCTCTTTCTTTCATTTCTTCTACTGTTCGTGGAGGAGGTACAATAACCTTATCTCCCGGCTGCCAATTTAAAGGAAGTGCTACACTGTGCTTTTCTGAGACCTGCATAGCTTTAAGAACCCTGAGTATTTCATCCATATTACGACCGACATTCAATGGATAATACATCATTAGTTTTATTTTGCGGTTAGGGTCGATGAAAAATACAGCCCTCACAGCCGATGTTTCACTTTCGTTGGGTTGAATCATACCATACAGCCTGGCCACTTTCATGTCGATATCTGCAATAATTGGGAATTTCATTAATATCCCAAGATTTTTATGCACATTTTGAACCCACGCAAGATGAGCATGGACGCTATCAATACTAAGTCCAATGAGTTTGCAATTCAATGCGGTAAATTCTTCTTCTCTAACAGCAAATCCTGACATCTCAGTTGTACAGACAGGTGTAAAATCAGCAGGATGCGAAAACATTACGACCCAGCTTCCTTTTGCGAATTCTGAAAATTTAAGATGTCCGATTGTAGTGTTAGCTTCAAAGTCGGGAGCTATATCACCAATTCTTGGCATTGATGATTTTCCCTGTTCAAGGTTGGTATCCATATTTGGTCCTTTATTTTATATTTACAAAAGTGGTTTCTTCAATAGATATCACCAGTATTCATCCTTTAATGGATTATTTCTGAAATACAAGAAAACTAACAAACTGTATGAGTATTTGTTTCCCTGTTTTACAGCAGGCAAATTATAGCTCCTTAATAATTTAATGAAAAGAATAAAGGTTTTTCAAAAGCAAAATAGTATAGGAGTGCTATAAAAGAGCAAACGGAAAGATTAGAAACATCTGAATGATCAATCCAGAAATTTCAATGTAACTTCTACAACTTCAGGCCGATTTCCAATGCGTACTGGTGGCCCCCAGGATCCATATCCGTTTGAAACATAGAAATGGGTATTGCCTTTCCTCAGATAACCTTGACTAACCTCATAAATTGCTTCAGTAATATAATTCAAAGGCCAAAGCTGTCCATGATGAGTATGCCCTGAAAACTGTACATCCACACCCGCTTTTACTACTTCATCAAGTTCATAAGGTTGATGATCCATCATAATGATAGGTAAGCTTCTATCCTGACCATTTAATAGTTGTTTAATTTCTTTGCGATCTCTTTTGGACCGGTCTTCTCTTCCTATTACATAAAAAGCATCAGCAATCTTAATTGATGTATCTCTTAAAAAGGTGATATTATGGCTCTCAAGATAACTTACAGCCGCTTTTACGCCCCCAATGTATTCATGATTGCCGGTTATTGCAAATACACCTAAGGGTGCAGAAAGTTTCATCAAAACATCACCCATATCATGCCTGATTACAGGTTGAAGATCCTCATCCACAATGTCGCCTGCCAGAAGTATCAGATCGGGTTTTATTTTTTCAATTGTCTCTACAAATTTTGTCATTCTTCTGGGTCCTATCAGTGTGCCCATATGTATATCAGAAGCTACTGCAATTTTTATTTCCTTAAGGCCATTTGCTTGTTTATTAATGTCAACCGACATTTTTCTGATCTTAGGACTTACAGCATTGAGATGTCCAATTACTACAATAAATGCAACAACAATGCCGATAATAGCCATTAGGCCTGATTTGAAACTTTGGTTATAGAATGAAGTTGGTAAAAAGTGAAAGAAATAATCGGAAAGCCTTATTATATCAATGAATAAAATAATAAGGAAGAGGTAAAGCATTGCCGCTAGCCAGAATGATCCGATCCATGTTAGTACATCTGTAAATAAAGAAATATAAAACCTTTCAACTACCCTGCCAAAGATGTAAGTTGACGCAATCAGCCAAAAGATCAAAGCAAACCAGTTTCTGAACTCGTGAATCTCAGGTAGAGCTTTTAATCCTCTGTTAAAAATATAGTAGTTTACAGAAAAGTAAACTACCAAAACAATAGAAAAGAAGATAATGAACATTCTTATTCTCATTTAAGAAAGTATAAGGAAAACGATCCGACTTATTTGTTTATTGAATCAAACAAACAAATCAATTCTTGGATTGTAGAAATTTCATTAGTTCTTCTTTTGATGAACTGAACGAAAAGGAGTCTGCAATCATATAATAATTGCCCTGGTCATATGTATAGTCATATGCATACTTGGCTATCTCTAGCTTACTGTCATCGAATGAAAACAAAGCAATTATTTCTTTAACCTGCTCGGTCCTGAAGCATGGATTAGAACGCAGGATGTTTTTTGTGAGAGTTAGCTTGGTATTATCGAAACTTTCATTTCTGATCGTTTGTAACATGTTTGACAATTCTTTCTGAGATATACGGCATGGACCTTGACCGGGAACCTGATTATAATTTCCACCATGAGGATGATATCCACCGTTATTGTTTTGATCCTCATATTGACTAGGAGGGAGATAATCAATCGGGTATTCAGTAGCCCTTAATTCCTGAATGAAATCATACAAAATGAAGGCAGTCGAAAAATGTGTAAATGAATCAAAAACATCATAAAAATTTTCTTTATCGACTGTATTTCTGTATGCTTCTTTTGCAAATTCTAGTTTATGGAAGTCATTCTTGAGTATATCGGCTACGGCTTTTATTTGAGCAGAATTGAGACACTCATCAAGGGCCAGTATTTTTGCGAGTTCAGCTCTTTGATTTTCTGACCTTGCTGCCATTATAGCCTTATGTCTTTGTCTGAACATGTTTTCAGGCATAGCGGTGCGGCAGTTTCGATTATGATATCCGGGTTGAGCATAAATCGAAAGACCCATAAGTATTAAAAGAAAAGATAAAGTTGTTCTCATTGGGAGTTGGGTTTCTAAGTTAATATTACTGTAATTTTCAGAATTCCATGAATTTGGATTTTTAATCTATTGTTGTGGATCAATAATCTATGTTGTAATCAAATGGATGTGAATATAGACCAATTGCATCTATAATGTAAAAAATGTTTCAAATCATTTCATCCATTCAAATAAACGATAATGTTCATCACTCATTCCAATTCGATTATATACTTCCCGTGCCCGAAGATTGGTATTATCTACATAAAGGCGGATTCCAGCAACATCCGGGTTATTTAAAACTAATTCTTTGATAAAGTTGTACATTAAGTTGAAAATTCCTGACTTTCTCATCTCTGGAACTACATATACTGATTGTATCCACCACATCCAGTTGTTGCGCCAATCACTCCATTCTGGTGTTATCATAAGGCAGGATACCACAATACCATTTATTTCACCAACAATATAGAATCCTTTCAATGGATCATCAAAGACTGATTGAACACCAAGAGTTACTGTAAGTTTTTCAAGAACAAGGCTTTCAGTCTCCATTGCCATCTTTAATTGACTTTCTACAATAAAAGCCTGATCTTCTACTAATGCGTATCTAACCTTAACATTTTCCATGCAACATTCTGTTAATCAGATTAATAACATTCCAATAAGTGTGAACTGTATTCCCGTGAAAATGATTACTTTTGCACTTCTTTTCTGGTTTTTTTAACCAGGAAACTTTAGCAAATATAGCAGAAATATATACTTATATAATCAGGGGCAAATATGAGCGAGCAGATTAAACATGAATGTGGTATTGCTATGGTCAGGTTGTTAAAACCTCTTGAGCATTATCAGGCAAAATATCATACAAGCACCTGGGGCTTAAATAAGCTTCATCTGCTAATGGAGAAACAGCATAACCGGGGACAAGATGGTGCAGGAATTGCCTGCATTAAGTTAAATCCGATTCCAGGACAGAAATATATTAGCAGGCACAGGTCTAATTCAAATACTCCAATAGCCGATATTTTCAGGACAGCCTATTCTGAAATTAATGAATACAGAAAAGAATACCCCGGACTTATAAACGACCTTTATGATTTAAAGCTGAAGACTGGTTTTGCAGGCGAATTATTTTTAGGTCACTTGCGTTATGGAACATTCGGACATAATGGAGTTCAGTATCTTCATCCTGTTCATCGTGCCAATAACTGGATGACCAGAAATCTGTTGCTTGCAGGAAATTTTAACATGACAAATGTTGATGAACTTTTTAACAGACTTGTCAGTCTTGGACAGTATCCGGTTCAAACATCAGATACAATTACAATCCTTGAGAAAATAGGTCATTTTCTCGATGAGGAAAATGAGAGACTTTATGCTCATTATAAAGCTGAAGGCTATAATAAAGTTGACATTACTCCTTTAATAGCCGATAATCTGGATGTGGCCGGAATCCTACGTAGTGCTTCATCCAGTTGGGATGGTGGATATGCAATAGCAGGGATGTTTGGGCATGGTGATGCTTTTGTTTTTCGCGATCCAATGGGTATAAGACCTGCTTTTTATTATCAGGATGATGAAGTGGTTGTTGTAGCTTCTGAAAGGCCTGTCATTCAAACCGCATTAAATATTCACTTTAACAAAGTTAAGGAAATAGAACCCGGACAAGCGCTGATCATCCGAAAAAGCGGCAAAGTAGAAAAACACAATGTGCTGGATGCAGGCGAGAAGAAATCCTGTTCGTTTGAAAGGATATATTTCAGCCGGGGGACCGATGTTGATATTTATAAAGAAAGAAAACAATTGGGAAAAGCGTTAACCCCTGCCATATTAGAAGCGGTTAATCACGAAATAAAAAATACAGTTTTCTCATATATTCCAAATACTGCAGCTACGGCATTTTATGGTTTAATGAAAGAGTTAGATGTATTTTGCGATAAAATTAAAAAAGACCAGTTACTTAAAGAATCAGCCAATCTAACTCCTGCATTAATAGAAGAAATATTAAACTTCAAACCACGGATTGAAAAAGTGGCAGTTAAGGATATCAAACTGCGAACCTTTATTACTCAGGATAATGCCCGGGATGATTTGGTTGCACACGTGTATGATGTAACTTATGGTATAATCAATACTGGTGTTGATAATCTTGTAGTTTTGGATGATTCGATAGTCAGAGGAACTACTTTACGGAAAAGTATCATCAGGATACTAGATCGTTTAGGACCCAAAAAAATTGTAATTGCATCTTCAGCACCTCAAATAAGATATCCTGATTGCTATGGAATTGATATGGCAAAACTTGGAGATTTTATTGCATTCAACGCAGCCATCGAACTGTTAAAGGAGACCAATAAGACTCATATTATAAATGAAGTCTATCAAAAATGTAAAGAACAAGAGGAACTGCCTAAAGAACAAGTAGTTAATCATGTTAAAGAAATTTATCGACCATTTACCGCTACTCAGATTTCCGCTAAGATTTCAGAGCTTGTAAAACCTCACGATTGTAAAGCTGAAGTTCAGATTATTTTTCAGACTATTGAAGATTTACACCAGGCCATACCGGGGCACACAGGTGATTGGTACTTTACAGGAAACTATCCAACTCCTGGAGGTAATAAAGTGGTTAATAAATCTTTCATTAATTATATTGAAGGAAGAAACGAAAGAGCGTATTAGAAGATTCCTTTTTGCCTTAAGGCATACTACTGAAGTCAGTGCGATGGCCATCATAATGTAAAAGCAAGAATTCAAGCTTATTGATCAAAGACTGGTAGGAGTTGTTAATAGACGAATTTAATTTTATTCATGGCATAAAATACCATTTTAAGTAGCAACCAACCATGCGAAAAACGCGAAATATTGGTTTCTCCATACTTTCTTGCCTTATATCTTATCGGAACCTCGATCAGTTTTAAATTAAGTTTTGCTGAACCAAAGATGAGGTCGAAATCACCAAATGGATCAAAATTGCCAAAGTATGAACGATTGGCTATCAGTTTCTTGTAATTTTCGGCTGAAATTACTTTTGTACCGCATAAAGTATCTTTAATTCTTTGATTGAGTAGCCATGAGAACATAACTGAGAAAAATTTATTTCCCATGATGTTTAAGGTTCTCATTGCCTCATCCTCCATAGGATAAACCAGGCGTGAGCCGTTTATATATTCACCTTTGCCCGTAGCAATAGCATTGAAAAATTTAGAAAGATCTTCGGGTGGGACGGTAAGATCAGCATCCAGAATCATCAGTATGTCACCACTTGCTCGCTCAAACCCGAGTCTAACTGCATCTCCTTTTCCTTTGCCCTTTTGAACATAAAACTTAACATCTCTTTTTTCAGACCATTGCTCACAAACACGCTTTATTTCTTTAAGAGTGTCATCGGTGGAACCTCCTTCAACAAATATGATTTCAGTGTTACTACCCATTTCGGGAATTCGCTTTATTGCATCTTCTATATTTCCTTCTTCATTTCGGGCAGGAACTATCACACTTACGGTAAGGCCTTTGTTATCGTCCGTCATATTGCGAGGTAGCCGGGCAATCAGGTACCCTATAAGACAAAGACTATTTATTAGTGGTAAATGAGCAAGATACTTATTAAAAAACCATGAAATAACAGGAATATAAAGTGGTAGTAAATATCTTTTCCCGGTTTTTATAACGTCGAATCCCTCCAGCGCCAGAAGATTTAGCACATCCGATCTGCTGAGCCAGTTTAACCTTTTGTGGGGCATTTTTAGTTTAAGCTTTTGAGCCATTACAAGGAAAGGCTCCCACAGAAAGTTGTGATAATTAATAATTATCCTGGTATCAGGTCCTGTTACATGCTTTAAAGAACTAAATACCTTTTGAATATCTTCCAGATAGCCAAGCGTGTCGGAGATTATTATATAGTCGAAAATGTCAGACAATGACAGATTAGCAGCATCTTGGGTTTCAAAGATCAGATGAGGATAGTTTTTACGTGCAATCTCAATCATTACCGGAGAAATGTCGATGCCCACTCCATAGGACGGATTAACCGAATTTAGTAGAAAGCCAGTCCCACATCCAATTTCCAGCACCTTTGATCCTTCAGGAATATTAAATTGATAGAATCTTTTAAGATCATTATAGTAATGGCGGCTCCTTCTGATATATAGATCTCTTTTGGGAGCTATCCGGTCAAGAGATGCTACAGTTTCTTTATGGGCATGTGTTTGAATGTCTTTTTCTGACATGATGAGAAAGTTGTTATAAAGGCTCTAATTTAAGGATGTTGGCTTAACTCTCCAAACAGCAACCAAATGTTGGTGAGACCAGAGTTCCTCTAATTCCAGCGGGGATGCAATATTTTTTGCTGTAGATTTTGTTTCACTCTTAATGCTCTTCGAGATATAATCACTCATACCGTAATCTCCAATAATGCTGATGTTACTGCCATATTTAATTGTCAGGTATGTCCAGGTTACTGGTTTATTGTACCAGTTAACCAAACGTTCACTATAAGTGTCGAAAATATAATAATGTGGATAGTAAGTGGTTAATTGATCAGCGTAACGCATCCTGCTGTATGCATTAGCAAAAAAGTGTGCTGCTATTGGAGAAGGGCCGGGATTAATCCCAATAACTGCATGTCTGGAATCATTAAACGATGAATTATCAAATTCCCGGGCAACCTGCCATGCTGTTTCAAATACCTGGTTATTGTTATTTGTAAACATGGTTTTAAGTGGTGGCTTAGTTCTGATAAAAGAAATGGCGGATATTGTTACAACAATTATCGCAGTGATTGAATGCCTGACCAACTCTTTTTTAAACAATCCACTGAAAACATGTAACATCACAATTATAGAAACTGAGGACAAACATAAGTATGGCATTAGGTAGGAAGTCTTTGGATGTTTGGCTGTAACAATAAATCCAATTGCCTGGGTTATAAAAATCGCCAGCAAGAGTAGGAATGATTTATTGCTATCTACGTGAGATAAGGCCCTTACTTTATATTTTACTGTGATCTTTCCAATAAGAAGTACCATGAGGAAAATAAATGTCAGTAAGAAGGTAATTAATAGTAAGGGTTCTCCTATTATCATCGATTTTAGATCAGCAAAGTAGGTAGTAGTATTGATGATTGTTGTATCTCCTGATCCATATATACCAGAGTGACTGAAGAGTCTGACTATCCACCATACCATTGAGTGGTAAGCAGGTATTATTGGTATAGTAAAAAATATAAAACTTAGTATGCTTGCTTTTAAATATCTGATACGATTTTTCTTGCCGCCGGAAATAATCATAGGAATGAGCATCAATGGGAGGAAAATAATCTTTGAGGCTAATCCAAAACCAGTTATAATTCCAAATCCATCAGAAAAAAATTTTGGTGGTTTTTGATCTTGCCGAAAAAGCCAGAACAAGCAAAATGCACCAAATGTAATCGAACCAATCATCAATACCACTTCCTGTGAGATCCTTAAAAATCCATTATAAAGCAGTATTTCTGAAAAAAGGGGAGTAGTTTGTATGAGTATTGCGTACCAAATGTTTTTTGTAAATCTGAAAATGAATAATCCTAAGACGATTAAAGTAATTACGCTCATCCAGGCCACTGACTTATTGAGTATATTAAGATAAAATTCAGGCTGTGATATAACAGCATCGGTTATTGAATCACCTCCGAAGGGATTGATTGTGTATGCAATCCTAAGGACAACACCACCTATAACCTGCATAGGTGTCCCGGGATGATCTATATGCCCCGACAACCTGAAAGTTGCCATATTTAAGGAATTATATAGATAGGCATAGGATGGATCATATCCCCCACCATACCAGATATCCTCTCTTTGTTCGATTCTATTTAACGAAGAGAAAATAAGAAAAGAAGGAATTGCCAACAAAGCAGTGTATATGAGCAACTTTCTTACAAGGCCCGATTTATCACTTAGTTGCATGGCTATCACTTACTTTTTTCATTGTTGTACAACCAAATGGCATCATGACGAATTACAGTGTCAAGTGGATGGTTATGCCTGATTGCTTTTTCTCTCATCACTTTCATCATTTCTTCAGATCCTCTGATCTTTTTTTCAAAAGCTTCTATTTTTTCAAGGTAATCGGGATCGTAGGATGACGTTCTGTCATCAGGGATAACTTTAAAAATGATCATATCACTGTTATCAACCAATATGGTAGCTGAAGGATCATTCTTAAGGTTTTCTATTTTTTTTTCAAAATCTACTTTTCGTAAAGGGTAAGTACTTCTGTTTTTGAGAAGAGCAATGTACTCTGCATTTTTAATAATTGGGTAATGATAAATCTTATCTCTTCTAAACAAATGAGGAGAAAGATCAGAGCTAACAGAAATAACCGCTTTTGATGGAATAACTTTAAGGTCTTCTTTTAACTGAGAGATATTCATATCAGACTTATAATGTTCAGCCCTGAATGCACTAAAACTTGGTCTTCCAAGTATGATTACAATCACCAGGACAACTGCTCTGATGTAATTCTTTCTGGTGCTTAAAAGCAACGATACTAAAGCCAGGCTAATAATAGGAACTATTTCAATGGAATATTGACCGCCGGTTCCCCAAAGAGAATGACTTTGGGAAAACATTTTTTGAGCTATGATCGGGGCTATCATTATCATATACTTTGGTCGGTAAATAACAGCAAACCCACCAGCAATAAGGAATGAATACCAGAAGCCACTTTTAATTCCTGTTGCATTCGAATCGAGTGTGTCTTCGAATAAGAGAGTAAAATAATATTTAGGATTTTCGAAAAAGCCGATCACTATATTTTCTAATGATCCACCCAAATGGTCATAGCGGCCTAATTGATTTGTTCCTAAACCCTTTGAATAAGCAGGCATAATGATACTAACCACTACTACAAAATAGATCAGGGAGGTAACGGCCAGTATTATTGCAGTTTTTCTGCTTAAACCGGTATAATGATTCTTTTCGCGCAAGAGAAGTCCAAGGAAAATAAAAGCGAGCCATAATGACATATTTTCTTTGGAAATCAAAATAAGAATAAAAAAGGTAAGAGTGTATTTAAGATTACCTTTTTCGAAAAAGAGGATAAGCCATGGGACCAGCATGGCGGCGACAACATTATTATGGAAATCGAAGGATAATGCAGAGAAGATTGGCCATAATATGAGGAAATGGATCATAAAGAGTAAGCTGATCCAGTTACTGTAATTTTTGAAACGGGCATATTTAAAAATTCCAATTCCTCCAAATAAAATGGCTAAAATTTGAATTATTAGTAATGTATAACTTCCAAATACGTAATAAAAGGGGGCATACAACATTGTTATCGGAGAAAAATGATCTCCCAGATAAGGAATAGCGGCGCCTGAAATGTCAAGAGTAAAGTAATTTGGCTTCAGATGAGCGTATGAATAAATAGCATGGTTGAACATCCCAAGATCCAGGGCATGGGTTTTGAAAAGAGAATGCGGAACCAATGAGGTTAGTCCATACAATACAGCAAAGGAGGCAACAGTCAAAATAAAAGTGAAAGTGAATAACCTCTCTTTCCCTCTATATGGATTGAGTATTTTACTCTTGTTTAGCATAAACTGTTTTATAAATATAAATGGCATCTCGCCTGATTATTGTATCAAGAGGCAAATTCTGCTTAATTGCTTTTTCATTCAAAAATTGGATTGCTTTCTTATTACTCCTGATATCTTTCTCAAGAAATTCCACCCACTGTTCCTGGGTCTCTATGGGCTTTTTGGGCTTAGGATATATCCCTTTCTTTGCCAGTTTCATGTCAGGCATCTCGAGGTAGGCCCAGAATTTTTTTGTCGGATACAACTTACCAAAGGACTCCCAGTATGCCGCCTTTGTCATTCCAATATAATGGATAGCACTATTAAGATATTGCATAACCTGAAACATATTATGAAAGACAAGTAAAAAGATAAGAGTCAGTGTGGTTAATTTAATGGGCAAGCCTTTGCTCATTCCCTTGTTTATTAATGCAGCAACCGGCAATGCCAGCAACACAAAAATATCTATATAAGCCCTCTGACCAAAACTGCCACCGAACCACCACGAATACCAACTTGAATTTACATAGACCATGATAACCAGAATTGTAAATACCGACCAAAACATGGTTTTATAATTCCGGTACAGAACAATGAATCCGAACATTGCAAAAAACATGGATGGTGTGTAAAGGAACCAACCTTTTCTGTAACTGAATAGATGATTTATAAATTGAGGATTATGGAAGAAAAATCTTTCACCGGTTCCATAGCCGGGAAATGAGAAACTCCCATTCAGGTATTGATAGTACATTAATTGGGGAGTCCAGAGTAATATTATTCCTAGAATTATCATTGATGTGGAGACAGGATTTCTGAAATAAAGCAAAATCCTTTCTTTAAGATCGGCAAAACTTGCCACTCCCCATAGTATAGGAATTAATCCAACAATTGCATTCACAGGTCGGATTAGTGTCACTAATCCAAAAGCAAAACCCATTAACAAACCGTTAGCCCAGTTTACTTTATTGATAAATCTATCGGTTAGTAAAAGGAACAGGCCTATAGTGAAAAAGCTATAAACATGACTTAATGCGGGTTCCCTGGCTACATAAATAACAATATTTGTCCCCAATCCAATTATTAAAACAGTCAGCGTCGCAATTAGGTCATTAAGCTTCATTTTTCTTAATACTAGAAACCGAATCATGAGCAAACCCACAATATAATAGAACAGGCTGCTGACTATTAATGCAATTCTGTATGGCATTGAAAACCCATCAGCAATATTTCCGGTCCATTTAAGGAAATAATGAACAGGCAAAATAAATGGCAATTGCATCAAAGCAACACCCATTGTAGTTTTGAAATAAAGCTTACCATCAGGTGTTCTGTCAACAGTAATGAAATGAATTTTATTATTATCAGGGTTAACATCCAAAAATCTTAGTGAGATATCATTATAGACAAGTACCGAAGGAATCCACGCATAATAGTGCTTAACGTCGCTCTCAATAATGCGGTCATTCAATTTATAAAACCCCTTTTCTATATGAATAGCTATCATTATACAAGAGCAGAAAATGATAGTTAGCACGGATAATTTGTTCATATTCATATTTTGTTGCAAATGTAGTTAATAGCTGATAAAAAATGATTATGCGCAATTGTTAACTCTAATTGATTAGTGAGGCATAGGGTTGTTGTGAAAAATAATTATGCAATGCAATTAAGTGCAAAGGAAACTAATTATTAATAAATTTGGCCAAAAATTACATCAGAATCATTATGATTTATGGTATTCAGTAGCATTGTCTTTTTGCTCTATTTCTTACCAATTTTTCTAATAACCTATCATCTAATTGATAAGAGATATAAGAACCTAGTAATACTTGTCTTCAGTATTTTCTTCTATAGTTGGGGAGCTCCAAGATTCATATTTGTAATTCTTGGTACAACATTTCTTGACTTTCATCTGGTTAAATGGATGTCAATGACTACCAATCAACTGCAACGAAGGTTGATGCTTGCTCTTTCAGTCTCAGTCAATCTTGGATTGTTATTTTATTTCAAGTATTCTAATTTTTTCATTGAAAATTTCAATTCACTGCTTTCGGCTTTCGGAACAAATGAAATTCAATGGACCAAACTCATTTTGCCTATTGGAATATCTTTCTACACTTTTGAAACAATTACTTATGTAGTTGATGTTTACCGTAGAGTACATGGGCCACTCAAAAACTTCTGGGATTACCAGCTATATATTATATTATTCCCAAAATTGATTGCAGGACCAATTATAAGATACCATGATCTTGCAGACCAGATAACTGACAGATCGAAAAACGAAACCCTTGATAACTTTCTATTAGGTTTTTACAGATTTATCATAGGATTGGCAAAGAAAGTATTAATAGCCAATCAAATGGGATTGCATGCTGATAATGTATTTGCTTTAAATTTTTCGGAGCTCGATTCTATTACAGCTTGGATTGGAATTTTGGCTTACACATTTCAGATATATTTCGATTTTTCAGGATACTCAGATATGGCTATAGGAATTGGAAAAATGATTGGTTTCCGATTCCCCGAAAATTTCAACAACCCTTATATCTCACAAAGCATAACAGAATTCTGGAGGCGTTGGCATATGACGCTTGGGGCATGGATGAAGAATTATCTTTACATTCCGTTGGGTGGAAACAGAGTATCTGAAACCAGAATGTACTTCAATCTTTGGCTGGTATTCTTAGCCTCAGGTTTGTGGCATGGGGCTTCATGGAATTTTGTAATTTGGGGTGCCTACCATGGGATGTTCCTGGTATTGGAAAGAGCATTTCTTTTAAAAGTATACGCAAAAATTGGTAAACTTCCGAGCACGTTAATTACCTTCCTTCTAGTAATAATAGGTTGGGTATTTTTTAGAATAGAGGAGTTACCTCAGGCTTTTCTTTTCCTTAAACGAATGTTTGCTTTTAATTTTGTGAGGGTGATGAGCTTCGATATCGAATTCTATACATTCCTTGTGATAGCGTTTATTTTTGCTTTTTTTGCATACACAGGAAAAGGAAAACAAATACAGGAGCAAGTTTATTATGGTCTTTATTCTTCAAAAAGACACATTGCAATTGCAGGTATATCAGTTGTTTTATTGATTCTTTCCGTAAGTTCAATTACAGCTTTTGGTTTCAATCCTTTTATTTATTTTAGATTTTAGACAATGAAAAGGAAAACCACATTACTGACTGGTGTTGCTATTACATTAATTCTTCTGTTGCTGATTCCTGTACTTCAGTCTAAGTTGCATATATTCAAGGAAACGCCACTTAAAGGGGCTGTGGTTAAAGCCGCAGAATCGTATTTTTCAGTTACCGGATGGTTTTCTGGTGAATACCAGGAAGCTGAAGAAAAGTATCTAAATGATAACTTTGGTTTACGAAACTTCTTTATTCGGCTTAACAATCAACTGGCCTACAACTTGTTTAATAAGGCTAAAGCAAATGGCGTAATTATTGGCAAAGACAAATTTTTATTTGAAGAAAATTACCTTAAAGCATACTCAGGTTTAGATTATATTGGATATGACAGTATTGAAAAAAGAATGAGCCGTCTTAAAAAGGTTCAGGATTATTTTGAAAGCCAAAACAAGACATTTTTACTAGTATTTGCCGCGGGTAAAGGGACATTTTATCCTGAATATTTTCCTGATGATTGGAAGAAATTTGAGAAGGACAGAAAAACCAATTTCAACACTTATGTATCGCTGGCTGAACAAAAAGGAATCAATTTCATCGATTTCAATACTTACTTTAAATCAAACAAAGAGAGTTCACCATTCCCATTATATCCGAAGCATGGCATTCATTGGAGCCATTATGGAATGTGTCTGGTAGTTGACTCTCTGTTTAACTATTTTGAAAGAGTAAATGGAACTGAGCTTGCTGATATTGTCTGGAATGAAGTAGAGATATCGGAAGCGAAGAAAAGTGATTATGATATTGCCGATGGCATGAATTTGCTTTATCCCCCTAAAAAAGAAAAATTAGCATATCCTAACTATCAAATAATTGTGAAAGATGGTGACTCAAAACCATCTGTCATTGTTATAGCAGATAGCTTTTATTGGGGTATGTTTAATGAGGGAATTCCGGCAGCTGTGTTTTCTGACCAACATTTTTGGTTCTATAATAAGCAAATTTATCCTGATAGTTATACCAAGCCAATAGAAGTAGGTGACATTGATTTAGAAACTGAGCTTAAGAACCATGATATATTCATTATAATGGGTACTGAGGCGACACTGCCGGCACTAGGATGGGGATTTATTGAGAATGTCTATTACCTTATTAAGAACGGAAGCCCCACAGAAATTTTATTCAGGAAGAAAGTCGATGAGTTGATAGCTTACATTCGTACTGATAAAAACTGGATGAGAGCAATCGAAAAGAAAGCCAGGGAAAGTAACATCAGTATAGATTCGATGCTGGTTATTGATGCAAAATGGCAGGTAAAGCTAAAAATGGAGAAGTGAATATCACTTTTTACAAAGCAATAGAACGAATAGCGTAGCTTAAGGGCTAAAAATCACCCATATCATAACCCCTGTCAATTCTCTTTTTCTGGGCTTCGTATTTACCACAATCCACTTCAACTGACAAAGGAAGTAATGGGGCTTCAAAATCACTTATTGAAATATTCAGTTCTTTATCCGCATATATCTTTTTCATGTACAAGGCCCAGATTGGCAAGGCCATATTAGCACCCTGACCTAATGATATACTCCTGAAACGGATACTTCTATCTTCACCACCAACCCAAACACCTGTTACAAGGTCAGGGGTAATACCCATAAACCAACCATCGGAATGGCTTTGTGAAGTGCCGGTTTTTCCCGCAATAGGATAACTTAAACCGTATTTATATCGTAATCTTACACCTGTACCGCTTTCAACAACACCTTTCATTAACTGTAACATCAGGTAAGCTGTTTCTTCACTCATAGCCTCCTGTTGACGTGGTACGAATCGGCTAAGAACGTTGCCATTCTTATCCTCTATACGGGTCACAAACATAGGTTCAATGTAAACGCCCTTTGCAGCGTATGAATTCATCGCACCGGCCATTTCATAAAGTGTAAGATCGGGTGTGCCTAAAGCAATGGCTGGAACCGGATCAATTCGACTGGTTACTCCCATCTTCCTTGCTATAGATGCAACAGCCATGGGAGAGTACCTTTTTATTAAAAAGGCGGAGATCCAGTTAATTGAATTAGCCAATGCTTCCTTCAGAGTTACCATTTGCCCTTCCTTATAATCACTTGAGTTGCGAGGTTCCCACTTATTACCATCAGGCAGATCAATGCTATATTGAATATTTGCAATCTTGGTACATGGTGAGAAATCGCCTTCCTGCATCGCCAGTGTATAAACAAAAGGTTTAAAAGTAGAGCCAACCTGCCTCTTTGCCTGCATAACATGATCGTACTGAAAGTGCTTGTAGTTTATACCACCCACATAGGCTCTCACAAATCCGGTTTGCGGTTCAATTGACATAAGACCTGCCTGTAAAAAATACTTGCAATAGAGAATCGAGTCCCATGGTGTCATTACTGTATCACGCTCTCCAGACCAAGTGAAGATTTTCATCGAAATTTTTGTGTTGAAAGATTTCCGTATTGAGTCCTCACTCACACCCGAAGCTTTCAATTTAATATATCTGTCAGATCGTTTCATGCTGGAACTAAGCAGCTTAGTGGCTTCTTCTTTCACAACATCTCTTGGAAAATCAAAAGGTGCGCCTTCTCTTCCTTTCCAATGTTTAAAAAACGCTGGTTGAAGATCTTTCCCAATATGTTCAGCTACAGCCTGCTCGGCATAGATCTGCATCTTTGAATTTAAAGTCGTATAAATCCTCAGGCCATCTTTGTAAAGGTTATATCTAGTGCCGTCAGGTTTTGGATTCTTTTCCACCCATCCATACAATGGATTGGAAGCCCATTGCATTGAGTCGTTACTGTATAGCGTAAGATCTGCATAATTCTTTCTTTTGGGTTCCTTGGCATTCATTATGCGCCGTAGATATTCGCGGAAATAAGTTGCCTCTCCTGATGCATGATCCTGCAAACGGAAATGAGACATGTTTAATGGGATAACCCTCAATGAATCGTACTCTTCCTGGTCAATATGGTTATGCTTTCTCATTTGATTGAGCACCACTTCTCTTCGCTTCATTGCTCTCTCAGGATTCCGAACAGGGCTAAACCAGGTAGGGGCTTTAAGCATTCCTACAAGCATGGCTGATTCTTCAATGGTCAATTCGGAGGGAAGTTTATTGTAATAAGTTTTGGCTGCCGACTTAATACCAAATGAATTGCTTCCAAAATCGACAGTATTGAAGTACATTGCTATAATTTCTTCTTTGGTGTAGTTACGCTCGAGTTTTATAGCTGTAATCCACTCCTTCATCTTAATATATACAGTCTCGATAAATGTACGGTTGGCTTTTCTGGGAAACAGGTTTTTTGCCAATTGTTGAGTAATTGTACTTCCTCCACCTTTATTAGAACCGGTTAATATTCCAAATGTGACACGAAATAAAGCTTTTACATCTATTCCCGAATGATTATGAAACCTAGCATCTTCGGTGGCTATAATTGCATTTACCAGATTTGGGGAAAGGTCGGAGTAATGAATATTTGAACGATTCTCAATATAGTATTTGCCAAGTACTTCCTGATCAGCCGATATTACTTCTGAAGCAAGATTACTTTTTGGATTTTCAAGTTCCTCAAATGAAGGCATGAATCCTAGAAGTCCGGCTGATAAAGCCAGAAAAAATAGAATAACTAACGCTAATATGGATAAATAAAGAATCCAGAATTTTTTAAGCCAGTGCTTGAGATCAACAGTGCCACTTTGCTTTTTCTTTGCCATTGAGAAATCGTAATTTTATTTGTTACAAAGCCGGTCTATTGCTGCTTCTCTAGCCTTATGCCCGCTTCGGAAATTCCACTTAGTTTATCTTCCCTCATTGCCTGGTTCAATCGAATAACATAATTTCCCTGTTGTGGGAATCTTATGTTTTCCCTTATGAAGATCCGGTTGTCCCTATATTTACCTGTCCCTTTACCGAGCCATTTCCCCGATTTGTCCGCAAGAATACATTCAATAGTATCTTTTGACATTCCTCCTTTGGGAAATTCAGTCGTTAAAAAGAAATAAACATTGCTATAACGATAATCGGAGCTGTTTCTTATGTTGATATAAAAACGATAAGGTGAAATCGTGTCCTCAATATTTACGTTAAACACAACTTCTTTATCCGATGGCCAAACATCCCCGGGAATGCTAACACTAACATCAATGAATTTCTCCCTGTCACAACCTGTCATTACTGATATGCCACATGATACAGCAATGAAAAATACGATTCTATTTATTTTTAAAGTAAAAGCGTTAAACATGATGATTAGGCTTATGTACTAATTATCGAATCGATTAAGATCGTCTTCCCTTATTGTGTTTTCAAACTCTGCTTCCTTTTTCTGTATTTTTCGAGCGTAGTCTTCAAGGTTGGGCACAGTTTGACCATTACGGTTTTTTGCAACAATTTCCTTCACTTTATCAACGGGGATTGCCAGTATATTATTTGGTTCCGACTTATAAGAGTAATACATTATGCCGGCAAAAACATCTATTTTCTGAGGGAAAGCATCACCCTTGGAAGTATTCAGGAGTGTATCTTCAGGTGGAAACTCTTTTAATGCTTCGGAGTAAGTAGCATACTCATAATTGAGGCAACATTTAAGCTTTCCACACTGACCTGCTAGTTTTTGAGGGTTTAGTGAAAGCTGTTGGATTCGTGCAGCATTTGTACTTACAGTGCTAAAATTTGTCAGCCATGTAGCACAGCATAATTCTCTTCCACAAGATCCTATACCTCCAAGACGGGAGGCTTCTTGCCTTGCTCCGATTTGTCGCATTTCAATTCTTATTCTGAACTCTTCGGCAAGAGCTTTAATAAGTTCTCTGAAGTCAACCCTCTCATCTGCAGTATAATAGAAAATTGCTTTAGTGTCATCGCCCTGATATTCAACATCGTTTACCTTCATTTTGAGATTATACCTTGCTGCAATCTCACGAGTGCGGAACATAGCTTTATCCTCTTTCATGACCGCGGTAATCCATTTTTCGATATCTCCGGGCCGTGCTTTTCTATAAACTTTCTTTATATCTTCACTTTTAGGGTCAAGTCCACGGCGTTTCATCTGATAACGAACTACTTCACCGGTTAATGTAACAATTCCTATATCATGTCCGGGATTGGCTTCAACAGCAACTATATCTCCTTCATGGAGGCCATGTTCTCCATTGATTCGGAAGTAATCTTTCCGACTATTTTTAAATCTAACTTCTATACAATCAAATGGATCACTTGAAGGAGGTTGCGGAAAATTTTTAAGCCAATCGAACGTGTCAAGTTTACTGCAGCTATGACTAAAAGTGGATTGCTCAGGTTGCATCATTTTGCAACACCCTCTTGACATAAACGGATTATCATGGAAAAGGTCCTTTCTGACTTGTTGAAGTTCTTGAATATCAATTTCATTTCCTTCCTGTATCTGGGCTTTTCCGGGATCTTCAGAATTGTCGAATTCTTCATCAAAATGTGGCAGAGATTTTAATCCTGATTTCTTGTATTTGCCACTGCCTTTATATTCGTAAAGATTTGAATCAGACGATGAAGAATCTGAATCAGTATTGGTTTCATCAGGCTTATCAGTTATAGGCTGATTTTCTGATAAGATTTGTTCTTTTTCAACCGCCGTTATGTCAGGAGATTCTGTTATTTGATTTTTGATATGCTCCTTAACCGATTTGCTATCTTTTCTTTCGCCGGTAAATGGCTTACCTTTCTTTTTTTTGAAAAAACCCTTTTTATTTTTATTCCCCTGGTCATGTTTCTTGCCATGTTCATTTCCAGAGTGTTGCGGCGGTATATTGTGGCTATTTTCTTCCATTGGAATTTTTCTGGTACAGCAATAATAAAGAGCTGTTATATAGAGATTTAATTTTGGTCTGCTGATGCAAAGTTAATCAATTTTATGCACGCTCAAATTTCGCAAACAGAAGTCCCTTATAGCAGGGAAAATCTTTTCAGGTGCTTCGATAAACCCCATATGTCCCACATCACTTAAAAGCAGACTTTCAGCATGAGTGGCCAACATTGTTTGTGCGATGATTTTCTCATAAGGCATTCTTGAGTCATCTTTACCTATGATAAAAAATATAGGAAAATTCGCGTTCATCAAAACATCAAGAGATCCAGCCCTGTCGCGCATACCCGATAATGCAGCGATTATAGCCTTGCCAGAAGTTGATGCTGCTCTGTTTTTCAGAATGTCTATCTCATTCTTTAAACGCTCCTGGTTCTTTTCAGCAAACATTTCGGGTATGAAGCTCTGGATAAAATTTGCATGGTTAAGCTTCACCACGTTAATTGTCCGGTTACGGTTTTCTTTTGCTTTTTCATCATCTGGAGCGGCATGTGAATGAAAGAGTATCAGCCCTTTAATAAAAGCAGGTGATGTTTTGGCAAGTTCCAAACTAACATAGCCGCCCATTGAATGCCCGCAAATTATATATGAATCAATGGATAGCTGAGTTATAACATGTTTAACTGCCTCTGCAATTGTTGGAATTGGAAGATTTTCTCCTGTCAGACCACTTCTTCCATGCCCCGGTAAATCTATCATAAGCACACTAAAACGATCTGCAAGATAATTTGCAAGATCATTCCATATCTCTATAGACTCAAGAAATCCATGTAGTAATACAATCCAGGGACCAGACCCCTGAATTCTGTAATTTATTGGTTGTCCGTTAAATGCTATCTGACCATTCATAATTTGAATACTTTAGTATTTCATAAGGAAAAACCGGCCGGAAATGTTTCCCGGCCGGTACAATTCTATTATAATAAACCTTATTTGGCCATAAGGTTTTCAATTTCACTTACTGTTTTAGGAATGGGCTTACCCAATACTCTATATGCGGAATCAGTTACAAGCACATCGTCTTCAATCCTTATACCTCCGAAATCTTTATAATTTTCTACAATATCGTAATTGATGAAGTCTTTGTGAAGTCCTTCAGATTTCCATTGATCTATCAGAGCTGGTATGAAATAAATACCAGGTTCAACGGTTATAACGAATCCTTGTTCCAATTTACGACCCATTCTTAAAAAAGCTGTTCCAAATTGCTTTGATCGGGCAATCTCTTCATTATATCCAACATAATTCTCACCTACTCCTTCCAGGTCATGAACATCCATTCCGAGCATATGACCAAGACCATGAGGGAAAAACATAGCATGAGCACCCTGTGCAACAGCTTCATCCACATCTCCTTTCATGATTCCGAGACCTTTCAACCCCTCAGCTATGGTTTTTGCTGCAATCATATGAACTTCGCGATAGGGTATTCCTGGTCTGATGGCCTCAATTGCATTCATATTGGCTCTTAGAACAATTTCATAAATGTCTTTCTGTCGATGATTGAATTTTCCACCAACAGGACAACTTCTGGTGATATCACTTGCATATAAATACTCTTCTGATTCACAACCTGCATCTACAACTAACATGCGTCCTTCAGTCAGGGTATTGCCATGATAGTGATTATGTAATGTTTGGCCATTTATACTCAAAATAACAGGGAAAGAAACAGGTCCTGCCTTTGCAAGTGCAATACCTTCAATAGTACCGGCTATTTCCTGTTCAACAATCCCGGGGAAAGCCATTTTCATAGCTGTTGTATGCATGAGCCCTGCAACATCTACCATCTTATTAATGATCTCAATCTCTTCAGATGACTTTATACTGCGAAGTTTTACCACTGCTTTAATTAATTCAACAGAAGCTTCGCCCTTTAATTGGTTAATATCCCAACCAGTAATTTCAGATAACCAGATTTTTGTTTCGCCACGGTATGGTGGAAGAAAATGAATCTTACGACCTTTTGACATGGCTTCCTTGATATAGCTGTTAAAATCTATCAACGGATAAGTTTCTCTTATACCTACTTTTTCACCTCTTTCGACCATTGAAGGTTGTGGACCCATCCAAATGATATCGTCCATATCAACATCATTGCCAAAAAGAATGTCTTTATTTTCTTCAATATCGATGATTCCTCCCAAATCGGGCTGATTCAAGCCGAAGAAATAGCTGAAAGTGCTATCCTGCCTGAAATGATATGTGTTTGCGGGATAATTGAATGAAGCTTCAGTATTTCCCGGAAGTACAATAATTCCGGAATTCACTTCTTTTCTTAGCGCATCACGGCGCGCCATGTAGGTTTGTGGATTAAACATGTTTCTTTATTTTTGTTTTTTATGCTTCTATCATTTGTTTGGTATTCAAACTCATAAGAGCCTCTATTTCATCTGGTTCAATTGGAATATGAGCCATCAGGTCAACAGGTTCATGGTCTACCATAATATCGTTCTCTAACCTTATACCAAATCCTTCTTCAGGAATATATATTCCCGGTTCACAACTCAGAACCATTCCTTTTTGTAATTGAATCTGCTTTGTACCTACATCATGAACATCCAGACCAATAAAGTGAGATGTACCATGCATATAATACTTAAAGAAAGCCGGCTTGCCCTCCGGTTGATTGTCAATATCATCCTGGGTTATAAGGCCGAGATCTATTAATTCACTTTCCATCAGTTTGATAACCTGTGCATGATATGAGTCAATAGTAACCCCGGGAACCAACATTTTAGCTGCTTTTCGTAAAATTCTTAAAACTGCTTCATATACTTGCCGCTGACGGGGGGTGAATTTGCCGTTAACGGGGATTGTTCGAGACAAGTCGGCTGCATAATTAGCATATTCGGCTCCAAAATCAAGCAATAGAAGCTGGCCATCTTTGCAAACCTGGTCATTTTGATTGTAGTGCAGGATATTGTTGTTCTCACCTGATGCAATTATAGGAGGATAGGCATGACCGGATGCACCCTGTCTTATAAATTCATGTGTTATCTCAGCTTCAACTTCATACTCCTTTATCCCTGGTTTTGTAAATGATAACACCCTGTGAAATGCATCATTAGTAATGTCACAAGCTTTGCTCAGAAGATTGATTTCCTCTTCCTCTTTGATGAGCCTTTGTTCAACGATTAAAGGGAAAAGTCTTTCATATTCGTGCAGAGGATATTTATCTTTCAACTCTTTTGCAAAACGCAGATTACGCGACTCAATCTCATTAACGAATTTGGCACTTTCTTCAATATTTAAGTAAACATAGTTTGCCCTTGTC
This sequence comes from Bacteroidota bacterium, assembly GCA_023434665.1. Taxonomy (GTDB): domain Bacteria; phylum Bacteroidota; class Bacteroidia; order Bacteroidales; family Lentimicrobiaceae; genus Lentimicrobium. The sequence continues at coordinate 100,305 of JAEYSM010000009.1, read as the reverse complement.
ATAAAATCCCTGAGGGTACTATCAAACTGACTCAGCCATTTTATAGTCTTAATTCCCGATATACTTGACGCTTGATCCAGTGTATACTTATGGCCATACCAGGTAACCATATGATCGTCTGTTTCAACTATGAAAGCTATTTCCCTCATATTTTCATCAGGGTGATTTGGGAAAAGAGTTAAAATTGTCTTCTCCTGATCAAGTCCGGTAAGGTAAAACATGTCACTATTTTGACGATAGGGGAATGTTTGATCGCCATTTCGTGGCATTTCATCGGCAGAATGTATAATAGCCAATGAATTTGGTTTTAATTTCTTTTCGAGCCTGTTTCTGTTATTAATAAATAGAGATGGCTCAATCGGCTGATAACGCATACTTTAGTGGCTTTTGGATATGTATCTTCAAGGTAAATCGGCAAATGATAGTATTTTTTTATCTTTGTAACAACCATTTGCCGGTTCTCTTGTTTCGCAAATTTAAACAACAATTTAACTTTAGAAGAAGTTAATCGGGTAAAAATGTGTTTGTTTTAAATGTACAAATTAACAATCTAAATATTATGGCCCTTAAGTACTCATCTATCACGAAGAAGGTTATTATGTCACTGGCAGGTTTATTCCTGATTGCATTCCTTTTTGTTCACCTGACAGTTAACTTACTGGTTCTAGTGAATGACAATGGAGAGACCTTTAATAAGGCAGCAAGTTTCATGGTAAATAATCCTGTTATTCAGTTTATGCAGATATTTTTGTTTGGTGGTTTCATCATTCATATTATTGCAGGGGTGGTATTGCAGATTCAAAACTGGAGGGCCAGACCAAAAAGATATAAGGTGACGCCTTATTCCGAAATGTCGCCATTTTCAAAGTTCATGATCCACACTGGTATTTTAATTTTTCTCGTCCTAATCTACCATCTTTATAATTTTTTCTTTCAGGCTAAGACAGGAAACATAGAGCACGTAGTTTATGATGGGAATACTTATGAGAATATGGCCAAGCTTGTACTTGTAAAATTCCAACACTTACAGCATGTTATTATTTATATCATTTGGCTATTATTACTGGGTTTTCATCTTGATCATGCCTTTCATTCCGGACTTCAGTCTCTGGGGTTCAACCATAATAAGTACACACCCACTGTTTTCGCAATTAGCAGAATAATTGCAATAATTATAACCGTTGGGTTTATTACAATACCGCTGGTGATATACTTCTTTAGGGAGCTTCCGGTATAGTTGATAAGAATTGCTGAAAGGCATCTTGTAATTATTGATTCAATAAAGAAATTAAAACTCAATTTGAAGATCTTATGGCAGAGTTAAATTCAAAGATACCACAAGGACCACTGGAGATGAAGTGGACAAGTTACAAATCACATTCACAACTTGTTAATCCGGCAAATAAGCGTAAGCTCGATGTGATTGTTGTAGGGACAGGACTAGCAGGGGCATCGGCCGCTGCTTCCTTAGCTGAAATGGGCTTCAAGGTAAAAGCATTTTGCTACCAGGACAGTCCTCGTAGAGCCCATAGCATTGCCGCACAGGGAGGTATCAATGCAGCTAAGAATTATCAAAATGATGGTGATAGCGTCCATCGCCTTTTTTATGACACAATTAAAGGCGGCGATTATCGCGCACGGGAAGCAAATGTTTATCGTTTAGCTGAAGTGAGTAATAATATTATTGATCAATGTGTGGCACAGGGCGTTCCTTTTGCGAGGGAGTATGGTGGACTTCTTGATAACAGATCATTTGGAGGTTCTCAGGTATCAAGAACGTTTTATGCAAGAGGACAAACAGGACAACAGTTATTGCTCGGAGCTTATAGTGCTTTAGCTCGTCAGATACATAAAGGCAACGTGCAAATGTATACCCGTCATGAGATGCTCGATGTGGTTATAATTGAGGGACGTGCACGTGGAATAATTGTTAGAGATTTGGTATCAGGAAAAATTGAAAGGTTTTCAGCTCATGCAGTAGTTCTTGCAACAGGTGGATATGGCAATGTATTTTTTCTGTCGACAAATGCAATGGGGTCAAATGTCACCGCTATCTGGAAAGCATACAAAAAGGGTGCATATTTCGGAAATCCATGTTTCACTCAGATACATCCAACTTGTATTCCTGTTCATGGTGAGCATCAGTCGAAACTCACTCTGATGAGTGAAAGTCTTAGAAATGACGGAAGAATTTGGGTGCCAAAGAAATTAGAAGATGCTGCTCTTATAAGGGAAGGAAAGTTATCGCCGATTAACATAAAGGAAGAAGATCGGGATTATTATCTCGAAAGAAGATACCCTGCATTTGGAAATCTGGTTCCTAGAGACGTTGCATCGAGAGCTGCAAAAGAAAGATGTGATGCTGGTTACGGGGTAGGAGAAACCGGCAGAGCCGTATATCTCGACTTTGCCGATGCAATTAATCGTTTAGGTCGCTCTGTGATCGAGGCACGATATGGCAATTTGTTCCAGATGTACGAAAAGATTGTGGATGAAGATCCTTATAAAGTACCAATGATGATATATCCCGCCGTCCACTATACCATGGGTGGCCTATGGGTTGATTATGAATTAATGACGACCATACCAGGTTTGTTTGCTGCAGGTGAAGCCAATTTCAGCGATCATGGAGCTAATAGATTGGGTGCTTCTGCTCTGATGCAGGGACTTGCAGATGGTTACTTTGTTCTGCCATATACGATTCAGAATTATCTTGCCGATCAGATTTCGGTTCCTCGCATTTCAACTGATCTTCCTGAATTTGAAGAAACAGAAAAGCAGGTGATCAATAAGATTAACCGTTTGATGAACATCAAAGGAAATACAACCGTTGATACTTTCCACAGAAAGCTGGGACATATCATGTGGGAGCAGGTTGGAATGGCTCGTAATGAAAAGGGACTAAAGGATGCTATTGAGCAAATAAAGGCGGTGAGAGATGAATTCTGGAAAGATGTTAAGATTCCGGGTGATGCCAACTCTATAAATATGGAACTTGAGAAAGCTGGCCGACTGGCTGATTTCCTTGAATTAGGAGAACTCATGGCTAAAGATGCTCTTTTGAGAGAAGAATCTTGTGGTGGACATTTCCGCGAAGAATACCAGACACCGGATGGTGAAGCACTGCGTAATGATGAAGAATTTAAGTATGTAGCCGCCTGGGGTTATAAAGGTGAAAATGCAGAGCCAGAACTTCTTAAGGAAGAACTTAATTATGAATACATTGAGGTAAAACAAAGGAATTATAAATAGAAAGTTATGGATCTTACACTCAAAATATGGCGTCAGCCAAATGCAAAAAGTAAAGGTAAATTCGTTACTTACAAAATACAAGACATATCACCCGGTAGTTCCTTCCTCGAGATGATGGATGAACTTAATGAAATGTTGGTAAAAAGAGGTGATGAGCCTGTGGCATTCGACCATGATTGCAGGGAAGGAATATGTGGAACCTGCAGTATGTTTATCAATGGTCGCCCTCATGGCCCTGATACCGGCGTAACTACATGCCAGTTGCATATGCGCAAATTCAAAGATGGCGATACAATTGTAATTGAACCCTGGCGGGCAAAAGCATTTCCAGTGCTCAAGGACCTTATAGTTGACCGTACTGCTTTCGATAAAATTGTGCAGGCAGGGGGATATATCAGTGTTAATACCGGAGGTGTTCCCGATGGAAACGCAATACCCATCCCTCGTGTTGATGCGGAACTTTCAATGGATGCTGCAGCATGTATCTCTTGCGGTGCTTGTGTTGCGGCATGTAAAAATGCTTCAGCTATGTTGTTTGTAGGTGCATTTGTTTCAAAATTTGCATTATTACCTCAAGGTAAGATAGAAGCTCATGAACGAGTGCAGAATATGGTTGCAGAAATGGATCGTCAGGGATTCGGTAATTGTACAAATACCGGAGCTTGCGAGGCAGAATGTCCTAAGTTGATAACTCTGGAAAATATCGCTCGCCTTAACCGTGAGTTTATTGCTGCCAAATTAGCTTCACGCAAAGGTGAAAACATAAGAGGTGGCGGCGGAATTTAATTAATGCATTTTTAACCACTTCATCGACTTTAAAGAAATGTCCATAACCATCATTGGAATATGGGCATTTCTTTCAATATGATATATAGCAGTATTAAACTCATTTATAAAGTATTCTACATTTAAAGGATTGATGTAAGGGGAAAACTTCATAACAAATTCCATCTCTTCACCTTCTGCGTGAATGTACTCTTTCAGATTATAGTTTTTATGAGTACAGTATCTGGCAATTCTCAGTGCATATTGAAAGAATCGTTTTGTAAATTCCCTTCCATTGTCTTTAAGTTCATCAGCCACCTTCGAAATATTTAGGAGGTCTTCTCTGAAACATGCCCTCATCCAGTCTCTGAATAAAAGGAACAGCTCTTTTTGACTTTCACCTTCACTAACAATCCTGTAGGCTTCTATCATGTTTCCATCAGCAAGCCCTGTAGCAGTTACGGCTTGCTCGGGTGTACAGCCGTGAATTGACATAACACCTGATTTGATTTCTTCATCACTGTATTTTGGGAACTTAAGAAGTTGAGTCCTCGATAGAATTGTTGGTAATATTTGTTCCTGCTGCTCGGTAATTAAAATAAAAAGTGTCTTATCAGGTGGTTCTTCAAGTATTTTAAGAATTTTATTTGCTCCCTGATGGTGAATTTTTTCAACCAGCCAAATGATCATCACTTTATACTCCGACTCGTAGGAGGTGTAACTGAGTTTTCTTATGAGCTCGTTACAATCAGCAGTATTGATTAATCCTTGTTTATTCTCTATTCCGATTTGTTCGTACCATTCATTAATAGTAAAAAAGCCTTTGTACTTTTCTATAATTTTTCGCCAATGCCCTAAAAACATTACACTCATCGGATCTTTATCGAATTCTTTAGTTCCTGTAATAGGATAAAGAAAATGAAGATCGGGATGAGCTTGTTTGCTGTATTGGAGGCAAGAAGGACATACTCCACAAGAATCTTCTGCTGTCCTGTTAGAACAATTTATATACTGGGCATAAGCTAATGCCATAGCCAACTTTCCCGAGCCTCTTGGGCCAAAAAATAATTGGGCATGACTAATTCGATGCTCATGAACTGTTTTTCTTAACCGCTCTTTTATCAGTTGCTGTCCTGGGATGTCACTAAATCTCATTTCTATTTCATTACCACCTTTCCTGGCTCGTGGCACGGGTTAAAATTACTAAAATTTGAGCTAACAGTAAGCTCAATCATTACAGGTAATAGCCGTATTTTTCAATCAGATTATATACAGGTTCTGGTAGGAAGTATTTTACCGACTTTTTATTTTTAATCGCACCCCGGATAAAGCTGGCTGAGATTTCAATCCTTGGAGCGTCAGTTAATTTTATTGAAGGATGCCTGGTAAGTTCGTGGTCCTCGCTTCCATGTCGGGGATATAATAAAAGTTTGTAATGTTTCAGGATTTGTTCATAATTCTTCCATTTATGGAACGATATCAGGTTATCGGTGCCTCCAATCAGTACAAATGATCTTTCAGGATACTTTTCAGTAAGATAAGTTAGTGTGTTAATTGTATAGGAGGGTTGTGGAAGATTAAATTCAATATCCAGTACCCTGAATCGTGCATCATTACTAACAGCTGATTGGACCAACTCATAGCGCGTATAATCATTTAACAGAGTGTTCTTTTCCTTCAAAGGGTTATGGGGAGAAACAATAAACCAAAGTTCATCCAGGCCGCCAAATTCAACCATATACTCTGCAATCATCATATGGCCAATATGAATAGGATTGAATGATCCAAAAAACAGCCCTGTTGTTTTTTTCACGGTTGACTTTCTTGAAAATGTTACACTTCTGTGCAAATTCGTTCATTGCTGATTTCCAGAAATTCGGCCACTTTTAGTGCTATTTCTTTCTTAGCGGTTTCCAGATTATCATTTATAAGTACGAAATCGAACTTATCCTTAAAGGTGAGTTCATATGCAGCTTTTTCCACTCTTTTTTTTATAGTTGTTATAGAATCAGTGTTTCTGTATAAAAGTCTTTCCTTCAATGCTTCCACAGAAGGAGGACAAACAAAAATTGACAATGCTCTATCACCAAATACTTTTTTAATATTTACTCCTCCTACCACATCAACATCAAAAATAACATCACAACCATTACTGATCATCCTTTCAACCTCACTTTTGAGTGTGCCATAGTAAACGCCTGAATACACTTCTTCCCATTCAAGTAAATCGCCTGATTCAATCTTCAACTTAAACTCTTCAACTGATATAAAGAAGTAGTCTTTTCCATGTTGTTCTCCTGATCGCATTGCCCGGCTCGTAGCAGAAACAGAAAATGCGAGTGAAGAGAAAGCTGATAAAAGGTGTTTTACGATGGTGGTTTTTCCTGAACCTGAAGGTGCAGAAACAATGATTAATTTTGGCTCTCTTTTCATTTTCGAAGCATTACCGTAACAGTAAAAAAATAAATACTCAGCTGCGAAATTAAAGAATATTAGCGAGCTGTTCCTTTATCTTTTCAAGTTCGTCTTTCATCTGTACCACTACCCGTTGTATATTGGCATCGTTGGCTTTTGAACCAATCGTATTTACTTCACGGCCTATTTCCTGGGTAACAAAGGATAGCTTTCTGCCATTTGACTCTTCATCAGCCAGTGCCTCTATAAAATAATCAAGATGCTTTGATAACCTTACTTTTTCTTCAGTAATATCCAGTTTTTCAAGATAATATATTATTTCCTGCTCAAATCGATTTGAATCTAAAGAGTTATTAGATGCAAATTCACTAATAGCAGCCCTTAGTTTTTCTCTGAAATTAAAATCTCTTTCCTTCTCAAACTGATCGAGGCTTTTAAGGAGCTCTGAAATATTGTTGATTCGAAGCTTAAAATCCTTCTCAAGCAATTGTCCCTCATGCTCTCTGAATTCATTTATATTTTTCAGAGCTTCATAAAGGCAAGCTTCAGCCTGTATCCACTCATCTTCAGCCAATAATTCCCGTGAGGGTTTAAGGACTTCGGGAATCTTCATGATTACAGAAAGTATGTCACTTCCTGTTTCTCCGAGTTCCTGCATAACCTCTTTCAACTCTCTGTAATAACTCTTTACCAATGAGTGATTAATGATGGCCGGTACTTCACCGTTAGTGTATTCAAGGGAGCCTGTTATTTCAATTTTGCCTCTTTCGAGACTGCGTGAAATTATATTTCTCATTTCAGGTTCTTTCTCCCTGAAAACCGGAGGGAGTTTAACATTTAAATCAAGTTGCTTGCTATTAAGAGATTTAATCTCAATAGTTACAATTTTTGAGCCCATGTCGGCAGAGCTTTTCCCAAAGCCTGTCATCGATTTAATCATATCTGTCCACTTTAATAGGAACACAAAGTTACATCAATATATTAGATACCAATTATATGGGAAGAACAAAAAGTTTATAAATTGTTTTCATATTGTTGTATCATTCATCCTGAAAATTATTAATTTTGATCAATTTTAACACTATTGCAAAAAGGACATGAGAGTAGTAATAATTGATGATGAAACGAACTCAAGAGATAGTATCAAAAGAATTTTACAGTTTTCATGCCCATCAGTTGAATTAGTTGGGGAGGCTGAAAGTGTTGAGTCGGGTTATGAATGCATAATCAAAAATCAGCCCGAGGTGGTAATACTTGACATTAAAATGCCAGATGGGACAGGCTTTGATTTGTTAAATAGATTTACTGCAGTAGATTTTAAAGTCATCTTTGTCACTGCTTTTGAAGAATATGCAATAAAAGCCTTTAAGTTTAATGCAATCGACTATGTAACAAAACCTGTGGATGCTAGTGAGCTTAAGAAGGCTATTGACAGGACAGAGGAGTCACTTACCGGAGCCACAATTAATGATGCAGTAAAACTATTGCTCGAAAGTGTGGATAAGGTTAACAAACCGAATCAGCATAAAAAAATCGTATTGAGAACTCTTAATACAATCCATGTTATTGAAATCAGAAGCATTATCAGATGCGAATCTGACCGCAATTATACCGTATTTCATATTGCCGGAGAAGATAAGATACTTGTTTCACGCTCTATGAAGGAATACGATGAAATACTTGAAGAACATGGATTTTTCAGGGTACATAATTCCCATCTTATAAATTTAAGCTACGTGAGGAAGTTTTTCAGAGACGACTTGATCGTATCCTTAAGCGACCATACCAGCGTTCCTGTTTCATACAGAAAAAGAGATGAGTTGATTAATGCACTCAATAATCTGTAAATCCTGATCTGAGAAGTTAGATAATTTCAGCATTTTCGTTAAATTTGTGCAACAGCTATATTTTCGATGGCAAAGAATGTTGTACCAATAAATGAGACCGTTGAAGGGGAATTAATTACTCCCCGAACTACCCTTATGGATACTCAGCCAGATATCCTCAATTCTATGTATCAGGATATCATGAATGCAAAAAAGAGTATCTATATGGAGTTTTATCGAATTGCCTTCGATTTCACAGGCGAAAAGTTTATTGATATCCTTGGGAAAAAGGCGAAAGAGGGATTGAAAGTAATTTGCATGTTTGATTCGTGGGGCACTCCCCCTGTTAAGCCATTTTTTGATCCGATCATCAGAAATGGGGGAGAGGTGTTATTCTTTCGGAAAATTAAATTTTTTGTTGACTTCTTTACTAAGAACCACCGGAGAAATCATCGCAAACTGCTTATAATCGACGATGAGATATCGTATATTGGTTCAATGAACATTACAGGTTATTCAGCAACCTGGCGTGAATTATGTCTGCGTATTGAAGGTCCGATAGCTCTTATTTTCAAGAAGACTTTTGTCGAAAGCGCAAAATTAAAGGATAAGTATATTTTCAATAAGTTTAATTATAAACGGACTATCTATTATAACGGGTTCGAAATTATTCAGGATTTGCCTTCTATTTATCGCCAGATGGTGAAAAACCGTTATGAGAAACTTATTACAAAAGCTAAAAGCGAAATTATTATAGAGACCCCCTATTTTATGCCAGGTTATAAATTACGTAAATTTTTGTACCAAGCTGCTGCCAGGGGTGTCCACGTAATTGTTATAATGCCAAGACATTCTGATTTGAAAATAGTTGACTTACTCAGAGATAAATACTTGTTGAAGATGCATGAAGCCGGAATAAACATGCAGTTCTACATGTCTGGCAATCTCCATGCTAAGAGTGTGTTAGTTGATAAGCAAATATTTGCTCTGGGTTCATCCAATTTTGATTATCGTAGTTTCAGATATCAGCATGAAATTATGCTCTTAGGAAAGCAACCGGAAATTATTGAATTACTCGATAAACATCTTCAGGAGAGCCTCAAAGTATGCCAACCCTTCAATCCTGATTCATATCGTCGGAGGCCTCTGATAGAAAAGGTCTTTGGCTGGATGCTCATACCCTTCAGACATTTATTCTAAGTCTGAGATTTATCTAAGCAACATAAAGTTTCCCCATAAGGAAATAACCCTGATTGATGAATGATTAGGAACATCATGGTAGCATCATGGAATCATCATGGTGCCATGTAGGTACTATGATGGGTGAAAGTACCATCAAACATGCATTTTACATCCATTATTGTTCCATAATATTTTTATGAGGTATATGATTAATATCTACGCTAAAATATAAGACTGATGGCAAAAAAAATAGCAGAAGGAAACGGATTTGTTTCCTCCTGCCTGCTTACTTACACTAAAAATTGACTACTTCAAGGTAACCTTTTCAGTGTGGATACTTCCCTCATTCTCAATCACTATTAATAATATGCCAGCTTTAAATTGGCTCAAATCAGTTCTATAATTCCCTGTTGTAATTGCATTTTGTTCTATGAGTCGTCCAGTCATGTCGAAAATATACATTTCTGAACCCGGCTCAGTCTCAATGTTTATGAAATCACTGGATGGGTTAGGATAGATCCTGACGTTGGTAATGTTATTCACCTGAATATTAGTTGGATCGAAATTTAATAGATTGGAGAACGAAAAGTCCGATTCACCAGTCGTATAGTTTGTCTTTACCGAATATAAGTATTTGCCTATGGCTGCAGGTGGCCAATTCTGATCGGTGTATGAATTCTGATTTACAGTATTCAATAATGGCCAGTTAGCTGCGTCAGGTAAGTCATCAAGATTACCAAACCTTATCTCATAATTTAATACCTGACGAAGTGAATTCTCCGACCTGTCATTATCAGTTACCACATTTGCATGAATTATAAAACTACCCGAAACTCCTGTAATATTAGATAATTTGTCAAATACACCTCCTTCATAGTAGTATGTTGCATAGTTTGGAGTAGTTGCTGAAAGTGAATCAAATGCCAGATAATCTGATTGGCTCATTGCATAATCATAGAACAGCATAACATAGTAGTTTCCTTCCATTGTAAAATTGGGGACATCTACATTCACCATCCCGTTTATACTTGACAGAAAGTTTTCGCTTTCATAGATTAAATCACCTTGTCCACTGAAAATAGCTAGTTTTGAAGTAAAAGCTTCACTAATACCATATCTGACAAATTTGACATCAAAACTTAAAACTGTAGCTGGTTCAGTGAATGGGAAGAAATTTCCAAGCCAAACCTGTTCAGTTGTTTCACCTGCATAACCGTCCGAATTCATTCCATCATCATAGGCTATTACATCGAATGCTGATGTAGTGGGAGCATTCCATGTTATTTCCATTTGGTCGTTCGCATTTTCTGTTGCTTTCACAATTCCAGCAATGCTCATAGCCTCTGTTAAAGTAATAGTACCTAAGTTCAGATTCTCATTAATGTCCATATTTTCAGAATACACTTCATATCCTTCAGCAGTAATAGTTAGTACATAATTGCTGCTCAGATAAACACCTGGTAATGTAAATTCACCTGATGCGCCGGATGTTGTTGTATAGTCTGAGTATCCGGTGAGCGATATTTCAGCACCCTCAATTCCAATTCCAGACTGATCATTACCTTCGATAATACCCGTAACGGTGGCTGTTCCAAGTACCGCCAATTCATAATTGAGAATTGTGTTCTGTGATGAAGTAACTGCCAGTGTTTTAGCATTATCGACGTATCCGAATTTTGAAGCTATTGTATTGTAGCTTCCGGCAGGAACGTAAGGTAGTGTGTAGTTTCCCTGTTCATCTGTATAGGTAATTATATTCAAAGGTTCAATCGTTATGGCGACGTCATTTAATAAAACTCCATCAAGGTCGGTGACATTACCCGAAGCAGTTCCGGTATGGTCATTAAAAACAAGTCTCAGGCATGGATTAACATTTATTGAATAACCCATTTCAGGATTTTCTGGATCTGTAGGTACATTAGACTCGTAGATAAAACTCATTGAAGCAGCAGTTATTGAAGATTTAAAAACCGCATTTTTTGGAGCTGCAACTCCTGCTTTCTCAAATAACATTACAATATTTGTAGTGCCATCGTAATAGAATGGGGTGTTGAATGGAATGTATAAAGAATTGTCAACACCCTTTAAGAAGCTTACGTCACCGGAATAAACTAATGTCATATTCGTTGAAGGAATAAAATTTGTTAGCTCAGTCATAGTAGTTGTGTCTATCCAAATCCTTACAGGTGCTCCGGCAAACATACCCAAATCGTATTCCATTGCTATGCCGAATACTGGGCCTGTATTCCCTATTATGTCAGGAGTATAGATACTTTCAGTAAGACTGTAATTGTAAGCTAAATTAAATGGCTGGTTAGAGAATGACTCATCAATACAGACATCTGAGATTTCTGAATTGTCAGCCAGGCCTGCAACTGCAATTAATGGAGTTGAATTATTTAACAGGTAATAATCGGCAAAATCAATTTTTCCATAAATATTATAGGTGCCTAATTCTGTGAAGCTTACCGGTATTGTGTACACGATCTCCTCATCTGTGGAAATCGTTTCGCCAGGTACTGATGCAAGCACTTCTTCAGTATCCTGCTTTATTATTTGAACGTTGTAAACACCGGCTGAAATTGTATTTAACCCAATGTTACTAACTTTTACTGTATAGTCAACAGGCTGGTTTTCATAAACGAAAAAGGGGCCGGATATTGACCTGGCATTCAAATCGTATTCATCGTAATGAACAGTTATATTGTTACCAATGATAAGGTCGAGTGACACAAGACCAGACCATGCAAATGGATCAGAAACATAGGCACGGAATCCGATTCTTCCGGATTTACCCACAAAATCTGTCATATCAATATCATAGTTGCCATAAGTATTTGCTGGGAGATCAGCTGTTTCGACAAAATTCCAGGTACCGTCGTTTTCATCAAAGAAAAGAATGTCAAGTGCTCCAGGCCACCAGAGACTAGTACTTGCATAAAATGCTAAACTGGCATCAGGGTCAATGTCCACTCTACACGTGACTAAAGTATCACTCATTCCGGAGGATATCATAGTTTGAGCACAATACGTTCCACTATAAGCACCATTATCAGGGCCAAACCAGTTGCCTCCACTCGACCAATCAGCCGGAGGGAATTCCCCAAGTTCAAAATCCTCATAAAATGCATCAAATGCATATACCGTCTTATTGAAAGATAGGGAATTGTTCGAATTGTTCAGATCTTCCGAAAGTGTAGCTCTTAAGAGATATTCACCAGGTGTTTCGAAGGTGTAGGATGTCGTCAGAGTGATTGTATCAAAAGGATTCAGATTGCCAACAGACATTGATTCAATGGTGGTTCCATTTACACTAAAAGACACGTTTGGATTCTGGATTGTACTTCCAAGATTTCTTACATGCGCAGATAATTGTATAGTATTGCCTTCGAATACTGTAGTTAGATTTCCTGAAAAATTCAGCATTGCAAAATCATTAGCCAAAGGAGTGATGCATGAAATAAATGCAACCCAACCTGGTGTTTCCTCCCAACCGGGTCCCATAAAGTGAATAGTTAAAGCGCCTTCTTCATTTAAAGCCTCAATTATTCCCGGACTTGAGGTTCCACTAAATTCTCCCATAAGAGGAGCGTCAACAGATGTCCCGTTATAAACTATAAATCCACCCCAACTTGCGTCGAATTCAAGAAAAGTTAAACGAATCCTGTCTCCTGCATTTGCGGGATAAAAAGTGGTTATAGCATCGTCATCCATTCCGATATTTCCATATAATCCGCCCGAATCAGTCCAGGTAGCCCCACAGGTTGTAATTTCCTGAGTGCCGGTGGCCGGCATAATAAAAACCTCTCCTAAATTGAAAACTGATGTTGAAGCTGTATCATTCCCATTAATAGGGTCATTTGAATTATTTAAAAATGCTGTGATCTGATACTCACCAGCGATTGAAAGGTCTGCAGTTTGTGTAAATGTATACTGAGCATATTGATTAGGCTCTATAGACAAAGAGCCTGTGTTTTCAGTAACTGTCGTGCCATTATTAATCTGGTAACATACATTGAACCCGGTTACTGGTGAAGCTCCTTCATTTTTGATTCTGATAGTAACTTGCTCATTAGATGTAAGATTTTCTCCGCTAACAGGATTTATTACGGATGATATTGCTAAATCATTACTCAGTCCTTCTCCGTACAGCCCAAAGGCCATATTAAGTGAGCCAAATGCTATCATCGAGCCAGGTGTCCAGTCAATGAATCCGTATCCGAATCCGTCAGCAGGATTTTTCCACATAAATTCATTCTCCAGAGTAGCAGCGTTTTGATGCATTCCCCATCCCCATTGACCTGTTAAGGTGCCATCTGAAACGGCTTGAATAGATATCCAGTAATGACCTGGTGTAAATGTTATTGTCGAAGGAAGTGTTGCTTCTATGAGCTCTATGTGCTCAGCATCAGTGAGCAAAATCGTATTATACTGTGTAATATTTTCATAACTCTCTACAAGATCACCTGGCATGCCATTATCATCTTCATAGAAGAAAATGTTGTAGTTGTCAATATCGGCATCCGAATACAAAAAGTAAGAACCAATAAAGTTCACATAATGTACGGTCCATGAATCACCTTCAGGAACAATAAAATCATCGGCTGCAAAACTTGTCATGGGCCCATTTTCAGCATCAGAAAATTCATGACTGAGAGCAGAACCTCCGGATAATGGATAAATTTGCTCATGATAAGCTGTTCCATTTCTGTTTCCATTTAGTGTTGATTTAAGCACGTGTGAAGTAATACGGGCTTGTTCATCATTCTGCAATTGTCTGGTAACAGGCTCACCTGCATAACCTTTCAATAAAAGCACTGTAATTATTAATGCTAGTGTAATTTGCTTAGTAATTGTTTGCATTTTTCTTTGTTTGATTAATATTAAGTTTCGACTTCTTCCTATCTGATCCTTCATTTACTATTTCAAGTAACTTTTGTAGTGCCTCATTCTCTAAAGCAATTTGATCAAGCAATTCGTCCTCTGTGGGATTTTCATTTTTTTTGGTTTTTCTTTTTTGTGTCATTTTGAAGGTTTAATAAAATCTTGACACAAAAATCATCCTCAGAGAAAGCTGAAGCAAATTATTAGTGGAATAAAAGGACTACATTAAAGTAAAATACAGGGAACAATTTTGCTACAAACAAGTGTAATGAGCTGATTACAACTGTCTTAGGTAGGACACAAGGTTTTCGTCACGTTCCATTTCAAGCTTTTTTCTTAAACGGGCACGTGCTACCTGAATGCTTTTTGCTGATTGGTAAGTAATTGCGGAAATGTCTTTGGTGGTCATGTTTAACCTTAAAAACGCGCACAATTTTACTTCATTGGGCGTAAGGTCGGGATGTAGTTCATTTAGCTTATCGTAAAAATCCTGATGTACCTGCTGGAATCTCAATTCAAATTCATCCCAGACTTTAGAATCTATATTTGATTTCATTTCTCTCACTATCGACTGAAGTCGGGCTAAACTCTTTTGGTCAACCGATGATCTGAGATCTTGTATTTCTTTAAGGATGCTGGCCATGAACTCATTTTTCTGCATAAGGTACATAACTTGGGTTGTAAGTTCCTTTTTCTTCATATCGAGTTCAAGTTCCAACTTTTCATTTTCGAGAAGGAGATTTTGCTTTTCGAGGACGAGATTTTTTCTTTCAAGTTCAAGGCTTTTACGCGATAGTTCATTCTGTCGCATCTTTATCTTCTGATTCCTCATAAGAAGCAGGGCTATAATAAAAAGCATCAATAATATAGCAGCTATAATAAGGTATATCAAGGATTGTCGTTCTTTTTTTGCAAGTTCAATTTCCTGTTTTAGTTCGCTTTCTTTCTTTTGTTTTTCATATTGATACATTACTTCCAGCCTGGCGGCATTTGCCGTTTGATCGCTTCCGGTAATACTATCATATAATTGTTTAAATTCTTTGTGAGACTCAAGCGCCTTGGAGTAATTGCCCATTTTCTCATAAGTTTCAGTCAGAAACTGGTACGCAAACATTTCAGAGCGGATGTTTCTCGTTGATCTTGAAAGGGAAATAGACTTATTAAGTGAGGAAATAGCATTCTTAAAATCTTTGTTGGTATAATAGTATTCAGCCATGTTATTAAGTACCTGAGCCATTCCCGCTGAATCTTTGAGTTGCTCTCGTATCTCGAGCGACCGGCTGTAAAAATCAAATGATTTCTTAAAATTCTTTTCTTCTTTATAAATGATCCCAAGATTATTATACAATGCAGCATAATAAGCCAGATTGTCGAGCGTGTGATTTATTTCAATGGCTTTTTCAAAATACTCCCGGGCTTTAGTAAACTGCTTTTTCTGTGTAAAGACGCCTCCTATATTGACCAGATTGACTAATTTTCTTTCGAGATTTAACAATGACTGATCTTTCTTTAATTGTGCTTCCGCAACTTCGAGTCCTTTGTTAAAATAAACAAGAGCCATGTCGAAATTCTCAATGTTAAAATAACAGAGTCCAATTTGGGAATATAGCTGTGCGTAGAGGCTTTTGAGTTTAACTGAGTCACTGCTGCCTTTAATAAAGGCCTCATCGATAAGGTTTAGAATCCGAAAGTTATAATCCAGTGCAAGACTATAGTTGCGACTGCTAAAAAAGAATTCCACCATACCGGAATAGACTGAATTAAGCAGAAATTTATCTTTATGTTTTTCTGAAAGTTCAACTGCCCTATTGAAGTAATACAATGAGGAATCGTGATTGCTTGCTTTAAGGAATTCTTTACCTAAATTATAGAATGTCCTTATTTTAGTAGTATCACTGGGATTGTTTTTCAAGACTCTTTTAAGGGAGTCATAAACATGCTTAGATTGTTCTTTTTCAGGCAAAAGTTCGTTAGGGATTGTGGCTGATGAAACAGAAATCCCTACAACTAAATATATCAGCAATACGATTAAGACGCCAGATATATTCCTATGAAATATCCTCTTTTTAATGTTTAAAGTCTTTAAATCCCGCAATCAAAGATAGTGAATTTGTTTTTGATCAAACTGATCACAAGGTAGCTAAAAAAATCAGGAGGGATCAACCAAATAGGTTTTGGTTGATCCTAGCTTGCTCATTCAGATCTTGGAATAGTGAACTGATTTAGCGGTGGTAAAAAGAAAAAGGGAAACTATTAAGTTTTCCCTTTTTAACTTAGTATTCATTTTTAGTTAGCCAATAGCAATTTCTTTTTTAATAACAGCATCGGCTTTGCGTGGGAGAGTTATCTTCAGCATTCCATTCTGATAGTCAGCATTGATATTATCTATGTCAACTGTCTTAGGTAGAATAAAACTTCTTTGTAGATTGCGGTATGTGAATTCTCTCCTTAGCCATTTATCATCAGATACTTCTGAATTCTTAGCCTCTGCCGAAATGTTAAGAGTTTGCTGCTCCAGATTGATCTTTATATCCTCTTTTGAGAATCCGGGTACCGGCATTTCAATCACGAATGCAGTGTCAGAATCGTAAATGTTTGCTGCATGACTGCTTCTCTCGGTTTCACGTAATGCATTGCCAAAAAACTGATCAATCAGGCTTAATGTCGGTTGATTAAATCTTACCATGTTCATTGCTTGTCCTCCTTATTTTTATTTTTTATTTTTTCTGAAAATTTGTCATTTAATCTCCTTCTGTTCAATTAATATGCCAGTAGATTTTTTTTAGATTCAGTATAATAAAACAGGACAAAATGGCATAAATATTATATTATTTCCGACATAAGCAGACAATATGGCCGATTTCAATACACATTTATAACTTTATTTGTAAAAATCGTTATTATAATTAGTAAGTTTGAATTATGGCAAGTCAGCACAGAACTATTCTAAAAATTTTCCAACTCAGAAATATCATATTACCTGTCGTTATAGGACTGGCTGTCATTGCTTATATGATGTTGGGAGATTTTGAGAAAGGTGATTTAAGTGCGGTGCGCATTACCTGGGGTTCTATTATGTGCTTCATACTTGCCGTAATTATGGTGGCTGTGAGGGACTTGGCTTATATGTACCGAATAAGATTACTCACTGGCAAAGAACTTTCCTGGCGAAAAGCTTTCCAAGTAATTTTTTTATGGGAATTTGCTTCAAGTGTAACTCCATCAACGGTTGGAGGGGCTGCAGTTGCCATTTTTATTTTAACCAAGGAAAAGCTTGGTACAGGCAAGGCAACAGCTGTAGTTATGGTAACTGCCTTGCTCGACGAGTTATTCTATATTGTCCTATTCCCATTATTATTTATTCTGGCAGGTGTCGACAGACTATCTATTGAAGGAAACACTTTTCAGGTATTAGGAGTTACTTTTGGTCCGTTACAAATCACTTTATTAGGATACTTTATAATAGTAATAATTACTTCCATCCTTGCTTATGGTGTATTTATTAATCCGAAAGGACTTAAATGGATTTTAATAAAGATGACAGGATTCAGACTTCTGCGTCGTTTCAAAGATGCTGCTGAAAATACCGGTAATCAGATATTGGAGTCGTCCAGCAATTTTAAAAGCAAAAGTTTTGAATTTTGGTTAAAAGCCTTTGGATCTACGGGTCTTTCCTGGGTAGCAAGATTCTTTGTTGTCAATTTCCTCATCATTGGATTTACAAATCCATTAGCAATAGGTGATCATATGCTGATTCTTGCCCGTCAATTAATGATGTGGATCGTGATGTTAATAAGTCCCACACCCGGAGGTAGTGGGATTGCCGAATTCCTATTCCCCGTTTTCTTGAGAGAATTTATAGCCCGTCCCGGGAACGACCTTACATCACTTGTTGCTTTATCGTGGAGGTTGCTTACTTACTATCCGTATTTGATTATTGGAGCATTCGTTCTGCCCTTCTGGCTAAGAAGAGTTTATTTAGGACGGAAACTTATAAAATTTAAAAGCCGGAACAAGTAGCTTAGCTGTTCCGGCTTCAGGAGCTTTTAATATGAATGCTTAACCACAATGGAAATACTGTTCAACCAGTTGAAGCATTTTGTTGTTGTCTGCACTTATCTCATCACGTAAATGCTCATCATTGAAGCTTCTGAGTCTCCGTGCAACACCTTCAATTACACTTTTTGGAAAAACATCATATTTTTCATAGATTGCAGATTGATTCTCAAGCACTTCTGCAGAATTCCAACAAGAAACAGGAAGCTGTTTCAGTTGTGCTAATCTGTCTTTAAAGCAATCATCGAAGATATTTACATCAACATACCATTTTTCAGCTAATTCTAGCGCATTTTCCATTTCGATGCCATGTCGTGCTGCAACTGTAAGACCAGCCAGGAGGAGATAAACATCAGCGGATCCA
Source organism: Bacteroidota bacterium (assembly GCA_023434665.1). Taxonomy (GTDB): domain Bacteria; phylum Bacteroidota; class Bacteroidia; order Bacteroidales; family Lentimicrobiaceae; genus Lentimicrobium. The sequence goes on along the minus strand of JAEYSM010000009.1, from coordinate 81,561 downwards.
TCAGGACAACGGAACTCAACAGTTTGAAGTTGCGAATGATCTTCATGTACCGGTTTCTCAAGAGGATTTGCATGGAAGATCATATCATTTTTTCCTGACCAACCCAGGGGAACCCGTACTAAAACACTTCTGTTTCTATCACCCCAGCATATATTGGTTGGAGCCTCCTGATGAGGTACCAGTCTGAAATAGGAAGTGGGATTGGCATTGCCAAATGCAGTAAGAGAAGGAGCAAGGTCGAGATAGCCTGCAATTGCCTTACGGGCAATGTCACTTAATTTCCCATTCTCAATCATCTGATTTTTACCATTCTTCATAAGTCTTGTATGGATGTGCATACCACTACCGGCTTTGCCTACTGTAATCTTCGGAGCGAAAGTAATAGTTGCGCCATATTTATATGCAAGTGAACGAAGTATCCATTTAGCAATAACTAGCTGGTCGGCAGCATCTTCAAGTGTTGTTGGGGTAAATTCTATTTCATTCTGTTCATACAGTAGTCCATTTTGTGTGAAGTTACCAACTTCTGAATGACCGTATTTAATTAAGCAACCTGCTTTTGCCATAGCTTCCATGGCTTCTACTCTCAGGAATTCCCATTTGGCAAAAGGTGCTGATTCATGATAGCCCTTCTGGTCAACAGCCGGGAAGATATCTTCTTCATCACTAATGACATAATATTCAAGCTCACCCATTACTTCAAAAGAATAGCCGGTAGCATCTTTCAAAGCTTTATGTGCTTTTCTTAGAATATATTCGGGTGAACTTTCCAGTGGTTCACCATCCTTATTATAGTATGAGCAAAGAATGTCTATTGCCGGAATTTCGGAGAAAGGATTTATAAATGCTGTCCTGTAACGTGGAACTACATATAGGTCACTCGATCCTGCCTGAATGAAAGGGAATAGGCTGGAGCCGTCACATCTTTCACCAGTCGATAGGATGCTATTAAGATGTTGCAAAGAGCTGATTACAAAATTTAATGTTTTCAAGCGCCCATCACCGCCAACATATCTGAAATTGACCATTTCAATGTTATGGTCAACGATATATTTAACCAGGTCGGCTTTTGTAAATTCACTCGCTGGTTTATTTAAATACTGTACCAATGGATTGGGATTCATCTCCGCAAAATTCTTCATGATTGTTACTCTTTATTGAAAGATTAGTTCTTTTAGTTTATTATAAAGGTCAAAGTTAGAAAGTTTTTCTCATTAAGAAAGTCTTTCAAAAAGTAATAATTAACTTTGCCATGTGGCCCGAAATATGACCAGTAAAGCTAATTATAATGAATTCTCCTGAAATAATATTCTTTGCCATTTTTCTGTTGGTAGTTGTTAGTTTCCTATTATTGGATCTGGGTGTGCTCGATAAAAAAAATCATGTTGTTCCTTTTCGGGAGGCACTATTTTATACAGGTCTCTGGATTTCAGTTTCAATTGCTTTTTATGTTTTGCTGATCTTTCATGGGGAGTGGATACACATCGGTCCAGATGGTTCACTGGCTGATATCAAAGAATTGATTGTAAAATATGGGCATCCAATTAAAGTCGATGGCCTGGATTATCCTGATGCATTAAAGTTATATAATAAGAATCTTGCACTTGAATTCATTACCGGGTATGTGATTGAGAAGATGTTGTCGTTAGATAACATCTTTGTAATGGTAGTTATCTTTTATGCTTTTAAAGTAAATCCATTATACTATAGGAGAGTTTTGTTTTATGGAATCCTTGCTGCAGTGGTTTTCCGTTTCTTATTCATTTTTACGGCTTCGGCAATTATCCACCAATTTCATTGGGTTTTGTATCTATTTGGCATTTTACTCATTTACACCGGAATTAAAATGCTTTTTGAGAAATCTGACCACCATATAAGTACGAAAAATCATCCTGTTGTAAAATTTGCATCAAGGTATCTGCCGGTATATCCCAATTTTGTCAGACATCATTTCTTTGTCAGAAGACATGGGAAACTTATGATCACCCCACTGTTTCTTACATTGATGGTAATAGAGTTCTCGGACGTAATTTTTGCAGTCGATTCCATACCAGCCATTTTTGCCATAACCAGTGACCCTTACATTATATTCTTCTCAAATGTATTTGCAATCCTGGGTTTGAGGGCTATGTTCTTTATGTTGGTAAATATTATAGATATTTTCAGGTTCTTAAAATTAGGATTAGCTGTATTGTTGACTTTTATTGGTCTTAAGATGATATTTGCTGATTTTATGAAAGATGCAGGATTTTCCACTGCTTATTCACTCTATATCATTTTAGGAATCCTTACCTTGAGTATCATACTATCTTTGATTTTCCCAGATAAGAATTTACAGAAGAAGAAATAGTAGGATTAAAATGAGCCACTCAGGGGACTCGAACCCCCGACCCGCGCATTACGAATGCGCTGCTCTACCGACTGAGCTAAAGTGGCTAAACAAAAAAGCTTGTTGTAAACAAGCTGATTTTGTCGGGATGACAGGATTCGAACCTGCGGCCTCTTCGTCCCGAACGAAGCGCGCTACCAGGCTGCGCTACATCCCGATTTTTTCATGGCGAAAGCCTTGGCAAAAGTAGTAAAATTATTATTTGATGTGCAATATGTTAGGCATGAAAAAAGAAAGGCCGGTTAAAACCGGCCTTCTTCTTATTCAATATTGTAGAGTCCCTGAACTTCTTCAGGTGTGATTACTCTGTCAAAGAAATGCATCTCATCAATTAAACTCAGATCCGAGAAGTGCTCCCAATAAGCAAAATCGGGTTCACCGGATGCAATGCTCATTGAGGATGTTCCTTCCCATGATAGCGGAGAAGGAGTCTCGGGTGTATGTTCTATAGCAACTTCACCATTAATATAAGTTACAGTGTGCGTTGCCGAAATGGTAATCGCCACATGAACCCATTCGCCCGGAGAAAAAGTATAGAATGGATTCACCCAAATCTCGTTGTCACCAATTCCATAGTTTAATCCGAATTTTTGTTCATCTGCTGTTCCTTCACGGAAAATTCTGACACCTGAATTTCTTGTTTCACCAGGAGCACTAATTGCAATCAGACCTGCTCTGGTTGGATTGGAATTAACCTGAATCCAGAAGGCCACACTAAATTCATCAGAAGCTTTAATATTATCAGCCGGATATGTGAAATAGGCACCGGTTGCACCTTTATATGCATCACCGGATTTCCCTTCAGCGAATGTTGGAGAACCAACTCTAGTTCCTGCATTACCAGTAATAGCATCAATAAGATCACCTTCAAACGGGAAATAATGAATTTCACCTTCAAGTGGTGTATAAGGCTCAGCAGTTACCTTTCTGAAGGTACGTGATTTTTCACTTGTTTTTCCTGTAAGATCGGTGGCCACTACTTTCAGTACATACTCACCATCGGGCAGTCCTTCATAATCCATTTTTACTAATGCACGACGATAATCTTTAAACGCTTCCTGAGTTCCTATTTCTGTTCCATCAAGAAAGAATTTTACTGAACCAATTTCTATATCATCTGTAACATTGGCAGAAAAAGTAATTATAGTCACATCAGGTGTAACCCTTATAGTTTTACCTGCTACCGGATATGTTATTTCAACCGCCGGATCTTCTGTGTCAGGGCCTGGTTTAACCGAAGTTATCGGATCTAGTTCCTGCTCACAACCTCCTGTCAGCAATGTGATCAGGACGATTCCAAAAATATATTTAAGAGCTTTCATAATTTTTTCTATTTACGTTTTATACAAGCTATTGTTTGAGTGCGGGTAACTGGTCAACCTGATTTTGTGGATAAGGCAGGAATATCGCACCTTCAGTGAAAGTTCTGCCACCATAGCTTAATTCACTATATCGGTTTAATCTCACCATATCATAGTATCGTTGACCAATTTCCATTGCTAATTCTGCATACTTTTCATCCATTACATCATCAAGAGTTACACTCGATAGTGGATTTAGGTCTGCTCTTTGTCTTACGAGATTAACAGCATCTTCGGCTGAACCGGCATTACCTGAGGCACCTTGAACAAGTGCTTCAGCGTACATCAATAAAATCTCAGCATAACGGATAATCGGATAATTCTTGTTTGTTCCGTAATCAGTTCTGCCAGGAGTGAGTTGAGTGGAAGGCAGGTAGTGCTTGCCACTTACAAATACTTCGCGCGAAAAATCATTAATTACATCACCATATCTGGTAGTGTTTGAAATCCAGGATGGAAGGTCCTGATAGTTTGGATCCTTCATCAGGGAATCAATCCCTTTGTTTGTCCATAGGACACTAGTCTCCAGTCGTATGGTTTCATCCCTGTCAAGCATAAATTTTATCCATTTCATGCTTGGTTCCCAGAATCCCCAACCTTCACTTGCACCTGATACAGCAGGTGACCATCCTTGAGGACCGTAGAATGCAAAGAGGTGCGCATAGTTTTCACCTGCACTTAATCCAAGGTCAGAATACTGCAATTCAAGAAGGTTTTCGCTGTTCAGTTTACCTTTTAATTTAAAAAGTTCGTAGAAGTCAGATTCCAAAACGAATCGACCAGAGCTTATTATTTCACCGGTTGCATCTGCAACTGCCTGATAATTTTCAAGGTCCAGATTAGCCAGTGCTTTTATTGCCAGAGCCGTATATCTTGTGACTCCACCCGGAATATCAGTTCTTTCATTCGGGCGGACAGCGGGTAAATCGGGAATAGCCTCATCCATCCATGTTGAGATTGTTTGTAGAATTTCTTCTCTGGTAGATAAAGGAGCCGGAAGAAGAGCTGCCGGATCGGAAGAAGGAGGTATTGGCAAGTCACCCCAAACCCTGGATAATTGAAATAACCACCACGATTTTAAAACTTTAGCTTCTGCAATATACTGGTTACCCAGTGCTTTATTTGTGGTGTGTTCCTGATATAATAAAACCTGTTCTATTGCTGAATTAGCTGCAAAGATATTCTGATAAAAATTCTGGAATAGTGAATTGTACATCCAATAGTCCTTGTTATACCGATATATATCTGTTTGAGCAAAATCCTGCTGGTCTCCTAATCCTCCTGCATTGACATCATCACCTCTAACACCGATGAGCGGGATATTCTCCCATTCAATAGAGTTAAACTCAGCATATGCACCAAGCAGCGGTTTTGCCATATCTGCAGTTTGAGTGTAATCTGTAGTTTCTGTGAGTTGCCTGTTTTCAGCAGGCTCATCAAGAAACTTCTCGCAACCCGCCGTAAAAATCAGGAGAGTTAAGGCAAGTAGCATCTTATATTTTGAATTGATTGATTTCATGACAAGATATTTTTAAACTGGTTAAAATTTAATGTTAAGGTTAAGAGTGTAAACAGCTGATACAGGATACGTTTGTGAGTCAACTCCATTTGCTACTTCAGGTGTAAAACCATTGTATGTAAAGAAGGAGTAAGGGCGTTCGGCAGTTACAGAAACTCTTGTCTCTGGGAAATTCCTGCCAAGTAGCCTGCTGTTTTTTATTGTATAACCTAACTGCACATTCTGAATATTGAAAAATGAACCATTTTCAACAAAAAATGTGCTCATTTGCTGATTCCATCCTTTGCGCAAACCCTTTGATGAAGGATATTCATTTGAGGTTCCTGCCCCATGCCAGCGGTTGACAGCCAGATCAGCATCCATATTTACATCTGGTGTCCAGATAATTTCACCTCGTTTACGGTTAAGAACTTTATTCCCTGCCTGTCCGTAAAGGTTGGTTGAAAAATCAAAGTTGAGGAATCTGATATTTATATACCCACCATACATAATATTAGGGAAATAAGAACCTAAAATTATTCTGTCATCAGCAGTTATCTTATTGTCGCCATTTTGATCAACAAACCTCAGGTCGCCCGGTTCAAGATTATTGTCGATTGCAATATCATCACTTTCTATTTCTGATTGAGTCTGATAAACTCCAGCCACTTCAAGACCATAAAAAGCCATCAGAGGTTCTCCTACATAGGTACGTTGACGGAATTCTGCTGATCCACCATCAATATATTCTTGTCCGTAGAGATCAATGGCCTCATTATTCAGAGTTGAAAAGTTACCACCTACCGAGTAACTAAACCGGTCGCTAACTTGTTTTGTCCAGTCGAGTGAAAGCTCAACACCTGAATTTCTTATGGTTCCTACTGGTTTAAGGTACGATTCTCCGATACCAGGGGATCTTACCGGAATTGCAGCGTTCTTTGTATCGCGGGTAAAATAGTCAAATTCAACAGCCAGGTTATTATTAAACATTCTACCTGTGAGTCCGATATTAGTTTCTTCGGTGAGTTCCCACTTAAGTTCGGAATAAGAGCTCGACACAATTGTACCCGGATAAACAACCCCACCCATAGGCCATGTAGTTACTCTGGTTGAGAAAGTTCCATCACTGGCAGGTATTTTGTCATTTCCAAGTTGTCCCCAACTTGCCCTGATTTTCAGATAATTGAGAATGTCATTATTCGGGAAGAAATCTTCTTCTGTTACTACCCATCCAATACCAACAGTCGGGAAGTAACCCCATTTTTGTTGATACTTATTACTTCCATCAGCCCTGTATGTTCCGTAAAGCAGGTACTTATCCTTGTAATTGTATGATAACCTTCCGAAATATGAGAATCCATACTGTCGGAGTCCGTCATCTGAAACAGCCAATGGATCAATAATATCGGCAAGGTTGAGATACCATGACTGTTCCATATTGGTTGGAAAGTTCTTTCCAACGGCTGAAAGAATGGTATATCCTTCATCCTTGAATGAAGTACCACCCATTATTGTGAAGTTATTATAACCAATTTCTTTATTGTAAGTGAGAACATTATCCCAAATATGGTTATTATAATCCGAGAATATTCTGGTTAAAGTGGCATCCTGATTTTTATAACTATCACCTACGAACCAGGGAAGGTTAACAATTCGGTGGTCAATATGTGTATTGCTATAATTGTAAGTAGTTTTAAAAGTTAATGTTTGAGGCAATAAAGTGAATTCGGCATAAAAATTAGAAAGCAGTTTTTTAATTTTCATCCGGTCGATGTTGAAATTCATGCTTGGGAAAGGATTTTGGCCTGCCCTGTATCCAAGATCCTGGGCGTTGGAAAAATTAACCGGCCATGCATCAGTATTTTCAGGATCATATACCGGCATAATTGGAACAGCAAAATAAGCCTCATTCCATGAATTGCCTGCATCGTTAAATTTGGTAGCATTACTGAAAATAAGGTTACCTCCGATTGTAAGCCAATCTGTTGCCTTAATGTCGAGTTTTGAGCGCAAATTCAAACGCTGATACAGGTTCTTCATATCCATAATACCATCCTGATAGAAATAATTGGAACCTATTGAATAACGTGCCTTTTCGGTACCTCCTGAAAAATCCAGGCTATGATTACTGATCATTGCAGGACGAATAATTTCTGCATACCAATTAGTGTTGGGTTCAGGGATATTTGGATTGACACGACTACGTCCATAACGTTGCATGGCATTTTGGATGAATGTCATATCAGGCACTGAACCCGACTCATTTGCCATTGTGGTAAATTGCTGAGTATTGGCCATTTTTACGACATTCTTAGCCACCTGCATACCCGCATAACCATCGTAGGTCACTTGAGTTTTCTGATTATACTGACCATTTTTTGTCTCAATAAGTACTACTCCGTTAGCTGCCCGCACACCGTAAATAGCGGCTGCAGAAGCGTCCTTCATAACAGACATTGAAGCAATATCCGAAGGATTCAAAAAGTCGATATTGTCAAAAAACATTCCATCAACGACATAAAGAGGTGCTTCACTTCCACGACCGGGAAACGAACCAACTCCACGAATTCTGATCGTTGGAGAATCGCCGGGACCACCACTTGTAACCACCTGTAATCCGGCCACTTTTCCCTGTAGAGCCTGCAAGGGATCGGATGAAGGAGTTTTAACAAGATCTTCTGTCCTTAATGTGGTAATGCTGGATGTCAGGTCTTTTACACGGGTACTACCGTATCCTACAACTACAACTCCTTCGAGTGAAGCTGCCGTGGGGACTAAAGAAATCATTAACGTCCTTTGATTGCCTATAGCAACCTCCATAGATTCAAAACCGACATAACTCACCACCAGAGTATTCTCACTGGAAGAGACGGTTAAGTTAAAATGTCCGTCTATATCGGTTGTAGCCCCTTTTGTGGTTCCTTTTACCACAACAGAAGCACCAGGTAAAGTTTCTCCTGAAGATTGATCAGTTACGGTACCAGTAATGTTTCTGTCTTGAGCAAAAACACTGGTTCCGGCCATAATCAACAGGAGCAATAATACGCTCCTTAACTTTACCGGTAATCGGTCATTGAGTAAATTTTTCTTCATATAATTCATTGGATTAGGTTTAGAATATGCTTGGGAATTGTTAAAGGTTATTTCACCTTTTAAAAACAGCATAAATTTAATGCAAAAAAGCCGCTATTCATAACAGTCGGGCAAAATATTAGTTTAAAGAAAAATTATAAGGAATTCCAACGGGAGTAGGGGCTTCTTGTGAGTTCAGCATTATAGTATTTTTTAATGCCTGTAACTTCATTCCCAATCCAATGAGGAATAGCAATATGTTGATTTTCAGAATCCAATTCAACTTCAGCTATAACCAACCCCTCATTCTCTCCGTGAAACACATCAACTTCAAAAATGAGATTATGATAAGGAACAATATATCGGGTTTTGTCAATAATAGTTGGTTCACACAATTTGAGGAGTTCCTCCGCCTCAGTGAGAGGAATTTCCTTTTCCCATTCATAGCGGGAAATTCCGGAAGCTGAGGCGGCGCCCTTAATAGTGATATATCCATTTTTACCTTTTATCCTGATGCGTACTGTTCTCTCAGGGACCGTTGACAGATACCCTTGAGAAATACGATATGAGTCAACACTCAGTGTATCACTAAAGGCTCCGAAATCACTTTTAACTAAAAATTTACGTTCAATTTCCAATGGCATAACAGATCAAAAATAGGCAATTTCATTGTCGTAAATTTAATGAGTGCGGATTAATTATTCCTGCTGTTATTAGAATATCAACTTCAAACCAGCATAATAATTCCTTTCGGGTGCGGGATTATAAAATCGGTTGCCGAAGGCGTTAATATCGTTACCCAGGCTGTATTTTTCGTTTAAAAGATTATCTATACCTGCAAAGAACCTAAATTGTAAAAGTTGACCAATCTGAAGATTCCATGTCCCTTTAAGTTGTATCAAATGGTACTTTTTTGAATAGAATGTATTTGCATCATTCAATGGCATTGACGACGTAAAGTTATGCGATATATTTAAGCTTAATTGTCCTTGAAATTTTAGAAGTACAGTATTTGTCCAAACCCAGTTGGGCACTGCTGTTACTTTGTTTCCTGAAAAGTCATTTTCACCTACCCGGTATTTTCCAAAGCGGTAATAATTATAAGTTAATGCTGATTGGAAACTCAATGATTGGATTAATCTGTCAAACTTGAACGGAAGTAAAAAAGCTGAACCAAAGAATTCTACACCTCTTTGCTTTATTTCACCGGCATTCACATAATATTCGGCACCATTATCACGGAGATTCCTTACAATCCCATTCTCCATGTTGTAATGGTAAAAACTAATGTCTGCTATAAATCTTCCGTCGGTGGTTTCAAGACGTGCTCCGACTTCGTAATTTATTCCTGTCTCTGCTTCTAAATCTGTATTAATTTTATTATCGGATGAACGCACTTCAGCAATGGCAGGCAGTGAATATCCTTTAGAAACTGAACTCCGAACTGCAAAGCCATCAAATAGTAAGTAAGATGTTGCCACCCTAGGCATCCAGATACTTCCGAATGTAATTTTCCCTTCTGGATCCGAAACCAAAGGGTACTGTTGCCTGTAACTGATATTAGCATTATTCAATCCAACTGATGCTTCAACCGTCCATCTTTTATTCAGAATAATCATACCCCGATAAAAGAAACTGCTTGTAGTATTGTCTAAATCGTCAAATGCTTGGGGCGATGTTGGAGTTCCATGATCATTATCGAAATTGTCAATCCGATTCCATCCTTTCTGTCCTTCAAATCCAATTTGCATCTGTATTTGGATTTGTTGGTTGACCGTGTCTTTATATGAAAACCAGGTTCTTGTGCCTAAGTTTTTCTCTTTACGTATTTCGTAATTAGTAATAAATGAATTCTCATAGTCGGTGTGTGATCCAAAGATACTTACGGTATGTGATAATTTTTCAGTTAAAGTGGCTTCATGAGCAATGCCACCAAAGAAGGTCTTATTTGTCACCCCGGCCTTCTGTTCTGATGCAGATGGGTTTGATCCACTTGACGGTCGGGCCATTCTTGGATTCTCATTCACCTGACTTTCAGTCAAGCCGCCAGGAGTTCGATAATCAATGTCTGAATATAAAGCTAGTATCCGCAACTGGTTATTTTTTGAATAGAGCCATTTATGGGCTGTTTGAATGGTTCCTTTCTTCAATGCTGTATTTTCGCGGTATCCATTTGAATTAGTGAAAGATTGGTCCACTGAGAGGTAGTAGTTGTCACTTACTTTTCTCTGAACTGAAAGTTGTTGTTGGAATAAACCGAAAGAACCACCGCCCAGAATTAATGTGCCTTGGTTATTCAATACATTAAATCCGTTTGGTTGAATGCGTATCACACCGCCCGAATTAGCTCCATACAATGAACCATCAGGACCTTTCAGTACATGGATTGCATTTACTGAGGCAGGATCTAACAAATTAAGATAGGTATTTCCGCCAGCATCTGTCAAAGGAAATTCATCAACATAAATTTTTATATTCCGAATACCAAAAGGTGAACGTATTAAACTGCCTCTCATGGCAATCCTGTAACTTCCGGGTGAGCGTTCTTCCATACGAACACCTGCAATAGTATTCAAAGCAGGCAATAGTGTTGTAGTTTGTTGAATCTCAATTTTTCCTGCGGATAGTGACTGTGCTGATGCGGTTAAACCTAAGATTGGAACCTGATTGAACCAGGCAATTACTTCAACAGGTTCAAGGTTCTTGCTTTTTATCAGACTATCAGCGATACTCTCGGTCACTTGTCCTTTGATAGCTGAATAAGAGAAACAGAGTGAGATAAAAAGTATTATAACTCGCAACATTCAGGTTGTTTTTTCAGAGATTGTAAAGATTATATACTACGGTGAAAGCAACCCGTTATACTCACTTTTTATCTATTTTGTACAGTCTACCTCCATCGGTAACAGCATATAGTGCACCATCAGTTCCTTGTGTAATATCTCTAAAGCGTTGACCTTCACCCGCTAATATTCTTTCTTCACCCACTACCTTGTTGTTATTTATAACGACTCTGGCTATATGATTGCTATTTAATCCTGTGATAAACAGATTATTCTTCCATTCAGGGATATTGTCTCCGGTGTAAAATGTCATACCACTTGGTGAAAGGACGGGATCCCAATAGTAAACAGGCTGTTCCATCCCTTCTTTTTGCTGAATAGGCGGGTTGCCAATGGCGTTTCCATTATATTCAAGACCGTATGTGATGACAGGCCAACCGTAATTGGCACCGGCTTTTATAATATTCAACTCATCTCCACCCCGGGGTCCAAACTCGTTATTCCATAACTCACCTGTCTCAGGATGGAAGTCAAGTCCTTGAGTGTTGCGATGTCCGTAACTGTAAATCTCAGGCAAGGCATTTCCCTGATTCTCAAAAGGATTTCCTGAAGCCGGTTTTCCATCTTTAGTTATTCGCAATATTTTACCATTGGCTGAATTCAATTGCTGTGCCTGAGGCCTGGTCTCCAAATCTGAGCGCTCGCCGGTACTCACATACAAATTACCTTCTTTATCAAATATTATTCTTCCTCCATAGTGCAATCTGCCATCATAAGTAGGCATTGCACGATAAATCACGTGTACATTTTCAAAGGTTTTCTCATTATCTGCTAATCTTCCTTTTGCAACAGCTGTATGATTCCCATCAGCTACTCTTTCAGAAAATACCCAATACACCATCCGGTTGGTTGCAAAATCAGGATCGAGCGTAAGGCCTAATAATCCACCCTGCCCCCGGTCGTCCACTTCAGGAATCCCTTTAATCCGATCACTTACCTCACCGCTTTCTGCATCAACAATCACCATATCGCCTTTATTTTCAGTGATGAGCAATCTTCCATCGGGAAGCGGAACAATGCCCCATGGGGAGTTTAATGATTGCGTGACTATTTTGCCTTCGTAAGGGGTGGCTGTGGTTACTCCTCCTATTCTCGTCTGTCCTTCAAAAGCAGGTTTGTAGTCGGTATTTGCTTTGTTGGTCTCAACAGGATCCCCATTATTTATGGTATTCTGGCTTGATGATAAATTGTCGCTGTTACATGAAATAAATGCCGTAGTGTAAATGGCTGCGAGAATGAGTAACTTCATACTGGAAAAATTTTTGTGAATAATACTTATTAAATGTGATATAATACACCTCAAGGCATTAACAAAGTTTTTAGCCTTTTTCTTTAACCCTACAATTGCAAACTAAAAAATGGAATATTAAAATCCCTGCTTAGACATTGGTATTATTGCAAAACCGAAAACCTGGCAGAGAGATAAAAAATGGAAATATGGTGTTTTGAATAATATTTAATTGTAAATTTGATATACGATCAAGTATAACCTATCATGAAAAAACTCCTGCTTTTTAACTTAATCATTCAACTTTCCTTATTTGGTTCTTGCAAGAAGGATGATTCCAAACCCGATGATCCGGTGATGGTTTTAGATACCATTATCCTGGCAGGACAGAAGTCAGGCGAAGGAGTTAAATATGTTGATTTGGAACCTGATATTGATGTCACACTTGTTAATCCCTGGCATAGCACTGATTCTATATTCTATCTCGATTTAAACGATGATGGGATTGATGATTTTGAAATTAATTGTGATATGTGCAGTCCTGTTTTTCTAGGAGGTGATTGTGAGAATGTGCATATTGTTCCTTTACTTAATAATGGAGTTTGTATTAACCCTGCAACAGATTGGCTCGATACAATTCCTGAGAATAAAGTAATTAATATTGAATCCGATTGGTATAATAGTGAAGTGCTCATTTATTCCTATTTCATGGTTCTGGGTGGAGATCCTCCTTCAACAGAAGGCTATTGGAAAGATGCCGCTGAGCCTGGAAAATATTATATTGGGGTTAAGTTGTTGAAAGATGACCAGCCTCATTACGGATGGATAGGAATGCACAGAGACACCACTGCATATATCTTCAGATTTCTTGTAACTGATTACGCCATATTAGAAGAATACGAAGAATAAAGCACTCTTGTCCTGATGGTTGTATTGTGTAATACGGATCAGAAATATAGATTAGATCATTGAAGATATAACTCCCTTAAAGAGGTTTTTCTGACTGATTAATTCTATTCAGGAATTCTTTTGATTCGAATGGTAATTTAAAAATCTGGTATTGTTTTAGTCCGTAATGGTTGATCACATCATCAACAAACTTATTACGGACCGAGAGAATAACCATGTGAGGTTTTTGCACCAGTCTCTTTAAACAGGTATCCCAACCTCTGCCTTCCAGCTCCAGTCGTCCTACTTCATCAATGATTATAATCTCTGGAGCTGATATGAGGCATTCTTCAATTATTTGTTGACCAAAACTTAAGCCTTCAGTTTGAATTTCATATCTACCGATTTTGCCATCCTCATGGCTTTTTTCAAATTCAGAATTACCCGATAAATCGCTTCCATATTTTCTTAAAAATGGAATTTCTTCATCAGAATTCAATGATCTGATATTGTAACCTACTGTCTCTTTTTTAAGCACTATTCGTGGAGAAATAATGCCTGCAACCTGCAAACCATTGGACTTTAGCTCTGCCGCAATTTTTATCAGGGAGGTAGTTTTGCCTTCACCTACTGAACCGGTTATAATAAATACTCTTGCCAGATTTTCTTCAGGCTCCTCAGTCTCAACTTTATTGTCTCCTAGACTACCAATAATTTCCGAAATTCGATTATCGGATATTGAAAGTAACAGACGGATTACTGATACAGGTTTTCGGATAAAGCTGCCAGCGTCGGGCAAATTGTTGACAACCTGAGGAAGTGACTCAAATGCCACTTCAAGCGCTTCTCCGGTATCTCTCATCCAACTATTTCTGATCTTTTCCCTTATAACAGGATTATAGAGTTCGGTACCCAGAACTGAAAAACCCACAAATACTACAGCGGCTCTAACATTCATTTTAATACCTATCAGAAGTCCTGAAGTAAGGTCTTTTGAATCACCGTTAAGATAATTTATGGTTACTGCAGCAAGTATTGTAATTAACATAAATGAAATCCAGAAGCGGGGTCTGGTGATTTGTCGCATGGCTCGTTTATATCTGAATACCCACACCAGAATCGTAATAATTGAAAGAGGCAGCCACACAAACATTGGCTGCATACTATTCACATACAGTAAGATAATCATGGAAATCAATGACAATACCAACCAGTAAATGGAGTATGGAAAGGGATGTGAACCTTTTGATGCCTGGGTCTTCAAGACATCATTTTTCAACACCGAAGAGAACTCTGTTGCTTTCTCATTCTGGAGAGATTTGCCTGTCCTGATGCCAAAAAGTGCACTGATTGTTCCAAATATAACATAAAATGAAAGCAGCACAAATATAGGTTCCCAGAATAGGGGAGTGGAGATTTTAAGTTCTTTTTCTATGAAATTCAATATTCCTTCATAAATGTCAATGATATTATTACCATAATAGATAAGCAGGTTGGCTATTTTTTGGAAGAACACCCACGACATGGCTAATACAGCCCCGAAAATATAACCTATAGCATTCCGGCCAATTATCCTCATGGAGAATTCAAATAAAAAAGCTTCCATTATAATGGCAACCATGGGCCCGAATATAACGGCACTTGGTGACATGGTTTTCATAATGGCACACACAACACCGCTTCTCCAGAATAATCCCTTATCTTTCCATTTATAAGCTGCTGATATAAGCAGTATTACACCAATTGCCGTTAAAATATTGCCTTTGAATGGAATATGCAGATTATGAAGGAAGCTCCCAAGAATAATTTCGGATGCTGCCCAGGTAGTTCCAATTACAGATGCTTTCAGCCAGACTTCCTTCTTCTCTTTTGCACGATTCATAGGGGATAAAGATATCAAAAAAAACCGCTCACAGTAAAAGTGAACGGTTTTAATAGTAGTCTCCCCGACAGGGCTCGAACCTGTGACCCATTGATTAAGAGTCAATTGCTCTACCAGCTGAGCTACGGAGAGATTTATTTTGCGGCTGTAAAGGTACAAAAATTTAAAAACTGAAGCAATTTTTAAGTTATTATAAACTCTTTATTTCAGCTACCAGCTTTTGTAATGTGGCTTTGGCATCTCCAAAAAGCATTCTGTTTTTTGGATGATAGAATAAGTTATTTGGAATAGCAGCATAACCTGCAGCCATACTTCTCTTCATTACAATAACGTTTCTCGCATCCTGAGCCTTAATGATAGGCATTCCATAAATCGGACTTGATGGATCGTCTTCAGCAGCAGGGTTTACTACGTCGTTAGCTCCAATAACAATCACTACGTCAGTATTAGACATTTCATTGTTAGCATCTTCCATTTCAACTAGCTTTTCATATGGAACATCAGCTTCAGCTAATAAAACGTTCATGTGTCCGGGCATACGACCGGCAACAGGGTGTATTGCATATTTTACTTCAACTCCTTTTCCATTAAGGATTGTGTCGAGTTCATGGCATAAGTGCTGAGCCTGTGCAACAGCAAGACCGTATCCGGGAACTATGTAAACTTTTTGTGAGTAACTTAATAAAACTGCAGCATCACTCAGTGATATTTCTTTAACTGTTTTATCTGCAGCTTCAGTACCTGACCCTGCTTGTCCTCCAAATGCTCCGATAATTACATTCAGAAGTGATCTGTTCATTGCATTACACATCAGGATCGTAAGAATCGTTCCTGCCGATCCTACTAGAATTCCACCGGTTAACATAGCTGTATTGTTATACAGGAATCCTCCCATAGCTGCTGCAACACCGGTAAATGAGTTCAACAATGAAATTACTACAGGCATATCCGCTCCACCAATCGGCATTACAAATGTTACACCATAAATCAGAGCTGCCAGGGTAAAGAGATATATAGGCCAGTTGCGACCTGCAACTGGTTCCATGAGCATGATTATTACCAATGCTACCAGCAGAACAACTAGAAAAGTAAGATTGATTACTCGTAATGCTGGAGTTTTGATGTCACCAAGACGTCCGTCTAGTTTTAGAAAAGCTATCATACTTCCGGCAAAAGACACACTTCCAATCATTAAGCCCAATAAAATTGCAATAGCAGGACCTGTCAGCATGTGTGGTTGTCCTACCAGGCTATCTTGCAAATGAGGAAACTCCATTAATGATATCAAAGCAGCACAAGCTCCTCCCATTCCATTGAATATGGAAACCATCTGGGGCATTGCGGTCATTTTGACTTTAACAGAAGCGTACCATCCAATAAAGGATCCAATAGCCAGTGCAACTATTATCAGCCCTTTGTTGCCGATGGGTTCACCACCCATCTTATGAAATAAAATAGTAAAAATTATTGCAGCTGCCATACCAGCGGCAGCCCATAAGTTACCAGATCTTGCAGTATCAGGATGACTTAATTTTTTCAGCCCCAATATAAAGAGTACTGAAGCTCCCAGATAAGAAATCTCGAGAATTGAATTTTGTATTGTAAATGCTTCCATTGTATCTCCTTACTTTTTCTTTTTCTTGAACATTTCGAGCATTCTGTTGGTAACCACAAATCCTCCAACCACATTCAGCGTTCCGAGGATTACTGCAAAGAAACCTAATATAATTGCAAGGATGTTATCGCCTGCATGTCCCATTACTATAATGGCGCCGATAATTACAACTCCATGAATAGCATTGCTACCAGACATCAATGGAGTGTGAAGAACTGCAGGAACATGTGAGATTACCTCTATGCCCAGGTACACCGACAAAATGATAATAAATATCAGGTCTTTGTTATCCCAGAAAAACTGTAATACTTCTGTCATATAGTTAATTTGATAAGTTTATATAAAAAGAGACAAGCAGAAAGCTTGTCTCTTTTAAATTATGATTCGATTAAAATTTTGACTCTGTCATTTACGATCTCATGGTTGTGCGAAACGGCAGTTCCTTTCACTAAATCGTCTTCCCAGTTCAGATTAAGGTCACCTTCCTTAGTAATCATTAGTTTAAGGAAATTTATGACGTTCTTTCCAAACATACGGCTTGCATCAGTGGGCATATCTGTCGGGAATTGAGAATTACCAATGATTTTTACACCTTTGTGAACGATAGTAGTACTGTCAACTGTCAGCTCACAATTTCCACCTGTTGATGCAGCAAGGTCAATGATAACTGATCCGGGCTTCATTGATTCAACTGTCTCTTTCTTAATGAGTAAAGGTGCGCGTTTTCCCGGAATCTGGGCTGTGCAAATAATCACATCAGATTTTACTGCCTGATCATGAATAGCTTTTGCTTGTCGTGCCTTAAATTCATCAGTCTGTTCAACTGCATAACCTCCTGCAGACTTATCATCTATAGCACCTTCTACTTCAACGAATTTACCCCCAAGTCCTATTACTTCCTCTTTAACTGCAGCACGAACATCGAATACATAAACCACAGCACCTAATTTCCGGGCTGTGGCAATTGATTGTAGCCCGGCAACTCCTGCTCCTAATATCAGCATATTGGCGGGTTTGATGGTGCCGGCAGCGGTCATGAACATCGGGAAAAATTTAGGCAGGGTATTGGCAGCTGTGAGCACTGCTTTATAACCTGCTACTGTTGCCATAGATGATAAAATATCCATGGCTTGTGCACGAGTGGTACGAGGTACAATATCCATACTGAATGCAGTGATATTTTTCTCAGCCAATTGCTTTATCAGAGAAAAATTGAAGTATGGGTTCAGAACCGATAAAATCACTTGCCCTGGTTTAAATGAGGCAATGTCAGTTTGTGAGGGTGGTTGGATCTGGATAAGGACATCTGAGTCTTTTATTACTTGTTCTCTTGAACCTATGATGGCACCCGCTTCTTCATAATCCTTATCTGAAGCGTAAGCCCTTTCACCTGCATCATGTTCTACCAGGAGATTGACATTCATTTTTTTAAGGATAGCAATGCCTTCAGGTAGCATTGCCACTCTGTTTTCACTTTCAATTTCTTTGAGTATTCCTATTGTCATACAGTAGGTTTGTTTTTTGAGGCGTAAAAGTAGAATTTTTTTTTACACGTCTGACAGCGGATTTTATGAAACATTGTTGCTGTTTCATTCAAACATCTATTACGGAATTCTTAATATTTCGGATATTTGTCTTTAAGACAAACCCTAACCATTTTTGTTTAGCTAACATGAATAAGAGACAATATTTGCAAATATTGGTATACTTCGCACAGGCAGATAATGTACCTGAGGAAACTGAATTGGATTTCATCCGTCAGGTTGGTTCCCGAATAGGATTAAATGATTCAGAAATTGAAGAAATACTTGACTCCAATCCAACATGGGAACCGGAGCTGCCAAAAAGTGAGGTTGAGCGATTTATTCTTTTCGACGATATACTCGACCTGATTGCGATTGATAGTAAATTAACTGAGAGAGAAGAAACCGAAGCAAGAAAGATCGCCCAAAAACTTGGATTTATGCCGGGTATGGTGGATGAAATTTTTAAAAATCTAAGAAAACGCCTGGCAGAAGGTATAACAATCAACAAGCTATCCAATACCCCGGGTTATAACAAACGCAATCCCCACTCTTATGGTAAATACAATTAGTAGTGTTATAGAAAGTATGGGATATGATTATCAAATTCTGGTTGATAATCCTGCTATGACTGTTTTCAGAATGGCAATTGCACTTGAAAATGCCAAAACTGACTGCATCATTGATATCCGGATTCCCGATAAGATTGTAGCTGTTTTCATCATTTCTCCGGTTAATGTTCCCGAATCTGGTAGAAAGAGATTATCTGAATTCTTGGTAATGGCCAACTTTGGTCTTATACTGGGAGGTTTTGAAATGGACATGGATGATGGGGAATTGCGTTATAAATCTTCATTTATTTACAATGAGGAAGGAGAAGAAAATGAATTCCGACAGCACCTTTTTAACGCACTTTATACAATGGACAGATATTTCCCGGGAATAATGGCTGTTTTATTTGCAGGACTTGAACCACGTGTCGCTATCAGTCAGATAAATAATTATATTGATCCAAAAATGAATTAATACAACGTGTCTCCCGTTAACAATTCTTGATTATTGCCAATTAAAACATGCGGAATTAGCTCAATAGATTATACTATCTTTGTGTTAAACATATTTTCATGAAGGAATCAACTGAACATCATAAGGACCAGATACATCGAAAAGACAAGAATGTTGATAATCCTAAACTGGAACAACTAGTTAAAAAAGAATCAGAATCCCAGTCATGGGACAAGCACAATCAATTACCATCAGCTTTAACCGAAAGAGAAGGTATCCCTCAACCTCCATCCATTAATGAATCGGCTGTTAAAGCATTCAGAGGTCGCCGCAAAATTGTGCTGTCTTCCGATGAGTATTATGATGGTATCATAAATTTCAACAGAACAATATTCAGTCAGGCTATTACTTTGCTCGAAAGTTCATTGCCCGAACACCAGACTATTGCTCAGGAACTTGTAGCAAGATGTCTGCCGCATTCAGGTAAATCCTTCCGTTTGGGTATAACAGGGGTTCCGGGGGCAGGGAAAAGTACCTTTATAGAAGCATTGGGTCTTTATGTAACATCGTTAAACCATAAACTCGCAGTCTTGGCCATTGACCCAAGCAGTGCCCGTTCAAAAGGAAGTATTTTAGGTGATAAAACAAGAATGGAGGAATTGTCGGTCAGTCCAAATGCCTTCATTCGCCCAAGCCCATCAGCCGGTTCTTTAGGTGGAGTCGCAAGGAAAACAAGAGAAATAATTGTTCTTTGTGAAGCTGCTGGTTTTGATGTCATTTTTGTAGAGACAGTAGGTGTGGGACAATCTGAAACTGCTGTTCATTCAATGGTTGATTTCTTTCTTCTGCTTATGATAGCCGGGGCTGGAGATGAGTTGCAGGGTATAAAGAGGGGGATTATGGAAATGGCTGATGCTGTTGCTGTGAATAAGGCCGATGGTGATAATAAAATTAAAGCCGAGATTGCAAAGACCCAGATTAAAAACGCACTTCACTTTTTCCCAAAACCCGATTCTTCCTGGGGTCCCGTAACACATACATGCTCAGCTATTACTAAAGATGGTATCCCCGAAATTTGGGATATGTTAATGGATTACAAAAATTTTACACTCCAGAATAAATATTTTGACTTGAAAAGAATGCAGCAAACCAGACAAATCATGGTTGATTATATTAATAACAGTCTGCATGACCACTTTTATAACAATGGAGAAATAAAAGGTTTGTTGAATGAAGCTGAAAGAATGCTAATGAAAAAGACACACAGTCCATATCAGGCAGCTCAAATCCTACTGGAAAAATATTTTACAAGTTTAAAATAAAATAGTACACTTACATATAAGTTATTGCTATCTTTGTACGTATTAACGTATATTAGATGTCTGATACAACTAAGTTCATTGTTTTAGCTGATGACGATGAAGATGACAGGGAATTTTTCAGGTACGCATTAGAGAGCACTTCATCTGCTCATCGTTTTCTGGCTTTTAAGGATGGTGAAAGTTTGCTGGATTATCTCAATAATACTGAGAATGAAGTCCCTAATCTAATCTTCCTCGATATAAATATGCCTAAAATAAATGGGTGGGAGTGCCTTAAACAGATCAGAACAAAGTACTCTTCTGTGCAATTACCCGTTTTAATATATTCCACTTCCAATCATCCTGATGATGTTAGTATGTCATTTAGATTAGGGGCGAATATGCATATTCACAAACCAAATGATCTTCTGCTGCTGAAAAAATTAGTTATTAATGCACTTTCAGGAATTCAGTAACAGGATTTTTGGTTTCTGAACTGATTACATAGGGAATTTTGACTGTAAATTTGCTACCGATTCCTTCTTCAGATTCAACATACACTGCCCCCTCAAGTGCATCAGTGTATGCTTTAACTATTGAAAGACCCAATCCTGATCCTTCATACTCATTTGTAAAATTCAAATCAGCTTGTACGAAGCGTTGAAAAATTGCATTCATTCTGTGTGATGGAATGCCAATTCCGGTGTCCCTGACATAAATGCATAATTTGTTTTCTTCCAAATAATTACCGATTTCTATTTCTCCTGTCCGCGTGAATTTTACAGCATTTTTAATCAGATTGATCATTATCCCGTCTATTTTCTTTTTATCGCTCTGGATATAAGATGCTTCAGCGGTTATTTGTGTGCCAATGAATAATCTGATATTCTTATGTAGAGTTTGGGGTTTGAAAAATCCAATATAAAAGTTCATGAGGTCTTCGAGACTAAAATTCTCCAATTTTACTGACACCTCACCTGATTCAATTTTTGATAGTTCGATTATATCATTAATAGTATTTAACAATCGCTCACCACTCATATTAACCAATTCAATGTATTCTGATCTATTCTTTTCATCGAGATTTGGTTCCTTCAGCAAATCAAGAAATCCCAGAATACCATTCATAGGAGTCCTGATTTCATGACTCATATTAGCAAGGAAAGCTGTTTTTAATCTGTCACTTTCTTCAGCTTTATTCTTTGCAAACTTTAATGTTTCAACAAGATTAGCCAGCTTTCGTTCCTGGTTAGTTATCTGGAGATTGATTGCACGTTGGCGACGAATCCTGTCTATTGTGAATGATACAATCACCACCATGATGACCAGCAAAAGAGAAATGGCAAAAAGAAATGTTCTGTTATTTAATTCTTTCATTATCTCTTTTTCGCTCATTGTAACAACCATAAACCATGGTGTTCCGGCCACATGCCTTAGATCACTCAGGATGGCTTCATTATCCAGAGATAGACCCTTAAATATTCCTTCCTTTCCAGAAATAGCTTGAATAGCCGGACATGAAGGATTTTGTGCATTGACTGTGAATATCTCCTGTGAGTCTTTGGTATGATTTGAAGATTTTAGTACTAAAATACTCTCTTCAGTTTTATCAACCAGTATTGCTTCGAATGACTCAACTGATACCAACCCTTCAGAAAGTAAGGGAAGGAGGAAGATTTTTGGATCCAGTCTGAGGACCATCCCAGCCACAACTTTCCCCTCTGCCACAATCGGAGTCGTTATGTCAAAATATGTTTTGTTTGAAGAAATAAAATCTGTTACGCACAAGTTTCCGAAAGAAAAAGATAAATCCAGACACGATAAAGTTTGTTTTTCCAGTTGGTTATTGTTGGGAACAATACTGTAAACCACTGATTTATCTTTATTGACTATAATAATATTCGAAAATCGGTGATCTTTTACAGTATATTCTAAATGACTGAGTACATGGGCAGTATCAAACTTTCCGGAATTAAGGTAGTATTCAATTTCTTGCGGAAAATTCGAATTTCGCGATAAAAAAGTAGCATCACTTTTCCGTTCATTGAGCCATCTTGATATCTGAGAAGCTTTAGAGTTCCCTACTTCAGCCAGCTTATTGTATTTTTTTTGGAAGGCGATTTTTGTTTGTTCCTTATAAATCAGGTATGCTGCTAAAATCAGAATAGTAGCTGCCGCTATAATAATAAGTAAAGGAATTAGCTTTCTTAAGGCAGCCACCTTAGTTGACATACGGCCTGATAAATTTGGCTAAAATTATAATATTTTTTCAGACTATTGCGGGTCGTATTAAAAAAATATTAATTTATACAATCAAACCCCATTGCATTGGATTCGTATTAATTGAATGTGGATTCCGGGTAGTGCGATAATTGTATTCTTTGACTTCGTCACCATCGTCAACAATAATCGAAAGTAAATCACCCCTGGTGAAATCCTGTACGATAGTAATAATACTTTGTGAATTAAGATAAGAAACAGATAGGTAACCCGAAATTAGTCCAATATAGTTCATGATGTAAGTTTATGGTTATCAATTAACTTGAGTGCCGTTATATAATCTTATGAACACCATTTCTTACATAATGTTGAAAAAATGTTACACAATTTTCACTTTTTTTCAAAAAATCATAATAATTTGATAAATCTTTCAACCCACGGGCTCCGGTGACTCTTCAGGTTCTCTTTCAGGCTCTTTCGGTGCCGGTGGAGGTGGTGTAGGTCTGCCGGGGAGATCTAAAGGAGGCTGAATTGGCGGTCCGGTTGGTGGAGATGGAGGAACAATCGGCGGTTCATACATTCTTATATTGCTAAGAGATGTGTATAGATTTAAGTATTGCTTAGCTTCCATAATGTTTGCTTTTTTAATAATCAACAATATATTAACAAGTTGGGTTTACCACAGGATAAATATAAGTACATTTTTATAAATTATAGTAAATTTACAACTTCTAATATCTTAACCTTATGCTAAAAATTACTAATAAAGAATGTTCTATTTGTTCTGAACCGGCAAAATTCAGCTTTTTCTTTCTATTTCTGATTACCGCTGTTTTATATTCTCCAAAAGCCACTGCCCAGGGAGACTTGCCGGATAAGAAGTCAGGGCAGTTATTGTTGAATAATTTTAGTAAGGATGTTAATAGTATAGTCTATTGGCAGCGTGTATATGAGACCACTCTGTCTAAAACCGAATTAATTGATTTGATCATTGAGTCAGGCTATTTCGATGAGATAGATATGACCGAAGAAAAGCTGGTATGCAGGCTCCGCCCATATGAGATTAACATTGGTTACCACGGCTATTCTCTGATGGATGTATCGGCCTATATTACCCGTAGTATTATTACCGGGACTGTTGTTTTTGATTTCAAGCCTCAACGTTACAGAGCCACAGTTAAAAACATTTGTTTTATCAATAACACTGAGGATTACTTGGGTCAGATTTCTTCCCTTGAGACCCAGATTCTAACAAAACGACAAGATGTCAGAATGCCTTTTTTCAGGGTGGAGAGTGAATTACTTGATAAGGATTTTACCACTAAAACTTCATTCATCAAACTTACTGAGGATTGGTAACCACAGCCATTGTATCCTGAGTTTTTTACATAGGATTAAACCCCGATTTTATCAACTACCCGAAATGCCTTTATGTATTTCGCGATAAACTCATCCTTCCGTTTAAGCCGGTATTGCATTATAAATCTGGGGTGCTCCAATGGAACAATTTCATTAAAGAATCCAAACTTCTTATTCAGCTGGGTTAGAAACAGGAAGTTTTTGCCCGTTCCAAGGCAAAAACAAATATCTGTTGATAATCCAAGATTTATCTGATTCTTAAGGCTTTCAACTATAAGATCATATACATGGTCGTACAATTTTGGATTATCATAGTAGTTGTAATTCTTTTCTTTGCCGGTTTTTGAAATCTTTGTAAATCCTAATGGACACACGGCTCCAATAAAAAAGTTCTTATAAAAAGCATTCACTCCTCCATATGAATCAATCATATCATAAACAAAAACCGATGAAGGTTCATGTGTTAATTTACCCTGGTATTCTATACCACAATGTGATATCAGATGCTTAGGATCTGTAAAAGGAACTCCTGTCAATCCTGCACCAAACCTACCCGGATTGATACCTAATATTAACCTCCGGATCAAATTGTCGTCATAGAACTTGTTATAGAATGACTGAGATGCAGTCATGGCCTCCTCACTCTCAATGAATGGATTCATTATCCTTATTCCTTCGGGCAAGGGTTTTGTGAATTGCAGGTTTAAATTGTATCTATTTATCCTGTCAGCAAGAGTGCTATTTCCCATTTATTATTGATTGTTATGAGAAAAATGCCAGCTTTGCCGGCATTTCATTATTAATCCCCTTACAACTTTTTCAAATCATTATAGGTTAGCATCAAAATATTCTGAAATTTTACGGAACAGATGCGCCCGGTCAATTCCTCCTACATTGTGTTCATGAGTTGGATATACGAAATAATCAAGTTGTTTCTTGTTTGCAATACAGGCGTTGACAAAATCCAGACTCTGCTGCCACACAACTGTAGGATCTACACAACCATGAATAATCATCAGTTTTCCTTTAAGATTCTCAGTCTTGTTTAATAAGCTTGAGTTTTTATAACCATCAGGATTTTGCTCAGGAGTGTCCATATATCTTTCACCATACATCACCTCATAATATTTCCAATCAGTAACCGGGCCACCGGCAGTGGCTACTTTAAATACTTCAGGATAACTAAGCTTAAGGTTTACAGACATAAAGCCTCCATAACTCCATCCATCCACACCTATCCTTTCCTGATCAACATATGGTAAAGATTTCAAGAATTCGATTCCCTTCATTTGGTCAGCTTTTTCAATTTCACCCAGACGTCTGTGGATAATACTTTCAAATTCGAAACCTCTGTTAGCTGTGCCTCGGTTATCAACTGTGAAAACAACATAACCTTTCTGAGCCATATATTGAAGGAATAGTCCACCACTCATCCAGGTATCGGTTACTAGTTGAGCATGAGGTCCGCCATATACATAAACAAAAACAGGATATCTGGTTTGAGGATCAAAGTGGGCAGGTTTTATCAGTCTGCAATATAAATCGGTCGTACCATCGTCTGCTTTAATAGTAAATATGTCGGTAACACCTAATTCGTAATCTTTAAGTGGATTCTCAGCCTTTTTCAGTTCCCGGAAGTATTTTCCTTTTGATTCCTGCAATTTTACGACTCTGGGAGTTGAAAGATTACTATAAGAAGTTATAAAATAATTACCATCAGGACGTATAATTACATTATGAGTCCCTTTTTCAGATGTAAGTTGTCCTCGTCTGCCTGACCTTAAATCCAGAAAGTATAAATAATCGCCTACCGGTGAAGCTTCATTTGAGGTATAGAAAATTCCTTTTCCTGATTCATCAAAACCTGATAATCCGGTCACCACCCAATTACCCTGGGTTAATTGCCTTACTAGCTTACCCTCGGTATTGTACAGATATAAATGATTATATCCATCACGTTGACTTTGCCAGATAAAATGATCATTTTGCTCAGGCAGAAAAACCATAGGATTTTGTGGCTCAACATACCGCTCATTTTTTTCTTCAAACAGAGTTTTTACCAAATCGCCGGTAGTCACATCATATTGATTTAATTTCATGTGGTTTTGATCGCGATTGATGACTGCTACATAAATGTATTTTTCGTCAGGGCTCCATGCCACATTAGTTAAGTACTGATCTTTAGGTTCACCTGTTTTAAGAAAGACAGTGTTACCCGAATTAATGTCAAACACACCTACAGTGACTTGGTGACTCGTCATTCCTGCCATTGGATATCTGATACTATTTAGTTCTGCAACCCTGGTAGTAATATCTACAATCGGATATTCAGTCACCATTGATTCATCCATCCTGTAGAATGCAAGCTTGCCTCCGTCAGGTGACCAGAAAGTTCCTTTATTGATACCAAATTCATTTCTATGGACTGATTGACCATTTACAATAGCTTTATCAGAATCAGACGTTACCTGAGTTGTTCGCCCTCCAACTGCAATAAAGAGGTTATTATCAATGGTATATGCCATATATCCTGTAGTAGGTGCTTCATCGTTATTTCGGGCATTTTCAGGCAAACTGTGCATAACCGTCAAATTTCCGTCTTTAATCATATAATACTCCTGGGCAACATTAAACACCATTGTTTGATCATCTTTCCAGCTTATGTAAGGAATTCGCTTTAATGGCTGTTTCCCTGTTACCGAAAAAAGCTTGTTAAAACTCTCAAGATTGTATAAAGTATCTATGTTTTCTTTTTTGACATGACTGCGTAATATAATCGAACCTTCCTGCCAGGTGAAAAAGCCACTGTTACCCTGCCACTGCAGGTTGGTTAAACCGGAGGGATATAGTGTTCTGTTGGCCATGATTTCTTCAGGCACAAGCATTTTCCCCTGAGCCAGGGCAGGAATAATCTGCACGACAAGTATCAAACTGAGTATTAATCTTCGCATTTTTTTGAGATATTTATTTCTATAAATTCTATATTGAGATAGCTTCGGCAATTTCTTTTAACCGGTGAGGATTTTGTTCAGTAACATTTCCAATAACAATGATATCAGCACCGGCTGTAACTGCAGCCTTTGCCTGTTCAGCAGTAGTTATACCACCACCTATTATAAGGGGGACCTTTATATTTTTACTAACTTGCTGAATCATTGAAATTGGGATGCATTTTTCGGCACCACTACCTGCATCCATATAAATAAGCTTAAGACCTAGCATTTCGCCTGCTATGGCGGTACACATAGCTATATCATTTTTATCCGATGGAATTGGCATAGAATGGCTCATATAAGATACTGCAGTCTGCCGGCCACTTTCGATAAGCATATAACCTGTACCTATAACTTCAAGTGATGTTTGCTTAAGATAAGGAGCTGCTATTACATGCCGGCCTATCAGCATTTCTGGATTTCTTCCTGAAATAAGGGAAAGAAACAGGATTGCATCGGCATTATAATTAAGCTGAAGAGTATTGCCGGGGAATAATACAACCGGTATACCTGTCCATTCTTTCAGATTGCTTATACATTGGTCAATATAGTTATTAACCAATAAACTTCCACCTACAAAGAAATAATTCACATTATTTTCAATTGCCAGGTCGGCAAGAGTTTTTAATCTTTTTTCATCAGTCTTATCAGGATCAATAAGTACTGCCAATTGCTTTCGATGTTTTGCTTTGGCATTAATTATTGATTTTAGTATTTCCATGATGCCTGTTTTTCATTAAGGTTACGAAAGTAAGAATTTTCCTTAAATTTTGAAGTGGGGAGTCTTTAATGATAATTTACATTTAAACATGATACCTAACCGAACCCTAAGCGTATTCTAAAGGTCATTTAAACGAAAATAAACGGTTAAGCATGCTTTAAACAATATTTAACAATGGCCTGAAAATGTAATTTTGATTCAATTGAAATACTATCCTGAACCCGTCACTCTATGGAAAATTTCAATGCCATTTTAACTGATTTAATTAAGGTTTTTGGTATCGTTATTTATAGTATTTTTGCGGCTTGAATTATAAAAACCTGTTATTGTAATGAAAACCACTGAAATAGAACAATTACCATATAAAGTAAAAGATATTACCCTTGCTGATTTTGGCCGGAAAGAAATAGAGATTGCTGAAAAGGAGATGCCAGGTTTAATGGCAATACGCCGTAAATATTCTGATGAGAAACCACTCAAAAATGTCAGAGTTTCCGGATCTCTTCATATGACCATTCAAACCGCTGTTCTTATCGAGACACTAGTTGCATTGGGTGCTCAGGTAAGATGGGCAAGTTGTAATATCTTTTCGACACAAGATCATGCCGCTGCTGCAATTGCTTCTTCAGGGATTCCAGTATTTGCATGGAAAGGTGAGACTCTTGATGAGTATTGGTGGTGTACACTTCAGGCATTATCCTTCCCCGGAGGTTTAGGCCCACAACTTATTGTTGATGATGGTGGAGATGCAACATTACTAGTTCACAAGGGATATGCTGCTGAAAAGGATCCTTCACTCCTTAATGTTAAACCTTCAA
Source organism: Bacteroidota bacterium (assembly GCA_023434665.1). Classification (GTDB taxonomy): domain Bacteria; phylum Bacteroidota; class Bacteroidia; order Bacteroidales; family Lentimicrobiaceae; genus Lentimicrobium. The sequence goes on along the minus strand of JAEYSM010000009.1, from coordinate 52,845 downwards.
ATACTGAAGAAGCCAGCATTTTAAAAACCCTCAATGATGCTTATGGTGAAGATAATCAAAGATGGCACAGGGCAGTAAAAGAACTCAAAGGTGTATCCGAAGAAACAACAACCGGTGTTCACAGGCTTTATCAGATGTTTGAAGCAGGTGAATTGTTAGTACCTGCAATCAATGTAAATGATTCAGTTACTAAGTCAAAATTCGACAATCTATATGGCTGTCATGAATCACTTGCTGATGGTATAAAACGTGCTACTGATGTTATGATAGCAGGGAAAGTGGTTGTGATTCTTGGATTTGGTGATGTTGGTAAAGGATGTGCCAGATCAATGAGATCATATGGAGCCAGAGTCATTGTTACTGAAATAGATCCTATTTGCGCCCTACAGGCAGCTATGGAAGGATTTGAGGTCAATACGATTGAAAATGCATTATCTGAAGGTAATATTTATGTTACCACAACGGGTAATAAAGATGTGATTACCATCGACCATATGAGTAAGATGAAAGACCAGAGTATTGTCTGCAATATTGGACATTTTGACAATGAAATTCAGGTTGAAAAACTTGCTGATCCTTCTATTTTAAGGGTTAATATCAAGCCGCAGGTCGATAAATATGTTTTCCCTGATGGCCATGCGATCTTCTTGCTGGCTGAAGGACGATTGGTTAATTTAGGTTGTGCTACCGGTCATCCTTCATTTGTTATGAGTAATTCATTCTCAAATCAAACTTTGGCTCAGATTGAGTTATGGAAAAACAATTATGAAGTTGGAGTTTACAGACTACCTAAAAAACTGGACGAAGAAGTTGCAAGACTGCATCTGGAACAAATTGGAGTCAAACTAACTAAGCTCAGTGACGAACAAGCAGCTTATATCGGAGTTTCGAAGGATGGACCATATAAGCCTGAACATTATCGCTATTAATTGTAAATCATTAATACATGGCCATCATAACTGGTTCTGTATCTTTTGAGTGCAATTCCTGCAGGACCTTCAATTGGTGAGCCATCAGTCAGGATAAATTTCGAACCACAAACTGAATCAGTTGCTATCAAACCTGATTCATCAACATAAACTCTCGCACCTTCAGTCAAGGGGTCGTGCGGGCATGCTCTTTCATATGCCAGAAACTCATCACGCATAGGCCTGTAAACTATTATACCTTTATATCCTCCCGTTACATAAGCATATTGACCTTCAGCAATATAATCAAGGGTGTTGGGATATATTGGGAAGTTCACATATACATAAGGAATCTGATCTCTCGTTTCATCCTTCTCACAAGAATATGTGATTAAAAGGAAGAAAAGGATCAGGATAGTACTTCTATATGCTACCGGAGTTTTAAAGACTTTAAGATTGTTGAGCATTTTAACGGAGTTCAGAGTAATTTTATCGACGTTATACCTATTTCTTATTATTTTCGTTTATTACCCATAAACGATCATGTAAAGATAATATTTTGGTTTAAACTATAATTCCTGAGAAAGGATTAACAGTCACGAAATAAAATAGTCGCCTGAAAGATGAAGAATACCGGATACGTTATAAAAGTTTTAACACAGAACTCTTTCATCAAACAATTAATATTTCTTTTAATTATAAGTTTTGCTGTCTCCGGATGTTCCCTTCTCAGCAGGTCAGACGCTGCAAGAGCTGAAAAGAAAATGGAACGTCAGTTTCTGGATGCTAACAAAAGTCTGGAAAAAGAAAAGAAAGCTCATTTTAAAAGACAGCATAAAGAAACTCAAAAGATGATTAAACAAACCAAGCGAAAATCAAAGAAGTTGAATAAATTTAAAAAGCTAAATAGTTGAATGTCAAAAAGAATTTGAAAAAAAGTTCAACTTTTTGAGATGATTCTCAGAAACTTTCTATCTTTACCCTCCATAATTCTTCAAAGATTATACTAATTCATTAAACCACTGGACTATCTAAGAATAGGCCATTGGAATATTATAATTTACTGAGGGAGATAACAAACTGGATATGGATGATATATTGTATATAGTACTCGGTATAGCCTGGTTGGCCTATTCATTATATTCCAATAAACAAAAGATGGATAAAAAGAGGGCCCAACAAGCAGAACAGATGCGGGAGCACCCTCAAGGGGAGTATTCTCCAGAGCCGGTAAATGAAGCTCCGCGCAGATCTTTATTTGAGGAAATGTTTGATGAGATTGCACCTGAATATAATGAAGCACAAGAAGATACATATATCCCGGAGGTTGATGAAAGTACACTTAAGCGCAGGATGAATGAATATTCACGAAATGAAGCAGAATCTTTAGAGGTTATCAGGGATGAAGTGCCGGCTGACTATTTTACTACCAGGTATTCGAGTGGCTATCAGCAAATGGAAGATAAGAAAGAAGAAAAAATAGTTTTACAGGAGGAAGAAGAAGATGACGAAATGACAGAAAAATTTAATTTAACAAAGGCAGTAATTTATAGTGAAATACTTAGAGCGCCATACATTCACGAGAGTGTTTAAAATTGTTCACTTAAATTGATTTTTTTTGGAGCTTAAATTATTTTATTACTACCTTTACCCGCTTTTACTACACACACAAACACGTTTATTCTAACATAAAATTCATTGGTATGATCAGAAATCTTCTACTAACTTTTTGGTTGGTACTGACAGCTAATCTTTTAGTATTCTCTCAATCGGGAACACTAAGAGGAAAAGTCGTCGATAAGGATACGAAAGAACCTATTCCTTTCGTCAATATTATCGTTGAGCTTGGCGGAACACAAGCTGGTGGTACAACATCTGATTTTGATGGTAATTACACTATCAAACCCATTACACCGGGTCGTTATAATATCAAAGCCACTTTCGTTGGCTTTAAACCGGTGATGATCCAGGGCGTTCAGATTAAATCTGACCAAATCACATTTCAGGACATTAACATGGAATCGACTATGGTTGAACTTACAGAGTTCGAAGTAATCGACTATAAAGTTCCATTGATTGATAAAGATAAAACTTCGGTGGGGGCAACTGTGACCTCAGAAGAAATTGCCAAGATGCCTAACCGTTCAGCTAACGCAATTGCTACAACAGTAGGAGGTGTGTTTTCAGCTGACGGTGAGCGTGGTAGTGTCCGTGGACAAAGAGCTGAAGGTACAGTAATGTACATTGACGGAATCAGGGTACGAGGTTCATCATCTTTACCTGAATCGGCCATTGAACAGGTTTCTGTTATCCTTTCAGGAGTCCCCGCACAATATGGAGATGCCACCGGGGGTATCATTAATGTAACCACTAAAGGACCTAGTAGGGATTTTGGAATTGGTTTGGAACTTCAGACCTCGGAATACCTTGATGCATTTGGTTACAACAGAGCCGGATTAAACATGCAAGGCCCATTAATTTGGAAACGTAATGAAGCCGGTGAAAAAGAAAGTGCTTTATTAGGTTACTTTATTGCAGGTGAAGTTACATATAACCGTGATAGCAGACCAACAGCAACCGGTGTTTATGTCGCCAAAGATGATGTATTGGCTGAACTTGAAAGAAACCCATTGCGACTAACCGGAAGTGGTTTTGGTACATATTATAATACCAACTTTATCAGGAAGGAACATCTCGAGCATACAAAAACCAATCCTAATGCTGAAAATTTTGATATTAATGCTTCAGGTAAACTGGATATTAAAACAGGCCCGAATATCAACCTGTCTTTGGGTGGTTCAATCAATTACAGCGATGGAAGTAGCTTCAGTTTCTCTGATGTAATGTTCAATTACAATAAGAACGTACAGATCATTGATAATACATGGAGGGTGTTTGGCCGTTTTACTCAAAGGTTTCCAACTGACCCTGAAAGCAAGTCATTTATAAAGAACGTATATTACACTATTCAGGCTGACTATACAAAAGCGAAAACTATATACCAGGATCCGGATCATAAAGACAACCTTTTCAACTATGGCTATCTTGGGAAATTTGAAACATACAAGGAAAGGTCATTTTCTGTTGAGCCATCGCTTGACACCGTCAGTGGTATGCATGCATTCCTTCACAATGGTTTTGTTGATACCAGAGTTGATTTTACTCAGGGTGATTATAATCCTATTACGGCTAATTATACCCGTCAGTATTACGAACTTTATCCTTCAGTAATTTACCATTCTAATTTGAATGATATAATTTCAGGTGGTGGATTATTGAATGGTTTTGGAGCATCAGGACCTTACGGTTACTGGTCAGCACCCGGTGCTAACCAGGCAGGCTATCAAAATTATGATAATGAGCAATACTCATTAAATGCTAATGCTTCAGCCGACATAGGAAATCATGCTTTGCAGTTTGGTTTTATTTATGAACAACGAATTGATAGGTTCTATCTCTATGGACCAACCCGCTTATGGACTTTAATGCGTGGTCTTACCAATTCTCATATTGAACAGCTTGACTTGGCTAATCCTCATTTGGTGTACCGTGATAATGTCTTTATGGACACTATCTATTACGATCGTAAATATGACCGTACTTCACAACGTAATTTCGATATTAATTTACGTGAAAAATTAGGTTTGCCTGTTGATGGCACCGACTGGATAGATATTGATTCATACGATCCTAATACTTTGACGGTAAATTATTTTGACGAGAATGGCAAAATGGTTACTAAAGCACTTGAGGAAGCTCTGAGTATTGACATGTTCAGTCCAGATGAACTTTTTGACAATGGTAACTATATGGCCAATTATTCCGGATATACATATACCGGTGAGAAAATTAAACTTTCTGACAGTCCTAGTTTTGATGACTTCTTTAACAAACAAGATGAGAACGGAATGTATACCCGCGAAATAGCTCCATTTACACCTATATATATGGCAGGTTATATTCAGGACAAATTTGCTTTCGACGATCTTATCTTTAACATTGGTGTTCGAGTTGACAGATTTGACGCTAATCAGAAGGTTTTAACTGATCCTTATTTATTATATCCTGCAAAAACTGTTAGTGAAGTAACTGACCTTGGTTCACATCCACAAAATATGGGTGAAGATTTCGTTGTATATGTTGATAACCTGCGTAATCCTACCAACATCATGGGATATCGCAGCGGTAATACATGGTACAATGCAGATGGTTTGGTGGTAACTGACCCAACAATAGCTCTTGATGCAGGTAACGGAGTAACTCCTTATTTAGTTGACCGTGATAACATTTCTGTAACCTCAAAAGCTTTCAGCGATTACGAGCCACAGATTAGTGTGATGCCTAGAATTTCATTCTCCTTTCCGATTTCTGATGAGGCATTGTTCTTTGCTCACTATGATGTCCTTACTCAACGACCGACTGCTTATCTGAGAATGAATCCCCTGTCATATTACTTCTTGCCAACAACAGGTAGTCCTGACATATCAAATCCAAATCTGAAACCAGAGAAGACCATCGACTATGAACTTGGATTCCAACAGCGTTTGTCTGCCAGTTCATCACTGACAATCTCCGGATATTATCGTGAAATTCGTGATCAGATTCAGGCTTATCGTTATACAGCAGCTTATCCTAAGACATATTATTCATACAATAATTTAGACTTCTCGACTGTAAAAGGTTTAACGGTTACTTATGACATGCGTCGTACAACCAATACCAGGGTAAGAGCCAGTTATACCTTACAGTTTGCTTCAGGTACAGGTTCTGATCCTGAATTTGCAAAAGGCTTAATTCAAACAGGTCAGCCTAACCTTCGTACGCTGTTCCCATTATCGTTCGACCGTCGTCATGCTCTTAATGTGATGCTTGACTATCGTTATGGTGAAGGGAAAGAATACAATGGTCCAGTTATAAGAAGAACAAGAACTGATGCTACAGGCAAAGATGTTGTAAAATCTACACAATTGTTGAAAAACACAGGTGTTAACTTTACAATATTTGGAGGTTCCGGTACTCCTTATACAAGATCAAGTAAAATTGTAGCAATTGGCCAATCAGGAATTATTGACGGATCTATTCACGGATCACGTCTTCCATGGCAGTTCAGAATCGATGGTCGTATTGATAAAGACATAAACATCGACTGGAATTCAAAACGTTCATCATACTTGAATGTATATCTGCAGGTCCTGAATATATTCGACTCAAAAAATATCATGAACGTTTATGCCGCTACTGGTAATCCTGATGATGACGGATATCTTGCAGCAGCTGAATATCAGAATCAGATTAACGACCAGTTAGACCCAATAGCTTTCCGTGATCTTTATAGCATAAGAGTTAACAGCCCTTATAATTACAGTTCACCACGTCAGATTCGTCTGGGTTTAATCTTCAATTTCTAACCAATCGTAACTGAAAAGATTAAAAATACACTTAATTACTATGAAACATTTACTCAGAATAACAATTGCCGTAATGCTGCTAAGTATTCTAGCAGTACCGGGTTTTGCTGAACCTTTCAAAAGGCCAGGCACTAAAACCTCCGGGTCGGTCATTAAGTCAACTGCTGCCGGCTGTTTACCGGGAGCAGGCTTTAAATATCTTGAAGTAAATAACGTTAGAACTCGCATAAACACCGGTGGTGATATGTGGTGGGATTTTGAGGTTGCTCAATATGAAGTTCCCAAAGGTTCACGTAAAACTTCAATGTTCTCTGCCGCTCTATGGATTGGAGGGATTGATGTAAACGATCAGCTTAAACTAGCAGCTCTTAGATACCGCCAAAGTGATGGAACTACTGTTGGTGCAGGAAACGATTTCTGGCCAGGTCCTTTAACTGTTGATGGTACTGCAGCTATTGATGAAACAACATGCGCAGAGTTCGATAAATTATTCCCTATTACACGTACTGAAGTTGATGAATTCCTTGCCTGGCAAGATAATCCAGCTGCATTTCCAAATTACCAGATACCTACTTCCATTCTTGAATGGCCCGCTCATGGAGATCTTTCTAAAAAACAGAGTTGGTATTTAGCTCCTTTCTTTGATAAGGACGGTAGTGGTCATTACAATCCAGCTGAGGGTGGTGACTATCCTTATTACGATTTATCTAATGAGTTATGTCACTCAAACACTGCAACCCAGGAAACGATTGATGGTACTGTAGTTGGTGGTTTGTTGGCTGACCAGGTAATTAAAGGAGACGCTACTCTATGGTGGGTATTCAACGATAAAGGAAATATTCATACTGAAACTCAAGGTACTCCGATTGGATTGGAAATCAGGGCTCAGGCATTTGGTTTTGCAACCAATGACGAGATCAATAACATGACTTTTTATAGTTATGAAATTATCAATCGTTCAACTTACCGTTTAACAGGCACTTATTTCAGTCAATGGGTTGATACAGACCTTGGATTTGCTCAGGATGACTATGTTGGTTGCGATGTTAACAGGGGTCTTGGTTATTCATATAATGGAAGACCAAAAGATGGTGAAGGACAATTCTGGGCATACGGTGATCAACCTCCTGCAATTGGAGTTGACTTTTTCCAGGGACCATATATGGATCCGGACGGATCTGACAACCCATCTTTCAGAGGTGAGGGCATCTTAGGACCTTCATTTTTCGGAGATTGCAGCATTGTAGGTTTGTCGGGTTCATCCCTAAATATGAATTATGGTACAGAAACTGAACCTCAAAGCGGAAGCTTTATTGTAAGATCAGAAGCTATCAATGGTGTGAACTTTGGAAACGGAATCGTTGATGATGAGCGTTTCGGAATGCGCCGTTTTGTTTATCATAATAATTTCGGTGCTCCAGGCCCTTATATGCTTGACCCTGACTATGCTCCTCAATATTATAATTATTTAAAAGGTATTTGGCTCGACAATACTAAAATGCTTTACGGAGGAAATGGGCACATTTCTACAGGTGCTTACGGTCCTGCTTGTGATTTTATGTTCCCTGGCGATACTGATGAATGTAATTGGGGAACCGGCGGATTGCCACCTAATGGCCCAAAATACTGGACAGAGGAAGTTGCTCAAAATAATCCTGAAGATCGTCGTTTTATGCAATCAGCCGGTCCTTTCGTTCTGGAACCGGGTGCTGTGAACTATATTACCGTTGGTATTCCCTGGGCTCGTGCAGCTTCAGGAGGACCATGGGCATCTGTTAAATTATTACAGGTGGTTGACGATAAATGTCAAATATTGTTTGATAATTGCTTTGCTGTTGTAAGTGGACCTAATGCTCCTGACCTTACTATTCGCGAACTTGATGAAGGATTGGTATTCTTTATCAGCAACCGCAAAACTAATGATGCAGGTAATAACTTTAACGAAAGTTATATTGAGTTGGATCCTGCTATAGAGGCTGTGGCTAATAGTACCGGTTATGATTTTGATCCATATTATCGCTTTGAAGGATACCAGATTTTCCAATTAAAAGATGCAACGGTTTCTGTTGCTGATATTCATGATCAAAAACTGGCCAGACTTGTATTCCAGACCGACGTTAAGAACGGTGTGTCTCAATTGGTAAATCATAATTTTGACCAATCTCTTAATGCAAATGTTCCTGTCGAGGAGGTTAGAGGAGCTGATCTTGGGATACGTCATACCTTTACTCTTACCTTAGATGCTTTCACAGGTCAGTCGCTTGTAAATCACAAACAGTATTATTACCTTGCTTTAGCATATGGGTATAATGAATACATGAAATATAGTGCTGATCCGGGTTCTCAGCAAGAACCACAAATTGGTATTGGCGGACAGAAGAGAGTTTATCTGGCAGGAAGAAAAAACATAAAAGTTTATACTGCAATTCCTCATAAAAATGTTGGAACAATTTCAGCCAATTCTACATTTGGAGATGGTGTTGAAATTACTCGTCTGCAAGGACAAGGAAATGGCGGTAATATCCTTGACTTTACTGAAGCTACCATAGCTGAAATTATGTCAAAGAAACCGGTTGATTCAACAAACCTGATTGGAAGTCCAGATTATCCAATAGCTTACCATCCAACCTATAAACAGGGAAGAGGTCCTATTGATATAAGGGTTATCGATCCACTCAATGTGAAGAATGCAGATTATATATTTGCAATGGATTCATTGGTTCCATACAATATGGTTGTTGGATCAGAAGCTGCAGGTGAGAATGAAACAGTTGATGTTACTGCACCTAACTTCAAAGCTCATTGGAGACTGATTGACCAGACAAACAATCGCGTATATCATTCTGATACTACCATTTCTTATAAAAATGAGCAACTGATTCCAGAGCTTGGCATTGCAATTACAGTTTATGAGCCACTGGATCCGGGCCCATATAAAGTTGGTAGTACAGCAGATGATGAACCTCAAACAATCTGGGGTATAATACTGGAAAATAATGGAGTTCTTGAATCTAGCATAACTTTTGCTGACAGTACTAAACGTTGGCTTGAGAGTGTGGCAGATGTTGATGGTTTCCCAAGTCTTAACTGGATCAGATCAGGGGTTGTTTCCGATCAGAACGACGTTACTAATAGTGACTGGAATATGCCAAACAAGCCATTTGATCCAAATGGTGCTTTTGAGAAAGTAGTATCAGGTACATGGGCACCATATATTATGGTTGCCTCAAAAGATCAGGATCCTATATACGGACCGGCATTAACTAATATTTCAAAAACCCAATCGCAGTTCTATGATTTGGCAAGTGTAGATGTAGTATTTACATCCGACAAAACAAAATGGACCAGATGCCCTGTTATTGAGATGGGTTTTGATAAGACCCTCACAGAAGGCAATGCTGAAAAGTATCGTGTCCGTGCCGGAGCTTCAGTCAACGTTAACGGAGAGACAGGAGTTGAAAGCAGTGATCCTTTGCTGAACTCAAACTATATCAACGAAACAGGTATGGGTTGGTTCCCTGGTTATGTTATCAACCTGGAGACCGGTGAGAGATTAAATGTCGCTTACGGTGAGAACTCATGGTTAGTTGGAGAGAACGGTAGAGATATGATGTTTAACCCTTCTGCTAACATATTCACTCCAAGTGGTGAGTTGGTAATGGGTGGAATGCATTATTTATACATTTTTGCTCATACAACCGGTAAAGCTGATCCGGTAGCGGATATTCCAGCATATGATGCAGGAGCTAAGCTGAGAACAAGTTTAACAGTTCCACAAGCGATATTCCAGGCTCTTACTTATTCAAGTGCTATGTGGGTGAACATTCCTTTGGCAAGTCCCGATGCAGAATGGCTATCAACTGATGCTACTGTTAAATTACGTATTTCTAAACCGTATAGAAGATATTACAGTGAACCACATCCCGGAATAGATGCGCCTTCCGGTGATATGGATAACAATCATTATCCTATGTATAGTTTCAGTACCAAGAATATAGCTACAACCGATAATAATATTGCGAAAGCTAAATCAGATCTTGATCTGATTAGAGTAGTTCCTAACCCGTATTATGCATATTCAACTTATGAAACCAATCAGTTGGATAACAGGGTTAAGATAACCAATCTGCCACGTAAATGTACAGTTACTATCTATTCAACCAATGGTTCTATGGTAAGGCAATTTACAAAGGATGATCCGGGGACAGCGATAGAATGGGATTTGAAGAACTATGCCGGTATTCCGATATCAGGCGGAGTTTATATACTTCATGTTAAAGCTGATGGCGTTGGCGAAAAGGTTGTTAAATGGTTCGGTTCACTCAGACCTATAGACTTGAACGCATTCTAATGCACATTGGTAATGAATATGGTATTAAAACACAACAAAAAATTGCTTATGAACAAGATCTCTAAATACATAGTTGCCACATTGATGATTGGTGCGATGCTCACACCCATCCAACATCTAAAAGCTGGAAATAAAGACAGAACCGGTCAGGCAGGTGCATCAGAATTGCTAATCAACCCCTGGGCAAGAAGCTCAGGGTGGGGTGGAGCGAATATTGCCCATGTTAAAGGACTAGAAGGTCTCTACGGCAATGTGGCAGGAACAGCACACACACGCGCAACCGAGATTATCTTTTCACATACACAGTGGCTTAAGGGTAGTGAAATTAACATCAGTGCTTTTGGATTAACTCAAAAAGTGGGCGAAACTGGAGTAATTGGTTTAGGTATTGTTTCAATGGGTTTTGGTGATATTCCAATAACCACCGAAGCACTTCCGGAAGGTGGAATTGGTAACTTTTCACCAAGCTATATGAATATTAATATCTCATATGCTAAAGCATTCTCATCATCAATCTACGGGGGTATAAATATTAAAATTATATCCGAAGTCATTTCTGACGTGAGTGCACAAGGTGTTGGTATTGATGCTGGTATTCAGTATGTTACCGGCCCACGTGAAAATGTTAGATTCGGTATCACTCTTCGTAATGTTGGACCTACCATGTCATTTAGTGGTGACGGTTTATCAATCAGAAGTTTGCTGCCCGGACAAGAGAGCTACTTTACGCTTGAGCAGAGATCAGCTGATTTTGAATTACCAACTCAGTTAGCCTTAGGCGCATCTTATGATTTTCTTTTTGGTGAGATGCACAGACTGACTCTTGCCGGTAATTTCATTTCAAATTCATTCACAAATGACCAGTTTGTCTTTGGTGCTGAGTATGAATTGAAATCTTATCTGATGCTTAGGGGTGGTTATGCTTACGAAGATGGTATCACTAGCGACAAAGACCGTACAACTGCTTTCACTGGTCCAAGTGCCGGTTTTACAGTTCAGGTTCCTTTCAATAAGGAAAAGGGCTCTTCATTAGCTATTGATTATTCATACCGTGCAACTGATCCTTTCAATGGAACTCATAGCATAGGTGCACGAATTAATTTGTAATTGTTAGTACAGGTATTACCTGCAGAATTTTAAAGAAAGGACCCTTGAAATATAGGGTCTTTTCTCTTATTATTTGAAGCCTTTAATAATAGACTGAAATATTATGTACTTTACACAAGAAGGATTAAATAGACTTAAAGCTGAACTTGAACAGCTTATTAATGTTGAAAGACCGGCTATTTCACAACAGATTGCCGAAGCCAGGGATAAGGGAGACCTCTCAGAAAATGCTGAATATGATGCAGCTAAAAATGCTCAAGGCATGCTGGAACTTAAAATATCCAAACTTCAGGAAACTATTAGAAATGCTAAACTTATTGATGAGAGTAAAATGGATACTTCTAAAGTTCTTATCTTGTCAACTGTTAAAGTGCGAAATACAAAGAATAATACAGTAATGACATATACCCTGGTGCCGGAGAATGAAGCAAATCTGAAAGAAGGTAAAATTTCAGTAAATTCTCCAATTGCTCAGGGCCTTTTAGGTAAATCAATCAACGATCTGGCTGAAATTAAAGTACCAGCCGGTTTGATTACACTCGAGATTATGGATATTATGAGATAATTCGTGTAAACACTTTTTTCAATCATTCTAACTATTTCCTCAAATATGGCAACAATATTTTCAAAAATTATAAAAGGCGAAATACCTGCATACAAGGTAGCGGAAAGTGAAAAATTTTATGCTTTCCTCGATATAAATCCATTGGCTGAGGGTCATACATTGGTAATTCCCAAAGCTGAAATTGATTATATTTTTGATATAGATGACCAGCAGTATACAGAACTTTTTTTGTTTGCTAAAAAAGTCGCTTTAGCTATTAAATCTACTATTAAATGTAAAAAGATTGGGGTCGCTGTCATTGGACTGGAAGTGGCTCACGCTCATATCCACCTGGTACCTATTAATGGTGTATATGATATTGATTTTAAGAAAGAAAAACTTGCTTTGACTAAAGAACAGTTTATTTCAATTGCTGAAAAAATAGCAGAAAATTTTAAGAACAATGGATAAAGCAGGAAGTGTTATAATTCCGGCTTTTAATGAGGAAACCGGCATTGGACCTCTACTACAAAAGATGCTCGAGGGTGGATGGCTTCAAAAATATGAAGTAATTGTTGTGGATGATGGTTCTACTGACCAAACTGCCGAAATTGTTAAAAAGTATCCGGTAAAACTCATTCGACATGGAGTGAATAAAGGTTATGGTGCATCATTAAAAACCGGAATACGGAGAGCTTCATGTGCTAAGGTGATGATGCTTGATTCGGATGGCCAACATGATCCTGTTTACCTTGATACTATTACCTCGATGCTTGATGATGTTGAAATGGTCATTGGTGAGCGAAATAAAGAATCATTTCAGGTTTCAAACAGAAAAGGCGGTAAATGGCTTATTCGCAAAACAGGTGAGTTCCTGGTAGATCAACCATTGCCTGATTTTAATTCAGGTTTAAGAGGGTTCAAAAAGGATCTTATTGAGAATTTGCTGCATATAATGCCCAACGGATTTTCATTCAGTACTACTTCTACATTGGCATTTTTAAAAGAGGGTTATACCATAGGTACATTCCCTATTTACGTTTCAGAACGAATCGGAAGGAATAGCAGTGTGAAGTTCTTCAAAGATGGCTCCAAAACTATATTGTTATTGTTTAGAATTATCATGTTGTTTAATCCCCTAAAAGTGTTTTTCCCTGCTAGTCTTATTGTTGCTACTTTAGGATTAATTTGGGGGGTGCTTGGTTATTCGTTTTATTTCAGGGTGCCAAATTCTGCTATTATATTGGCTACAATGGGGATGTTTCTTTTCTTTTTCGGATTATTAGCAGATCAGATAGCACTGCTAAACAGGAAGAAGTCATGAAAGGAATAATGACTCATAAAAATACCTGGTCAGATCAAGAAGTAGAGGAGCATTGGGATAGGGTCGCCCATATTTATGTAAAAGAAAACAACAAGGTTAAAGGTGCTCACGATCAACGGTTTAAAGAATCGATGGGGCATTTGATGCTTTTCGAAGGTTGTAAAGTTTTAAATATTACTTCGAGGGACGCGGAAGCCAATGATTACATCAGGAGGTTTGAACCTTCAGCGAGTGTGATTAATGCTGAAATATCTTCAGGTTTAATGAAAGTAGCTGGTGACCTTCGTCCATATATCAAGCAAATTAAACTGAGCTCGTATTCTGCACTTCCATTTTCGGATAATGAGTTTGATCGGATACTGTGTCTTGAAACTCTGGAACATGTTTCTGATCCAATAGCCTTCATGAACGAATTGAAAAGGGTCTCAAAACCTGGTGCCCGGTTAGTATTGAGCTGCCCCCCTGCGACAAGTGAAATTCCTTACAGAATATTCACAACTTTATTCGGTGGGCATGGTGAAGGACCTCATCGGTTTCTTTCATCAAAAGAAGTGAAAATAATCTTTAAAAAAACCGGCTGGAACATAGTGCTTCATAAAGGGACGGTCCTCTTTCCTGTTGGCCCATTTATGATTCAAAAAGCTGCTGAAAAGATCATTGAGAATTGTCAGAACACATTCGTTTCCGAGCTAGGGATACGACAATTTTATGTTTGTGACAGGATTTAATAATTTAATTTAGCCGGGAAGTACTAATATTACTAAATGGTGGAAAGAAGCATTGACAAGTTAAGATTCGTAATGAAGTCAGATCTCTGTACCAGATGTGGCAGTTGCGTTGGATTGTCAGGAGGTAAGATTGTGTTTACTGACAGGGAAGGGGAGTACAGACCAGTCATTTTAAAAGAGCCTGAAGAGAAAGAAGCAGCCAGATTATACCATTCATGTCCTGGAAAGCAATTTGATTTTCCATATTACCGCAAATTATTTTATCTGAATGCTCCTGAGTTTCATTTATATACTGGTCCTGTTCAATCCATTCATATAGCTTATAGTAATGACACGGAAATAAGAAGTCAGGGAGCAAGTGGAGGTATAATTTCTGCTATACTCATTTGGTTACTCGAAACAGGAAAGATTAAAGGCGCTGTGGTAACCGGCATGTCGAAGGAAATGCCGTGGCTTACACAACCATATATTGCAACAACAAGGGATGAGATCTTAGAAGCAGCACAAAGCAAATACATCATTACTTCGGTAAATGAGATATTACCTCAGATAGAGTCTTTTGAGGGACCGCTGGCTTATGTTGGGTTACCTCCCCAGGTGCAGAGTATAAGAAAGCTGCAGGAGATAGAAGATCCATCAGTCAGAAATATTAAATATATTTTTGGCCCATTTTATGGCAATACATTACACTTCAGCTCTGTACGCAGTTTCTTACATTCATACAAAATCAAGGACTATAAAAACATATCCAAACTCTACTTCAGATACGGTGAATGGCCCGGAAATATGCGAATTGAAATGAGAGATGGCAGGGTTGTTCAGCTTCCTAAATTCCATGCTAACTACTTGATACCTTTCCATATTTTAACAAATTCACTGTTATGTACTGATCTGAGTAATGAGTTTACTGATATCTCGGGAGGGGATGCATGGGCGCCTGTTTATGAAGAGAGGGGAAAAGGATTTTCGATGGTTATTGCCCGTTCAGAGAAAGGTGAGGAAATACTCAGGGAAATGAAAGAACAAGGTCTTCTTACATTAGATCAGATTTCGATTGACGAAGCAATAACAATGCACTCTCATGGATATGATCTTAAGAAAAGAGGTACATTCATTCGTTTCAGATTCAGAAGATTTCTGGGCAAGGCTAATCCTGATTTTGGATACGAAATAAAGGGCTTCCCTTTAAGCAGGTATTTAATGGAGTTTGCAATAGATGCTCTTTTTATTATTCTGGGAACACGGTTTGCCAGATGGCTTGTTGCTCAATTCCCTCCATCTGCAATAGGAAGAATTTTTGAAAGATCTCGTAAAATTTGGAAAAAGGCCACTTATGGAATAAAGCGTGAAAATCTGAGTGGTATGAATTAAAATCTTAAAGAAATATCCCATTTTCTGATTAGCACATACTAAATCAATAACTAACATTTCATTAAAGGGTAATAAATGGATAACGATCGCAAATCTCTGATATTAAAGGTAGCTGGAAGTATAATTATCCTGATATTACTTATCTCTCAGGTAAACTGGGATTTGCAAAAGTTCGGTGCAATTGTATCTCAGATGAAGATTAGCTGGTTTCTGCTTTCGCTTACAGGGGTTATAATGGTTTTATTTCTGAAAAGTGTCAGATGGAAAGTGCTATTAAAAGCCGAAAATTGCGATTACTCCATAATTTCATCCTTTTTTGCTTATATGTCATCCTATACAATCGGACTTTTGACACCGGGAAGAATTGGAGAAATTGCCCGCTTATATTATGTAAGGGAAGATAAAGGGCTGAGCATGTTCAGATCGTTTAAATCTATTGTAACTGACCGAATCTTTGACTTAGCGTTGCTTTTTTGGTTTGGATCTGCCGGTTTGTTGTTTTTTTATGAAGTTCTTGGTGAGAGATCCACTATCATCTATCTGTTGGTATCAGGATTGGTATTATTTGTGCTATGGCTATTAGGGACATTGGTTCTAAAAGTCATGAAATCAGAGAGAAAATTGGTTTTGTTTCTTAAAGAATCATGGACTGAAATGTTTGAATTAAGGATGCTTATTCCCTGGTGTCTTACTCTTTTATCTTATCTGCTTTTTTATGTTGCCAACTGGTTAATTCTTTACTCCCTTGGTTACCACTTGTCCCTTATTGAGGTAGGATTTATTTTAAGTATAATGAGTCTCGTAACTCTCATACCCATAACGTTGGCAGGTTTTGGAACACGTGAAGCTAGTCTTGTATTTCTGTTTGGATTTTATAGCTTAAGTCCGGAAGCTGCTATTGTATTTTCACTTTTGCAATTCCTTGCTTTCTTCTTCTGGGGAGGAATCATTGGATGGATAATATGGTTATATAAACCGGTACAAATGTCATTAATAAAAAATGATGCCATAAAAGTGAAGAACTGGATAATGAAGATGGGGAGTGATAATAAGCTTGAAAATGAATCTGCAGAACGAAGCTCACAATGAGCAACTTTGAACAGGCATTTTTGTTAATGGAATAGTTACAGAAATCTCATATCTAATCTATTAAAGCATATGCATTATTCTTATCAACCTGCTGCTGATCGGTACAATCATTTAAAATATAATAAAACTGGAAAGAGTGGATTATATCTACCATCTGTTTCACTTGGCTTATGGCATAATTTCGGAGGCGTTGATACTTTTGAAAACAGCCGGAAAATGTTATTCCATGCTTTTGATAAAGGAATAACCCATTTTGATCTGGCCAACAATTATGGGCCTCCTGAAGGAAGTGCAGAAAGCACAATGGGTAAGGTTCTCAAATCAGATTTTAAAGCTTTTCGTGATGAAATGATTATTTCAACCAAAGCAGGATACCTGATGTGGCAGGGACCATATGGTGACGGAGGTTCAAGAAAGTATCTGATATCGAGCCTCGACCAAAGTTTAAAGAGATTAAACCTTGATTACGTTGATATTTTTTATTCACACCGTCCGGATGAGAATACGCCAATTGAAGAGACTATGACTGCTTTGGTTGACATTGTCAGGCAAGGTAAAGCTTTATATGTTGGATTGTCGAATTATGGACCTGAATTGACACTGAAAGCAACTGAGTTGTTAGAAAAAGATGGTGTTTCCTGTCTGATTCATCAGCCCAGGTATTCTCTTTTTGACCGATGGATAGAAAATGGGCTGCTGGATGTTCTGGAGAAAAAAGGTATTGGATGTATTGTATATTCCCCGCTTGCACAAGGTCTGTTAACTGATAAATACTTGTCTGGAATACCTGAAGGTTCGCGAGCATCCAGATCTCGTTTCTTAACACCTGCAAATATAACCAAGGAGAAATTGAATAAGATTCAACTTCTTAATGAAGTTGCAAAAAAGCGGGGACAAACATTAGCACAAATGGCCCTGGCCTGGGTAATGAAAGATTCAAGGGTGACATCTGTCCTTATTGGCGCCAGCAGTGTTACACAGATTGATGACGACTTAAAGAGTCTGGAAAATCATCACTTTAGCAAGGAAGAATTGGAAGGAATCGACAGGATTCTACAACAAGAATAATCCGGCTAGCGGTTTATCGATTATTACCTCGTTGAACCGTATAGTGCTTGTATTAAAGTAAGCAAAGAGTGCCTGGAATACGCGACTTGTTGTTTATTCCTGATAATAAACCCTTTTCACTCTTCGTGAAATCCCTGTAAGAACTTCATATGGAATTGTGTCCATAAGCTCGGCTAGCTTGTTGATAGACACCTCTTTGCCAAAGATTATTACCTCATCTCCTTCTTCTGCATCTATTCCGGTAATGTCGATGATTGTCATGTCCATATTGATATTCCCGATAATCGGGACAACTTTGTTTTTGACAAACATACAGCCGATGCCATTGCTTAGTTTCCGGCTTAAACCATCAGCATAACCAACAGGAACAATAGCAATCGTACTTTCGCGTGGAGCGATCCATTTGCAATTATACCCAACTGCCTCATCCTGTTGTATTACCTTTATCTGAGAAATAACACTTTTCAACCTGCTCACAACCTCCAGTTTATTCTGGATATGAGGCAATGGAGAAATGCCATAAAGAGATATTCCCAGCCGAACCATATCGAACTGTGCATATGGATGGCGGACAATACCGGCAGAATTAAGTATATGACGCATAAAGTTGTAGCCCAACCCTTCGTGCAGCCTCCAGGTCATGGCTTCAAAATTCTTAATCTGTAGAGAAGTGAACCAGTCCAGGTCCTTACTTTCACTAGCAGCCAGATGTGAAAACACAGAAGAAACAACGACATTTTTGTTATTCATTATTTCTTCCACTAGGGCCTCTATTTCATCTTCCATAAAACCTAAACGATGCATACCTGTATCAAGTTTTATATGTATCCTTGATTTCTTATCAGGATTTACATCAGAGTTTTCAATAGCTGAAAGGAATAATTGTAAAGTCCTGAAACTGTATATCTCAGGCTCAAGATCATAACGAATCATCGCATCCATTCCCGTCATTTCAGGGTTCATAACGAGTATCGGCAAACTGATTCCGGCCTTTCGGAGCTCCACTCCTTCATCAGCGTAGGCTACAGCAAGATAATCTGCATGATGAAACTGGAGGGTATTGGCAATTTCGAAACTGCCACTGCCATATGAGAATGCTTTGACCATTACCATTACCTTGGTTTTAGGCTTTATCAAAGACCTGAAGAAGTTAAGATTATGAACCAAGGCACTAAGGTTAACCTCTAGGACAGTTTCATGTGATTTTTGTTGCAACAAATCAATGATTCTCTCAAAAGCAAAAACCCTGGCACCTTTAATCAGAATACTCTCATTCCGGAAAGGAGTGAGCGAATACTGGTCGAGAAACTGATTGGTACTATTAAAAAACTGCTTTTGCATTTTAAAGAGATGGCTATGTTTTGAAATGCCTTCGCCTATCCCGATTAATCGTGAAATATTTCTTGTTTCCAATAAGGCTGCTACTGATTGGTACAGGTTTGCTTCACTGGCAGAGCTTTGAAGAATATCACTGAGTATAACAGTGCGTTTGTCGTGTCGGGTCTGTTGGACAAGAAAATCAAGAGCATTTGCAAGTGAATCGAAATCTGAGCTATAACTGTCGTTAATCACCAGGCAACCATTTACTCCCTCCTTCATCTCCAAGCGCATGGCAACAGGTTGTAACTTCTGCATCCTGGTTGTAATTACCTCGGGACCATACCCAAGCAAAAGCATGGTTGCCCAGCAGTGCATGGCATTTTCGAGGGAAGCATCATCCGTAAAAGGAATCGTGATCTTTTGTTTCTTTTCTTTGTAAATCGCTGATATTAAAGTCTCTTTTTTGTGTTTTTCAATATCCAGGATTCTCAATAAAGAATCAGGATGTTTGCCCCAATTAAAGATGTTAACCGGCTTGAGGATTTTTGAATGAATTAATTCATAATCACGACAATAAACAATAGATTTGGAGTTGACAAAGAGTTTTAATTTCTCATTTGTTTTCTGATCTTCTGATTCAAAGAATTGGTCATGTGCCTGACCAATGTTAGTCAGAATACCGATATCAGGTTTGATAATTGGCTCAAGTTTCTCCATTTCACCAGGTTGAGAAATACCTGCTTCAAAAATTGCCAATTGATGAATTGGTTCGAGTTGCCATACTGAAAGAGGTACGCCAATTTGGGAATTGTAGCTTTGAGGACTTCTAATAATAGTCTTTTCTTCAGAAAGAAGTTGCCAGAGCCATTCTTTGACTATAGTTTTACCATTACTACCTGTAATCCCAATAACTGGTAAACTGAATTTTTGCCGGTGAAACAAAGCCAGTCGTTGCAAGGCATTCAGAGTATCCTTAACAACAATATAATTTGCTTTAGCTTCTAGGCTCTTAGGGATATTAGTGACGCAAAAGCATCTTACTCCTTTAGAAATAAGAGTCTCGATATATTTATGCCCGTCATTTCTCTTAGTAACCAGAGCAAAAAAGATAGAATCAGCAGGAGAATTTATTTTTCTACTGTCAATTAACAAATCAGTTATTATACACTTTTCAGAGTTAATGAGCAGTTTACCTGAAACTGCTTCTGCTACTTCATATATTGAGTATCCTTGCAAGATCTATCTTTTTGGTTACAAAGCTTGAAACTTATAATTTTGTTTTCTATGATTCAGCTTCATGTCGGGCAGGTTTAAGAGGATTAGCAGAGATTGATTCATAATCTTGTCTGTTTTTCCAAATATCACATGCCAGGTATATAGCAGCTCTGAAAGAATCAGGTGAGGCCTGATCTTTACCAGCTATTTCAAAAGCTGTTCCATGAGCAGGGGATGTCCTTATTACAGGAAGTCCCGCCGTATAATTTACACCGGAATCAAAAGAAAGGGTTTTAAATGGCAACATACCCTGATCGTGGTACATGGCAAGTATTCCATCAAATTGAGTAAATGAGGAAGAACCAAAGAATCCATCAGCAGGATAAGGACCAAAAGCATGATATCCCATTTCTTTTGCTTTTTCAATTGCAGGAATTATAATATCCTTTTCTTCCATACCAAGCAATCCATCGTCGCCTGCATGAGGATTTAAAGCTAAAATTGCAATTTTGGGAGATCTGATGCCAAAATCGATAAGCAAGGATTTGTTTAAAATTGCGATTTTTTGAAGAATAAGATCCGTTGTAATAGTCCGGGCGATCTCATTCACAGGTATATGCCCCGTTAAAACGCCTATACGAAGGTTGTTGCTAACCATCAGCATCAGGCTTTCTTTAACAGAAAATTTTTCAGTGAGATATTCGGTGTGTCCTGGAAAGTTAAAATCCGGAGATTGAATAGTCTTCTTATTAATTGGTCCTGTGACAAGAGCATCGATAACTCCTTTCTTCAAATCCTCGGTTGCTGCTTCGAGCGATAAAAATGCCTGTTCTCCTGCTACCGTATCTGACTTTCCAAAATCTACCCTCACTTCGTTGTCATGAAGATTTACCAGGTTGGATTTCTTTAGATTCAGGTTATCGGCTTTTTTTATAATATTAAAATTTAACTCAGAGAGATTAAGTACCTTTTTATTGTACGAAACAACTTTTGCAAGACCGTAGACCACCGGAACCATCATCTCGTTAATCCGATTATCAGACAAGGCTTTTAATATTATTTCATAGCCAATGCCATTTACATCACCGGTTGAGATGCCTATAACTGGTTTTTTTTCGCTTTCCGACATTTTGATCATAACTTAATTGTTTAGGCAAAGATAAGATTTTGCTATTTTAGCTAACAGCTATATTAATTTAAACTTTAAAGTAAAAGTTGATGACCACCTGTTATTTTGTAAGTGACCTCCATGGTGATAGGACTAAGTATGAACTATTGGCAAAAGAGATAATCAGGAATAAACCTTCTTTTTTGTTTATGGGCGGGGACCTCTTGCCCCATTTTAGAGTATCAGAGAAGAAGTTAAATTTACAAGTAAATCCTTTCATTTATGAATTCCTGATCCCGTTGTTCAGAGGTGTCCAAAAACAGCTTGGGTGCAATTACCCTGATATTTATCTTATAGCAGGTAATGATGATTATAAATGTGATATTCCTGGTTTTGAAGAAGGAGCCAGGAAAGAATTATGGAAATTCCTGAACAATGACAAAACTAAGTTTGGCCCTTATATGATTTTTGGATACTCATATGTTCCTCCTACGCCATTCAGGATAAAGGATTGGGAGAAGTATGATGTGGATAAATCTGTAGATGAAACTGCAATTCCTCCTGATAAAGGATTCAGGAGTACTGATGAAATCAGTGATGAGTCTTTTATCAGTACAGATCTGGAAGTATTAACAAGCGATCTCTCAATGGAGAAAGCTATCTTTTTATTCCATGCCCCACCATTTGATAGTATGCTTGATAAAATTCCGGGTGGAAAAAGTATTGGAAGTAAGGCTATTGCTAATTTTATTAAAGAAAAGCAACCATACATTACTTTACATGGACATGCTCATGAATCATCCGGAATAACAGGAAATTGGAGTGAGATTAATGGAAGAACCCATTTGTTTTCAGCGGCCTATGATGGAACAGGATTAGCAATCGTTCAGTTTAAGATTGATGATCCCTGGGAATCTCAACGTAAGATTGTAGCATTTCCATAATCTTATTGGTTGCTCCTGAACGTGATTCGACGTATTTGGCTGCCTGTTCAGAGTATTCCTGTAGTCGGTCGGGAAGACTGTGAAAAAGCCTTACTGAATTAATCAATTCTTCTCCATCCTTAACACTTTCAGCAGCTTTTAACTGAATTAGTTCTCTTGCTTCTTTGAACTTTTGATAATTGGGGCCAAACAGGACAGGTATTCCATACACTGCAGCTTCAAGCGTATTGTGAATACCAACACCAAATCCACCACCAATGTAGGCTATGTTGCCATAGCGATAGATTTTTGACAATAATCCAATAGAATCTATTATTATTACTTTCACCTCATGCTGTTTAAAGTAATCTTCAGGACTGACATTGGATGTTATTAAAGAGCTGTATAAAACAGAACGGCCATTTAATCTGGAAGAAAGATCAGTTATATGTCTTTGATTTATTTCATGAGGAGCAATTATTACTCTCAACCAATCACCAAAAGATTCCTGAAGTTGCCATAAGATATCTTCATCAGGTTGCCATGTACTACCTGCAACTAAAGTAAAATGATCTTTAGAAAATTCTTCAAGGAAAGGCATATGAGATTCCTGTTCTGAAATTCCAAGAACTCTGTCGAATCGTGTATCGCCACTAAGAGTTACATTATTTACATCAATCATGCTAAGGAGCTCAATTGACTCTTCATCTTGCACAAAAATCTGGTCGACGTTTCTCAAATGCCTTCTGAACCATCCACCATACCATTTAAAGAAATGTTGTGTTGGGCGAAAAATCGCTGAGATAGTGAGGGTTGGAATATTCCGCAGATACAACTGGTGCAAATAATTGTACCAGAACTCGTACTTTACGAAGATAGCAAGCGAAGGAGAGACAATCTTAATAAAACGATTAGCATTACGGGGTGTGTCAAGTGGAAGATAAAAAACAAAATCCGCCCCTGAATTCGTTGGTTTATTATTGTAACCGGAGGGGGAAAAAAAGGTCAACAACACTAAATGGTCAGGGAAACGGGTTTTAATTGCCTGAATAACGGGGCGGGCTTGCTCGTATTCACCCAACGAAGCACAATGGACCCAGATTACAGGAGGCCGATCCCCAGCTTTATTCTCACTTGAAAATACTTCTTCAAGCTTGGTGAAAATTTCTCTTCTGCCATAAAACCAGTCTCTGGCTTTCTGATTAAAGAGCGATGAAATCCATAACGACAGACCATACATCCTTATAATAAAACTATAGATTTGCCGCATGATATTTTTATTTGAAAAGTTGCTGATGTTTATATTAATAGTAGTAAAAATCTTTGGGAGCTCTTTTATAGACCGGAATTAGCCAGCCTAATTTTAGTGACACAATATAGTCTGTATATTTCCCGTCATTATATTGCCTTTTAGCAAATGAATAGGGACGAACATCCTTCGTGAATCCAACCGTCAGATCAATATTGGCATAGAAATTTACCACTTTTGAATTGCCAGTATACAGATAACCTGCAAAAACATTTAAGGCGGGACCTCTTTTCAATTCATCATATCCTTTCAGATAATCGCCTGTTATCTGAGGTGCTGTCCGGTCTCTATGATCTATAAAAATTTTATGCTGAATCAGCCCTGCTCCTGCACCTAACATAATACCAGAATTTGGGTTGGGCTTTCTGAAAGGAAATATTTTTCCTGCCTTTGCTAAAAAGGAGTAACCCCTTTCATAGAAATGGTAAGTAGCATAAATGCCATCAACATCAACGATATTGCCATCTTCAGTCTCGATATTACTTAAGATATTATTTTTGTCTTTAACCTTATCGCCAAAGAAAAAACCTACCTCAGCTCCCAATAGCCAATTTTCAGATGATTTATAAAAATAAGCAGGACCAACCATTGCGCTATGACCAAATCTTGAGGCCATATCGCCCGATGGAAACTGATAAGCGAAATGGGCAGTTATAAGATGCATTGAAATTGTTGAATCTTTTACATTTTGCTGCGCTGATACTCCATTAAAATGGGATGACATTGTTAAAATGAAACCGATTAAAAGAGTGCAAAGAAGTGATTTAGTCTTATGCATCAAAATACAGATTGGAATAGCTGACAAAGATACGTAATTGAGGCAAATTCCGACATGATTAATGGAACTTGTGGTCATTTAAAACTGCTAATTAGTAGTATATTTGCCATCACAATTTAAGAAATATATACTTTAAATGGTTTATTTTCGTTTCAGACCAATACATAGTAACATCCCACATAAATCAACTTAATCACTGAAACAAGCACTTGTATGAACAAAATCTCAATGGTCGATCTCAAAGGTCAATATCAGAAAATTAAAAGTCAGATAGATTCATCAATCGCAGAAGTAATAGACTCAACTGCCTTTATCAACGGTCCAGCAGTTAAAAGATTTCAGGAAAACCTTGAAAATTATTTAGGTGTTAAACATGTCATCCCCTGTGCCAATGGAACTGATGCTTTACAGATTTCAATGATGGCCCTGGATCTTCAAAGAGGAGATGAAGTTATTACTACCTCATTCACATTTATAGCTACAGCCGAAGTGATTGCTCTTCTTGGTTTAACGCCGGTTGTTGTAGATGTTGATCCTATCACATTTAATATTGATCCTGAAGCAATTAAGAGAGCCATCACACCAAAGACAAAAGCCATTGTTCCGGTGCATTTGTTTGGTCAATGTGCTGATATGGAAGCAATAATGGAAATAGCCAAAGAACATAATCTTTATATTATAGAAGATGCTTGCCAGTCAATAGGTGCAGACTATATCTTTAAGGATGGTTCAATGAAAAAATCGGGTACAATTGGACATGTTGGTTGTACATCTTTTTTCCCAAGCAAGAACTTAGGATGTTATGGTGATGGAGGTGCGATATTTACAAATGATGACGATTTGGCCAGACAACTTCGAGTAATGGCAAATCACGGAATGACTGTTCGGTACTATCACGATTTTATTGGTGTTAATAGTCGCCTTGACAGCATTCAGGCTGCTGTTTTAGATGTAAAGCTCAAACATCTGGATGAATATAACGCTGCAAGAAACAAAGCTGCCCAGTTTTATAACCAGGCTTTTGCCGGACATCCGAAACTTCAGACACCTGTTAAGGCAAATTATACTACTCATGTTTTTCACCAATATACACTTGTAACGTCAGGAATTGACCGAAATGCTTTAGTGGAGCACATGGCAGCCAATGGAATTCCGGTTATGATTTATTACCCGGTTCCCCTTCATATGCAGAAAGCATATCTTGATCCAAGATACAAAGAAGGTGATTTCCCGGTTACCGAGAGTCTGTGTAGTTCGGTGATATCACTTCCTATGCATACTGAATTAGATGAAGAACAGTTGTTGCATATTACTATGAACCTACTCGATTTTGTAAACAAATAGCTGGTTCGTACATTTAATGAACAGCATTAAACGAAAAGAAGGATTTTTGGTTACTACATTACTGGCTTAACCTGATACATATATATAATGGAAGTCAAAGATTATTTTGCACATGAAACCGCTGTTATTGACCAGGGAAGTAAAATAGCCAATGGAGTTAAAATTTGGCACTTCAGTCACATAATGGAAAATTGCGAAATTGGTGAGAATTGTAACATTGGTCAAAATGTTGTCATTTCGCCCGGAGTAATTTTAGGGTGTAATGTTAAGGTTCAAAACAATGTCTCTATTTATACAGGAGTAATATGTGAAGATGACGTTTTTCTTGGACCATCAATGGTTTTCACAAATGTTGTAAATCCACGAAGTGCCGTTAACCGCAGAGGTAGTTACAGCAAAACCATTGTTAGAAAGGGGGCCACTATTGGTGCAAATGCCACTATAGTTTGTGGACATAACATTGGGGAGTTCGCATTTATTGGAGCAGGGGCAGTGGTAACAAAAGAAGTATTGCCTTATGCACTTGTTGTTGGAAACCCAGCTCGCCAAACTGGTTGGATGAGCGAATATGGGCATAAACTAAAGTTCAATTCTGAAGGTTTTGCAAAATGCCCTGAAAGTGGAGAACGGTATCAACTAAAAGAAGGATTGGTAAAAAAGTTAAAGTAATCT
The DNA here is from genome assembly GCA_023434665.1 of Bacteroidota bacterium. Classification (GTDB taxonomy): domain Bacteria; phylum Bacteroidota; class Bacteroidia; order Bacteroidales; family Lentimicrobiaceae; genus Lentimicrobium. The sequence continues at coordinate 26,278 of JAEYSM010000009.1, read as the reverse complement.
AATTAATCCGAAATGAAGATTTTAGTAACGGGGGGGACGGGCTATATAGGATCTCATACAGTTGTAGAATTACAAAACAAAGGTTATGAAGTTGTAATCGTTGATAACCTTTCAAATTCTTATGAATATGTAGTTGACCGTATCGAAAAAATTTCAGGCAGAAGACCTGACTTTTATAAATTTGATCTGGCAGATAAAGATAAGACTGCTGAGTTCTTTAAGAATAATTCAGACATTATAGGAATAATACACTTTGCCGCCTATAAGGCTGTGGGGGAATCGATGGAAAAGCCATTGATGTATTATCATAATAACCTGATGTCGCTCATAAACATACTGGAGGGCATGAAGGAAAACTCGATACAAAACCTTGTATTTTCCTCGTCCTGTACTGTCTATGGTCAGCCTGATGAATTGCCTGTCAAAGAAACATCCCCAATAAAGGAGGCATGGTCCCCATATGGCAACACCAAACAGATGTCAGAACAGATAATTCAGTTTGCGGTTGGGGCACATAACCTGAAGAGCATCTCCCTCCGGTACTTTAACCCGATAGGAGCGCATGAGTCAGCTTTAATTGGAGAGCTTCCGATTGGGATTCCTAATAACCTGGTCCCATTTATTACCCAGACTGCAATAGGTAAAAGGGAAGTCTTAAAAGTTTTCGGGTCTGATTATAACACTCCTGATGGGACAGCAATCAGAGACTATATCCATGTTGTTGATCTGGCCCAGGCACATGTGGTGGCAGTTGACCGGATGATTGAAAACAGATCGGCCCATGATTTTGAGGTTTTTAACCTGGGAACTGGCAATGGTTTCAGCGTGCTCGAAGTTATCAAATCATTTGAGCGTGTAACAGGAAGAAAACTTAATTATGAGATTGTAGGCCGACGCCCAGGTGATATTGAACAAGTATGGGCAGATACTTCTTTTGCTAATGACGAATTAGGCTGGAAAGCACAGAAAGGAATTGATGAGATGATGGGTTCAGCCTGGAAATGGGAGCTAACCCTTAAAGATAAAGAATGAATTTGATCAATAAATATTAAGCTTGATGAAGAATATTCTAATTACTGGAGGTGCAGGATTCATAGGGTCACATGTTGTCAGACTTTTTGTGAACAAGTATAAAGACTATAGGATAGTAAATCTTGACAAACTTACCTATGCAGGTAATCTGTTGAATCTAAAGGATATTGAAAACGCTTCGAATTACACTTTTATCAAAGGGGATATCACTGACGGTGATTTTATAATGCAACTTTTCAGAGATTACAATTTTGATGGAGTGATTCACTTGGCAGCTGAATCTCATGTTGACCGCTCTATTTCGAATCCTATGGATTTTATCATGACTAATATAGTTGGAACGGTTAATCTTCTAAATGCTTCGCTTGCAACCTGGAAGCCAGACTTTATAGGCAAGTTATTCTACCATATATCGACAGATGAGGTTTATGGCTCACTAGGAATGGAAGGTATGTTTACAGAAACAACTTCCTATGATCCCAAAAGTCCATACTCAGCCAGTAAAGCAAGCAGCGATCATTTGGTAAGAGCATATAATCATACCTATGGATTGCCGGCAATAGTTTCCAACTGCTCAAATAATTACGGGCCTTATCAGTTCCCTGAAAAGCTTATTCCACTGTTTATCCATAATATCAGAAATAATAAGCCATTACCGGTTTATGGTAAAGGAGAAAATGTTCGCGACTGGTTATATGTTGAAGATCATGCCAAGGCAATCGACCTTCTGTTTCACAAAGGAAGAGTGGGTGAAACATATAATATAGGGGGCAACAATGAATGGCAGAATATTGAACTGATAAGAGAACTCTGTAAGATCATGGATAAGCGATTAGGAAGGAGTGAGGGTGAATCTTCAAAGTTGATCACATTTGTTAAAGATCGTGCCGGTCATGATTTAAGGTATGCAATTGATGCTTCAAAAATTAAGGCAGAATTAGGCTGGGAACCTACTGTTAAATTCACTGAAGGATTTGAAACAACGGTAGAATGGTATCTTGAAAATGAAGGTTGGCTGAATACAGTCACTTCAGGTGAATATCAAAAATACTATGAACAGCAATATGGATAAATGAAATGTTGTCATAATTAAATGATAATCAATAAGAACCCGGATTTAAGAATCTGGGTTTTTTTATTTCAGAAAGGCACCTCTTAATGAACCAAGTGGTAAAAATTTAAGTTAGTTCTTTAGGATTTTAATGAATGCATACCGAAGAACCTATATTTTTCCACTTATAATATTAAAGAATGAGCAAAGATGACACTAAAAAAGGCGAAGAGAACAAAGGTTTTCTAACATCAAACCAGGGATTAAAAGTAAATCATACTGATGATTCTTTAAAAGCAGGAGAAAGAGGCTCGCAATTAATGGAGGACTTTCACTTCAGGGAAAAGATGACTCATTTTGATCATGAAAGAATTCCGGAAAGAGTAGTCCATGCAAGGGGTTCGGGAGCATACGGATATTTTCAGGTGTATGACGATTCAATGAAGAAGTACACAAAGGCTAAAGTTTTTACAGATCCAACACTCAAGACTGATGTATTTGTAAGGTTTTCAACTGTTGTAGGTTTCAGAGGATCGCCAGATACTGTACGTGATGTGAGAGGCTTTGCAACAAAGTTTTACACAGTAGAAGGAAACTATGATTTAGTTGGGAACAATATGCCAGTATTCTTTATTCAGGATGCAATCAAATTCCCCGATCTGGTTCATGCTATAAAACCTGAACCACATAACGAGATGCCACAGGCGTCAGCAGCTCATGATACTTTTTGGGATTTTATTTCGCTTATGCCTGAATCAATGAATATGATCATGTGGGTTCTTTCCGACAGGGCATTGCCTCGTAGTTATAGCATGATGGAAGGCTTTGGAGTTCATACTTTCCGCTTGGTTAATGAAAGCGGAGAATCATTTTTTGTAAAATTCCATTGGAAGCCGAAAGCGGGAGTTCATTCGCTGGTTTGGGACGAAACCCAGAAAATAGCAGGTAAAAATCCGGATTTTAACAGAGAAGATCTATGGGAATCGATTGAGATGGGTAATTTCCCTGAATTTGAGCTTGGCGTTCAGATCATTGAAGAAAAGGAAGAATTTGATTTTGAATTCGACATACTGGATGCTACTAAAATATGGCCCGAAGAATTGATTCCCGTCAAAAAGATAGGACTCATGGTTCTAAACAGAAACCCTGACAACTTTTTTGCTGAAACAGAACAAATAGCTTTCCATCCCGGTAATCTGGTGCCGGGGATTGATGTGACAAATGATCCCCTTCTTCAGGGAAGGCTATTTTCATATTTAGATACTCAATTGATTAGGCTGGGAGGTCCTAATTTTACTGAAATTCCTATAAACAGGCCTATTCCCGATGTCAAAAACAATCAAAGGGATGGCTACATGAGGCAAACAGTGAATAAAGGAAGAGTAAGTTACTTGCCAAACTCTCTGGCGGATGGGCAGCCAAAATTAGCTCCGGAAGACAAGGGAGGATATGTGCATTATCCGCAAAGAGTAGAAGGACATAAAACAAGAGTAAGAAGTGCCAGCTTTTCAGATCATTTCAGTCAGGCCACTCTTTTCTGGAACAGTATGTCGAACCCAGAGAAAAAGCACATTATCGAAGCTTTCCATTTTGAACTTGGGAAAGTTGAAACTATGGTAATCAGGGAACGAATGGTAGGGCTAATTGAAAAAGTGGATAAAGACCTGGCACGTGAAGTTGCTAGAGGTATTGGAGTTAATTACGATTCAAGTAAATTGCTCACAAAAGCCGACGATATTGTTGAAAACATTGTAGAAGGAGTTACAGAACCAAAAAAGAAAAAGCACGTTACTAAATCACCCTCATTAAGTCAGGAAAATCTAAAGGGTGAATCATTGAAAGGCCGCAAGGTAGCTATTCTTCTGGCAGATGGTTATAATCACCAGCATCTTAAATCTGTTATGAGTGCGTTAAAGGAAAAGGGTATTATGTCAAAAGTAATTTCAAAGAATTACGGTGAACTAAAGAGCAATGGAGAAGATACAATTTCAGTTGACAAAAATTACGTTACAACAGGCTCTGTATTATTCGATGCTGTATTCTTACCGGGTGGAAAGGATAGTATTTCTACCCTCCGCGAACATGGTTTTGCTGCTAATTTTATCAATGAGATGTACAAACACTGTAAACCAGTGGCTGCTATTGGAGAAGGTGTTGACTTTTTCAGTGAGCTATCACTAAAGAAAGCAGCATTCTCGAAAGATTCCAGTGTCAAGGAGGATATGGGAGTGATTACAGTTAAAGATGCAAACGATTTAAGTAGTTTTAATCAATCATTAATAAACGCAATTGGGCACCACAGATTCTGGGATAGGGAAGAAGTAACCGATCAGGTTCCCGCGTGAAAATTAATCTATAAATTAAAATCCTGGAAATTACTTATCCGGGATTTTGTTTCTCTTTATTGTGCACTCAATGCTTCTGACTGAGGTGCAATCTTTTTCACTAATCCCTGAAGGACATTTCCGGGGCCAACTTCAACAAAGGTTGTTGCGCCATCATTCGACATATTCTGAACAGTTTGAGTCCATTTAACAGGAGCTGTCAATTGCTTTATCAGATTCCCTTTAATAGTTTCGGGGTCTGTCACGGGTAAAGCAGTTACATTCTGATATACCGGGCAGACAGGTGTATTAAAGTGTGTTTTATTGATTGCTTCGGCAAGTTCAATTCTGGCCGGTTCCATAAGAGGAGAATGGAATGCGCCCCCAACTTTTAAAGGCAATGCGCGTTTTGCTCCGGCAGCTTTAAGGTTTTCGCATGCAACCTCTATCCCCTTCATTGAGCCTGAGATAACAAGTTGTCCTGGACTATTGTAATTAGCAGGTACTACTACTTCCTGAATCTGACTTAAAACCTGTTCAACCTTTTCATCTTCCAGACCCAGGATAGCTGCCATAGTACTAGGTTCAGATTCACATGCTTTTTGCATTGCCATAGCACGAGCATAAACAAGCCTGAGTCCATCTTCAAATGATAGTGCACCTGATGCTACTAATGCAGAAAATTCGCCTAATGAGTGACCGGCAGTCATATCAGGTTTAAATTGCTCGCCAAGGGTTTTTGCCAGAATAACAGAATGAAGAAAAATAGCAGGCTGTGTAACCTTTGTCTGTCTTAAATCTTCATCAGTGCCTTCGAACATAAGATCAGTGATTCTGAATCCAAGAATTTCATTAGCTTGTTCAAACAGAGCTTTTGCCTGTTCATTGCTGTCGTATAGATTTTTACCCATGCCAACAAACTGAGCACCTTGTCCAGGGAAAATATAAGCTTTCATAGAAAATAATGATTTAAAATGAGGGGCAAAGATACAATAATATCACATTTCTGCTTCCCAGGCCAGAAGAGCTTCCCTCATATTAGCTCTTCCAAACCCAATTCGAAAATGTTGATCTCCATATTCAAACATTTCTGATGGGACTAACATCACACCAGTCCTTTTAACAAGCTTTTCAGCATAGGAAAGTGCCGGTTCATTAAGGCGGACTTTTACTAATGCAGTAGAGCCTGCCTGTGTTTCATGGTAATCCTGAAACAATTCGGGATGACGATTAACAAATGATTTAAAAATTTCTTTATTGCCTCGTATTTTTTCAAGGTTAACCTCAATAAACCGTTCACTGTTATTCAGTGCTATCATGGATAATACCTCACTTGGAGCACTACTGCAGATGGTCAGGTAATCTTTATATTGCTGCATGGCGGTCAACAACTCCTTATTATGTGTTGAAATCCAACCAATCCTTAAGCCTGCAAGTCCGAATGATTTAGCCATGCCCCACAAACTTATTGCGTTCTCATACAAATCACATAATGAGTCGTTAAGCTTAGCCGGATTATGAACCAGTTTGTGGTACATCTCATCAGAAAATATCAGCGTGTTATGTCTTGAAGCTATTTCAATGATCCTGTTTAACTCATCTTTTTCCGGATAATAACCGGTTGGATTGTGAGGGAAGTTAACGATGATCATCTTGGTTTTACCGGTCACAAGATTAGCAAGATCATCAGGATTGAAATTGTTGTTATCATCAGTAGACCACCAGGAAATATGGCACCCTTTGTTAATTGCTATTTGATACAATGACTGATATGCAGGACGCATACAAACAATATGGTCACCCGGATTGAGATAAACCTGCATCAAAATGTAATTAGCTTCGCCGGGAGAAAGAACGAATACATTGTCAGTATTAATTGTATTGTAATGCCTCGAAATACTCTCTCTTAACAAAGGATTGCCTAAAGAATCCGTGTAACCTAGCGTCATCGAATCCCATAATTTGGTTTCTCCTTGCTCTGCAGACGAAAGGACGTAATCTAAACTGAATCCATCACAATCAGAACTTGATAAAAGATATTTTACATTAAACTCGTATTTGGCAAAATAGCGTTCAAGCTTAAAAGGATCCGGTATCATCTGTTAGTGCAGTTTGGAGCCTATCAGGTGTATAAATTCAGCCCTGGTTTTATCTACCAGAAATGCACCTGTAAAGTCAGAGGTTGTAGTAACTGAATTTTGTTTCTGAATACCACGCATACTCATGCACATATGCTGTGCCTCAATGACGACTGCAACACCCAGTGGTTTGAGCGTATTATTAATTGCCTCCTTTATTTGTGTTGTGAGTCTTTCCTGTACCTGAAGTCGACGGGCAAAAGCATCCACCACTCTGGGGATTTTGCTCAATCCGACAATATAACCATTTGGGATATAGGCTACATGTGCTTTGCCAAAAAAAGGAATCATATGGTGTTCACATAAAGAGTATATTTCAATATCCTTAACAATTACCATCTGCTTGTAATCTTCCTGAAACATTGCTGCCTTAAGAATTTCTTCGGGATTCAGATCATAACCGTGAGTTAAGAACTGCATTGCTTTCGAAACTCTTTCAGGTGTTTTCAGCAAACCTTCTCTCTCAGGATCTTCCCCTATTAACTTTATTATGTCCTTGTAATGGTTGCTTAATTTAACCAGGGTTCGGTTATTATATGTGTCTTTTCGTCGATAGCCAATTTCAAGAGAATAGTCATCCATAAGGTTTTCGTACGCCATTTCGTTAACGCCATCTTGTAAATCGTCTTTTTTCATAATTTTTCCTTTGTCATTACGATCCGTAATATTCAACAAAATTTCTTTCAGTTTCATAAAGCTTTACACAATGCAAAGTTGCACCATGATGGGCTATCTTGTCCTCAAGCTGATTCCAGATCTGAACGGCGATATTTTCAGCTGAAGGCATGATCCCCTCCATAAAATCTACCTCTAGATTTAAGTTTTTATGGTCAACCTTTTCGATGATGAGCTCGTTGATTAAGTTGCTTAAAACTTTGAGATTAATTAAGAATCCGGTTTCAGGATTAATCTCACCCTTAATAGTAACAAACAAAGAGTAATTGTGTCCATGCCAATTTGGGTTTGAACACTTTCCAAAAATCTCAAGGTTCTTCGAATCTGTGAATTCTGGATTAAAAAGGCGATGTGCAGCATTAAAATGCTCGTGTCGGGTAATATAAATCATAGAAAAAAGAGTATTGAAAAATGCAAAGATAATGACTATCGGGCAAGTTTATCTTGAAGCTCTGTTATTCCACCTAACGAGATTAATTACCTCAAAAATAGTGTAAATGACATATATTATAAAGAAACTGATAATAAAATTAACTGCATCATGGATGTTAGTGAGTGCATAAATGAACAAGATAGCCATGAATATAATGAGCTTAAAAGTAGTATTCCCGAGATAAACACTAACAAATTTTTTTGGAGCAGATTCTGTTTTTTTGACGATCAGCAGAAAAGATAAAAATGTAAGTACAGCGTGAAAGATAATAATAAATGGTAATGCCGGAGAGATGCCTGAGACCTTAAGAATCATTAAAATGGCTGTAATAATCCCAAGAACAATTGTTAAGATAATATTTTGCCTGAGAAAAGAGCGTACTTCATTTTTCATTGTGATTCTTGTTATTGAATTCTTTAATAAATAACCAAATTGCGAGAAAGACTGAACCCAGGGAAAGAATTATGATAAATACTGGGAATGGTAATTTTAACCATTGGTCTAATTTATACCCTCCAAAACTACCTCCGGCAATAATGAACAGCATTTGGGCTGCCATACCCGAATACCTGATATAATTATTTATCGGGTTGTTATCCTTAGACTGTTTCTTCTGCATAAATAGCAGGCTGTTCAGCTGTCACATCCATTTTGCAGGTACCTGTAAAACGGGCACCCGGTTCAATAGAAAGCTTATTTACCTGGATATCACCTGTAACTATTGCAGTGGCTTTAAGTGACAATAGCTCTTTAACTATTATTAAACCATTGACTCTTCCTTCGATGTCAGCATTGAAACAATGAATTTCACCCTCAATGGTACCTGTTGAACCAAGAATAACTTTACCACGGGCATTAACAGTGCCGTTTAACGTTCCGTCAATCCGGATATTTCCATTTGACTCAATGTCACCCTTAATCAAAGTCCCCGATTGGATCAGGTTAGCAGAAGGGGGTGCTTCGGGAATACTATTTTTGGCCATTATTAATAGTTGTTGGTTTATGGTTGTTGATAATTTATTCTGAAAAACTGAAGGTATGGAGCCACCTTCTTTTCTTTGAAGAAAACAGGGTAGTTATTTGAAGAAATTATGAATTGATCAAAAGTGCCATCGGGAATGCCTGAAAAAACGTATCCATCTGCTGAAATATGATTAAAGTACCTCATTGCTTCTTCACTGTTTCCAAAAGTACTCACTGAAATCATTTGTTTATTTCCTTCCAGAATAACACTGTTTACTTGTAAGTTCTGAGTGCCATAGCTTCTCGAATTGAAGTCGCTTATCCTCACCTTAGTTCCGTATACATTAACCAGTGATCCATCTACAATCAATACATAAAAATGTGAAGTAGTAGGATTAAGAGTGTACATTGAAATGTCGAGATTTATTTGAAGACTGTCACCTTGTGCCGGAGTGAGTACCATACCACCAGCTCCTGTTTTCTGTTCACCTAAAATCAGATTAGCATAAGGAACTACCGATGATTCAGGGAAATCCTTTATTAATTGCGCCAGTTCAACTTTCATTGTATCCTGATGGATAGTCATACCCCTGGCTAAGGCTCTCAGATAAATAAACTGAGGGAGCAATGCGTGACCTTCATATGTTGAAATGGCATCGTTACTGTATAGGATTACCATCCGGTATAAACCGGCATTAAACGCTTCGTAGGTTTCTTTATACAATGTTTTTACTCTGTTACTTGCCTCTTCCAATTCTGCATAATAGTCAGGATCAATCAGGATTCGGGCATAATCACTATCAGGATATTTCTGTATTATAAGATTCTTTTGTGTCAACATCTCATCATTATCGCCCTGGTCGCGATTGATGCGGTATAAATGATAATGAGCTTGTAATGCGTTAGTGTCTTCAGGAAAGCGGGTAATCAGGGAATTAAATGTTTTTTCTGCCTCTGAATTATCGTTTAGTTCTTCGAGGTAAATTATACCTGCTTTAAATAACGCGTCAGCTATCTGGAGATTGCTGGCTTCTAATTTTTCAGGAGTGAGTGGTATGTTAACCAGATAAGCTTCACGAGATCTAAGATTAGTGACGCTTGCCTTGTTCTCCCCATCCATAGTCAATGAATCAGATTCCAGTTCACCTTCAGCCATTAAATCCCAATCAACAACCCTCTTGTTACTCAACCGCCAGTTATCTTCGAGACGGCGACGACCCCATTTTCTTGTAAACTCACTATAACCCATACCAATTGCAGAAGGATTATAGAAATACCATCCACCACCACCAACTGTAGTCTGTCCTTCCATATCTGAAACCCGTCTGCCTCCGAGTGCTATTCCGGCTTCCATGGCCATTTTTTCTTCTGCCGCTCTGAGTGCATTCTCTTCTTCACGCTTAATGTATCGGGCAATAGCTTCATCAATTACCGCAAATCGTTCAGCCTGAGGCATACGTGCAAGATCTTGCAGACTGTCCTGAACCTGAACAATTTCCAAATTCTTTACCAGACGTCCAATGATTTCAGTACGTTTGCTGATAGCATCATAATTGGGAAATTCTTTAGGGAGATAATTTACAGCCGTATCATAATATATTCCGGCAAAAGTGTATTGTTGTCTGGCAAAATATAAATCCGCAAGCCTGAGTGCCGATGTCGATTTTTGAAAATCATTGTCGATACTTGATGCAACAGATTTGCGCAGGTGACTAATCCCCAGGGTGTCGTTTTTCTCCTTTAAGGCTATATCTGCAAGAGCAGAATAAATCTGATCCTTAAAGTTTTTATTCTTTGCATCTCTAAGCATCTTTTCCAGTTCTCTCACTATAAGCCTATGATCACTTCTTCCGGCATCATAAACTCTTGCCATATTGATTCTGGCGTTAAATGCCATTTCGAATGTAGGAGTTCCTTTTATTGTTTTTGTAAAATATTCTGTTGCCTGACTATTCTTGCCTTCTGCCTGATAAATCTGGCCAAGAATAAAGTTTAACCGGGTTTTAAATTTTGAACCCGATTGTAAGATAATTCCTGATTCAATTTGTTCACGAGCTAAATTATACTTCCCCTGGGCAATATAGAGATCAGCATATGCCATTGGTAATGCTTTTCTAACATTCCAGGGTAGTAAAACAGATTCCGATTCCTCAGTAAGTTGATTAAATACATTTAAGGCAGCTTCATACTGTCTTTGTTTTTGAAGAGTTTTCCCTACCCAGAGTTGCGCCTCGAAACGGATGGGTTCAGTAGGATATTTAGTCGATATAAAATCAAAGGCTCTTTTGGCAGCACTATAATCCTGTTTATAAAAGTTAGCTTTGCCTATCATAAGATAGCTGTGCATTACCCATTTGACGTATTCTTTATTACTAAAGAACATGGAATGCTTTTGGATAACTTTTGATGCTTTCTCGATTGCCCGGTCCATGTTGGGATTAACTGACTGAGCGACTGACTGTGAACCATAATTATAGACAGGGAGGATTGATATATAATTATCCTTTGCTGATCTGCTTATTTGATAAACGCCCTCTTTTAAGCTTTCATTACCATTCCAGTAAACATTATAATGTGCCACCAAATTATGGTAAGCTCTCCTTGTGAAAGTGTTTTTTTTGGTGGAACAGGCACTCACAATAACTGACAAGATAGTCAGGACTATTATATTACGGATCAAACGGGTATTTGCAGCCAATTGATTTTTGATATTTACAATTTCTACCTAATAACTGTGAATTTGCAAAAATATTTTATTTTTCCTTAAAGGAAGGTGTAAAGTTACAAATTAATGAGTTTCATGCATCTGTATAATTGAATGACAGTTTAAATTATTTGCGACACATTAGGAAAAAGCAGGTGGTGATTAAACTTGATTAGAGATTAATACAAATCATTTTTTAAAGGCATGCTTTACTTAATCTTAAGTTATAACAAGCATAAGCCTATTTTCAGACAAACGTCAGTCAACACTCAGTCAGCACTGGGTAAAAGGGAGTGTTAACTTAGAGTTGAGTGAGGGATGGCTGAGAGATGACCTAGAGTTGATACCTATTCTATTACAGATAAGACTTCTATTTATTAAGGATTTTCTATTAATCATCTAATTTGCGAGGAACCTTCATAAGCTGGACTTGTTTTATCTTTGTTGCTTGAATATATAGGAAAAAGTTTTCCAAGAGTAATATTGCAAATACTAAACTCACCAATATGTGGCATACAAAAAGCAGTGAAGAAGTTCTTAAAGAGTTGAATGTAGATCACAGCACCGGGCTTTCGGAAGAAGAGGTTGCGAAAAGACGCGAACAGTATGGTTTAAATACACTTCGTGCCAAGAAGAAAAAGAGCGTATTGTCGATGTTTTTCGACCAGTTGAAAGATTGGTTAATCTATGTACTTTTTGCAGCGGTTTTAATCACTATGCTCATGGGCGAGTATATTGATTCGGTAATAATTTTGATGGTTATTATCCTGAATGCTGTACTAGGAGTAGTTCAGCAGGTAAAAGCCGGAAAAGCGATAGAAGCTTTGCAAAAACTTGCTTCCCCTCAGGCAATTGTCCGTCGTAATGGCCACATATCTGAAATGAGCGCAGATAAGTTAGTGCCGGGAGATATAGTTATACTTGATGCGGGGCGTTATGTGTCGGCTGACCTGAGAATTATAGAATCTGCCAATTTGAAAATCGAGGAATCGGCACTAACAGGCGAATCAGTGCCATCAGATAAGTTTGATGATATAATTTATGAACCGGATACTCCTCTTGGAGACAGGGAAAATCTGGCGTTTATGACCAATCTTGTCACTTACGGCAGAGGTGAGGGAGTTGTGGTTGCAACCGGAATGAATACAGAAGTTGGAAAAATTGCAGGTTTTCTTGATGAGGATACAGAGGAAAAGACACCTTTGGAAATCAGGCTTGATGAGCTCGGGAAAACACTTGGTAAAATTGCAATCGCTATTTGTGCTTTCATTTTCGTTTTATCTATTTTTCAGGGAAGGGAACTTTCGGAAATGTTTCTTACTGCGGTCTCACTGGCAGTGGCCTCAATTCCGGAGGGTTTAGCTGCAATTGTAGCTGTAGTTCTTTCAATAGGTGTAACAACAATGTCGAGAAAGAATGCAATCATTAAAAGGTTGCCTGCTGTGGAGACTTTAGGATCTGTCAATATTGTATGTTCAGATAAGACAGGCACTCTTACACAGAATAAGATGACGGTTGTGAAATACGCAACACTTGAAGAAACTAACCAAATAGATAGAGATGGAATAAATAATTCAAACAGCGATGCTCAATTATTAGCAAAAGCTATGGTTCTTTGTTCGGATGCTACATATGAGGACAATGAGGCAACCGGAGATCCAACTGAGATTGCTTTGCTCTTCTTTGCCGATGATCTTCAAATGGACCGTGAAGAACTGCATAAGAAAAATAAGAGGATTAGTGAATATGCATTTGATTCTGACAGAAAACTGATGTCAACGCTTAATGAAGAAAATGGGAAGTTCACTGTTTACACAAAGGGAGCAATTGATAACCTTTTAAAGATATCTACCCACGTTCTGGATAATGGCAAGATCGTTCCTATTAATGAGTCGCATAAGGACTTTTTCATGAAGTCGACTGATGAAATGTCGAACGATGCTTTAAGAACTTTAGGTGCTGCATTCAAAAGTACCGATGGTAAAATTCCACCAGAGGAGATGGAAAAAGATCTCATTCTTATTGGCCTGGTAGGCATGATAGATCCGCCGAGGGATGAGGTTAAACTGTCAATTGAGCAAGCAAAGTTGGCTGGAATTATTACGGTTATGATAACAGGTGATCATAGGAATACGGCTTATGCAATTGCACACGAGTTAGAAATTGCCGATAATAAAAAGCAGGTTGTGACAGGACAGGAGCTGGATAGGATTTCTGATGCCGAGTTTTTACGACTGGTAAATGACTTCAGGGTATATGCCAGAGTTTCACCTGAGCACAAGGTTAAAATTGTAAAAGCCCTTAAGTCGAATGGGAACGTTGTTTCAATGACCGGGGATGGTGTTAATGACGCTCCCTCTTTGAATGCTGCCGATATAGGAGTTGCTATGGGCATAACCGGTACTGATGTTGCAAAGGGTGCATCTGACATGATTTTAACGGATGATAATTTTTCAACCATTATTACTGCAATTGAGCAAGGTAGGAATATATACAACAATATAAAGAAATCAGTTGTATTTCTTCTAACTTGTAATCTGGGTGAAGTAGTTGCTATGGTATTTCCATTACTTGTTGGATGGCAGGTTCCATTACTAGCTGTACAATTGTTATGGATAAACCTGATTACAGATTCATTGCCTGCTATTGCATTAGGAATGGATAAAGGTGATCCTGACGTAATGAAAGAAAAACCGCGCGATCCAAAGGAAAGCTTTTTCGCCGGGGGAGCCGGCCTACATGCCGCATTCGGTGGAGTAGTAATTGGATTACTAACTATTATTGGATTCTGGTATGGTTACTATGAAAGAGGATTCAGTCCATTTAATGAAAATGCACCGGCCGAAGTTGTTACTAACGCCCGAACACTTGCATTCATGGTACTTGTAGCCAGTCAAATGTTTTATGCCCTTGCAGTAAGACACAGGTTGAAATCTATCTTTCAAATTGGGATTTTTTCGAATAAGTATCTTGTAGGAGCAATTTTGGCAGGAATAGTACTCCAATTGTTTGTAATAGCTATTCCTTTTATGCAGAAAGCTTTCGGTTTAACCATGCTCGACCTTAAAGGATGGATTATGGCTATAGTCCTTGGGCTGCTACCATTGATTCTCAATGAAATCTACAAGTTAGTTAAAAGGACTGTAAAGCAATAATATCTATCTTTGCCACTTAATTAGTTTCAGGTCAAGGTAAAATGTCATCAAATAGTAGTAGTGAATTTTCAGAAAAGAAGACTCCATGGTATAGAAAATTGCGTGACAAATACCGTCTCATAATTTTAAACGAGGATACTTTTGAAGAGAAGCTTTCCTTCAGACTATCAAGGCTAAATGTGTTTGTAGTAATTGGAATGCTTGCTATTATTTTTATATTTCTTACCACTTACCTGATAGCTTTTACTCCTTTGAGAGAATTTATTCCGGGCTTTAGTAATACAGGGGTTCAACAAGAATTATATGAATTGCAGATCAGAGCTGACTCTCTCGAGAAAGCATTCAAGAGCAAAGACCTGTTTATCAATAATATGAGGAAAGTAATAGCTGGTGAATCGGATTTTGAAACCACCTCACCTCCAAAGAACGATACTGCTTCTCTCAATAAATATGAGAACATTAGTATAAAAAGGTCGAAAGCCGATTCACTCCTTAGAATTGAATATGAAAGGAGTAATCAGTATACACTGCTGCAGAACGAGCCAACAGAAAAACAAGTAAATTCAATTATAACCCGTTTCTTTACTCCTGTTAAAGGAATCGTGACAAATAAATTTAATGCATCAAAAAAGCATTATGGGGTTGACATTGTTGCGAAAAAGAACGAAGCAATAAAAGCTGCGTATGATGGAATGGTAATTTTTTCGGAATGGAGCTCAGCAACCGGCCATGTAATTGCACTACAACATACTAATAATGTAGTTTCTATCTATAAACATAATTCAGTGATCCTGAAGAAACAAGGAACGCATGTAAAAGCCGGAGAATCAATTGCTATTATTGGGGAATCAGGTGAATTTACTACGGGGCCTCATCTTCATTTTGAATTATGGATTAATGGTTATCCGGTTGATCCTGAAAAATATATCATACTCTGAGAACCCAGATGAAAAGAAGAATCGCATTACTTGGTTCAACAGGTTCTATTGGCAGACAAGCACTTGATGTTATTTATAACAAAAAAGACCTTTTTGAGGTTGTGGTGTTGACAGCAAACAACAATTATGAATTGTTGATAGAACAATCCAGAATATTTGAGCCCGATACTGTTGTTATCAGCAATGAAAAGCATTACAATAAAGTTTTCACATCTCTTGATCCAATGGGAATTAAGGTTTATACCGGTGAATCTTCTTTGGAACAAGTAGTGGAAATGGAATCAATAGATTTGGTTATTACTGCAATTGTCGGTTTCTCAGGATTAAAACCTACCTGGAATGCAATAAATTCGGGGAAAGCAATTGCACTTGCTAATAAGGAAATACTTGTGGCTGCAGGTGATATTGTCACTCAGTTGGCAAAAGAAAAGAATGTTCCCCTGATTCCAATTGATTCTGAACATTCTGCAATATTTCAGTGTCTTATTGGTGAATATAGTAATCCTGAAAAAATTTATTTAACTGCATCCGGTGGCCCGTTTAGGGGAATGAAGAAGTCAGATTTAGAGAATGTTACCGTTTTTCAGGCTCTGCACCACCCAAAATGGGAGATGGGAGATAAGATTACCATCGATTCGGCAACTATGATGAATAAGGGATTGGAAGTTATTGAAGCTAAATGGTTATTTTCATTGGAAACCCATCAGATTGAAGTACTGGTACACCCTCAATCAATTGTTCATAGTATGGTTCAATTCAGCGATGGTTCAATAAAAGCACAATTAGGTCCTCAGGATATGCGATTACCTATCCAGTACGCTTTGTCATTTCCGTATAGGTTACCCGCAGATTTTGGGAGGTTAGGCTTAGGGCAGGGTGAAATCAGGAATCTTACATTTGAGCCACCTGACAGGGAAACTTTTGCATGCTTGGATCTGGCATATTATGCACTGGAAAAGGGAGGTAATATGCCGTGCATTCTCAATGCTGCAAATGAAGTTGCCGTAGCAGCTTTTCTTCAGGGTAAACTAAGATTTCTTGATATACCTATAGTCATTGAAAAATGTATGGAAAGAGCCACATTTGAAGCAAAGCCAGATTTAAATTCACTTTGCTTAACTAATAATGAGGTAAGGACGCTTGCAGGTGAGTTATGCGACAATCTTATATCTAATCATTAACTTACTATCTTTGCAAACTGAAATTTTATATTTAATTACCATATATGGAAATACTTATTAAGGCTGCCCAATTACTACTTAGTCTTTCAATACTCGTGATTTTTCATGAATTCGGTCATTTTATTACCGCAAAAATATTTAAGACCAGAGTTGAGAAGTTTTATTTATTCTTTAATCCCTGGTTTTCAATATTCAAATTCAAAAAGGGAGAAACCGAGTATGGCATGGGATGGTTACCATTGGGAGGCTACGTAAAAATATCAGGAATGATTGACGAATCGATGGACAAAGAACAGATGAGTCAAGCTCCACAACCTTATGAATTCAGATCCAAACCATCATGGCAAAGACTAATAATTATGCTGGGTGGTGTTACCGTCAATATTATACTTGCCATTGGAATCTATATTATTATGATGTGGTATTGGGGAGAACAGTATCTGCCTACCTCGGAGGTAAAGTATGGTATTGTTGCTGATTCCATGGCAGAGCAAATGGGTTTAAGAGACGGAGACCGGATTTTGAGTGTTGATAATGAAGAAGTTGAAGATTTTTATAAAATTCCTGCCAAAATAATTTTAGATGATGCGAAAACAATCCAGGTTATAAGAAATGACCAACCTTATGAGGTAAGGATTCCTGAAGGATTTCTTTCAAAACTTCTGAAACATCAGTCGGCCGATTTTATTATGCCACGTCTTCCATTCATTATAGGAGGATTTTCGAATGATTCGCCCGGAAAAGATGCGGGGTTGCAAGAAGGTGATAGGATTATTGGAGTTAATGATTCACTTCTTTTGTATTTTGATGAATATAAAAGAGTTTTACAGAATTATCCTAATCAGGAAGTCAGTCTGACTGTTTTACGAAGCAATGACACCATAAACGTCGGTTTAACATTAAATGAAAACGCTCAAATTGGTGCTTTCCTCGTAAATCCGACCACTCTTTTCAATATTAAAAGCCATGATTACTCATTTATCACCGCTATACCAGCAGGCTTTAATAAAACCTTTCAGCAAATCGGAAGTTATTGGAAGCAATTGAAATTATTGGTGAATCCTGAAGTTAAAGCTTATGAGTCAGTAGGTAGTTTTATCTCCATTGGAAATCTTTTTCCTGCGGCATGGGACTGGCAAACCTTTTGGGCTTTGACCGCCTTTTTATCCATTATGTTGGGTATTTTGAATGTGCTGCCAATACCTGCTCTCGATGGGGGACATGTGTTGTTTCTCCTCTTTGAGATTATAACCGGAAGAAAACCATCTGATAAATTTTTAGAGTATGCACAAATAGTGGGTATGGTACTTTTATTCGGACTATTAATTCTCGCAAACTTTAATGATATAATGAGGCTATTTTAAATAGGTGTATCAGAACGATAAAAAAAAGGAGTCACATGTGTTGACTCCTTTTTTGTAATTACTTGATTCATCAATCTTCAAGTTTGTCGTGAAGGGATTTAAATCCCTGTCCCAGAATTTCATGCGCATCCATTATTGTTAAAAAAGCTTTTGGGTCTATTTTATTGATATACTCCTCGAGCATTGCAAGTTCTCTTCGGTTGACGACAGTAAAAATTACCTTTTTTTCTTGTCCGTTAAACATACCTTCGCCATGAAGAAAAGTACCACCTCTGTTTAAGTCATTGATTATCTTATTACGTATTTCATCGTATTTTTCGGATATAATGAAGATTGTTTTCTCGTAATTCACTCCCGAAAGAACAGTATCAATAGTTTTACCCATAACGAATATCGTAATCCAGGAATAAAGAGGAATCTTCCAATCGCCGAAAGCAATAAATCCTACGAGGACAATAGTAGAATCAACAACCATCATTAGCTGTCCGAGAGGCAATCGGGTAAACCGGGCAATAATCATCGCTATCACATCAGAACCGCCTGAGGTTGCCTTTGACTTAAAGATCAAACCTACTCCTGCACCTACCAATACACCTCCAAAGACTGCTGATAATAAAGGATCGTCAGCAACAAGGGGTTTGAATTCTGAAAAGTATGAAAGAACATCGACATAAACTGATGTTAGAACAAATCCCACGACAGTCTTGGTACCGAATCTTGGACCCAGAACTTTTGTTCCGATAATTGTGAGTGGAATATTAAACAGAAGGGCAGTTAGTCCGACGGGAGTGTTAAATAGGTGATGTAGGACGATAGAAATACCATAAATACCCCCAGGAACGATTTTATAAGGAGTTATAAAATAAACGTATCCTGCAGCTACTAAAAATGTCCCCACTATTATCAGGGAATAGGATAAAAACCATTTTTTGGTGAAAAGTTTTTCTTTTTGAAGGAATGGCATGTTTAGTTATAAAAAAGGTTACATTTCTGATACTTTTTCACTCAGGGACCGGAATCCCTCACCTAAAATCTCATTGGCATCGACGACAGTAAGGAATGCCTGAGGATCGATTTGATGTACGTATTCCTGAACCATAGCAACTTCTCTCCGGTTAAGCACGGTAAAAATTATTGTTTTATCCCCGTTGTTATACATTCCTTTTCCAGGAATATAAGTTCCTCCGCGATGGAGATCGTTAATAATTTTTTCACGGATGTCCTCGAAATTGTTCGAAATAATTAAAACCATCTTATCGTAACTTACGCCTTGCATTGTGATATCAATTACTTTACCTGTAATGAAAATCACTATCCATGAGTATAAAGGTATTCGCCAGTCCTGAAATACAGCCAGCCCAAAAAGGACGATTATTGAATCAACATAAATCATCAACTGTCCCAAAGGAAGGCGTGTGTATTTGGCAATGATCATTGCAATAATATCTGATCCTCCGGAAGTAGCCTTAGATTTAAAAATCAATCCTAATCCAAAGCCAATTAAAACACCTCCGAACACACATGCCATTAATAGATCGTTTGCAAGGCCCAGTGGATCGTTCTCTCCAAAAATCATGGTAAGCAGGTCCATAAATACTGAGGTAAGAACAAAACCGACTATGGTTTTTACACCGAATCTGGGACCCAGTACTTTTATTCCAGCTATAGTTAACGGAATATTAAGCACCAGACCAAAAAGGCCAATAGGAATTCCGGTAGGCCAGAAAGAAAATAATCCTGCAGTCAGGTGATGCACCACAATCCCTATTCCGTATACTCCTCCCGGTACAATGTTATAAGGATTAATGAAAAACACAAATCCGGCAGCCAGGATTAAAGATCCTGTAATAATCAAAAAGTATGATTTAAACCATCTTTTTGAAAATAGTTTATCATTTTGGATGTAAGCCATTAGCAGGAAAATTAATATTGGGCTGCAAATTTACTACAATAAGATGAAGCGATCGTCGTTTAACAATTCTTTTAAGCTAAAACTAAGGGTTAATTCATTTTTTTTTCAGTTTGACGAAACATTATAAAGTACAGGGAATTAGTATTAAAGAAGCTTCTAAGTATACCTAATATATGCCTGGAACTTTTTTTTCCGGGTTGTTGTTTATACTGAGAATGTATTACTTTTGTGAATATTTTAAATAAATAGTAAATTCGGCGGTCAGATTGATCTTTGAATTTTGGTTGTCTCTAATCAATACTGATAACAAATTGTTGCAAGCACACACATTGAGCAATGCTAAAATGAAAAGCATTCAACATAGTTTTGGGCCTATTAAACTGTCAGGCACATTAGTCTTAATTGTATTGCTGTTTCCTGTTATTTGTATGGGTCAACAAGAACCTCAGTTTACATTCAACCAGTTTAATCATAATACAGTTAATCCGGGATATGCGGGATTAAGAGATGCAATTTGTGTCACCGGTTTAGTGCGGCAACAGTGGATTGGTATGAATGATGAAGAAGGAAATCATGTTGCTCCTGAAACATTTGTAGTTAATGCTGATGCACCTGTAAGATTGCTTCGTGGTGGAGTATCGGCAGTGGTGATGCAAGATAAAATAGGTTATTTCAAGGATGTATATGTGAAGCTTGGATATGCTTACAACAGAACGCTAGCAAATGGTGAGTTAGGAATAGGGATCAACGTTGGATTTTTAAATAAATCACTTGATTTTAGCAAATTGAAACCAGTTGAGCAGGATCCTTTGTTGAGCGGGGCTTCAGAAAGTACAATGTTTACTGATATGGGTGTTGGAGTATTTTACCTGCAACCCGGAGGCCTTTATCTTGGAGTATCAGCAACTCAATTACTTGAAGGAGCTAAAGCTATTGGCAATGGAGGATTGGAATACGATCTGAAACGTCACTATTATGCTACCGCAGGTTATGAGTTGTCATCATTAAGAAATCCGGCATTCGTTTTTACACCCAGTGTGTTTGTAAAATACGACGGAACCACAGCACAGATAGATTTGAATGGAATGGTTGAATATAACAGGCGGGTTTTTGGAGGAGTTACATATAGGTTACAAGAAACTGCTGCTGTTATGATAGGAATGAATTTTAAAGATTTGAGTTTCGGCTATGCATATGATATACCCTTATCAAAGATAGGTGGAGCCGGAAGTCATGAAGTAATGCTAAGATATTGTTTTAAACTAGAGTTCGAAAAAACACAAAAAAGTTTCCGAAATACACGATTCTTATAACGTATAGATTTGCTTTTGTTTAATATATTGGTATTTTTGTCGGTTAAAATTCGGAAACACGCTTATAATATTTTTATAGAAATACCGTTATTTGCAATAAAATCAGGTAATAAACATGAAAAAACTCTTCAACTACATTATTGCTGCCCTAATATTGAGTAGCTGCGGGAACTCAGGCAATGGTGAACTGGTAGGTGTTACTAAACGAGAAAAATTTTATCAGCCCGATCCATATGGTATGGCATATATTCCTATGGGTAGTTTTACCATGGGAGTTGGTGACCAGGATGTTCCATATGCACATATCAATGATCCACGGACGGTATCGGTTAGTGCATTCTACATGGATGAAACCGAAATTACCAATAATGAGTACCGTCAGTTTGTATTTTGGGTAAGAGATTCCATCGCCCGCAGAAAACTCGGAGATGTTAATCCAGAGGATTTCTTGATTGAAGAGAACAGAAAAACGGGAGAAGTATACGATCCTCCATTCCTTAACTGGAAATCAGATATAAACTGGAATGGTGAAGAGGAGCGGGCAGCACTCGAAGATATGTTCCTTCCTGAGCATGAAAGATATTTCCGCAAAAAAGAAATAGATACACGTAAATTATTTTATGAGTATTTCTGGGTTGACTACCGTGCTGCATCAAGCAAAGACTATTCAGCCGGAGATCCTATAAATGCTGGTCTTGCAAACCGTCCGCAGGGTTTAAAAGACAGATCATTGTATGTTAGAAAAGAAATTATTAATGTATATCCTGATACATTGGCCTGGATTCATGATTATGCCTATTCGTATAATGATCCAATGACAGAGCGATATTTCTGGCATCCGGCTTATGATAATTATCCTGTTGTTGGTGTTAACTGGAAACAAGCAAAAGCTTTTGGAATCTGGAGA
This sequence comes from Bacteroidota bacterium, assembly GCA_023434665.1. Taxonomy (GTDB): domain Bacteria; phylum Bacteroidota; class Bacteroidia; order Bacteroidales; family Lentimicrobiaceae; genus Lentimicrobium. The sequence goes on along the minus strand of JAEYSM010000009.1, from coordinate 4,188 downwards.
ACTGAACTTTTACGTGCTTATTTAACAGGTCGTGGGAATGCAGTTGTAAATGAATTCAGAATGCCAACAGAAGCTGAATGGGAATGGGCTGCCAGAGGAGGTAATTCCTTTAGTCCATATCCATGGGGTGGCCCTTACACACGTAATGAAAAGGGATGTTTCCTAGCCAACTTTAAGCCCCTCAGAGGTAACTATGTGGATGATGGCGGTTTAACACCTGTTATTGTTGCTCACTATCCGGCAAATGATTTTGGATTATATGATATGTCAGGTAACGTTGCTGAATGGACAAATGATGCATTCGATGAATCAGCTTACAACTTCACATGGGATATGAATCCAGCCTACAGTTACAATGCAAAAGACAGCGACGCTCCAGCATTGAAACGGAAAGTGGTTCGTGGTGGTTCATGGAAAGATATTTCTTATTACCTGCAGGTTAACTCAAGGACATACGAATACCAGGATACTGCCAAAAGTTATATTGGATTCAGGTTAGTACAGAATTACATGGGACGTCAGAAGGATGATAATCCTGCAAGAGCTTCAAAAATCTATAACTAAAGCACACCAATCAAACCAATCAATAATAATCTTTCAATTAAATTAATCTAATAATTTACAATCATGGGATTGAACAATTTAGTCAGAGGAAGAGGGTTCAAAAACTTCATGTCAAAACTCTACGGCTGGGGAGCTGCAGTTGTTATTCTTGGAGCCCTGTTCAAAATTAACCACTATCCGGGAGCAAACGAAATGTTGATCGTAGGATTAGGTACAGAAGCTATTATATTTTTCTTTTCAGCCTTCGAACCACCTCATGTTGAACCTGACTGGAGTTTAGTATATCCTGAGCTTGCAGGAATGTATCATGGAGGAGGAGAATCTGCTAAAGCAAAAGCAGCATCTAAATCACCTGTACAGGAACTCGACAATATGCTTGAAAAGGCAAAAATAGGTCCTGAGTTAATTCAAAGCTTAGGTAATGGTTTGAGATCCTTAAGTGATAACGCGAGCAAGATGTCGGATCTGACAACTGCAGCAGTTGCAACCAATGATTATACACGTAATCTTTCAAATGCAAGCAAATCTGTTAACGATTTGTCTTCAAACATTGCAAAAGCAGCAGAATCAACAAATCAGTTTGCAGGTACTTATCAGCAAGGTGCCCAAACTCTTGCCAGAACAATTGAAAAAATGGATTTTTCAGGAATTGATAATAGGGCTTATGCTGATCAACTACAGAAATTAGCCAATAATTTGTCTGCTCTCAATGCTACTTACGAACTTCAATTGAAGAACTCAAATACACATGTTGAGGATACAGCCAAACTGCACACTACCCTGAACCAATATTTAACAAATATTAGTGAATCAGCTCAGGATATGAATCGTTACCGTCAGGAAATGGACAATCTGACTAAGAAAGTTACGGCTCTGAATCAGGTTTATGGCAATATGCTTGCTGCCATGAATGTAAATGTAAGATAACCTCGTTTGACACTAATTGTAACAAATAAAGTATAAGAAATTATGGCTGGATACAAGGAAACACCGCGACAAAAAATGATCGCGATGATGTACCTGGTGTTGACTGCTCTGCTTGCCTTGAATGTGTCGGTTGAAATCATTGAAGCCTTTGTTGTTGTTAATAACAGTATAGAGGGGACAAATCAGAATCTGAAAGAGAAGATCGATGAAACATATGCAAGATTTGAACAACAAAACCTGCTAAATGAAGCAAAAGTAGCTCCATATTGGAATAAGGCTACTGAAGTACGTAAGCTCTCAGATGAAATGGTAGCTTATATTGAAGGTGTTAAATGGGAAGCAATTTCAAGATCAGAAGGAATACCGGTTGATCAGGCCAAGATTACTCCTCTTGGTGAAATTTCAACAAGAGATAAGTATGATGAGACAACTAATTATTTCATCGGAAACTCACAGGATGGGTCAAAAGGTAAGGCTCGCGAACTGAAAGATAAAATTACTGAATTTAAAAAGAATATAGTAAAAGATCTGGATGAACAGGCTAAAGCAAATATCAAGCTAGGCTTGGATACTGAAGGTCCATACAGAGATGCCGGTGGAAAACGGCAGAATTGGGAGATGCATAATTTCTACCATACTATTCTGGCAGCTAATGTCACATTCCTGAATAAATTAATCGCTGACGTCAGAAATGTGGAGAGTGATGTTGTGTCTTCTCTTTTCAATTCTATCACTGCTGAAGATTATAAGTTTGACCTTCTTGCAGCTAAGGTTGTACCAAGTTCACGACTTGTCTTTTCAGGTGACACTTATGAAGCTGAAATAATGATTGCGGCAATTGATACTAAGCAGAATCCTGAAGTTGTTATCAATGGCAGACAAATACCTGCTGTAAATGGTGTAGCTAAATATTCCGTGAATGCGAGCGCTACTGGTGCACAAACCTACAGAGGGACAATTAAAGTTGTTGGTCCTACAGGTGAAATTGACGAGTATCCTTTTGAAGAATCATATTTTGTAATGACTCCATCACTTACAGTGGCTCCTACAAAGATGAATGTGTTCTATGCAGATGTTGATAATCCCGTTTCAATTGCAGCATCCGGAATTCCGGAATCACAACTTCATGCAAGTATTAGTGCAGGAACTATCCGTAAAGTAGGAAGAGATTGGGTTGTAAAGGTTCCAACTGGTGTAAATAATGCCGTTGTTACTGTTAGCCATTCTGATGGTGGCCAGACCAGAAATATGGGTCGTGCTGAATTTAGGGTTAAAAGAGTTCCAACACCAACCGCTTACATTGCCAACTCAGATGGAGGTCCAATTGCAAAAAGTATGTTGCTTGCTTCAAGAGCGATTATACCAAAAATGCCCGAAGATTTTGAATTTGACCTTGACTTTGAAATTACCTCTTTCAAATTCCTCGGAATCAGAGGTGGTGACGTTGCGGAATATAATTCAAATAGTGGAAGACTTACACCTGAAATGACTTCATTTATTGAAAATAGTAAAAGAGGTCAGAGAATATGGATTGAAAACATTATGGCTAAGGGTCCGGGCGGAAATCGTAAACTTGGAAATATTAGTATAATAGTTCAATAAAGTAAAGGGAAACAGCTTTAATCAGCTGTCAAAAATAAAATCGTTAAAGGATGAAAAAAGTATTTGGTATTCTAGCTATCGTATTACTTACAGCCGGTTTTAGTAAAACCGGTACTGCACAGGTTCTTGACAGTCCTCCCCGTGATGGAGTATACGATAAAAAGACAACAATAGAAAAGAAACCAATCACATATCCATGGGTTCGTGAAGCAGATGTTGTTTGGAGCAAGAGGATTTGGCGGGTGATTGATCTTCGCGAAAAGATGAATCAGGCTTTCTATTATCCTGAGGTTCCGAATAACGACTTGAGGAGTTTAATGCAGGTTCTAATGGATGCTCTTAAGGAAGGTTCAATTACAGCTTATGATGCAACTAATCCATCCGATGAATTTGTTGTTCCTTTAACTTATCAGGAAATCATGAACAGGCTGGAGAGGACTGACTCTGTTCCAATGCAAAGACCTTATCCACCTTATGATTGGTATGATACAATTATTTCAGTGACATTTAATCCTGCTGACGTAAAGCGTTTCAGAATAAAGGAAGACTGGTTCTTTGATAAGCAAAGGTCGGTAATGGAAGTTCGCATACTTGGAATTTGTCCGGTTCGGGATAATCTTGATGAGAATGGAGTATTCAGAGCATATGACCCACTATTCTGGATCAATTTCCCTGAAGCACGTCCAATACTAGCTAAAGCTGAGGTCTTTAACAGATATAACAGTGCTGCTCGAAAGACATATGATGATATTTTCTGGAAGCGGATGTTTAGTAGTTATATCTATAAAGAGGATAATGTATTTGATCGTCGTATCTCTGATTATGCAACCGGAGTGGATGCATTGATGGAAGCAGAAAGAGTAAAAAACGAACTATTTATGTTCGAGCATAACCTCTGGGAATTTTAGATCCCTCAATGAGGTATATAGATATGAAATCTAATAAGAAGAGCCTGTTTATGTACAGGCTCTTTTCTTGTGTGCCGTGCATGATTAATAACTTGAAGGTGAAAGTCCTTTATGGGGGTTTTTAGCCGCCAACCATTAGCCAAGAGCAAGGGTGTCTGTCGTGAGACAGAATCTGAAGGAAGCTGGA
>JAEYSM010000059.1 GCA_023434665.1 Bacteroidota bacterium | reverse complement strand
TGATTAAAACAAACATTTTCAAATGAAAAGATTTATTAACAGTTGGCTTGTTTTTCTCTTTGCCATTTATTCCGTCACTGCTAATTCTCAAAATGAAACTGTCACTCTTGATCAGTGTCGGCAAATGGCGATAAATAACTATCCATTAGTTAAAAACACTGAACTATTAAGGCAGAGTGAAATATTCAGTGTAGCCAATGCAAGGGCAGGATATTTTCCTTCTGTCACAATCCAGGGGCAATTCACTTATCAGTCGGATGTAATTAAACTCCCATTAACAATTCCCGGTGTGAATATCCCTGAAATGGAAAATGAGCAGTACAAAGTGTACATAGAACTTTCACAGGTAATATATGATGGCGGGATTATTAAAAATCAGAAGAATATCGCTGAAGCGGATGCCCGGACAGAGAGCCGCTCTAATGAAGCAGAAATATATAAAGTTAAGGAAAGAGTCAACAATCTTTTTTTCGGTATTCTTCTGATAAAGGGGCAATTAGGGCAGACTGAGCTAATGAAGAAAGATATAGTTGACGGCATTAAAAAGACAGAGGCATTATATGCTCAGGGCATGGTTCTTAAGAGTCAGGTAGATGCCTTAAGAGCTGAGCTTTTAAAAGTTGAGCAAAAGGAAATCGAACTGGAAGCAGCCGGAGTATCCTACCTCAGAATGATGAATCATTTTACAAATGCCCGGTTTACATCGGAGACTGTTTTTGAGAAACCACAACTGATGAATATTTCGGAAGATATAAACAGACCCGAACTCAGTGTATTTGATGCCCGATTGAATAGTCTTTCCTACAAATCGAAATTAGTAACTGCAAAGAACTTGCCTAAGCTCAACTTATTTTTTCAGGGTGGTTATGGACAGCCGGGCCTTAATATGCTAAATCCTAATGCCGATACCTATTATCTGGCAGGATTAAAATTCGTAATTCCGATTTCGGGATTCTATAACTTTAAAAGAGACAAAGCGCTATTAAATATCGCGATGCAGAATATCAATAATCAACGTGAGACATTCATTTTCAACACTCGCATGCAGTCTTTACAGCAATTATCTGAAACTGAAAAGAACATTCGGCTTGCTGAAACCGATAATGAAATAATTGAACTTAGAGAAGCTATTAAGCAAACATCACTCATTCAACTGGAGAATGGAGTAATTACTTCGAGCGATTATGTTAGAGAAGTTATTGCAGCTGACAATGCAAGGCAAGTTAAATTGATCCATGAAATTCAATTGCTTTTATCACAATATAATCATCAAATAATTAACGGTCAATAAGTACTACAATGAAAAAGATTTTAGTCATAATTGTATTAGTATTTAGCCTGACAGGCTGTAATAATAAGAGTAATCATCCCGATGCTTCCGGAACCTTCGAAGCCGAAGAAACCATAATATCAGCACAAGCAGCAGGAATCATTAAAACTTTTAATGCTTTTGAAGGTAAGGAACTGAGGGAGGGTGATACAATTGGATATATTGACACCACTCAACTGGTATTGAAGAAAGAACAGCTGTTGGCCCAGATAAAGGCAATATTAAGCAAGAATCCTGACAAAGAAGTTCAGTTGTCGGTGCTCCGGCAACAACTGAAACAGGCTGAATATGAATTAAACAGAGTTACAAACCTTTATAATTCAGGTGCAGCAACATCTAAACAACTGGATGATGCTAACGCACAGGTAGCCTTATTAAACCGGCAATCGGAGGCTTTAAACTCTTCATTAAAAGTAACTTCGTCGGGTTTACAGGCTGAAACGCAACCATTACTTGCACAATTAAAGCAAATTGATGACCAGATTTCGAAAAGCAATATCATCAATCCTGTAAAAGGTACTATTCTGAGTACTTATGTGAGGGCAAACGAAACGACTGCCCCCGCTAAACCTTTATATAAGATAGCAGATATCAGCACTTTGGTTTTAAGGGCTTACATCACAGGCGACCAATTATCTGAGATTAAATTAGGTCAGACAGTGAAAGTGTTGACCGACAAAGGAAAAGACGAATATATAACCCATGAAGGAAAAGTTGAATGGATAAGCGATAAAGCTGAATTTACACCCAAAACCATTCAGACAAAAGATGAGCGGGCAAACCTGGTTTATGCAGTAAAGATCAGAGTTCCCAATGATGGCTTTCTGAAAATTGGTATGTATGGAGAAGTGATATTTAATGCAGCTAAGTAATGTGATCATGAATGCAATCGAGGTTAAGGACATCAGTAAATGGTATGGCAAACACAAACAAAGTGCTGTAAATAACCTGTCGTTCGAGGTAATGAAAGGGGAGGTGTTTGGTTTAATAGGACCTGATGGAGCAGGAAAAACCAGTATGTTCAGAATTCTTACAACACTCTTATTACCCGATTCGGGCTCTGCACAGGTTGATGGTCTGGATGTAGTAAAAGATTACCGCGAAATAAGGAACAGGATTGGATATATGCCAGGCCGTTTTTCGCTTTACCAGGATCTGACAGTGGAGGAAAATTTAAATTTTTTTGCAACTGTTTTCGGAACCTCCATTCAGGAAAACTATAACCTTATCAGGGAGATTTACGTTCAGCTGGAGCCTTTTAAAGACAGAAGAGCGGGTAAGTTATCAGGCGGTATGAAGCAAAAGCTGGCATTGTGCTGTGCCCTTATACATAAACCGACAGTGTTGTTTCTTGATGAACCAACCACCGGCGTGGATCCTGTATCAAGAAAGGAATTCTGGGAAATGTTAGGCAGACTTAAAGATCAGGGTATCACAATTCTGGTGTCAACTCCCTACATGGATGAAGCCGCACGATGCGACCGGATTGCGCTGATTCAGAAGGGTGACATACTGGCAATAGACACTCCCGAAAACATTATTAACTCATTTCCGGAAAATTTATACCGCATACCTACTGAAAATACCGGCAGAATACTAAATGTACTTAGCAACTATTCATCTGAGTTGTATGCTTATGCATCCGGAGAGTACGTCCATATCACTTTTAAAGACAACGTAATTTCGCCTGATGAGATAAACGACTATTTGAAGGAGCATATCTCGACAGAGGCTACAATAGAAGAAATCCGACCAAATATTGAAGACTGTTTTATAAATCTTTTAAGGGCTTGACCATGAACGATAAAGTTATTGAAACAGAAGAATTGACAAAGAAATTCGGCAGCTTCATAGCGGTTAACCAGATTACATTCTCAGTTGAAAAAGGAGAAATTTTTGGATTTCTTGGGGCAAATGGTGCAGGGAAAACAACTGCTATGAAAATGTTGTGCGGACTCTCGAAACCAACCTCAGGGAAAGCAAAAGTGGGAGGGTTTGATGTCTATTCGCAACCTGAATCTATCAAACAAAACATAGGTTACATGAGCCAGAAGTTCTCATTGTATGAGGATATGAACATCATGGAAAATATAACTTTTTATGGCGGAATTTATGGACTTCCCGCTAATGAAATAAAAATGCGGGGGGAAGCTCTTATTGAAAAACTTGGACTTAAGAGTGAGACTAAAAAGCTGGTTGCTTCTCTGCCTCTTGGGTGGAAACAAAAACTGGCTTTTTCAGTTGCCATTTTTCATGAACCAAAAATTGTTTTTCTGGATGAACCAACCGGAGGTGTTGATCCTGTTACCAGAAGACAGTTCTGGAATTTGATATATGATGCTGCACAAAGAGGCATAACAGTGTTCCTGACCACTCATTATATGGATGAAGCCGAATATTGCGACAGGATTTCAATAATGGTCGACGGGCGGATAGATGCAATCGGCACACCTCGTCAATTAAGAGAGGAGTTTAAAGCAACCAATATGGATGAGGTTTTTTATAGTCTGGCAAGAGGTGCTAAAAGAAGCGAATAAAAATTTACATCATTATGAAACAGTTTATAGCCTTCGTCAGAAAAGAATTCGTTCATGTATTGCGTGACCGGAAAACTCTGCTGATCTTAATTGGAATGCCGATTATGCAAATTCTCTTGTTCGGCTTTGCCATGTCGAACGAGATCAAGAAAACAAGAGTAGTAATAGTGGACAGGGCAATCGATGAATATTCGGCAAAGTTGATTGGCCGTATAGATGCGAGTGAATATTTTGATGCAGAAATAAAGGATCTGACAATAACTGATTTCAATATTGAGGCTGCTTTCAGAAAGGGCGACCTAAAGATCTTACTGATAATTCCTCCCTCTTTTGAATCAGATATCCTTCATCAGGGAAATGCTCAATTACGAATAATAGCTGATGCTTCAGATCCAAACACAGCGAGTTTACTTACTACATATCTTTCTTCCATAATTCAGGATTTTCAGAAAGATAACCTGAGCATTCAAACCGTTCCATATACCATTGAGCCTCAAGTAAGGATGATTTATAATCCTCAATTACTCAGTGCACATAATTTCGTGCCCGGGGTTATGGCTCTTGTATTAATGCTTGTGTGTGTTATGATGACGGCAATTACTATAGTGAGAGAAAAGGAGATGGGCACCATGGAAGTACTTCTGGTCTCACCATATAAACCTGCACTGGTCATGATTTCAAAAGCTGTACCTTATTTAGCACTTTCATGGATAAATCTTGTAACTATAGTGCTGCTAGGTGTCTTTGTAATGGGCCTGCCTTTCAATGGAAGTGTTTTGCTTTTGTTTTTGGAAAGTACCCTTTTTATTATAACCTGTCTTACTATTGGCATTTTCATTAGTAATGTAACGAGTTCGCAGCAGGTAGCAATGCTTATATCCCTGATGGGAATGATGTTGCCAACAGTCCTGCTGAGTGGTTTTGTATTTCCTCTCGAGAACATGCCAAAATTGCTTCAGTGGATTTCAAATGTGCTTCCCGCAAGGTGGTATTATGTGATTGTGAAGGACATTATGATAAAAGGGACCGGATTTATGGACATTTTAAAGGAGACGATTGCTTTGCTGACCATCACTGCTTTTTTCTTTATAATGAGTATTAAGAAATTCAAACAACGACTGGCATGAGGACATTAAAGTACTTGCTCATAAAGGAGTTTAAACAGATTTTCCGTAATAAAGCCATATTAGGTATTATCATGGTAATGCCAATAATTCAGCTACTTATATTACCACATGCGGCCAATTACGAAGTGAAAAACATAAAGCTGGTTGTGGTTGACAATGATCATTCTGTTTACTCCCGGAAACTTATTTCGGATATAACAAGTTCGGGCTATTTTCAGTTAACCGCGAATTCTCAGTCATTCAAACTGGCTTTTAAAGAAATTGAGGCTGATAATGCCGACCTGGTACTTGAAATACCGCCAAACTTTGAGAAAGATATGATTCGCGAGCAATCGCAAAGTCTGTTTATCGCTGTAAATGCAATAAATGGGACCAAAGCCAACCTTGGAGCCTCATATCTGAGCCGGATAATTCGCGAATACAATAATAAGCTCAGAGCTGAGCTTTTGCCGGTCAGGAAGCCTTCGGCCTCCGGAACTATAGAAATAACTTCAGCCAACTGGTTTAACCCGCGTCTTGATTACAAATCATATATGGTTCCAGGCATATTGGCAATACTGGTCACAATGGTAGGCGGTTTCCTTGCTGCGCTCAATATTGTTAAAGAGAAAGAAGTTGGTACAATAGAACAGATAAACGTAACGCCAATCAGAAAATCACAATTTATTCTGGGAAAACTTATCCCTTTCTGGATACTGGGAAATGTTGTATTCACCATTGGACTGATATTATCGTGGTTGATTTACGGGATTATTCCCCAAGGTAGCTTACTGGTGATTTATATATTTATAGCAATCTATCTCGTTGCCATTCTGGGGTTCGGACTCCTTGTTTCCACTTATGCCGAAACACAGCAACAGGCAATGTTTATCATGTTCTTTTTTATGATGATGTTCATTCTGCTTAGTGGATTATTTACAAGCATCTACAGTATGCCTGTATGGGCGAAAGTGCTTGCTTACCTTAATCCTGTTACATACATAATTGATGTATTCAGGATGGTGATCCTTAAAAGCAGTGGTTTAAGGGATGTATTACCGCACATAGGGGTGATTGCGGTTGCGGCAATAATACTAAATACCTGGGCTGTTAAGAATTACAGAAAAACCACCTGAAGTTTTAATTATGCATCCTAATTTAATGGATAACCTATCTTGATTTTCGCTATTTTCGCCATTGATTATTATAACAAAGACATCTTTAACAAACAGCGAAATGAAAATTAACAAGTGTTTCATTAACCCTCTGTTTATCACTGCAATGGTTAGTTTGTTACTTCTAACATCCTGTGGAGGTGGAGAAAGTAAATCAGTGCGACAAGCTGATGGTACGATCAAAGGTACCATTTCAATTTCAGGCGCATTTGCTCTTTATCCGATGGCTGTATTGTGGGCTGAAGAATTTCAGAAAATACATCCTGATGTAAGAATTGACATTTCGGCGGGAGGCGCAGGGAAGGGAATGACAGATGCTTTATCGCAGATGGTTGACCTTGGAATGTTTTCGAGAGAAGTGTCCCGGGAAGAGATTAATAAAGGGGCTTGGTTTATAGCGGTTGCTAAAGATGCCGTGGTTGCTACTTATAATCCTAAGAACGCTTTAGCTGCTCTTATCGAAAGCAAAGGTATCAGCAAAGAGATGTTTACTGAAATTTATCTTAAAGGGTCAGTTAAAACATGGGGAGAGCTGTATAAAACAACTGACATGACCCGACTCAATGCCTACACACGATCGGATGC
>JAEYSM010000026.1 GCA_023434665.1 Bacteroidota bacterium | reverse complement strand
ATTTCACTCACTTTTTCCCAATCAAGGGGGGTGGGGAGGTCTCTGGTACCTGTACCATAAAGTCTATGTTCAGAAGCAAATACACATTTAATCTCTTCATTATTGGCAAGTCGCTCCATTACTCCTGCAATGCATTCATTGGATGCTTTCCTGTCTGAAACTTCAATCTCTCCGGAAATTACAGATTCGATTATTTTTTCTGTCTTGTTTTCCTTGGGAGTTAATGATCTGTTAGCAATGGCAATGGTTTTTATATTTTCGGGCATGTTTTTTTGTGGAGGTACAGGATAATTAAAGGAAACCATGGCGAATTTGCTGCAGCTACTAAATGTAATGGCAATGGTAGCAAGTAATAGTAGGTAGGTAGTTCTCTTCATTTTCTTAGAGTTTTAAATTGAGTTTTGTTGAATTAATTATCGTATTATCAAATATAGTACCATGCTTTCTATCTACACTTATAATATTCATAATAGGCTATATATCAAATGGTTATAATAATTAGGGCAATTGAACCTTTGTTTGTATCTTTATTTCAATAAATGTGTTTGACACTGTATGAATAATCTACCATCTATTAAGACCATTCGTGATGAACTGTCGATCCTTAGCAATAAGGAGCTAATCATCATGATTTCAGCATTGATCAAGTTCAAAAAGGAAAATAAGGAACTTGTTACCTACTTGTTATTTGATTCAAAAGATGAGGGAGAATACATCAGGACAATTACTGATGAAACAAATACAGCCATGGAGTCTGTTAACAGATTCAACGCAAAGCAGCAAATTAAGCACATCCGGAAAGTATTGCGAAATATTAAAAAGGCTATAAAAATTTCAGGTAATCATGAAACAGCTATCAGACTCCTGCTTCATTTTTGTTCCATTATGAAAGAGAAGAATCTTCCTATTTACAGATTTAAAGGGATCAACCTTATCTGGGAACGTTGCATAGGTCAGATTGAGAGCGAACTGTTAAAGATTCATGAGGATTTGCGCTTTGATTATGGTGTAGAGTTAAAAAAATTGAAAGATCAATGATAGACTGAGGAAAAGTGTATGATAATGAACACGTTATGTTGATTTACGGACAGTAGTGTGTTTGATACCATTAAAAACTAGGGAAAGCCGAACTTAATTGATGTGTTGAACAGATTTTTACAGAAAAAATTGTACTCATTAACCTGAGTATAGAAATTGGTGTGTATGACCATATGCGGAATTGAATTCCTGAATGATTTCTCACTTATGGTTAATTTCAAAATTGTACATTTGCACCCTCAAATTCAAAAGATCGTGAAAAAAGTCTGCCTCTTACTACTCTTTGCCCTGCTCATATCAAAAGTAAATGCACAGAACCTTCAATTACATTATGATTTAGGTAAGGATAGAAATTATCTTACCTCCACTTTTGAGTATTTTCATGCTGACAACCTGGGAAGCACATTCCTTTTTGTGGATATGGATTATGATATAGGCGAAATTCGTGGAATATCATCTGCTTACTGGGAGATTGGGAGGAGTTTCACACTGGCTAAATCACCATTTGCCATACATGGTGAATATAATGGTGGATTCCTCCAATGGAGAGATAGCGGATTTGTCGGGATAGTTCAGATAAATGATGCTTTTTTAGCCGGACCTGAGTACAACTACAACAATGAGGATTTCACTCTTGGCATTACTATGCAGCTGATGTATAAGTACATACGTGATAAACATGATGCTTCATTCCAAATAACCGGAGTATGGTACTATCATTTTCTTAAAGGAAAATTGTCCTTTACAGGCTTCGCTGATTTTTGGAAAGAAGACACCTATTATCCTTCAGGACTTTTAGAGACCGAAAAGACTGAATACATATTTATGGCTGAGCCTCAATTATGGTTTAACATCGATAAGCACTTTGCAATTGGCAGTGAATTAGAAATAGGTAACAATTTTGCAGGTATTAAAGGGCTGCAGTTGAATCCCACCATTGGTTTTAAATGGACAATTGAATAATCCGAATATTTTTTTGGACTTGTTACTCAATTAATTAATTCTGGAAAAGCAATTCCTGCAGATAGTGCTGTTTGACAGAAAAGAGTTTCCTTAGCTGATTGATACGCTCAATCACTTTCATATCAGGTAGTTCAGTAGATAAATTCCTTCTTTTCACAGCTGAGATGAGTAGATTCTTTGGTGTATGTTCTGTTGCAATAAACTCAGAAATATTCGTCTTATAGCCAAATGCTTCCAAAACCAATGATCTGATTGTGTCGGTAATAATTTCAGCTTGTCGTTCAGCCAGAATACCAAATTGAGTAATTTCTGAAAGAATTCCTTCGGTTTCCATATCTCGCCGTACTTGTTTATGACAGCAGGGTGAGCACATGATAACTTTAGCATTAGCTTTAATCCCCCGGTATATGGCATCGTCAGTAGCAGTGTTACATGCATGAAGTGCAATCAGGATATCAGGGGCTTCAAGTTCTACAGAACTAATTGAACCTTCTATAAAAGATAGTCCTGTAAAACCGACTGTTTCTGCTATGGAATTACATTTAATAACCAGATCATTTCTCATTTCCACACCGGTCATTTCCACTTTGATTTTAGCGGTATTTACGAGGTAATCAAAAAGAGCGAATGTTAAATATCCTTTTCCTGAACCCATATCAGCAATCCTCACAATCTCTGGCAGCTCAACATCTTTAAGTATTGCTGCAACAAGCTCAACATACTTATTAATCTGCCTGAATTTATCCTGCATATCAGGCTTGATTTTACCTTCAGAATTTGTTATTCCAAGGGCTTGCAGATATGATGCTGAATCTGACTCAATATGTCTTTGTTTTTGCTTATCGTGGCTTAGGTTAGGTGCAATACTGGTTGATGGTTTGTTTTTTATGAGGGTTGAGTTTCCTTTTTTATTAATAATAAGTTGCCAGTCGTTAGTTGTGGTAGCTAAGAAGCCTTGAAGAAAATTTACTTCAAGTAATCTGCTTATTTCTTTAATTGCCTCTTCCTGTATAAAATTGCGGGTAATATCCTTGGTTTTGTACCGATAGACAAAAGAAAGCATCAGATTTCCCTTAATCATGACCGGTTTAACAAAAACCTTATTCAGATCGGAAGCAGAATCACGCACATTACTTAATGTAAGTTTTATAAATGAGTTGTGAGTTAAACTATCTTCCAGAACTTGAATTAACCGGCTAATGTTGGATGTATTCATCATGGTTTTTAGTATGAATTAAGGGATGCTAAAATTATAAAAAATTAGCCGGAGTAAAGCACGTAATGCAGTGTTATAGTAAAGATTAACAACTGAATGAGAATAAATATAACAGATTCATTTGAGAGATAAAAGTTTTTATAAATTTGGTACATTAAAATCTCCTAAAATGGAAAAACGGAAAAAGTTTACAAAAGCAGAACAAATCTGGATTATCATCACAAACATTATATTTCTTTGGATCCTTGACAGGGTGCCGTATTGGGATTTGAAGTTTTTGGCTGAAGATTATTCTGTGGTTTTACTTTTTATGAAGATAAACTGTTATGTACAGATAGGTGCTGCCGTATTAATATTACTAATCAGCATAATGCCAATCCGTTATATAATCAAAACACTGTCAGAAATTTCTGGTTTATTAGTTGCTATTTTACTCTTCTATCTTTATCCTTTCAATTTTTCAGCATATAATGGGATGGCATGGTTTGATATAGTGCTTAAAATCATCTTCATTATTGCGATTATAGCATCTGCAGTAAGTGTAATTATAAATTTCATTAAGATATTCCGCTCGGACTGGAGTTTGAGTGAATGCCGAGAATCTTAAAATTGAATCCTTAAGTTGTGGAGCTGGCGGGAGTCGAACCCGCGTCCAAACAAGCAGCAATAGTGCTTTCTACATGTTTAGCTTTTAGTTGTTTGTCGGGAAACGGATGGGAAAAAGCGGCCCTGCCGGTTCCTTAGCTCTTTTGGTTTTCGTACAGGCATCAGAGCTCTGCCTGTCTTATCGTGGCATTTGCGATGCTCTTAGCGGGACGCTGTCACGCAAAGCTTCCCGGAGAGCAGTAGGCGGCTTAATCCTTGATTAAGCGGCGTACGCGTAATTGTAATCGTTGCCAGTTATTGGCTCTGTGAATTGGGATTAACGGGTCACTCTCACAACACCCGACATGCTTACATTACCACTTCCTTGCTGTCAAAACCAGTCAGCCCCATTGGTATGTATAACTGCAAAATTACAAAAAATATGCCATTGTCAACTTATGCCAAGGTTGATAACGTATATTTTCTAATGATTTATAAAAGGATATTGAAGAAAATTTTTGCTGATTTAACTGTATTTTCTTACAGCTTCATCGGTTATGACATTGTCACATAGTATAGCCAGTCTCTCAACAACATTTCTCAGCTGTCTTATATTGCCGGTCCATTCCTTCTTTTTAAGCTCTTCATAAGCTTCATTAGTGAATGTCATAAGTGGTTTCCCGTTGTTTTCACAGATTTCAGCAATAAAATGATCTGCTAGTAATGGAATGTCATCAGGTCGCTCATTTAGTGTAGGTACATGAATTAGTATTACACTTAAACGATGGTAAAGGTCTTCCCTGAAATTTTTGTTTTCAATTTCCTTTTTCAGATCTTTATTTGTAGCTGCTATTACTCTAACATCTACAGCAATGTCCTTTTCACCACCAACACGCATTATTTTATTTTCCTGAAGTGCTCTTAAGACCTTTGCCTGAGCAGCCAGACTCATATCACCAATTTCATCAAGAAAGAGAGTTCCTCCGTTGGCCTGTTCAAAATCACCTTTGCGTTGTTTAATGGCTGAAGTAAATGATCCTTTTTCATGACCAAATAATACACTTTCAATCAACTCTCCGGGGATTGCAGCACAATTTACCTCCACAAAAGGGCCAGAAGAACGGTTACTCAATTCATGTAGCCAACGTGCTACAAGTTCTTTGCCGGTTCCATTGCTTCCGGTTATTAGAACCCGCGCATCAGTAGGTGCAACTCGGTCAATCATTGCCCTTATTTGCTGCATCGGTTCAGATTCCCCAATCATATCATATGTCTTGCTAACCTTGCGTTTGAGGACTTTTGTTTCCTTCACCAGGTTAGTTCTTTCCATAGCATTCCGAATAGTAATCAGCAATCTGTTAAGGTCAAGAGGTTTTGAAATATAATCATAAGCCCCTCTTTTAATAGCATCTACTGCCGTTTCAATATTTCCGTGTCCCGAAATCATGATTACTGGCGTATCGTATGATTCAAGTAGTTTATCAAGAACCTCAATGCCATCCATTTGAGGCATTTTGATATCACAAAGTATCATGTCGTATTTTTCAGCTGTAACCATGGCAAGGGCAGTTGGCCCGTCAGGAGCATCATCAACCTGATAATTTTCGTATTCAAGGATTTCACGTAAAGTATTTCTTATTGCTCGCTCATCGTCGATCACCAGAATTTTTGCCATAGTTATAATCTTAAAAAGCTGTTTGTTCCAAAGTAATTAAAAAACTATCTCAAATGCACTGATCAAAGATACATTAACCCTTATAAAAAAGCCACTTCCACAATTCACCGTATGTTACTTTCTTTCCGTACATAAGTATTCCGGTTCTATAAATTCTTCCGGCTAACCATACGGCGACAATGAAGGAAATGGTTAGTATTACCATAGATAGGGCTAATTCCCAATAGGGAACTCCAAATGGGATTCGTATCATCATAATAATTGGAGATGTGAAAGGAATCATCGAAAACCAGAAGGATATTGGGCCATCAGGATTACGCAATATGAATTGTGCCATTACAATTGCCAATATTAAAGGCACAGTAATTGGCATCATAAACTGCTGGGTATCGGTTTCATTATCAACAGCAGCTCCAATTGCAGCAAACATGGCGCCATAAAGCAGGTAACCTCCAATGAAATAGAATAGAAATGAGAAAATCATTACACCATAGTTAATTGTTCCCAATGCTTCTGTTATTAGTGAGAATGTGCCTGTTGGAGCTTCTTCTTCAGGTATTTGATCTGCATCAACTCCTTCGGGCATGATTGTATCTCCTTTGAACACTTCCGTTGCTTGTTTTTGTTGAAGTGAATCGGGCATTGCAGCCTGGAATACCGTTACAATCAGTAAAGTAAGCACAACCCATAACAGGAACTGAGTTAATCCTACCAAGGCCACCCCAACTATCTTTCCCATCATCAGTTGGAAAGGTTTTACTGATGATATTATTACTTCAACTATTCTGCTTACCTTTTCTTCAATTACACCTCTCATAACCTGAGCACCAAAAAGAAAGATAAAGAAGTAAATCAATACACCTGCAAACATACCAACACCCATGCTTGCTTCAGCATAACTTTTTTGTTCTTTTCCTTCTTCCTTTATTTGGATAGAAGTGATTTGAATATCGGTTTTTATATTTTTGAAAATTTCTCTACTCTTTAAATTCTCAGGTGTAATTGAATCGGCATGTACTAAGAGTGCTTTGGGATTGTTCTTATTTATCTCTTTATAGATTTCGGCACTTAACTTTTGTTGCTCTACCTCCTTCGTCATGACGTTATTGACATAACTTCTAAGATCAATGCTTACTTGCCGCTGACTATATAAAATTGCCGAAGTAGGGACTGAAACAGCAGGTCTTGGAATGTAAACCAAGGCATAACCATCCTGAGCACTTAAATTTTTCTTTGCTAATTCCAGATCAGTATAAACATGAGTGAATTCAAAGGAAGAAGAATTCTCAAACTTGCCTTCAAACCAACCTGTTTCATCAAGAATTATAACTTTTTTCGTTTCATCAGAAACTTGAGCGAGGATTACTGGCACAATGAACAATGCAGCCATAAGTATAGGCCCAAGAATTGTCATTACGATAAATGACTTCTTTTGTACTCTAGAGAGGTATTCTCTTTTTATTACGAGAAAAACTTTATCCATGGCTGTTGAATTTAAATTGCATTAATAGTGTTTTCGGTGGACATGCCGGCGGCTTTTACTGTCTTAATGAAAATGTCGTTCATAGTAGGTATTATCTCCGTTAACCCATATATTGTAACATGGGGAAGGAGGGAGGTGAGAAGTTCATTAGGGTTGGAGCCGTTCATAAGTTTGACAGTGCTTTTGAATCCATGATCAGCTACTTCGTGGTTTATTAATGTAGCACCTACAGGCAGGAAGGCATGAATTGGGTCATTCATTCCTTCATGCAATATCGCATAAGTATTTGTCTTGTATTGGCTTTTGATATCTGTTACCTTACCATCCAGGATTTTACGGGAATTATTAATCAACGCAATGTTATCGCATAATTCTTCAACTGAAGCCATATTATGTGTTGAAAATATGACCGTACTTCCTTTCTTTTGGAGATCGAGAATTTCACCTTTAAGCAAATTCACATTAATTGGATCAAATCCACTGAATGGTTCATCAAAAATCAAAAGGTCAGGTTCGTGAATTATTGTCACAATAAACTGAACTTTCTGTTGCATTCCTTTTGAAAGTTCTTCGACCTTCCTGTTCCACCAATCCTGAATTTCAAATTTTTCGAATAACTCTTTAAGCTTTCGTAAAGCATCATGCTTGCTAACACCTTTAAGTTGGGCAAGGTAAAGTGCCTGTTCACCAACCTTCATCTTCTTGTATAATCCTCTTTCTTCAGGTAAATAACCTATTTGTTCTATATGTCGGGGATTTAACTTTTGTCCATTGAAGAACAACTCTCCTTCATCGGGGCCGGTTATTTGATTTATGATTCTGATAAAAGAAGTTTTACCAGCCCCATTTGGGCCTAATAATCCAAAGATGCTTTGACGTGGAATGTCGATGCTCACCTTGTCAAGTGCAAGGTGATTGGCATATTTTTTTGTCACATTCCTGGCTGAAAATATAATCATCTGATTTCAGGTTGGTTTAAATATCTAAAAAAAGGGGTGAGATATATTTGTGATATCTACCCCTTAGCCTTTATATAGTGGTTGTAAACTGAATATTCATCTTTTATTGAAAGTACTCTTTCATTCTGTCAAAGAATGACCGGTCTCTACTTGATGGATTTGGTCTGAAATTTTCCGAATCTTTCAGTTTTTCGAGTAATTCGGTTTCCTGTCTTGATAGATTCTTTGGAGTCCACACATTAATATTAATTAGTTGGTCACCTCTTTGATATCCATTAAGAGAAGGAATTCCTTTACCTTTCAACCGAAGGACTTTCCCTCCCTGAGTGCCAGGTTCAATTTTTATTCTTGCACGACCTTCAATGGTTGGGACTTCTATTGAAGTACCCAATGCAGCGTCAGGAAAACTAATATAATGTTCGTATAGAACATTTGTACCATCACGTACAAGTTCAGGATCGGGAATTTCTTCTATCTGAACAATCAGGTTGCCTGGAACGCCTCCCCGTGGAGCAGCGTTTCCTTTTCCTCCAACAGAGAGTTGAATCCCATCTGTTACACCTGCTGGAATGTTGATGCTGATAACTTCTTCCTCTTTAACAGTTCCACTGCCTCCGCATGTTTCACACTTGCGTGAAATTGTGCGGCCTTCACCATTACAGTAAGGACAAGTGGAGGTTGTCTGCATTTGTCCGAGGAATGTATTAGTAACTCTTGTTATTTGGCCTGTTCCATGACAATGCTGGCAGGTATTGAATGAAGAACTGTCAGCGGCGCCTAATCCATTGCATGTTTTGCAAGATGTGAGTTTGTTGACTTTTATCTTCTTTTCAATTCCATTGGCAATTTCCTTTAGAGAAAGCTTAACCTTTACCCGAAGATCAGTTCCTTTGTTAACCCGGCGTCGAGTTCCTCCACCAGAACTAAATCCACCAAACCCACCACCAAAAGCACTGCCGAAGATATCACCAAACTGACTGAAGATATCTTCCATACTCATACCACCACCAAATCCACCCGGACCAGGACCGCCTCTTACACCCTCATGACCAAATTGGTCATACCTTGATCTCTTCTCAGCATTGCTAAGCACCTCATATGCTTCAGCAGCTTCCTTAAATTTTTCTTCCGCTTCTTTATTTCCAGGATTTTTATCGGGATGGAATTCAATAGCCTTTTTCCTGTAAGCCTTTTTTATTTCAGCTTCACTGGCATTTCGCTCTACTCCCAATATATCGTAATAATCTCTTTTAGTCACAGTATCTGTTCTCATAATTGATTAAAGCAAATGGTATTCCACTCACCTATTAATTTCCTACTACTACCTTGGCAAACCTGATTACTTTGCCATTTAAGGTATAACCTTTTTGAGTTACTTCAATTACTTTACCTTTCTGATTATCTGTAGGTGCAGGGATATTTGCTATTGCCTCATGATAATCGGTGTCAAAATTGCTGCCATTAGCATCTATTTCATTCAATCCTTTTTGAACCAGACTATTTCTGAACTTATTATAAATCAATATTGTGCCTTCTTTAACAGGTTCAATTGTCTCCACTGTTCCGAAGGAACTTATAGCTCTTTCAAAGTCATCAAGTATAGTCAGAAAATCAGTTATAATTTGCTCAGCAGCAGTTTTACTCAATTCAATACGCTCTTTTATGGCACGTTTCCTAAAGTTGTCGAACTCTGAATACAAACGTAGGTATTTATCGTTTGATTCGTCAAGTTTCTTCTGCAGTGTATCTAATTCTTCATTTAATTTAGATTCAATATTACCACCATTCTCATTTTCAGTGAATGTTGATTGATCCACTTCATTCTTCTGCTCATCCTGACTTTCATTCATCTGTTTATTCAATGATTCTTCGTTCACTGTGTCTGAGTGCTGCTTTTTACGCTGTTTCATGATAAATAATATATTTTTCCTTCCTTACTTGAAAATAATTTGCCTGTTGAAGATTTTACACCATTAATAAATACAAATTTTTTGCCACGTGATGATTTAAGACAAATTGTCAGTCTTTTAACAAAATACAGTCTTAATAATAATAAGTTTAAGAACTTGAATTATACTAATTAATTCTCTCAATGGATGCCCCTAAAGCATTCAACCTGGTATCTATATTTTGATAACCTCTATCAATTTGTTCGATATTATCAATTCTGCTTTTTCCATTTGCTGAGAGTGCGGCTATCAATAAGGCCACTCCAGCTCTTATATCAGGTGAGGCCATTGCAATTCCCCTCAGATTTATCTGTCTGTTAAGGCCGATCACAGTTGCTCTATGAGGATCGCATAAAATAATCTGTGCTCCCATTTCTATGAGCTTGTCAACAAAGAAAAGGCGGCTTTCAAACATTTTTTGATGAATGAGTACACTGCCTTTAGCCTGAGTGGCTACAACCAAAGCAATACTCACAAGGTCTGGAGTGAACCCTGGCCAAGGAGCATCTGAAATCGTCATGATTGATCCATCCATGAATGTTTCAACCTCATAACAATCCTGACCTGCTATCACAATGTCATCATTTACCAATTCCAATTTGATACCCAAACGTTTGAAAACATCAGGGATAATTCCTAGCTCAGGGTATTTCACATTTTTAATGACAAGGTTTGACTGGGTCATTGCGGCCATTCCGATAAAACTTCCGATTTCAATCATATCAGGAAGCATCGTATGCTCTGTTCCATGCAAATAGTCAACACCTTCAATTGTAAGCAGATTAGAGCCGACACCTGAAATGTTGGCCCCCATGCGATTTAGCATCTTACATAATTGCACCAGATACGGTTCGCAGGCTGCATTAAATATTGTTGTCTTACCTTTAGCAAGCACAGCAGCCATTAAAATGTTTGCAGTACCAGTTACCGAAGCTTCGTCCAGTAACATATAACAACCTTTCAATCCATTGGTCGTAACACTATAGAAGGTATTAACATTCTCAAAATCGAATTTTGCTCCCAGTTTCTGAAGACCTATAAAATGTGTATCGAGTCTGCGCCGTCCTATTTTATCTCCACCCGGCTGAGGCATGTATGCTTTTCCAAATCGGCCCAACAATGGACCTATCAGCATAACTGATCCTCTCAAACTTCCGCCTTTTTTTCTAAAATCGTTTGACTTTAGGTAATCGAGTTTAACTTCTTCGGCTTTGAAACTGTAACTTCCCCGCCCTAACTTTTCAACCTGAACGCCCATTTCTCCCAACAATTCGATAAGTTTGTTGACATCAAGAATCTCAGGAATGTTGTGGATAGTAACTTTTTCGGGAGTCAAGAGAACAGCACATAGTATCTGTAATGCTTCATTCTTAGCCCCCTGAGGAATAATCTCACCCGAGAGTTTGCAATTCCCCTCAATAATAAATGAACCCATAATTAAGCTTTTTTAAATGCTATATTTATGGGGCAAGTTAATTCTTTTTACGATTACGCATGTCACGGAAGTTGCTATTCTTATCTTTGGGATTGAATTTCTTTTTCCGATTCTGACCTAAAGAAGCGTTATTGGGTTGGCCGCCATTACGTGCCAATAATTCATTTGTGTGGGTTAAGCGGGTGTCTTCACTGAGTTTTAGTTTTCCACCCGATAGCTCGGCAAGATGATTGGTAATTAATTCATCGTTTACTGAGTCACGATTCCAGTTAAGATATGATTTCTTAAGATGATTAGCAATATTTTTGACTAAAGCATCTTTCTCTGGGCCTTCTTCAAAAGTTGTTGCTTTTTCAATCATTTTGGCTATGTTCTTACCATATGGCCTGAACTTGATAACTTCCTGCGGATAAGGAATCCTTTGTGGGCGTCCTTTTCTTTCTTCAGGAGAAGGAGCAGGAAATGGACCATCTACATCCAACCTGAAGTTGGAAATCATGTAAAGGTGATCCCACAATTTGTGCCGATAATCGGCGGTGTCGCGTTGCTCAGGGTGCAACTGAGCCATAATATTAACGAGTGCTTTGCAAAGAGTGGTTCTTTTTTCACGGTCTTCTACCGTCATAACATAAGCAACCATTTTCTGTACATTGCGTCCATACTCAGGTATAATGAGGTTTTCGCGGGTGCTGTTATAATCCATAAATAAATTTTACAAAGTCTAGCGATCTTCTTTTAATGGTTTCTGGGTTTTAGCAGTTTGAGATAATTTATCTCTGCTATCTTAATTATTTTATACGAATGGCGATACTAGTAAAAGCCTGCAGGGAGATACAAAACAGACACTGCAAATATAATGCTAAAAATCAAATAAAGTTCAACTTGCACTTAAATTATCCCCTCAAACATTTAATTTCGTTGTAATTGTAAAGAAAGCACAAGTTTTAAAGAAATTTCAGAAGTTGGGTTCTGATTAAACAACTTTCAGCTTAGCAAATTTCAGCAAAAGTTGTTTCTGACCAATACCATTAAAGAACACTGTAGCTTTTGTATTTGGACCTGAACCTTCAACAGAAATAACTTTCCCTTGTCCAAATCTTTCATGAATCACATTTACTCCGGGTTGTATCTGTTCAACCGGAGTTACATAATTGGGTTCAAAAATGCTGTTTGTGTCAGGTTCAGACTTTAGTGGTTTCCTGATAAAAGTCGGAGTTTGTTGCATTCTTTGTGTAGCACCACCCTGAGAGTAAGGCACCCTTCGTAAGCTTTTTTCAATGAAACGCTCATCAATTTCTGAGAGAAATCTGCTAGGTTCATTAGCTGTCAGATTACCCCAACGATACCTAGTTTCAGCATAAGATAAAGTAACTTTCTTTTCAGCCCTGGTTATGGCAACATAGAACAGTCTGCGTTCTTCTTCAATCTCCGCTCTGGAAGTTAACGACATATTTGAAGGGAAGAGGTTTTCTTCAAGTCCTACAATAAAAACATATGGGAACTCAAGGCCTTTTGCTGCATGAATGGTCATCAAAACAACCTTATTGGGATTTTTATCTTTATCATCATCAGCATCGGTCATCAGAGCTATATCTTGCATAAAAACATCTAATGACTTGGTTTTATTCAACTCTTCAGCACCCTCCATCAATGGGATCTCATTTTCCTCTCTTTCGGTGAATTCTTTAACGGCATTCAGTAACTCTTCTGAGTTTTGAAATTTAGAAATTCCCTCTTCAGTTTTATCTGACATCAACTCTGTCATCAGACCTGAACTAATAGTTATTTTTTGTGCCAGATCGTATGCATCGATTTTATCAAGTTGGTAATGCAAACTTTGTATCATGATTGCAAACTGTTCAATTTTTGAAGCAGTTCCAGAGGGAAGGCCGTCAATATATTTTCTTGGTTCGAGGGCAACATGAAGGTTACTTAATTTGTGCTGACCAGCAGCAAGTTCAATTTTTTCCTGAGTAGTTTTACCAATACCTCTTGCCGGATAGTTGATAATCCTTTTAAATGCTTCATCATCAAGAGGATTAACTACTAATCTGAAATAAGCGAGCAAATCCTTTATCTCAGCTCTTTTATAAAAAGAGACACCTCCAAATATGCGATAGGGGATATTAAGCTTTCGTAATGATTCCTCAATGGCCCTTGACTGAGCATTCGTTCGGTATAGAACAGCGAATGCACTGTTAGGCTGTTGATTATTCATTTTTATCTCGAAGATACTGTTGGCAACCTTCTGACCTTCTTCGACTTCCGATGCAGCTTTAAGAACCTGAATTGGATTACCCGGTTCATTTTCAGTCCAAACTTCCTTTTGAATCTGGTCTTTATTCTTCGCAATTACGCTATTTGCAGCATTGACGATTGTTTGAGTGGACCGGTAATTTTGTTCCAGTTTGAATATTTTAACATCAGGATAATCAGACTTGAAATTCAGGATATTCTGGATGTTGGCACCTCTGAATGAATAGATACTTTGGGCATCATCACCTACAACACAAATATTTTCATGCCGTGCAGCCAATTGCTTAATAATCAGATATTGAGCATAATTTGTGTCCTGATATTCATCCACCAAAATGTATTTAAACTTATTTTGGTATTTGTATAAGACATCCGGAAATTCCCTCAAAAGGATATTCATTTTAAACAGTAGATCATCGAAGTCCATAGCTCCTGCTTTGAAACAACGAATTTCATAGTTAGTGTAGATTTCACCAATCATGGGTTTCTGCGCTCTGTTATCCTCTTCCAGAATTTGTGAGTCCTGATTATATCCTGATGCTGATAATAGGTTTGACTTTGCAGAAGAAATTCGATTGAGTACCTGACCGGGCGTGTACTGCTTAGGATCAAGGTTTAGCTCTTTGATAATCGATTTTATAATGCTTTTCGAATCTTCGGTGTCGTATATAGTAAAATTAGAAGGATAGCCCAGCAAATGTCCTTCAATCCTTAGTATTCTTGCAAAAATGGAGTGAAAGGTTCCCATCCATACATTTCTGGATTCAGTAGAGCCCACTAAATGAGTAATCCTTTCTTTCATTTCACGGGCTGCCTTATTTGTAAATGTTAAAGCAAGTATATTAAAAGGATCTATACCTTGTTTTAACATGTAAGCAATACGATAAGTAAGCACACGGGTTTTGCCTGAACCTGCGCCGGCAATAACCATTACCGGACCGTTTGTGCAGATCACCGCATTCTTTTGTGCTCCATTAAGTTGTTCAAGTATTTCAGTCACAGGAGAGAAAATTAATCAGCCACAAAATTATACATTTTCAGTAAATCCGATGTGTAATGGTACACCTGAGACCAAAGACTTATTAACATTTCACCTTTTTTTTTAGGAATCCGATAGTTACTTTTTAACGCTTTTGCTATAAACTATACTTGTATACAGTAATGAAAAACAGAGAAACACTCCGGGTAATCATCGAGTCAATAATCGATAAACAGTTAGAGAAGAGCCAACCTCCTGAAACTTCTCAGACATACTATAGGCTGATTGAAAAGGAATCATTCACGGAAGAAGAAGCAAGAATGCTGATCTCCCGGGTTATTCAAATTGAATTATTCAGATTAATGAGGTTTGCCGAACCTTTCAATAAGGTTCGTTTCCTTAGAAACCTTTCAAAACTACCCGATTTACCTAGTGTAGATTAGTTCTTAATTTCACCGCCGCCAAAAATACTGACTCCTCTTACAATCAGAGTTTTTGAAGGGTCAACATTGCTTTTGAACCGTTTGTCGGAAAAACCTCCCAGAATACTTGTTACTTCGATGATCACATTCCAGTCGGGAGGAACTCTAAGTGTTGATCCGCCAAAAATGGAGGTCATTTCTACAGAAACTGGTGATTCCGGTTCCAGAGTACAGTTAGTCAGATCAATATCCGATCCTCCAAAAATGGAAACCACTGAACCGCCTTTAAAATTGCTGGTGTACATCATTCGTTCATTTCCACCAAAAATTGCGGTTTCATTTAAATAAGTTCCTTCAATATTCTTTGCTCCATCATTAATGGAAGGAGGGCGGTTCCATCCTAAATTTTTTGGACGGAAGAATATGATGATTAAGCCGGCGAGGATTATTATAATCGGCCATATATAATCTAATAAATGACCAGTGTAGCGATTATACATAAACAAACCACCAATAACGATTAAAATAGTTCCCCAGGCGTACTGCTTTTCAGCAAGACTAACTATTCCTAATGCAATTAAAAGCATCTGCCATGAAAAAACAACTCTCCATATTGCAGGATCAAGAATTCCGGCTTGTTTTGCCAGATAAAGGCTGCCAATCAGAATTAGAATAATGCCTAAAATCGTTGCTTTGTAAGACTGTGGTCTACTGTTGCTTGTTTGTGTGGTTTTGTTCTCCATCTTTTGTTGTCATTAGCTTTGATATAGCAAAAATAACAATTAAACGTTTTAAATACAATCAATATATTTTTCAGTTTGTTTACATGGGTTAAAATGTACAATCGGTAATGAAAGCAAAGACAAGAAAAAAAGTAATTGTTGTTGGCGCAGGTTTTGCAGGAATCCAATTGCTCAAACATATTGATGAAGATAACTTCGACGTATTGTTAATTGATAAACTCAATCATCATCAGTTTCAACCTCTTTTTTATCAGGTGGCAACATCCCAAATAGAACCTGGAAGCATCTCATTTCCATTAAGGAAAATTCTTCAGAACAGAAACAATACCCAAATAAGGATGACCGAAGTAAAAAAAATAGAAAGTTCTGCTAAGATCATCGAAACGGATATAGGTAATTTTGGTTATGATATACTTATAATTGCAACCGGCTGCAAGACTAATTTCTTTAATAATGAATTAATTGAGCAAAACTCCTTTTCACTTAAATCCACCTACGATGCCATTAAAATTCGAAATAATATCCTTCAGAATTTCGAAAGTCTGATTTCAATTCCCGAGGCGGAGAAAGAGTACCTGCTTAATTTAGTTATTATTGGAGCTGGTCCAACTGGTGTTGAACTTGCCGGCGCCTTTGCAGAAATCAGAAACAATATATTACCCAAAGATTACCCAAGATTTGATTTCAGTAGATTACGAATAATTCTTATCGAAGGAAGTTCCCATACTCTTAATTCTATGAGTGATACAGCTAAAGTAGCTTCTGAAAAGTATCTTAAATCAATGGGAGTTGAGATTGTAACAAATGTGATGGTCAAAAATTATGATGGTAATATTGTAGATCTAAACAATGGTGAACAAATTAAAAGCAGACAGGTAATATGGACGGCTGGAGTCAGAGGGAATATAATAGAAGGTTTGAATAATGAGATAATTTTTAGAAGTAGATACTTGGTTGACAGATATAACCGCATAATTGGGTATGATGATATTTATGCAGTGGGAGATGTGGCATATATGGAAACACCAAAATATCCATCTGGTCATCCTCAGGTCGCTAATGTCGCAATTAACCAAGCACGTAATCTGGCCCGAAATATTAAGAGAATGCTTGAGCGCAAAAATTTAAAAGAGTTTGAATATCGCGATAAAGGTACTATGGCAACGATTGGTAAAAAAAAGGCTGTTGTAGACCTTCCATACTTAAAGTTCAAAGGGTTCTTTGCCTGGATTATATGGATGTTTCTCCATTTAATGCTTATACTGAGTGTCAGAAATAAGCTTGTTATCTTCATTAACTGGTCATGGCTGTTTTTCACCAGAGACACTTCTTTAAGGTTGATTTTAAAAGAACAGCATTAGTTGGTAATTAGCCAATAGATTGTAACGATACTTAAAATAAAACAAAGAGACTGTCTTCCCGAAGACAGTCTCTCATCACCACAAATCACACAATAAAAATCAACCTTTTGTCAAGCTTTCCTCACTTGACATATCACATCATTTACCCTCATCTATCAACCAAGCTGATTACATCAAGCCAGTGACAGAGCATCCGGAAGACCACAGAGCTGAAAGCAGGAAGCTAATAGTAATTACAGAATTGTCAATTCTATTGCACATCCACCTCCCGGGGCTAACTTAACCGGAAGGATTTTAGACGATGAAACTTCCATTTCTGTAATTTCAACTGAGGTTGGATTATTCTCCCAATCAGCGTCCCGACCATCAGCATAAATCTTTGCTTTGAATGTTTTGCCTGCCGGAAGAAAAGAAAAATCTATTAGCAGTTCTCTCGAGTTCTCATCAGTTATTGCCCCAAGATACCAATTTTCGGAATCTCTTTTCTGGCGTGCAAATATTGCATAATCTCCAATTTTTGCATCTACCACGTATGTTTGTTCCCAATCAGCAGGAACCGATTTAATGAAATCGAAAGCTTTAACGCCTGCATAATTTTGGGGAGCATCAGATGCCATTTGTAATGGACTGTAAACCACAACGTATAAGGCTAATTGCTTGGCGATAGTGGTTTGTACTCTTGTGCCCGGGTTAACAGGATTATTAAAATTAAATGTGCCGGGAGTGAAGTCCATTGGACCGGCTAATCCTCTTACAAAAGGGAAAACGGTTGTATGCTCTGGTGGGTTACCACCATCTTTCGACCATGCATCGTATTCCTGTCCTCTAATTCCTTCCTGAGTCATAAGATTTGGCCATGTTCTTTGTAAACCTGTGGGCATAACCGGCTCATGGTTGTCAATTACAATCCCATATTTAGCAGCAGTTTCAATAACTTTACGATAGTGCCTGACTGCGAATTGTCCATCATGGAGTTCCTTATTATCAAGCAACGGGTTAACATATCCCGTTTTTACAACTCTCACGCCATACTTCTTATAGAAATCATATGCTTTGTCAAGTTGATTTTCATAATTTGTTGCCATTCCGGCTGTTTCATGATGTCCGATAAGTTCTACACCTTTTGATTTAGCATATTCGGTAATCTTTGCGATGTTAAAATCTGGATATGGTTTAGTGAAATCGAGTGTTGCACCATTTTGCGTCCAATCACCATCCCAACCAATATTCCAGCCTTCAACCAATACACCATCAAAACCATTTTCTGCAGCAAAATCAATATATTTAATAGTGTTTTCGGTGGTAGCTCCATGTTTTTCACCACTCGACCAAGTGTATTTGCCTAAATGAATTTCCCACCAGATTCCAAGATATTTGCCAGGTTTTATCCATGAAACATCTTCAATTTGTGATGGCTCATTAAGGTTGAGCATAATGTTTGACGTTACCAATTCGTTAATGTTTTCTGCGATTATCATTGTGCGCCAAGGACTTAAAAATGGAGTGGATGCATAAACTTTAACTCCATTGCTCCAAGGTGATAAGTCGCATTTTAGTGTTAATGAATCAATAGGATAGAGGTTCATCTTAGCATAATCTGTAAGATTTGCCTCGTGAATTGCCAAATATTTTCCATCAGTAGTCTCAATTGTTATTGGTGTGCTTGCAGTATCCATTTTACCTATGGAAGTATGTTTGGCATAATGCTCGTAAAACTCATCGCCATAAGCCGGTATCCACCAGGACATAGCTTTATCAGGAAACTGAAAATCTGTTATTTCGGCAGCGATCTCAAAGTCTTTCAAATTGGGTTGCTCAGGGAACTCATATCTAAAACCATAACCATCATCAAAAACTCTGAAGTAGATATTCAGCAATCTTCCGGTTTCTGTAAGCTCCTGTAACTGGACCTTAAGTTCATTGCATTTGTTGATTACAGTTTTAGATTCACCCCAAGGTTGTTCCCATGTTTCATCAATAAATAAAGTATCGACCTTTATGATGTGAAAATTTTCAGAGAAGTCATCATCTTTATTTAGTATAAACCCAAGCTGTGAATCATATAATACGGGTTTGCCAAGTTTTGTAACAGAGTAGTATATTCTCTTTTTATCCTGTTTAACAGTAACCTCAATATTGCCATCAGGAGAAGCAATAACGAATTGTTGTGGTTTAGGATTGCAAGAAGTAACCAGCATAATCAGTAATATGGGCAGTGTTAAACATTTAATGTAACTTTTCATTCTTCCTTTTTATTTTGAGAGGTTGTCTAAACTATCAATTATATTTTGCGCTTTTGAATGCTGCAGCGATACCCAGTAGTAAAAGGCCTGGTCAAGTGATTGTTGCGATTTAATATCTGACTTATATCTTTTACGGAGGTTGTATTGCTTTGTAATAAACTCTAGTTGTGAAATATCATAATCAAGTCCGGTAAATTGTTGAAGTTCTTCAAGATAGGAGTACCCAAACTCTCTTGTAGGTTCAATTATGGTGCCTTCACCGAAGTCGTTCCAGGTAATTAACTGAAGGAATTTTATATGTTGTTTATTATCTAGTGCTTTTTGCAGAAGATTACGCCAGACCTGTCCATTGGAGTGGTCAATGTAAAAGTATCCAGTTCCTGCTCCACCTTCTTTATAAAAGTCGTGGAATCCGGGCCATGCTCCACCCCCAAAATAGTTATGTGATGAAGCAGTTGCATACTTTTCATCTACATTCACAAGGTCCACCCAAATGAATTCACCACCAGTAGCTGAGCCTGTTTCACCACTTCTACTCCAAAGTGGCATAAAGCAAGGCTTATTAGAAAAAACACTCATTACAAAATCCCAATCGGTAGGTTGATTGAAATGGTTTGGCCCAAAAACAAGGAGTAAAGGTTTTCCATCCACAGTAATATATGATTCTTTTGAGAAAAATTTTTGTTGCAGATAAACCATATCCATGCGGGCAATTGAACGTCCGTCTTCTTCGCTAGTTTGTTGAATTATATTTTTTACAGTTGCATCTTCATAAACTATGGCAAACTTAAGTCCTACTTTCTCAATTTTCTCTACCAGGGCTTCTGTATTTCGCTTGTTCATAGCATAATCGTATACATCATAAGTGCCATACCAGTCGATTAAAATTCCATCAATTCCTGAATATTTCATTAGGAGGAGGTGGTATTCAAGTAGGTCGGGATCGCTGGAGGCATAGGGCCCAATTAATGGATAATAGTGTGAGGCAATTTGCCTCCGGTTGTCTTCAAGAATAATATCAGGATTTTGATTGTTCATTGTCCAATGCCAACCCCAGTTTCCATTGTTAGAAGTGCTCCTGTCCTCAAACCATGGCATATAGTGTGCATACAATGGCAGATCGTTGGTTTTAACAACAGGCACGGGATTGAATTCCTTAACGATATTTCCAGGTGCAGGATCCTCCTTTGCACAGGAATACATGGCTATTATTAAAGCAACTGCAATGGTTGTAAGTAGTTTCATTTTTTTTTATTATTCCGGCACTGCACCTACTGCAGCATATAGTATTCACTAATTGTTAAGGTCTCACATTAATTAATCTCTCCCATTGAGATTTACTGATGGCTATCAAGTCCATATTATTATCCTAAGCTATTACATTTTCAGGCATCGTTAACCAGCTATAACTGATCATTGTCGATCAAGTCCGGCCGGTAAATGCCGGCCGGCTTCGATCGAAATTGTTAGTACTCCTAGTATCCCGTGTTTTGAACTAAATTTGAATTCTTTTGTAATTCAAATGACGGGATTGGGAAGATCCTTCTGTAAGAAGGGGTAGTTGATTTGTTCCACCATGGTTCAAAGAAGGTACCAAAGCGGATATTATCGGTTCTGCGATGACTTTCGAAAAGAAACTCTTTCTTAAGTTCTAAGTTAAGGAACTCTAAAGTAATATCGCTGGGTGTTGATAAGCCAGCACGACTTCTTACAAGCTCAACCAATGGTCGGGCAGATGCCGGAGAGCCTAACCTAACATAACATTCAGCTTTCATCATAAGAACTTCAGCATAACGCATGATTACAAGATCATTATCTCTTTCCCACGCATCATCTGGGCGAACCTCATACTTGAATAACCTGCCTCCTTCATTCTGCTTTGCATTGGTTATATCGGTAATAGTATCGGTATAAGAAAGTGGCTCACCTGATGCCGGCATAATAATGACTGATCCGGTTGATAAATTTATTTGATCTCCAATCAGTACAGACTTCCGGCGAATGTCGTTTTCATCAAACATACCATAAATGCCAGGCTTTGCGCTCATTCCATTACCGCACCACTGGTAAGCTCCTGTTGGTGAAAATGCCCATTTTTGTTCATAATGGAAGGTCATCGATGGCATATAATTGCCCACGGTACCTGCTTTATGATCGTAAGGTATTGCAAAAATGATCTCTCTTGAAACTTCATTATTTGTTTGGAAGTTAACATAGAAATCAGCTTCTAAGGTTCCGTCAATCTTGTCGGCTACATTAATGCAGTCCTGCCAGCGTGGTTGACCGATATATACTTCTGAATTGAGATAAAGCCTTGCCAAAAGCATGTTGCCTGCATTTTGTGTCATCCTGCCATATCCAGTTGTTGGCAGCATGTCAATAACCTCTAGCAACTCGTTTTCAATGAAGTCATAAACCTGCTCACTTGTTGAATTTGCAGGAAGATCTGTTACTTTATAGTCAGTAATAATAGGTACATTTCCAAAAAGATCGAGCAAATTATAATAATAATAAGCGCGAATAGCTCTCAACTCAGCATATATCTTGCTTTTCTCATCATCTGTCAATCCTGATTGCTCCACTTGATACATTACTGCGTTAACCGATGAGATACCTGCAAAGTTATATTTCCAAGCACTCCATATTACCTTATTGTCAGGTGTCCAAGTGTGATATTGTAAATCAAGATATTGACCACCATCATACCAGTCGCCACCTACTCTTGTTGGCAATGCAGCTTCATCTGATGTAATTGCGGTGAGGAAGTATACGTATTCTGAAGCGGGATAAGCATGTGTTCCACCTGAGGAGGCATCACTAAATCCGCGTAAAGAGGCATAAGCGCGACCAACAATGGTCTCTATTTCGCCCGCTGATTTTCCGTAATTATCAGCTTCAACCCTATCATATAGGGTTTCATCAAGATCGGTACATGCTGTTGTAAACAACATTACAAAACTTAATGCTATTATAGATTTAACTTTCATGAGTTTTCTTTTTTGTAATTCATGGTTGATTTTAGAAGTTAACTTTCAGTCCAAGCATTATTGTGCGTGCTTTTGGATAATAGTTCAGCATATCAATACCTGGTGATGTCAATCCGTCAATGTTTACTTCAGGGTCAATACCTTCATATTTTGTGAGAATGAAGAGGTTTTCGCCTGTCACAAAGCAGTTGATACTATTAATTCCAATTACATTTACCGGGAAGTTATAGCCCAGTGTTGCACTTTGAAGTCTGAAGAATGAAGCATCCTGCAGCCAAAAGCTTGAATATAAGGGGTCGGACTTGATTCCGGATTCCAAAAATGAATCTGTGACATTATAAGCAGGGAGTCGTCCCGGATAACTGATTTCCATTGCAGTAGCATTCAGAACATCTTGCCCGAACATACCATATCCGAAGAAATTTAAATACCAGTCGCGATAGGTGAAATCCATGCCAAAGCCCAAAGTAAAATCGGGTTGTGCATTGCCAATAACCTGTGCTCCACCTTCGGCCAGAATGAAATTGCCATTTTCATCAAGACCTTCGTATTTCGGACCCCAAAATGTTCCAACAGCATATCCTTCTTTTAAAATTTGAGAAAAAGTATTCGACATTCCGGTGAGGTTATGCAATGAACCGGAGTAAACTACATCAGTTTGGTAAAGCTCATTCGATAGCTTATCAACTGTTTGGCGGTTAGCAGCAAAAGTCAAATTAGCTCCAACACTAAGGTCGTTGTTACGATATAAGGTACTGTTAAGTGAGAGTTCGATACCCTCGTTTGTAAGGTTGCCTACGTTAGCCAACATTGTTCCATACAAATATGGGGGCTGTGGAACTTGATAAGTATATAGAAGATCACTGGTTTTCTTAGAGTAAACTTCTAAAGTACCATTGAGCATATTGAACAATATAAAGTCCAAACCAATGTTAGCTTGTGCTGTAGATTCCCATTTCAGGTTAGGATTAGGATTCTGAACAGCGCCGTATGATTGTTTCCAGGTTCCGCTAACAGCATCAAAGTATGATGCACCGCCGGCTCCCAAAAGGAATAATGACTTGTATTCGCCAATACCATCCTGATTACCGGTAATGCCGTAACCTGCTCTTAATTTAAGATATGACAACCAGCTTTTTGTGCCCTCCATGAAAGCTTCTTCGCTTACACGCCACCCTGCTGAAACCGATGGGAATAAACCCCATTTATTGTTCGAGCCAAATCTTGACGAACCATCCTGACGGAGAGTAGCCGTCAACATGTACTTCTCATATGCATTCAGGTTTACACGTCCAAAGAAAGAAATTAGTTTGGCCTGTCCTTTATATGAATAAACATCTCCGGCGCGATAATCCTGACCTGCTCCCAAATTATCAGAGCCAAACATATCAGTATCAAATCCGCGTCTTTCTGAACCAAAGCCTGAATAAATGTTTTCGAGATAAGAGTATCCACCTAATGCGTTAAGTTTCAGGAAGTCAGTAATTTCGGTCTCGTAATTGAGATATGTTTCAAGTTGCTTAGTAAAATACTCAGCATTACTGCGGCGGGCATAACCTTTATCGGTTATGCCATAGAATGCATAGGAGGGAAGGTGGAAGCTTCCATTAGCTCCATTAAACTCATATGACACGTTGGCAATTCCCTTCAAGCCTTTAAAAATTTCAAGTTCTGCTTTACCAAAACCTAACATTCGGCGACGCGTATTTTCATCCGTACGGTTTTCAAGAACTTCAACCGGATTGTTATTGTTTGTTCCTCCTATTTGAGTGTACTTGCCATTTTGCATAACAGGTAGTGTAGGATTCAGGTTATAGGCACGCTGGAATATGGAGTTATCTATATTCGACCATTTATCTGTGTTTGCATGAAGATTGAATTCCAGTTTCAGTCTATTATTAAGTCCATACTGATAAGCCGATAGGCCAATGCCCATGCGGTTCATAAAACTTTTCTTTATTACTCCTTCGTTATCAAGGAAGTTAAAGGAAGCCCTGTAGCCACTGTTTTCACTGCCCGAGCTAAAGCTCAGCGTGTGAGTCTGTGTAAAAGCAGTTCGTTGTAGTTCGTCCTGCCAATCAGTGTTTCCACCGTAATCAACGGCATTCGTGATGTCGTTAGTTCTCACGTAATTTCGCCATTGGTCAGCAGAGAGAAGGTCAAGATTTTTAGCAACTTTGCCAATTGCAAAAGAAGTGCTGTATTCCATAGCGTTTCCAATGCGTTCACGGTTAGTGGTCACAATAATAACGCCGTTTGCTCCACGGGAACCATATATTGCAGATGCAGAAGCATCTTTAAGCACATCTATTGAGACAATTTCACTTGATTGAATTGTATTGAAGTCAGCGCCCGGGACACCATCGATTACTACTAGTGGGCCGTTGCTTGCTGAAAGCGATGTGCCGCCCCTTAATCTCATTGAGGAACCAGCAGCAGGATTACCACCACCTGAAATTACTGTTAAGCCTGCCACACGCCCTTGCAATAGTTGCTCATTAGAAGTTACTATACCTTTTTTGAAATCTTCAGCTTCAACAGAAGTAATGGCTCCTGTGAGGTCTGTTTTTCGCATAGTGCCATATCCAACACCAACTACTTCGGCACCTGTGAGTGATATCTCATCAGTAGCTAATTGTATGTTCATTACTGGTGCAGCAGGTACATTTTGTGTCACAAATCCGACAAACGAAATGCGCAAAGTTGTTCCTTGATCGCATTTCAGTGAGAAGTTACCGTTTAGGTCAGTTACTGTACCTGTATGATTTTCCACTACCATAATCGTAACTCCGGGAAGGGGTTCGTTTCTGGTGTCGGTAACTCTACCGGTAGCAGTAATATTCTGAGCCTTGACTCCTATACCTGAGATTATAACCAGCAGGGTAAGAAGTATATGTTTGTTTATAAAATTTTTAAAATTCATAACTGGAAGTTATTTGCTGTTTGTTTTGGTGGTTGACTAATCTTTCTTAACAAGTGGAAGGTCACCTTCAAAAATTACGTTTCCTAATTGGTCTTTAATGGTTACTGATAATTTTGTAATATCCATGGAGCCATAGTTTCCCAACAGGTTAATGAAAGCCTTTTGACTATCCATATTTCCAATAAAATCACCTGTAAGTGTTACTGATCCACCTGTTATTGAATAATTTAATCTCTGACCCGGAAGGTTATATTGGCGAGTTATTACCATAAAGTCTTCAACACTCATTTTCAGAGGGAAAAAGCTCAAAATAGGATCTGGAGGAATTGGAACGTCAGGTGCGTAAAGTATAAAGTCAGGACTGGTTGCTGCCCAATCGTCCTTTACAAACAGGAAGTTCATAACATTCATCACATAGCCTTCGGGAGCGTTAAAATATTCACCCGGGATTAGGTCTTTGCGATAAATTCCATTTCCCATGTCAACAAGCTTTGTCTTCTCAACTATTTCAGGAAGCCAAACTTGATATTCCTGCTGAATATCCCAATTATTCAAGCCTGCATGCATGTGAACACTAATAGCTCCTTCAAAGGCCGGTAATAAATTTGCATTGAAGAGAATACTCATAGGTTCGTTGAGGTAAAACTTCTCAGGGTATTGTTTAAACTGCTCTCCAGAATTTGCAAATTCGGAGAAATCAGTTATAGGTACATTGGAAACCCCCGACTGGAGCGTTCCTGTTTTATTTTTCAATCTTAACCAGAATCCAGCACTTTCAGCTATTTGTTCAGGCGTTTGATTAAAATATTCAGTCGGTGTAAGATTGAATCTCCATACCATATTATCTACATAAGTGAGCTTTGCAAAATCGGATGAATTTTCCCAATTGCCAGCATCAGGTTCAGTTGGCGACCAAATCCAAATATATAGGTCCTGCCCTGGTGTAAAAGTTGTTCCGGAAAGGTCAAAATACCACGAAACTTGTTCGTCGAAATTATAAACTACCGGGTTGGTCCATATCTTATAAATGTCGCCGGCTTCCTGGGTTTGTGCCTTAGCATAAAACGGAAGTGTAAAAACGACTAAAAGCGAATAAATTATCTTCTTCATTGTAGGTTACATTTAATTGGCTGACACAAGAGTGTATTGGTAAGTCATATATGCGACTCCTTCACTTGAATGAGTTAATCGCAATTCCATTTGGGGTGTAGCACCTGGCATTGATGTTATTTGTAGTTGATTGGCAGCCAAGGTTTTTTCGGTATCAGAATATAGAGTAATAACTATAGGAGTACCATCGGCAGCAGGGAAGCTCTTGTCAAGGTCCCAATAACCCTCTTTAATTATAAGTTCTGGTGCGTCTCCCAAAACACTGAATGTGGTTGGTTGGTTACTCTCATCAAGGTTGAGCATTAGGCCGAAACTACCAAAATTGAACTGATCGGTAATTACCATTTCTTCAGGTTTGATACCCGCAGATTTAGCTGTTTCATCAATCATCTTCAAAGTTAGCATGTTCCATGTGCCACCAACCTTCTCGTAAATGGTAATAGGGGCAGTAACCTCGCCATCATCTTGTTTGTTGCAACCCGACCACATAACCGGAAGCAAAAACATGAGGCATAAAAGCACCTTTGTTCTTAAGTTTTTATTCATAATGAATGATTGTTTTGGTTGTTTATGTGTATTCAAAGGCAAAACTATCCCTCGTTTTTGGGTATACCAAAAGTTCATGCGTAAATATAGACGTCTAAAATCTTGATGATTTTGGAGTGCCCTATTTACAATGGTTTCAAATTAATTGCTCGGCGAAATATATAGACAGTATATGGTAACCGCGTAGGATTAACTGTCAATTTTCATCAGATATTCTTCGAATTCGTTGTTTGAAACTCTCGATTTATTCCTGATTCTTGTCTTGTATGTGTAAATAGTGTTGACAGAATAATTGAGTATTCGTGCAATCTTTTCATTGTCGGAAATGCCCATCCTGATTAATGCAAAAATTCTTAGCTCCTTGTTCAGGAGCTCACCTTCCTTGGGCACAATCTGATCTTCAGGTTCAAACAACTTATTAAATTCGGTTATAAAATTCGGAAATAAACTGAGAACAATTTTATCAAAATTAATATTCAATTCTTCTGTTTCTTTCTTAAGATTAAGGTCATGATTTGCAAAATCGGCAAGTGATTCATATTGCTTAAGTGAGAGCTTTCGTTGTATAGTAGTTTGAATTCGTCCAATGCGCTCAATATGTCCGGCATTTATATTGAAATAATAAGCAATATATTTTTCTTTAATTCTATTCGAATCGTGTAATAGCTTATTGCTTTCTTTGAGGTTGTGATTTGTTGTGAGCAGTAGTTCTTTTACTTTTCTCAATTTGTGATATTGCCCTACAGTAATAACTAAAAGTACTACTGCGATGATAACTAGTAATGAAATGCCTGCAAGAAAATACCACAGTTGCTGTTTTTGATACTCTGCTTTCGATAATTGCTGACCTTCAATAATCGGTAAAACATTACCTACTTCTAGTTTCCTGTGTTGTGCATTATAAAATTCAGCATCTTCGAGAGCAATTTTCACAAACCTGTATGCTCTCTCAACATCTCCTTTCTTATATAAAAGATTAGCAAGATTTCGAAGTGCTACAGTTTCTCTGGTTGATGATCTTATATCATAGATTGCAGCTAAAGCCAGATAGTAAATTGCCGGCTCTTCCTTTTTAATCCTGGTGTAAATATATGCAAGTGTTGATGCTGCAATTGCTCTTTGATGGTCGGTAAGTGAATGATTTTGGTAAACTCTTTGAAAAGTCTTACGGGCACTCTCAAATTGTTCCGATTTTAACTGTTCAGCCCCACGCAACATCAGATACCTAACTGAACCAGGTTCAATCAGTTGGATGGCTTTTTCAAGATACTCATTTCCTTTCTGATTATAGATTGGTGTATAATATGGTGACTTATTATAATCTGATAAGTCATGGTACATTCTTCCCAGATTTGAATAGTATTCAATCCTTAGAGGATGGCTTATACCAGAAACCTCAACTGTTAGCATCGTATCGATAGCTTCCTTAAAGAGACCTGAAGAAAGAAGAATAAAACCCATTCTTATTTTTGAAGAGGCGATTTTTTCCGGGTCTGCACTTTCAAACGCCAGGGTATTCAAAATCAAAGCATAATGAAATGCGGAATCAAAATGATACGACTTATATTCTTCATAAAGAGTCTCAGCCTGCTTATATCTTGCAGGCTTCTCTACATCATTTAACTGATAAAATTTAATCCTTTCATCATCAATTTTGTTGAGCTTAGCTTTCTCGAAAGTGGTTTTTAAAGCCAGCGATGCATCAAGAGCAGATAGTACGGAGTCAACATTCCAAGGTTGTGCTTTCGTACTAATGCATATGAGGATAAAGAATAGAAAAACGAGGTGTTTAAGAGTATCTAAAAGTTTTTTCATTAATGGATCTCCAAAGTGCTCAAAATTAAGCAAAAATGGAATATCAAAAATGTGTGGATGATCTAAATCCTCTGCGCACCATTTGCCAACTTGATCTGAAGAAATAAGCAAGAGGTGCTACCCACATATGCATGAGTTTAGTGTAAGGGAATATCATAAAAATGAACAACCCAATAATGATGTGGAGCTTATAATTAATGCTATGATCAGCAATCACTGCTCCTGCATCAGGCTGGAATGTTACTATTTTCTGGGCCCATTCTCCCAACGCTGCATAGTTCTCAACTGAAGCACCTGCTGTGGTGAAGATGGAAATAATACCCAATACCATTTCTGTAAAAAGTAGTAATAGTAATAGTATATCTTGGGGACTGCTATTTTTTCTTATCCGGGTTATACTTACACGCCTGTAAATCAATATAATTATACCCACCAGTGCAGCAGTGCCGAATACTGAGCCCATTGCAACGGCTAAAACCTTTTTGGTTTCGGTTGACATAATTACATGATATAGATCTGGGGGAGTAAATAGTCCGGTAAAATGTCCGATAAACACCAGGATTATTCCGTAATGAAAGAGATTACCACCTACACGCTGGCCGCTCTTTTTAAGGAACTGGCTGGATTCAGCCTGAATGGAACGCGATGTTTTTACTATTCTTGTAATCACCCCAAACCAGAATAAAGTCATGGCAATATGAGGCAGGTAAGTGAAAAACAGATTGTTGAAAAAGTGGTCCATACTTTATCGTGTTTCTTGTTTATACTCAGGTGAATTTTGGCAACCAAATGTTATTGGCTCCTCTTCATATGCTTCATCAAGATTAACTTCGGTCATTTTAGATGAAAGCATTGTAATCTTTGTTTCATCGGCCTTTACATCCGAAAGACTCATTACAGCATATAGCAGGTGCCTGAAAGGATTTTCTTTTGCAACTAGTTTATGATGTATCACACCAATTATATTAATGACATCAGCTAGCAAGGTGGCCGCTTTTTCGGGTGTATTGAGAGAAAGGAATTCCAAAAATACAGGCAGATAATCTGGTAATTCCGACTTTGTAAGACTATAACCTTCCTCTTCGTAAAAGCGAATAAGATCAATCATAGCCTGTCCTCTGTCTTTTGAATCACCATGCAGATGTTCAAATAGATGCAGCGATACACTTCGTGAATAATCGAACAGTTGCACATAGTGTTCCTGCCATTCTGTGAGCGTCCTGGATGAAAAGTAGTTGCAGAAATCAGATACTCTGTGTACAGCATCCAGATTAAGTAAATGATCTTCCACGAGAACAGATTCAGCATCATGTACCAACTCGTAGATTTCCTCGTCAGGATAACTCAGTAAAAGTGAAAGCAGTTTATATGTTTTATTCATTTTAAATTCCTCCAAAAAGGTCTTTTAAGCGAACTTCCATACTGCCACATCCTTCGCCATCAGAAAAGCCACAACCCGACTTATCGCCAAATGCATCAAAAGCATATTCCCGATGTGATATAGGAATTACATATCTGTCTTCGTAATCGGCAATAGCCATGTATCTATACATCTCTTCTGTTACTTCCGGCGTAAGGCCTGTACCCTCGAGCACTTCGGTGTTAATCTTATTATTGACTGTTTTTTCACGCATATAAGCACGCATAGCCAGCATTCGTGCAA
This sequence comes from Bacteroidota bacterium, assembly GCA_023434665.1. GTDB lineage: Bacteria > Bacteroidota > Bacteroidia > Bacteroidales > Lentimicrobiaceae > Lentimicrobium. The sequence goes on along the minus strand of JAEYSM010000026.1, from coordinate 106,213 downwards.
GTGCTTCGCGTATAGGTTTAACATCACCCGCTGTAAACATATTTGCCAGATACTTAAGCGGAATGCGCATATCATCAACATCAGGTATCATTCCATTCATTCCCAGGTTACCACTTTGTACCTGTTCCTGAATAGGGGATAATGGAGGAGTGTACCAAACCATTGGTAATGTCCGATATTCCGGATGCAAAGGGAAAGCTACTTTCCACTCCACTGCCATCTTGTAGATTGGTGAATTCTGCGCAGCTTTTATGAAATTATTTGGAATGCCCTGACGCTCCGCCTCAGCAATAATCTTTTCATCGTGAGGATCAAGGAACAAATCGAGGTGTGACTTATAAAGGTCTACCGGTGATTCAACTGATGCATGCTTAGCAATTTTCTCAGCGTCATAAAGCATGACTCCAATATAGCGTATTCTGCCGACACATGTTTCACTACATATAGTTGGATCGCCATTCTCTATTTTCGGGTAACAGAAAGTGCATTTTTCCGACCGTTTAGTCTTCCAATTAAAATAGACCTTTTTATATGGACAACCACTGATGCACTGACGCCAACCGCGGCATCTGTTCTGATCTATCAATACAATCCCATCGTCTTCTCTTTTGTAAATTGCTCCTGAAGGACAAGAAGCAACGCATGAAGCATTAAGGCAATGTTCGCATAAGCGGGGAAGGTAAATCATAAATGCATTTTCAAACTTGCCGTATATTTCCTTCTCCACGTCATCAAAATTCTTCTCTTCACTTCTCTCACTGAAACTTCCGCCAAGATCATCTTCCCAATTTGGCCCTTTCTCAATCTTTTCCATTGGCTCACCTGTAAGCATGGAATATGGTTTGGCAGACGGAGGTGTTGCATATCTTGATGAAGAATGTAAGACACTATAATTAAAAGTGAACGGCTCGTAATAATCATCAATTGTAGGCAGGAATGGATTCGAGAAAATGTTTTTCATAACACCGGCTTTCGATCCTAATCGCAATTTAAGGCGGGAAGCATCGAGAGTCCATCCGCCTTTGTATCTGTCCTGGTTTTCCCAATCAGTTGGATAACCTCTGCCCGGTTTGGTCTCAACATTATTAAACCAAACATACTCAACACCCTTACGGGTTGTCCACACATTTTTACAGGTAACCGAACAAGTATGACAACCTATACACTTGTCGAGGTTGAGTATCATTGCTATTTGTGCTTGTATTTTCATGGCTTGCTGACGTTGGTTGTTAATTGATTAATTTCCTCATCTTTCCATTCGACCTTCGACAATTTCCGAACTATTACAAATTCATCACGGTTTGATCCTATAGTGCCATAGTAGTTAAATGAATATGCAAGTTGTGCATATCCACCAATCATGTGAGTAGGTTTCACACATAAGCGCTCAATAGAATTGTGAACTCCACCTCTGTGGCCCGACAATTGGCTGATTGGCATATTTACCGTGCGCTCCTGATTATGGTACATTATAAGAGCTCCCTTTGGAATTCTTTGTGAAACAATAAGTCGGGCCACTGAAACACCATTACTGTTGAAAACTTCAATCCAGTCGTTATCAACCAATCCTGTAGCTTTAGCATCGTCCTCACTCATCCATGCAACAGGCCCTCCTCTGCCAAGAGTTAACATGACCAGGTTGTCAGACCATGAGGAGTGAATTGTCCACTTGTTATGAGGGGTCATTACGTTGATGATAATGTATTTCTCTTCTTTGCCCATCGACCCGATCACCTCCTGAATGGTTTTAGTATCAATAGGTGGCTTATATGTAACCATATTTTCTCCAAAAGCAATCATCCATGGGTGGTCCTGATAGAGAGTTTGCCGGCCGGTGATAGTCCTCCATGGTATTAGTTCATGCACATTGGTGTATCCGGCGTTGTATGAAACATGTTCTGATTCTATCCCACTCCAGATTGGAGAAGTAATTATTTTACGAGGTTGTGAAAGCAAATCGTGGTATCTGATTTTTTCATCTTCTCTTGCAAGGGCCAGGTGAGAATGTTGTCGTCCGGTAATTGACTCAAGTGACTTCCATGCTTTAACAGCTACATGACCATTGGTTTCCGGTGCCAATGATAAGATGACTTCTGCTGCCTGTATATCGGTAACAATCTCAGGTAATCCTTTTGTCTCCCCATCTTTTACTGTTCCGTTAAGTTTGGCAAGGAAATCTACCTCATCTTCAGTATTCCATGCCATGCCTTTACCACCATTCCCAATGGTTTTCATTAAAGGTCCTAAAGAAGTGAACCTATTATATACCGATGGATAATTGCGTTCAACAGGGATTATTTTAGGGAAATTAATTCCTGGTTTTATTTCAACTCCAGTTTGCTTCCAATCAATGCCATCGGTAGTTTCTGATAGCTCCATTGGCGAGTCATGTTGTAGAGGTTGCAATACCATATCAGTCTCCACACCAAGATGTCCTGGAACAAGTTTTGCGAATGCTGCTGCAATACCTTTAAAAATCTCCCAATCACTCTTCGATTCCCACACAGGGTCAACAGCTTTCGAAAAGGGATGGATGAATGGATGCATATCGGTAGTGCTGAGATCGTTTTTCTCATACCATGAAGCAGCTGGAAGCAAAATATCGCTATGCAGACCTGTTGTCGACATCCTGTAATCTATGGTTACCAATAAATCAAGTTTGCCTTCGGCAGCTTCTTCATGCCATTTTACCTCTTTGGGTAGAGGAAGACCAAGGGATTTTAAATCATTACCCTGAAGACTATTCTGAGCACCAAGCATATGCTTCATAAAGTATTCCATTCCCTTTGAACTTGAACCTATCAGGTTAGATCGCCAGACAAACAGATTTCTTGGGAAGTTTTGTGGGCTATCGGGATCCTCTGCGGCAAAAGCAAGATCACCGCTTTTCATTCCTTTTATGATGTAATCTTCAGGAGAAATTTCATCCAATTTTGATTTGGCGGCAATACTAAGCGGGTTAGTATTCATTTGGGGAGCAGATGGAAGCCAACCCATTCGTTCTGACCTGATATTACAATCAATGAGTGACAAATTCTCCCATTCACTCTTATCAGCAAGAGGCGAAAGTATCTCCCTCATCCTCAGTTTCTCATATTTCCATTGTCCGGTATGCATATACATAAAGGAAGTGGTATTCATTTGCCTGGGAGGCCTATTCCAATCAAGGGCGAATGCAAGAGGTAACCATCCTGTCTGTGGCCTGAGTTTTTCCTGTCCTACATAGTGAGACCAGCCACCTCCGGATTGTCCCACACAACCGCAGAAAACAAGCATGTTAATTGCACTTCGGTAAATCATATCGGTATGATACCAGTGGTTGACGCCTGCACCTATGATAATCATAGATTTTCCTTGAGTTGCAGCAGCATTTTCTGCAAACTGCCGGGCAGTGCTAATCACATGCTCCATAGGCACACCTGTAATTATTTCTTGCCATTTAGGAGTGAATGGCAAGTCATCATGGTAACTTTTGGCAGCATTTTCATCTTCGAGACCTCGGTCAACACCATAATTAGCCAACATAAGGTCGAAAACTGTACAAACAGGAATCATTCCATTTTCAGTCTTAACATATCTCACGGGCACTTTCCTCGAAATGATATCACTATGTTGTGAAGCATTGAAGTGTTTATGCTTAAAACTATCGCCGCCAAAATACGGAAACTGAACATCAATAACATCATCATATTTCTCTATTACAGAAAGTTGTGGGTAGATATTATCACCAGTATTGCTATTCTTTAGTTCCAGATTCCATTTCTGTTTCTTTGCCCAGCGCGAACCTATAGTGCCGTTAGGTACTACATAATCCGCCGACTTTTCATCAAACAGCACAGGTTTCCAGGTAGCGTTGTCGGTGTCTTTCAAACTTCCATACATGTCGCTCGCTCGAAGTAAAGCACCTGCAGTATTTCTACCGTCTTTTTGCTCAATTTTTACCATAAATGGAAGATCGGAATACTGACGTGCATATTGTTCGAAATATGGCACTTTCTGATCCACATAGAATTCCTTCAGTATAACATGACCCATCGCCATTCCTAAGGCGGCATCAGTGCCCTGCTTTGGCTTTATCCATAAATCGGCAAACTTAGAAGCTTCACTATAGTCGGGAGTAATTACTATACTCTTGGTGCCTTTGTATCTAACTTGCGTAAAGAATGGAGCATCAGGAGTCCTGGTCAGAGGGACATTGGATCCCCAGAGCATCAGGAATGAAGAATTATACCAGTCAGCACTTTCCGGAACATCGGTTTGTTCACCCCATGTCTGAGGTGATGCCGGTGGTAAATCGCAATAAAAATCGTAAAAACTTAAAACGGTACCTCCAAGGAGACTTAAATATCTAGTTCCGGCAGCATACGAAACCATAGACATAGCAGGAATGGGTGAAAAGCCAACTACTCTGTCGGGTCCATATTTCTTAATAGTATATATATTGGCTGCAGCGATGACCTCGTTTACTTCATTCCATGTGGCTCTGATGAACCCGCCAAGTCCTCTAACTGTTTTGTATGATTTGGCTATATTCTGATCTTCAACGACTTTAGACCATGCGATAACAGGATCGGGAAATGAAAGTTTAGCCTGTCGGTATGCAGTAATCAGCTCACTGCGCACCATAGGATATTTTACTCTATTGGCACTGTACAAATACCATGAGTAACTGGCACCTCTTGGACAACCACGTGGCTCATGATTAGGAAGCCCTTTCCTTGTGCGAGGATAATCGGTCTGTTGTGTTTCCCATGTGACAAGTCCGTTTTTTACAAAAATCTTCCATGAACATGATCCGGTACAATTAACTCCATGTGTTGATCTCACAACCTTATCATGCTGCCAACGGTTACGATACATACGTTCCCAATCACGATCTTCGTCGGTGATTGCCACATGTTTATCGGCAGTTTTCTTAACCGATTTGCTGAAATACAAAAGTTGATTTAACAAGCCCATATCATTTCGTTCTTTGTAAGTTGTTTTTGATCCTTTAATACTGTTTACGCATGTCTTTTTTCTGACAATTCTGCCAGTTAAAAATTTCATTATTGTGTACCATTCACCTTTTTACAAAGTGGTAGCGTTTTGCATGGGCGATATGACTCACCTTGTCCGGGTCTCAGTAACTTCAAGTTTAAGCTGCTTTTTGTGCTGTTTCATCAGCATAGTAATAATGATGATGCTAATAATAGCCATCACAACGAATACAATAAATCCGTGAGCATACCCTATTTTGCCCTGGAGGCCTGCAATAGCACCCATAATAGGAGGTATTGCAAATCCGCCAAAAGCACCCAAACCTCCAATCCATCCAGAAGCTCCACCAACTGCTTTAGGTACATAGTCGGGAACTAGTTTAAATACTGCAGCATTGTTTATGCCCATACCCATGGCTAAAATTATAGCAAGGAATAATCCACCTTCAACCGATTGGACGAAGGAGAGTGCAAGCGAAGAACCAAGTACAACTATCATGGAAATGAGACTTGTCTTCTCGCCTCCAAGTTTATCAGCAAGAGTGCCGCCGTAAACTCTGATCAATGATGCAGTAATTGAAAAAATAGCAGTAAAAAGCCCTGCTTTTACAACCGTAAAATCGTGAAGTTGATTCCAGTAAATGGGAAACCAGGCTGTAAGTCCAATAAACCCTCCGAAAGTTGTAAAGTATAAAGCAACCAGTGCCCACGTATTGCGTACTTTCGCCGAGTTGATCAGACTATCTTTCACATTCCCCGAGGGGAACATTTCCTGACCTAGTTTACGTGCCAATTCTTTACTTTCGTCAATTGTAAATCCGGCTTTTTTATATTGAAAGTAATATGTATTCTTTGCGATGATAGCATATAATATGGTGCCTATTACCAGAAACAGGAACCATGCGAAATATGCAGATATGAAACCGTAGGCTTGCAGATAAAATGGCAGAATAATTGAGAAAATTCCAGGAGCAAGATTACCCAAACCCGCATAAGTACCTAAAGCCCATCCTTGTCTTTTTTTAGGGAACCAGTATGAGGTTTGTGCAATACCCACAGAAAAAGTCGCTATACCGGCACCACTCAGGAATCCAAGGAACAGAATTAGAGGGAATAAACCGGTCATTTGATTAGGATAAGCAGTATTAAGAAGATAGGTAACACCTCCAAGACCAATAATTGAAAGAAGGAGCAGGATCATAAATGGCCTTTTACCACCGGTTGTATCCACCCATGCGCCAAATGGAATTCGCAGAAGTGAACCCGAAAGTGTAGGGATAGCAACAAGAAGGCCCATCATAGCGGGAGTAAGACCCATCGCCTCTTTAAACTTTATAGCAGTTGGACCATATAAAGAAACTGCGGCAAAGCCAAAGAAAAACCCGAGTGTCGTACCCAGTAACGCCCTGTTTGGGGAACCTTGTAATTTAATTTTGTCAATGTTCATAGGGTGGAGGTGAGTTTATATGAATACAGTTTGTCAAATATAATAATAATAGTTTTCATAAATACAAATTTGCATAAGAGTATTCCCATTTTTCTAAGTAAGTAGCTATATGCAAGAAAAGTATAAGGGCAAGTGAGTAAGATAAAATCTTACCCAACTCTGCAAAAACACTAATCCCCTTACTTGTGGTTACAGCTTTAAAAGCCTTAACCAAGTAAGGGAATGCATTATAGTTTGGGGTTTATCTGGATTAGAGTACTTTTTGACTTGCCTGTACATACAGGTCAAACTGGATGTTGATATCGTTGTTTACCTTGATAAGGCCCAACGCTGCTACCGGAGCTTCGATGTCGAAGTCTGTCATGTGTAGCTTTTTTTCACCCTGGAAGCGATAGAGATTATTTCCGACCTTTTGCCATGAAACGATGATTTGTTCAGGCTTACTTGTGCCGTTAAGACTGATGGCTACATCAGCATTGAATTTGCCACTATTTGCATTTAGAATCCTGCCCCTTGTGAGCGGAGTTGCTGTTAATAACTGTATGTCGATGGTGGGTGTTTCTTTTGCATTCAGAGTATTGTAAAAGTCTTTATTCAACATGGGATTACGACAGTCGAACGACTTGATGTTGATAGACAATACAGCATTATTAAATTTAACATAATCCCCACCATCTTCTGCCTCAATGTAGATCACTCCACTCGATAAGTTATCGTATGTGGTACAAGAAAACTTGTTTACATTACTTGACCCAGCGATAGTTAGTGAACTTTTTTCCGTTACGGTATAGTTTACTTTCGACACTTTAACTGCCGGTGCACTGGAAAACCCTGATGTAATCAAGTTTAGAAGAGTGATGATAATTATGTTTGCAATCATGGTATTTAATATTTAAAAGGAGACCCCCTCAGGAGGGGCTCCTTTGTTTAAACCTTAGAAAGCTATAGCTGCTTCCAGCATTACTCCATTAAATTCAAGTCCATTGCGATAATCTGTAGCCCTGAAATCATTGTATTTCTGAGATACATATTCTAATTTAACAAGTAAATTGCGGGTTGTGTACCATCCAATTGAAAGTTGTGTACGATCAATGGAGATGTCATCTGTATATCCCTGAAGTTGTCCGGCAACAGAATTGTACCTTGCTCCGATGAACATCTGTTCACGTGGGAGGAAACGGTAAACCACTTCACCTGCAAGTTGAGTGAATTTGCGTGTTTCAGGATCAGGAACACTAACTGTAGATGCTTCAGAACCGTTTGCAATTTCATAAGTTCCAAACAACTCAAGTCCTTTAAACTTTACAAATGGATTAATAGAGATTGCGGTTATCTTTTTAGTGAGATTAGGATTCAATCGACCTGATGTGAACTGAGTTCCCGGCGCAGAAGCAACAAATGCTCCGTTTGAGAGGCTGCCTTCAGGTTCACCGGCCATATAATAGCGAGATCCTGTTCTGTCACCTGCATATAAAGTATTACGGGTTGTTCCGGGATTGGTATATAAACTACCTGTTAATCTCAATCTCAAATCATCGGAAACTTCTCTGTCGAATCCTGCTTTTAAAAGTAAAGATGGATTTTTCTTTAGTACTGATCCATCGGGAAGATATGCTTCTTTGACATCGCCGTTGATAAGTCCGCTTGTCATACCAGCCATTACAAATACTCCGTTGGTTGGATAAACATAAACTTCAGCTCCGATTTCAGTAGCAAATGCATCGAGGATGTAATTACCAACAAATGCGTTATGAACAGTATTCCCATTGTCGCTTCTGCGGAATTGCTGGTCACCGTAATTTACACCAAAGTGTCCAACTTTAACGGTTACATACTTTGAGAACCATTCTGGATTACCAAACATAGGTAGTTTATCAATTTGAATATATCCACCTTTAACCCAGAATTCAGAGTGGTGACGTGACGACATGTAGTTTTCGAGTGTAAGGCTTATTCCATCTTCAAGCTGAACGTCGATACGTAAATTTGCAGTTGCAAGATTAAAGCCAGGAGCTAATGGATATAATTTATTGAGATTGTATGGGCGACCAGCAATGGTATCGTTAGTGGGAGTTGCTGTGTTAGAGTGACTTAAAGCCTGGAACTGCTGAGTGAAAGCACCACCTATTTTAACTTTTAACCCATCAAAAGGTACAGTGTCAACCTTCGTTGTTTCAAACTTATTTACACCTCTTTGGTCAGCGGGTCTTTTAAAGTTGATATCCTGTGAGTAACCTGTTACTGACAGTGCTAAAGCAGCAATAAGTAATTTAAATTTAATGTTCATACAAGGTTTATTTAACGTTATTATTTGGTTTGTTGTGGTTTATTTGTTTTGAGCTGTTGATTCGTCTGATTTTAGTGTAAGCTTGAAATTCAGAGTAATTTCATCGCCGGTAGTCATCGTTCCAAGCATTGCAGTTGGTGGATCAATATTATAATCGGTCATCTTAAGCTTACGGGTACCCGAGAATTCGATGTCACCATTCGGCAAAAGTTTACCTTGAGCTTCAACAGTTACATTTTGTGATTTTCCTGCAATAGTTAGGATACCATTGGCTGCAATTCTATATACACCTGCTTTCTCAGTGAAGTTACCTCCGGTTGATTTAAAGGTGATATATGGATTTTTTTTGGCGTTCAGAGCATCAACTATTTTTGAATTCATAATGCTTCCTTTTGAACCTTTGAGCGAATTTGCATCAACTTTAAGATCAAATGCGCTTACTGACACCATTTTATTATCATTGTGTTTAATGGTGAATGTACCTGTTGCTTTTTCTGCAGTTGCTGTCCAATCATGTAGATTGGAAGTGCCTGCTACAACAAGGCTATGCGATTTGATTCTGTATGTTTCTTGGGCCTGAATTAGGAAAGGAAGTAGAATTCCTGTGAGAAGTAATACCAGTGTTATCTTTTTCATTTTAATGGATATTTTTTGATTTTTGATTAGTTATTGGCAAATACCTTGCCAATCATGTTCACATCTAAATACATGAATACTAAAAGCCTTAACAATAAAGGGGTTAAGACGGTTTGTGAGATTTTTATAATTCCGCGTATGAAATAAATTCAGACGAAATGTCGTCGATAACGACGAAAAATCAGCGGTCTGCTTTAGTGGAATTAGTGTTTAGTATACATTAATTTTTGCCTTCAAAAGTTTGGCCTATTCAGGCAATAGATTAGAGTTGATATAGACTTTAATTACAGAATCATTACTCTAAGCGTATTTTAACGGTAAGTAAAGAGTAAGGTAACCGTAAGCCAACCGTAAGGAAACCATTAAATAAATGCCAATTATAGCCCTGAAATGACTTTCTTTTTCTTTTATACTTACAAAAAGTTCAAGAATAAAAGAAGTTATTACTCCAAACCTAATTTCTCAATTCTTGACTTTAATGTGGAAGCTGGTACTTGAAGCATGGTTGCAGCTTTGGCTTTATTGCCACCTGAACGGATTAACGCATCGCGAATGGCATTTGATTCAACTTCACGTACAATTTCATCGAGTGACTTGGTGCCGAAGTAGAAACAATTATGAGTACGTCCGGGAAAGCGAACCTCAATTGGAAGCATGTTTTTGGTTATTATTCCATTCTGCGCCAATAAAACCAATCGCTCCATTAAATTCTTTATTTCGCGTACATTCCCCGGGAACGGATAGCTCTTCAAATATTCAAGAGCTTCCTCGTCTATGGTAGTTTTTCCTCCTTCTGAAAATTCATTTACAAAATGGCGTGCCATTAGAACTATGTCGCCAGGCCTTTCTCTTAGAGGAGGGAGGTTAATGGGAAATACATTTAACCTGTAATAAAGGTCCTCGCGAAAAGTTCCTTTATCTACCATATCTTTAAGATTTTTCTTGGTTGAGGCAATAACCCTGACATCTACTTTGATTGTTTCGTTACCGCCGACTCTTTCCACTTCGCCTTCTTCAAGTACTCGCAATAGTTTTACCTGAAGGTCTAGTGGTATATCGTCGATATCATCGAGATAAAGGGTTCCTCCGTTTGCCATTTCAAACCGTCCAATCTTCTGCTTTTCAGCTCCCGTAAAAGCACCTTTCTCATGTCCAAAAAGTTCACTTTCAAAAATTTCTCTCGATAAAATGGCACAACTTACCTTTATAAAAGGTGCTCTTTTGCGGTTGCTGTTATAGTGTATAATATTTGTAAGCAACTCTTTACCTGTACCGGTCTCTCCAACAATCAGCACTGTAATATTTTTCTCAGCAATTATCTTTACATGCTCAAAAACTTCCCTTATTACATCGTTCATTCCAACAAAAGTGCTGAAATCGAATTTCTTATTGATTTGAAACCTGAGTTGTTTATTTTCAGCCTTTATATCTTTAAGCTCTTTTACTCTGTTAATGATCAGCAGGAGTTCATCGATGTTGAATGGCTTTACCAAATAATCATAAGCACCTAATTGCATTGCTTTGACAGCAGTCTGAATTGAACCATGAGCAGTCATTAACAACACATAGATTTCAGGATTTATCTGTTTTATTTTCCTTAAAAATTCAAGGCCATCTATACCAGGCATTTTCAGGTCGGTGATTATTATATCGACATTCGAATCGATTTCTACAAGATGCTGGAAGGCAGATTCCGCAGAAGCAAATTCCCTGACTTGAAAACCGGCATCTTTTAAATCATCCGCGATGGTTACCCTAACAATCCGCTCATCATCTACAACAAGAATCTTTAGCATTATATGTGGTCATTAGTTGTTTGTATCTGAAACATTTAATCCGTTTGGGATAGTTATTGTCACTATAAAACCTCCATCAGGTGCGTTTTTACCGCTTATTACTCCATTATGTTTTTTAATTATGTCCGAACTAACGGCAAGTCCCAATCCTGTTCCCAATTTAACCTTTTTATCAGTAAAGAATGGTTCGAACATCAATGGTATTTTCGAAGGATCCAACCCCATTCCATTATCAACAAATTCAATTGTTACACTCTTTCTGTCTTTCCTGATATTTATCTTAATTGTTCCGGTGAAATCTTTTATTGATACTGCTTTCTCATTAATAGCGTCAATGCTGTTTAATAACAAATTTACAAATACCTGTTCAAGATGATTCCCACTTCCTACTATGTAAAGATTTCTATACTCATACTCTCGCACCAGGTTTATATGTGCCTGTCTGATTTGAAAATTTATAAGAGAAATGCTATTTTCAATAAGTTTGATCAGATCGATTTTACTGAAATTCATTTCATGTTTCCGCGAAAAATCGAGAAGCCCTGTCACCACGCTGCTTATTTTCTCTATGGCTTCTGACATTAGATTAATGTACTGCAGATTTTGATCAATGTTATTTGGTTTTTCAGAAATTCTACGCAGACAATTGCTCATTCCGGCAAGAGGATTATTTATTTCATGGGCTAACCCGGCGGCTACTGTACCAACTGAAGCAAGCTTTTCAGTTTGTGTTAATGATTCTCTGGTTTTTTCAAGCTCTATAAAAGCAAGGTTCAATCGTGAAAGCATTTCATTGAAGGAATAGGCTAGTACATCAATCTCATCGGTCATATTAAACAGATTCTTCAATTTCAGCCATTTGTCTTTTTTAGCTAGTCTGATTCCCTGAAGCCTTTGTTCCAGGGAACTAAGGTCGATACTTGAGGCCTGCAGACTCATTTTCTTAATTGGCTCTGAGATAATGAATGACAAAAAGAATGCTGCTATCACACCTATAATTAATAGACCAAATACCAAAACAATAAACATGCTTGATGCTTCTTTAAGTCGATTTTGGATCACATGTTCACTAAAACCAATACGAAGCGTGCCAAGTCTTTTGTTTAAAATTGGCATTGCAAAATCCCTGATCACTGTATCATTTTTAGAAAGACTGTAAATAATTTTGATCCCTGAATTTGCATTTTCTTCCAATTGATTAATATTAATTAAGCTGTTAGGTGGATCTGAGCTAAATGTATGAGCAATGACTTCATTATCCGGTGAAATTACCATCAGGTATTTAATTTCTGAATTGACAGATTTAGTTTTGAGAAGAAAGTTATTTACGGTGGCAATTTCGTTATAAAGGAGAGGATCAACGATTTGCTCAGCCGTGATAGAAGCTATGCTCAACCCATTTCTCTCAATTTGCGCTTCGAAAGTGTGATAAACCTGATTCCTTATAAAAAGGAGATTTAAAGTGCCAAATAAAAAGACAGTAAACGAAATTGCAATAGTAAATTTCCAAAATAATGGAAGCCGCACTTTTGTCAAAAGGTGTGATTTTTTTGCTATCATTTGGCCATAATGTTAGGATAACCAATTGATTTGCACATTTCTCTAATACTGTTATAATTAGAGTCGGTGCCATCCACATACTTGTCTATCATCAAACCTCTGAGAATTTTATTGCCTTCGGGATCCTTATCCATACCTGTTAGTATTGAATGCAGTTCATGGTATAATGCTGAATCAATGTGGTTTGAAACAACCAGTGGGGGCATACCAAAAGGTTCGCTCACTTCAATAATCTTAATATTGCTGACTTTTTCGGGATTAACTTTCTTAATATAATCAAATATAAGACTATTGACTGAAGTTGCATCAACTATGCCTCTGTTTACTAATGCCATAGAATTATTATGAGCATTCGATAAATAGGTTTTTGAAAAGAATGAATCAGGGTCAATACCCAATTCGTTGATCTTTTTTAACGGATAATACATACCGGTATTTGAAAGTGAATCCGAATAAACAAATTTCTTACCGGCGAGATCACTGAAATTTTTAAAAGGTGAATCTTTTTTTGTAATTACATATGCATGGTAATGAATCTCTTTATTATGCATAGGATTTAAAAAGATCTTAAATGCTGAATCTTTCATTCCGGCGACATAAGCTCCCGAACAGATGAAGGCCATATCGAGCTCATTATTTTCAAGAAGGTCATTCACTTCTTTATATGATTTGCGCTGAACAAGTACAATCTTCTTATTCAAACGTTTTTCAAGGTATGAAAACATCTGGTCGTACTTATACATGGTTTCGACGGGGGTAGTCATCGAGGCAATTGCAACCCTTACTATATCTTTAGAAGCTTGATAAGATTGCTCGACAGTGCTAGTGGTTGTATCATTCATATCTATCCAGACTTCCTTATCCGGGTCTACCCAGGCATTTCTACAGCCGGTCAGAAGAACAATGATGAAAAGAAATGTATATTTCATTTAAAAATTAAATCAGGGTGTTGATGTATGGTATTTTGCATTTTGCAATGAACCAATGTTTAGACAAAAAGTTTGTAAAGGACCACTAAATAGGCAATAGTTTACTCCTGAAGGACAGAATATTTGGAAGTTGCTATAAATTATTACATTTTTCTTGAAAAAAAGTTGGATGTGTTAAATTAAATGCTAATTTTGCACCCTCAAATCGAAGGAGTATATAATAGTATACGCCATTGATTTGAAGAAAATTCTGAGATTTTTACGAATCAAGGGAACCTGATAAAATAGACAACTATAGGTTTCGATCAGTACCGGGCAGAAGTGCTCACCCTAATACAGGGAACTGATTACGTCTTAAAAGGCAAAAGCCTTGTGTCTATCCGGTATCAATAATTCCCTCCGTACAAATCCGGATGCTGAAAGAAAGTAAGGTCAGTTAAAGGTAGGTAGATTCCAAAGCCAAAAGTATTGTAATTATTTTTTTATCAGCTTATTGTAATTATCAAATATAGTTGTACTTTTGCAGTCCCAAAAAAAATGGGTAATGCAGCAATAAACTAAATTTAAAAGTATTGATATGCCTACAATTTCGCAATTGGTTCGTAAAGGCCGTACAAAGTTAACCTACAAGAGTAAATCACCTGCTCTGGATGGTTGCCCACAGCGAAGGGGAGTTTGTGTAAGGGTTTATACCACTACACCTAAAAAGCCAAATTCTGCTATGCGTAAGGTAGCCAGGGTTAGACTCACCAACAGTAAGGAAGTAAACGCTTACATACCTGGTGAAGGTCATAACCTACAGGAACACTCCATCGTAATGATCCGTGGAGGCAGGGTAAAGGATCTTCCAGGTGTAAGATATCACATTATAAGAGGAGCCCTTGATACATCAGGTGTAGATGGTCGTAACCAACGCCGTTCAAAGTACGGGACAAAACGTCCAAAAGGTGGTAAGGCTGCAGCTCCTGCAAAAGGTAAAAAGAAATAATTCCGGTTTCAGGTAACCGTAAAGAATAGAAACAATGAGGAAATCAAAACCAAAAAAGAGAATCATTCTTCCTGATCCGAAGTTTGGCGACGTGCTGGTAACAAAGTTCGTTAACAACCTAATGTATACAGGTAAGAAAAACCTGGCATTCCAGATTTTTTATGAAGCTATTGAAACAGTTTCTCAGAAAACGAACGAAGACGGCCTTGAAGTATGGAAAAAGGCACTTAACAACGTAACTCCTAATGTAGAGGTTCGTAGTCGTCGTATCGGTGGAGCAACTTTTCAGATTCCTTCTGAAATTCGTCCCTCACGTAAGAGCTCAATTGGTATGAAGAACCTAATCCTCTTCTCACGTAAACGTCATGAAAAAACGATGGCTGCCAAATTAGCCGGCGAAATCATGGCTGCTTATAAAGAAGAAGGTGCTGCTTTTAAAAAGAAGGAAGATACTCACCGTATGGCTGATGCTAATAAAGCATTCTCTCATTTTAGATTCTAATCAATTAGTAACTGAACCATAATAGTTAAACAAAGTACAATAACAAACAATGTCTGATAAATTAGCTCATACACGCAACATCGGCATTATGGCGCACATCGACGCGGGTAAAACCACGACGACAGAGCGTATATTGTACTATACTGGCCAAAACTATAAAATTGGTGAAGTTCATGAAGGTACTGCTACAATGGACTGGATGATCCAGGAACAGGAACGCGGTATCACTATCACTTCTGCTGCCACTACAGTTTATTGGGATGTAAGAGGTGAAAAATATAAGATCAACATTATTGATACTCCAGGTCACGTTGACTTTACTGTCGAAGTGGAACGCTCCTTAAGAGTTCTTGATGGTGCTGTAGCTATATTCAGCGCAGTTGATGGTGTAGAACCTCAAAGTGAAACTGTCTGGAAACAAGCAGATAAGTATCACGTACCTCGCATCAGTTTTGTCAATAAAATGGACAGGGCTGGTGCTAATTATTTTGAGGTAATCCAACAAATTAAAGATAAATTAGGTGCCAACCCAGTAGTTCTTAATATTCCCATTGGTGAAGAAGAAGGATTTACAGGTGTTGTTGATCTAATAACAAATAAGGCGGTAATATGGGATGATTCTGATGGTTCATTGGGCGCTAAGTATTCAATTACAGATGTACCTGATGATCTTAAGGAATTAGTTGATGAATATCGTCTCAGATTGATTGAAGGAGTGGCTGAAGAGAATGAAGAACTTTTCGATAAATTCTCGCTTGATCCAAATTCTATCACTCCCGAAGAAATGCGCGAAGAAATTCGCAAAGCTACAATCGAGCATAGGATTACACCTGTTTTGTGTGGTGCTTCCTTTAAGAATAAAGGGGTTCAACTTTTACTCGATGCTATAGTTTCATTTTTACCAAATCCTGCTGAAATTGATTCTGTTAAAGGGATCAATCCCAAAACAGAAGGAGAAGAGGAAAGAAAAACTGATGTCGATGAACCTTTCGCCGGACTTGTTTTTAAAATTGCCACAGATCCATATGTTGGTAGGTTGGCTTTTGTTAAAGTCTATTCAGGATTCCTTGCTTCCGGAAGTTATGTTCTGAACACTGGTACAGGTAAGAAAGAGCGAATATCGCGAATCATGCAAATGCATGCTAACAAGCAGAATCCACTTGAAAGAATTGAAGCTGGTGACATTGCTGCATTAGTTGGCTTTAAAGAATTACGTACCGGCGACACAATATGTGATGAAAAGTACCCTATTGTTCTTGAATCTATCACATTCCCCGAACCTGTAATTACTTTAGCTGTAGAGCCTAAGACTCAAGATGATGTTGATAAACTCGAAGCATCCCTGGTAAAACTGGCAGAAGAAGATCCAACATTCAATGTTAAAATTGATGAGGAAACCGGACAAACTGTAATAAGTGGAATGGGTGAACTTCACCTGGATATTATTACAGATCGTTTAAGAAGAGAATTTAAGATCGAGATTAACAAGGGTAATCCTCAGGTTGCATACAGAGAAGCAATTGTTAATACAATTGAACATCGTGAAGTTTATAAAAAGCAACACGGAGGCCGCGGAAAGTTTGCCGATATTCTGTTTGAAATCGGACCAACTGAAGATGGAATTAGAGGATTGCAGTTTATAAATGATGTTAAAGGTGGAAATATTCCTAAAGAATATATTCCCTCTATAGAAAAGGGGTTCAAAATTGCCATGCAGAATGGAGTGCTTGCAGGCTTCAGTCTCGAAAGTTTAAAAGTTAGAATTATTGATGGTTCATATCATCAGGTGGATTCAGATGCTTTAGCATTTGAGATTTGTTCAAAAGTTGGATTTAAAGAAGCTGCACGTAAGGCAAAATCGGTTCTTATGGAACCTATTATGCGCCTGGAAGTAAATGTTCCTGATGAGTATGTAGGAGATATCACAAGTGATCTGAATAAGCGTCGTGCCAGTGTTGAAGGAATTGAACACAAGAACCGTTATCAGATTGTAAAGGCTCATGTTCCCTTAGCAGAGATGTTTGGATATGTGACCAGTTTAAGGACTATAACATCGGGACGTGGAAACTCGAGTATGGAATTCTCACATTATGCTGAATTACCACAATCGATGACCGATGACATTATATATAAGATTAAAGGATACCTTATTAAATAAAGAAAAGATTAAATCAATAAACTCAAAGTAACGTGAGCCAAAGGATCAGAATTAAACTGAAATCGTACGATCACAGCCTGGTAGACAAATCAGCCGAAAAGATCGTTAAGACCGTAAAATCAACCGGTGCAGTGGTAAACGGACCAATTCCTTTACCAACAAATAAGAAGATTTACACTGTGTTGAGGTCAACCTTTGTCAATAAAAAGTCGAGAGAGCAATTCGAGTTGAACTCATACAAGCGCTTACTCGATATATACAGTACTACCAGCAAGACAATAGATGCTTTGATGAAGCTCGAATTGCCTAGTGGAGTAGAAGTTGAAATTAAGGTCTGATAAAGATCAGTGTATTATACACGAGTGCTGTTTGAAAAAAGAATCATCAAATTAAACATGATACTGCAATGTCAGGAATTATAGGAAAAAAAATCGGGATGACCAGTGTATTCGATGCTAATGGCAAGAATATTCCAGTTACGGTCATTGAAGCCGGCCCTTGTTTTGTCACACAGATCAGGACAAAAGAAGTTGATGGATATGATGCCATTCAGCTTGCTTATGAAGATAAGAAGGAAAAGCATACCAACAAAGCCGAGAAAGGCCATTTTGAAAAGGCTGGTGTATCACCGAAGAAAAAACTTGTTGAATTTTCACGTTTTGAAGTAGGTCACCGCAAGCAATTTGGTGAAATGGTTGGTGTGGATGTATTTATTGAAGGAGAGTATGTTGACGTAGTTGGCACTACAAAAGGTAAAGGTTTTCAGGGTGTTGTTCGCCGCCATAATTTTAATGGTGTAGGTGGAAAGACTCATGGACAGCACAACAGACTGAGAGCACCAGGATCAGTTGGCGCTTCTTCATGGCCATCAAGAGTTTTTAAAGGAATCAGAATGGCCGGCCAAATGGGCAGTAAAAGAAGAAAGATGATAAATCTTCAAATAATTAAAATAGTAAAGGAAAAGAATCTATTACTTGTAAAGGGAGGTGTCCCGGGAGCTAATGGATCATATGTAATTATTGAACGATGGAGCTAGAAGTTTATAATATAAAAGGGGAAAAGACTGCCAGGACAGTTACCCTAAGCGATTCGATCTATAATATCGAACCCAACGACCATGCCATCTATCTTGACGCAAAGCAGTATCTTGCTAACCAACGACAGGGAACCCACAGTTCAAAAGAAAAGTCGACTGTTTCGGGAAGTACCCGTAAGTTGAAGAAACAAAAAGGAACTGGTGGTGCAAGAGCAGGAAGTATTAAATCTCCTTTGATGAGAGGCGGAGCAAGAGTATTTGGTCCCCGACCAAGAGATTATAGCTTCAAGCTTAATCATAAATTGAAACAATTGGCACGTATTTCAGCATTAAGCTATAAAGCCAAAAATAATAGCATCGTTGTTCTGGAAGATTTAAACATTGAAAAGCCAAAGACAAAACAGTTTCTTGAAATTCTTGAGAACTTGAAACTCAATGGCAAAAAGATTTTAGTTGTGTTGAGTGAGAGCAATAAAGCAATATATTTGTCGGCTCGTAATCTAAAGCAGGCAAGAGTCTTAAGAGCCTCTGACATAAACACATACGAAATTCTTCGTGCTAATAATCTGATCATTCTCGAAGGATCGGTTGCAGAAATAGAAAAAGTTTTTCAAAATTAATTCACCGCCAAGAGCGCTGAGATTAACAACCATTAATAGAAAGAACGATGGGAATCATAATTAAGCCGGTAGTTACGGAAAAGATGACAGCCTTGGGTGATAAACTCCACCGTTATGGGTTCATCGTAAAGAAGGACTCAAACAAACTGCAGATAAAAAAGGCAGTTGAGGAATTATACGGAGTTGATGTTAGAGAAGTAAAAACTATGAACTACCCTGGCAAATCAAAAAGCCGTTATACCAAGACTGGTATAGTAAGAGGAACCTCAGGTTCATACAAAAAAGCTATCATAACATTAGCTGAAGGTGAAACAATTGATTTTTATAGCAATATTTAAAGATAATGGCTTTAAAGAAATTCAAACCGACCACTTCAAGTCAGCGCTTCAAACTGATTAGCGCCCTGGATGACATAACAGCCACCAGTCCGGAGAAGAGCCTTTTGGTATCTCAGAAGAGAACGGGAGGAAGAAATAATAATGGTAAAATGACCGTTAGGTCGCTAGGTGGCGGACACAAACAGAAATATCGTATTATCGACTTTAAACGCGACAAGGAAAATATCCCTGCTACCGTTCAGAGCATTGAATACGATCCAAACCGCACTGCCAGAATAGCCTTGTTATTCTACGCTGATGGCGAAAAAAGATATATAGTTGCTCCAAATGGTTTAAAAGTTGGTCAGCAGTTATTATCAGGAAAAGGTGCACAACCAGAAATTGGAAACACACTTTATTTAAGTGAAATTCCTTTTGGAACTGTTATTCATAATATTGAACTGCGTCCTGGTCAAGGTGCAAAGATGGCACGTAGTGCCGGTTCATCAGCCCAACTGATGTCACGTGACGGCAAATTTGCAATTATTAAATTGCCTTCCGGTGAAACCCGAATGATTTTACAGACATGTAAGGCTACTATCGGTATGGTTTCAAATACTGAACATAACCTTGAAGTATCTGGAAAAGCAGGTCGTACTCGCTGGTTTGGACGCCGCCCACGTACTCGTGCAGTTGTAATGAATCCAGTTGATCACCCAATGGGTGGTGGTGAAGGAAGAGCTACCGGAGGACATCCAAGATCCCGCAAGGGTATTCCTGCAAAGGGTTACAAAACTCGTTATCCAAAGAAAGCTTCCAGTAAGTATATTATTGAAAGAAGGAAGAAATAATTGATCAAAAACAGCATTTTAATATGAGCCGTTCATTAAAAAAAGGTCCTTATATAGACTATAAACTTGAGAAAAAAGTATTGGATGCAGTTGCTTCCAATAAGAAGGTTGTTATTAAAACCTGGTCACGTGCATCAATGATATCTCCTGATTTTGTTGGGCAAACAGTAGCAGTGCATAATGGTAACAAATTCATACCTGTATATGTAACTGAAAACATGGTAGGTCACAAATTTGGTGAGTTTTCTCCCACCCGTATATTTAGAGGCCACGCCGGTAGTAAAGATAAAGGTAAAAAATAAAGAAAGAACAAACCGATGGGATCACGTAAACACAATAGAGCCGAGATGATCAAAGAGGCTAAGAAGAAGGAAACATTTGCAAAGTTAAACAATGTTCCTACTTCACCCCGCAAGATGCGCCTTGTTGCTGATATGGTGCGCGGAATGAAAGTTGAACAAGCTCTCAATGTATTGCATCATGCACCTCAGGAAGCCAGCAAGCGTCTTCATAAACTTGTTCTTTCAGCACTTGCTAATTGGCAGGCAAAAAATGAAGGCACTCGTATGGAAAATGCTAATTTGTATATAAAAACGATTGGTGTTGATGGAGGTCGTTCACTTAAGAGGATCAGGACAGCTCCTCAGGGAAGAGCACATCGTATCCGTAAGCGCTCAAATCATGTATCAATAGTAATTGAAAACAGAGTAACCGAATAAAAGAATTTCTGCAAAGCAGGCTTTAAACAACTAAATAATATTTTGTTGAATGGGACAAAAAACAAATCCAATAGGTAACAGGTTAGGCATCATCAGGGGATGGGACTCCAACTGGTATGGTGGAAGAAGTTTCGAGAATAAACTGGTTGAAGACGATCAGATTCGTAACTATCTGAATGCTCGTTTGTCAAAAGCTGGTGTTTCAAAAATCGTTATTGAACGCACCCTCAAGCTGGTTACCGTAACCATACACACTGCCCGCCCGGGAATCATCATTGGAAAAGGTGGTCAGGAAGTAGATAAGCTCAAAGAGGAGTTGAAAAAGATCACTAAAAAAGAGATTCAAATCAACATCTCAGAGATTAAACGTCCTGAAATGGATGCAGTTATCGTAGCTAATACAATAGCCCGCCAGATTGAAGGTCGTATTTCATACCGCAGGGCCATCAAGACCGCTATAGCTGGAACCATGCGTATTGGAGCAGAAGGAATAAAGGTTCATATATCAGGTCGATTGGCAGGAGCTGAAATGGCACGCCGCGAGATGATAAAAGAAGGACGTACCCCACTGCATACTCTCAGAGCTGATATCGATTACGCTTTAGCTGAAGCACATACTACTTATGGCCGTATAGGAATAAAAGTATGGATCTGCAAAGGCGAGATTTATGGAAAACCTGACCTGGTGCCAAGTGTAGAAAGTCCCAATGTAGCTGGAACAGGACGTGGAGATAAACCAATGGGTCAACGTCGTGAAGGTGGCAGACCCCCACGTGGTGGAAGAAGCGGTGGTAACCGTGAAGGCGGAAGAGATCGTTCGAAAAAGTAAACAGAAAAGAATAAAGTAACAATCCGATCAATATTTTGTAATAATGTTACAGCCAAAGAAAACTAAGTACAGGAAGATGCAGAAAGGCAAAATGAAAGGCAACACAAAACGTGGAGCAGAACTTTCATTCGGATCTTTCGGTATCAAGACCCTGGAGGAAGCCTGGATAACCGGCAGACAGATAGAGGCAGCACGTCAGGCGGTTAGCCGTCACATGAAACGTGAAGGACAGATATGGATCCGCATTTTTCCGGACAAACCAGTAACTAAGAAACCTGCCGAAGTGCGTATGGGTAAAGGTAAAGGTGCACCCGAATATTTCGTTGCACGCGTAAGCCCAGGACGTATATTATTTGAAGCAGAAGGAGTACCTGTAGAAGTAGCAAAAGAAGCATTGCGTTTGGCTGCTCAGAAATTACCGGTAGCTACCAAATTTATTGTAAGAAGAGATTACGAAGAAGAATCAATATAAAGCAAACAATGAAACAAGAAGTCATTAGAGAGCTTTCAAAAGCCGAGCTCATAGAGCGGCTCGAAGAACAACGCAAACAGCTCGATAAGCTTAGGCTCAATCATGCTGTGTCTCCTCTTGAGAATCCTAATAAGATAAAAGCTTACCGTAGAACAGTCGCCCGGATGCTTACAGAATTGCACAAGCGCAATGTAAATGAAGCAGCTCAGGCTCAATCAACAGCTACTGTAAATAAATAACCGGGAGAAAGATCTATGGAAACAAGAAATCTTAGAAAAGAGAGAATTGGTGTTGTGGTTAGTAACAAAATGCAGAAAACCATCACCGTTCGGGTAGAGCGTCGCGAAAAACACGCTAAGTATGGCAAATTCGTAAAGAAAACTACACGATTTGCTGCACATGATGATAAAAACGACTGCAATATTGGCGACACTGTTCGTATAGCCGAAACACGTCCCCTGAGCAAGAATAAATGCTGGAGATTAGTTGAAATAATTGAAAGAGCTAAGTAATTATGATACAACAGGAATCACGTCTTACGGTTGCTGATAACAGCGGAGCTAAAGAAGTTCTGTGCATCCGGGTACTGGGTGGAACCCGCAAAAAATATGCCTCCATTGGCGATAAAATAGTAGTTACCGTTAAAAATGCACTTCCTTCAGGAAACATTAAAAAAGGTACTGTAGCTAAAGCTGTGGTGGTTAGAACCAAGAAAGAAATTCGTCGTAACGATGGATCTTATATCCGATTTGACGACAATGCAGTAGTATTGCTGAATAATGCAGGTGAAATGTCAGGAACTCGTATCTTTGGACCAGTTGCCCGTGAACTTCGCGAAAAGCAATACATGAAGATTGTTTCATTAGCACCCGAGGTGCTTTAATTGACCATCAAACTATGAGCACAAAGTTGAATATAAAAAAAGGCGACACCGTGAAGGTTATAGCCGGTGACTCAAAAGGCAAACAAGGTAAAGTCCTTGAAGTAGATACAGAAAAATTGTATGCTATTGTTGAGGGAGTTAACCTGATGTCGAAAAGTACCAAGCCTAATGCAAAAAATACTCAGGGCGGTATCGTAAAAAAAGAAGCCGGTATACATATCTCCAATCTAATGGTGGTTGATAATAGCGGAAAACCTACAAGAGTAGGCCGCAAGCAAGATGCTAAAACCAATAAATCAGTACGTTATTCAAAAAAGTCTGGGGAGGTAATTAAGTAATGAACTATTCACCACGCTTAAAAGATAAATATACTAAGGAAATTGTTCCGGCATTAACCGAACAATTCAAGTATAAAACTATAATGGAGGTTCCCAGATTAACTAAAATCTGTGTTAACCAAGGTTTAGGAACAGCAATCGCTGACAAAAAGCTTATTGATGCAGGAGTTAATG
Source organism: Bacteroidota bacterium (assembly GCA_023434665.1). Classification (GTDB taxonomy): domain Bacteria; phylum Bacteroidota; class Bacteroidia; order Bacteroidales; family Lentimicrobiaceae; genus Lentimicrobium. The sequence goes on along the minus strand of JAEYSM010000026.1, from coordinate 82,692 downwards.
AACTGACTTCGATCACTGGCCAGAGAGCAGTTGCAACCAAATCAAAGAAAGACATTTCTAACTTCAAACTTCGCCGTGGCATGCCTATCGGTGTTAGAGTTACCCTTCGTGGAAACCGTATGTATGAATTCCTCGACAGGTTAGTATCTGTAGCAATTCCTCGTATAAGAGACTTCCGTGGAATTAATGAAAAAGGTTTCGATGGCCGTGGTAATTATACGCTTGGTGTAACCGAACAAATCATATTCCCTGAAATCCAGATGGATAAAGTGGCAAAGATTAATGGAATGGATATTACATTCGTAACCACTGCCCGTAATGATCAGGAATGCTTTGCACTTATGAAAGAATTTGGTTTACCTTTTAAAAATCAGAATAAACAATAGTATGGCAAAAGAATCTATCAAAGCAAGAGAACGTAAAAGAGAACGTCTTGTTGCCAAGTATGCTGCAAAACGTGCAGAACTGAAAGCTGCTGGTGACTTTATCGGATTACAGAAACTTCCGAAAAACTCATCGCCTGTCCGCCTGCATAATCGTTGCAAAATGACAGGTCGCCCGAAAGGATATATGCGTCAGTTCGGTATATCGCGTATTAACTTTAGGTTCATGGCTCTTAATGGAACAATACCAGGAATTAAGAAAGCCAGCTGGTAAGAAATAAAATTATAACAACAATAATATTAGAGGATAAAATGGTAACAGATCCTATTGCAGATTACCTGACCCGGTTGAGGAACGCCGTGATGGCTAACCACCGTATCGTGGAAATTCCTTCTTCAAACATTAAGAAGGAGATCACCAAGATACTCTTTGATAAGGGTTATATATTAAACTATAAGTTTGAGGATGAAAACTTCCCCGGAACCATTAAGATAGCTTTGAAATATCACCCTGTCACTAAAGTACCGGCAATCAGCAAACTTGAAAGAGTTAGCAAGCCTGGATTACGTCGCTATGCTGGAACTGATAATCTTCCACGTGTATTAAACGGACTAGGAATCGCTATATTATCAACCAGCCGTGGGTTAATGACCGACAAGGAAGCCAAGACGCTTCATATTGGTGGCGAGGTTTTATGTTACATTAGCTAATCATAGGAGAACGTACGATGTCAAGAATTGGAAAAATGCCAATCGTTATCCCTGCCGGAGTTCAGATAACAATAACAGATGATAATGTGATCTCTGTAAAAGGCAAGCTAGGAACACTTACACAGCAGGTAGATAAAAATATTGAACTGAAAGTGGAAGATAACCACCTTACTCTGATCAGAGCTAATGAAGAACAGGATATAAGATCAAAACATGGTTTATATCGTTCTTTAGTTGCCAACATGGTTAAAGGTGTATCTGAAGGTTTTTCAATCACTCAGGAATTAGTAGGTGTGGGTTACAAAGCAACCGTTAATAATAATGTGCTTGAATTAGCTTTGGGATATTCACACGCTATCTTTTTTGAAATGCCAGCTGAAGTTACAGTAACAGCAGCTGCAGAGAGGGGAAAAAATCCTACAATTACGCTTACATCATTTGATAAGCAATTAATTGGACAAGTAGCTGCCAAAATCAGATCGATGCGCAAGCCTGAGCCATATAAAGGAAAAGGTATTCGATTTATGGGAGAGGTAGTTAAGAAGAAAGCAGGAAAATCAGCATCTGATAAATAATATTAAATAACCCGTTCCGGGAAACCGGGACAAAAATTCCTTAACGCAGGATGGCTATTAAGAACAGAAAAGAATACAGAAGGCACAGGATAAAACTCAGAATCCGTAAAGTAGTAAACGGCACTCCTGAGCAGCCAAGGTTGACAGTGTTCAGAAGCAATAAACAGATCTATGCACAGATTATAAATGATCTGGAAGGAAGGACTATTGTTTCAGCATCGTCACTCGCTCCTGAAATATCAGGAAACACCGTTGCTAAAATCGAGCAGGCTAAGCTGGTTGGTCAGTTAATTGCTCAGAAAGCAATAGAAGCCGGAATAGAAAAAGTGGTATTTGACCGCAACGGATATTTGTACCATGGTAGAATTAAATCATTAGCTGAAGCGGCCAGAGAAGGAGGCCTTAAATTTTAACGCAAATGGCAAACACAAATATTAAGAGAGTAAAATCCAGCGAGATAGAATTTAAAGACCGCCTGGTAAGCATTCAGAGGGTTACTAAGGTAACCAAGGGAGGTAGGACTTTCAGCTTCTCAGCCATCGTAGTCGTAGGAAATGAAAACGGTGTTGTTGGTTACGGTCTTGGCAAGGCTAAGGAAGTAACTGCCGCAATCGCAAAGGGAGTTGATGATGCTAAGAAAAACCTCGTAAAAGTGCCTGTATTAAAAGGTACAATCCCACATGAACAATTGGGAAAATATGGTGGAGCTTTAGTGTTTATTAAACCAGCTACTCCTGGTACCGGTGTTATCGCAGGTGGTGCTATGCGTGCTGTTTTGGAAAGTGTTGGTGTTACTGACGTATTAGCAAAATCTAAAGGTTCATCTAACCCACACAGTGTTGTTAAAGCTACCATAGATGCCCTCGTTAGTTTGCGTGATGCTTATTCAGTAGCTCAACTTCGAGGTGTTGATCTTAATAAAGTATTCAATGGTTAATATGACCGTTTAAAAAGTACCAACATGAAAAAATTGAGAGTAACACAGATTAAGAGTGGTATAAAACAGCCCGAACGTCAGAAAAGAACCTTGAAAGCTTTAGGTATTTCGAGAATGGGCCGTCCTATTGAAGTGGTTGCAACTCCCCAGATTGAGGGAATGATTGCTAAGATCAATCACTTACTTAAAGTGGAAGAAATTTAATTTACAACTAAGTTAACGGAAAAGATATTATGGATTTAAGTAATCTTAAACCAGCTGCAGGTTCAACTAAGAATGCAAAAAGAATCGGACGTGGGCAGGGTTCAGGTCGCGGAGGTACATCCACACGTGGTCATAAAGGAGCAAAGTCAAGGTCAGGTTATAGCAGAAAAGTAGGTTTTGAGGGTGGACAAATGCCAATTTACAGACGTTTGCCTAAATATGGCTTCAGAAACATCAATCGCGTGGAATATCGCAGTATAAACCTTGATGTTCTTCAGGCTTTAGTTACATCACAAAACCTGGAAGTGATCGATATGGAAACTTTCATCGAAAATGGTATAGCTTCAAAGAATGACAGAATCAAGATTCTTGGCAGAGGCGAATTTACTGCTAAAGTAGAAGTTAAAGCTCATGCTTTTTCAGCTAGTGCTGCTAAAGCAATTGAATCCAACGGAGGTCAAGCCACTAAAATCTAAACCTTAGATGAAAAGATTAATTCAAACAATAAGAAACATATATAAGATTGAGGATCTGCGTAAGCGTATTGCTTATACTTTAGGTATTATCCTAATATACCGATTCGGGTCTTATGTTACGCTGCCGGGAATTGATCCTAATCAGCTTGCTGTATTGCAGGACCAGACGGAAGGTGGTTTACTTGGGTTACTTAATATGTTTTCCGGTGGCGCCTTTTCAAATGCTTCTATTTTCGCATTAGGTATCATGCCTTACATTTCTGCATCAATTGTTGTGCAGTTGTTAGGTATGGCCATACCTTATTTCCAAAAACTTCAGAAAGAAGGTGAAAGCGGAAGAAAGAAAATTAATCAGATTACCCGTTATCTTACAGTTTTGATTACTGGTTTTCAGGCTCCGGCTTACATTGCAAACCTCATAGCTCAATTGCCGGCTAACGCGATTGCACCTTTCGATCCTGCAATCACTACTCCTGGAACTTTCTTCTGGGTATCATCTGTTGTTATTCTTGTTGCTGGTACACTGTTCGTTATGTGGCTTGGTGAAAGAATTACAGACAAAGGAATTGGAAATGGTATCTCACTGATTATTATGATCGGTATTATAGCCCGTTTACCTTTTGCACTCTTCGGAGAATTGGTTTCACGTATGGAACAGCAAGGCGGTGGATTGGTAATATTCATTGTTGAATTAGCAGTACTTGTAGGTGTTATTCTTGTAAGTATTTTGCTTGTTCAGGGAACCAGAAAAATACCTGTACAATATGCAAAAAGAATAGTTGGTAACAAGCAATATGGTGGTGTACGTCAGTACATTCCATTGAAAGTAAATGCTGCTGGTGTAATGCCAATCATCTTTGCACAGGCAATTATGTTTTTACCTATAACATTTGCCGGATTTGCTCAATCGGAATCACTTTCAGGTTTTGCCGCCACATTTACAAATGTTAACGGATTTTGGTATAATTTTGTATTCGCTTTTTTAATTATAGCATTTACTTACTTCTATACTGCCATAACGATTAATCCAAATCAGATGGCTGAGGATATGAAGAAGAATAATGGTTTTATTCCAGGTGTTAAACCAGGAAAGAAAACCGCTGAGTTCATTGATCAGATAATGTCGCGCATTACTCTTCCAGGTTCAATCTTCCTGGCATTTGTTGCGATTATGCCTGCATTGGTAGCTCAGATAGGAGTAACTTCTCAGTTTGCTAATTTTTACGGAGGTACATCGCTGCTTATTCTTGTAGGTGTTGTACTTGATACATTGCAACAGATTGAAAGTCATCTTTTAATGCGCCATTATGATGGATTGACAAAGTCGGGCCGTATTAAAGGACGTTCTTCGATCAGTATGTAATTATTATACGATGATCTATTATAAGACAAAAGAGGAAATTGAATTAATACAACAGAGTTCTTTGCTTGTTGGTAAAACCTTGGCTGAAGTAGCCAAAATTATCCGACCTGGAATTAAAACGATTGAACTGGATAAAGTTGCTGAAACATTTATCCGGGACCATAAAGCAATTCCAGCATTTAAGGGTTATAATGGATTTCCGGCAACTTTATGCATATCGGTCAATGATGTCGTTGTGCATGGTTTTCCGGGAGATGAAATCCTGAAGGAAGGTGACATTGTGTCAGTAGATTGTGGAACATTTATGAACGGTTTTTATGGTGATTCCGCTTATACTTTTGCAGTAGGTGAAGTAAGTGATGAAAAGCGATTGCTAATGGAACGCACCAAAGAATCACTCTATCTTGGCATAAAAGTTGCAAAAGCTGGAAATCGGATCGGGAATATTGGTTACGAGGTTCAAACATATGTGGAAAGCTTTGGTTATGGTGTTGTGAGAGACTTGGTTGGACATGGAATAGGCACTAATCTTCATGAGAGTCCTGAAGTTCCAAACTATGGAAGGCGAGGAGATGGGATTATGCTTAAACCTGGTCTGGTAATTTGTATCGAACCGATGATCAACATGGGTACACGTAACGTTACACAGGACAGGGATGGCTGGACCATTAGGACAGCTGACAGACGCCCATCTGCTCATTATGAACATCAAATAGCCATTACCAACAAAGAACCATTGATTTTATCTTCCTTTAATGAAATTGAGAAAGTATTACAAAATAAAGAAAATTAAAGAATTATAAATGGCGAAACAAATTTCAATAGAACAAGATGGAACGGTTACCGAATCATTAGGTAATGCAATGTTCCGTGTTGAACTAGAGAATGGGCATATTATAACGGCTCATATTTCAGGTAAAATGAGGATGCATTACATCAAAATTTTACCTGGCGATAAAGTTAAGCTCGAGATGTCGCCATATGATCTTAGCAAGGGAAGAATTATTTTCCGGTATAAATAAACAAACCATCTTATTACAAAATGAAAGTAAGAGCATCAGTTAAGAAAAGAACACCTGACTGCAAGATAGTCAGAAGAAAGGGAAGGTTGTATATAATCAACAAAAAGAACCCGAAATATAAACAAAGACAAGGATAATTAACGTCACAACAATAAACAATATATGGCACGTATTGCTGGTATTGATATACCCAAGAACAAAAGAGGCGAGATAGGATTAACCTACATTTATGGCATTGGCCGCAGCACAGCCCAGAGAATATTACACTCTGCAGGGATAGATGTTAACAAAAAAGTTCAGGATTGGAACGACGATGAGCAGAACGCAATTCGTACAATCATTGCTGATGAAATAAAAGTAGAAGGAGCCTTGCGCACAGAAGTGCAGACAAACATCAAACGCTTGATGGATATTGGCTGCTACCGTGGAATTCGTCATCGTCTTGGACTTCCGCTTCGCGGACAGAGTACCAAAAACAATGCACGTACACGTAAGGGCAAAAAGAAAACTGTTGCAAATAAGAAGAAAGCAACTAAGGGTTAATGGTTAGTCCCTTGATCAATATTTAATTTAAGAAAGAGAAAATAAACTGTTATGGCAAAAGCTGCTAAAACATCAAAGAAAAAAGTAGTAAAAGTTGATCCGATAGGTCATGCATATGTTACGGCCTCATTCAACAATATTATTATCTCCCTGACAAATAACTCAGGACAAGTGATCAGCTGGGCATCAGCAGGCAAAATGGGATTCAGAGGTTCAAAAAAGAACACTCCATATGCTGCACAAATGGCTGCAACCGATTGTTCGAAAGTTGCATTTGACGCTGGACTTCGTAAGGTTAAGGTTTTTGTAAAGGGACCAGGATCGGGACGTGAGTCTGCTATCCGTACTATTCATTCTTCAGGAATTGAAGTAACTGAGATTATGGACGTTACTCCAATGCCTCACAATGGTTGCCGTCCTCCAAAAAGACGTAGGGTATAAATAAACAGTATAGCTGTACTGCTTGCTCTTACTAAGATGGTTTGGCGGTAAGCTTACAATTTGTAGAAACAATTGAAAATATAATAACAAAGTAATTATGGCCAGGTACACAGGTCCAAAAACCAAGATTGCACGTAAATTTAAAGACCCCATTTACGGTCCGGATAAATATTTCGAAAAAAAGAATTATGGTCCCGGAATGCATGGAAATACAAAAAGGCGTAAAAAACTTTCTGAGTATGGTACTCAGCTTCAGGAGAAACAAAAAGCCAAGTATACCTATGGAATTCTTGAGAAACAATTCAAAAATGTTTTCCATAAAGCTTCTCGTAAAAAGGGTATTACCGGTGAGATTCTTCTTCAGTTAATTGAAGCAAGACTTGATAATGTAGTATATCGTTTAGGAATAGCTCCATCTCGTAATGCTGCTCGTCAGTTGGTTACTCATTGCCACGTTGTTGTTAATGGCGCGGTAGTTAATGTTCCTTCTTATGAATTGAAAGTTGGAGATATTATAGCAGTAAGAGAGAGATCAAAATCTCTTGAAGTAATTCAGAATTCACTGGCAGGAAAGCGTAATAGCTACCCATGGCTTGAATGGGATGGAAATCTTTTGACAGGCAAGCTAACAGGATTACCAGCTCGTGAAGATATCCCTGAAAATATTAAAGAGCAGCTCATCGTTGAGTTGTATTCAAAATAATGATTTTAAGGTTAATTAATTTATTACTCAAGAGGAAGATAATATGGCAATATTAGCATTTCAAAAACCTGAAAAGGTTATTATGATCGAAGCTGATGATTCTAAAGGGATGTTTGAATTCAGACCTTTGGAACCTGGCTTCGGAATCACTATCGGTAATGCTCTGCGGAGAATACTCCTCTCCTCGCTTGAGGGATTCGCAATCACTTCTGTTAGGATAGAAGGTGTAGATATGGAGTTTTCGTCTATCAAAGGAGTAGTTGAAGATGTAACTGATATCATCCTTAATTTAAAAAAGATCAGATTCAAAAGACTTTTGGAATCAGAGACTAATGAACAAATAAGAGTTGTTATTTCCGGTCAGGATACTTTTAAAGCCGGTGATATCAATAAGTTCTTATCAGTGTTCCAGGTATTGAATCCGGAAGTGGAAATTTGCCATATGGAACCATCAGTGAAATTAATCATCGATTTATCAATTGATAAAGGTCGTGGTTATGTTCCTGCTGAAGAGAATAAGGTTCCCAATGCACCTATAGGCACTATAGCAATCGATTCTATCCACACTCCTATAAAGAATGTGAAGTATACTATTGAAAACTTCCGTGTTGAACAGAAGACTGACTATGAGAAACTTGTCCTGGAAATTGCTTCTGATGGTTCAATAAAACCAAAAGATGCACTTAAAGAGGCTGCTCGTATTCTGATTCATCACTTTATGCTTTTCTCTGACGAAAAGATCACCATTGATGCTGAAGAAAAGACTGTTAATGATGAATTTGATGAAACTTCATTACATATCCGTCAGTTACTCAAGACTAAACTAGTTGATATGGATCTCTCAGTCAGAGCTCTAAATTGTCTTAAAGCAGCCGACGTTGAAACATTAGGCGAACTGGTATCGTATAATAAAAATGATTTGTTGAAATTCAGGAACTTTGGTAAGAAATCACTTACTGAACTAGAAGACCTTGTTAAATCAAAGAACCTGGAATTCGGTATGAATGTCGCAAAATATAAACTTGATAAGGATTAATTGAACAATGAGACACGGAAAGAAAGTCAATCATCTTGGAAGGACCAGCGCCCATCGTAAAGCTATGTTATCGAATATGGCTTCCTCGCTTATTCTTCACAAACGTATAAATACAACATTAGCAAAGGCTAAAGCTCTGAGATCATATGTTGAACCTTTAATTACCCGTTCAAAAACAGACTCTACTCATTCACGGCGTATGGTTTTTTCATATCTGCAATCAAAAGAGGCCGTTTCAGCATTATTTAGAGATGTTGCAGTAAAAGTAGCAACTCGTCCCGGAGGATATACCAGAATTTTAAAAACCGGTACTCGTTTAGGTGATAATGCCGAAATGTGTATGATGGAGCTGGTTGATTTTAACGAAAGTATGTTAGCTGTTAAAGAAGCACCTAAAGTTAAAACGACAAGAAGAAGCAGAACCAAGGTAAAAGATTCTAAAGCTGAAACTCCTGCTGCTCAAGATAAACCAGCAGCTGAAACTTCAAATGAAGAGAATGTTGAAAATAAGGATTAATACTATCAAATAACAGGAATGAGGATAAAGTATAATTGCTTTGTCCTCTTTTTTGTTTATAGTAATCATTAAGAACAAAAAATTAATAAAAATATAGCTATGAGTACAATTTCAAACATTTATGCCCGTCAAATCCTTGATTCACGTGGCAATCCGACTATTGAGGTTGATGTTTATACCACCAGTGGAATTATGGGAAGGGCTGCAGTACCGTCCGGAGCTTCAACCGGTGTTCATGAAGCTGTTGAGCTTCGTGATGGTGATAAGAAAATTTATTTGGGTAAGGGTGTCATGCAAGCTGTTAAGAATGTTAACAGTGTTCTGGCTGAAGAACTTAAAGGTTACCTACTATTCGATCAGAATGAAATAGATGCCAGAATGATTGAGCTGGATGGCACACCAAATAAGGGTAATTTGGGTGCTAATGCTATTCTTGGGGTTTCTTTAGCTGTGGCTAATGCCGCTGCCCAATTGTCAGGTCAGTTTTTATATAGATATGTAGGAGGTGTTAATGCTAATACCCTTCCGATTCCAATGATGAATATTATCAATGGTGGATCTCATGCTGACAATGCAATTGACTTTCAGGAATTCATGATTATGCCTGTCGGGGCAAGCAACTTTTCTGAAGCTCTTAGGATGGGTGCAGAAGTATTCCATAACCTTAAGTCTGTTCTCAAAAAGAATGGTTATTCAACCAACGTTGGAGATGAAGGTGGATTTGCTCCAAATCTTAAATCGAATGAAGAAGCGGTGAAAGTCATCCTGCAGGCAATAGAAAAAGCAGGTTATAAACCAGGTCAGGATATTTATTTAGCCTTAGATCCTGCATCTTCTGAATATTATCTTCCAGAAGAAAAAGTTTATCACTTACACAAATCAACAGGTGATAAGTTGACTCCATCTCAAATGGTTGATTACTGGAAGAATTGGGTTGACAATTATCCAATTATTTCAATTGAAGATGGTATGGCTGAAGACGATTGGGATGGCTGGAAACTTATGACTGAAAGAATGGGCTCAAATGTCCAGCTTGTTGGTGATGATTTGTTTGTTACCAATTCCGAGAGATTGAAACTTGGCATTGAAAGAGGTGTTGCCAACTCAATACTAGTTAAGGTAAATCAGATAGGAACTCTTACTGAAACTATTGATGCGGTGAACATGGCCTACAGACATGGATATACCGCAGTAATGAGTCATCGTTCAGGTGAAACTGAAGATACAACTATAGCCGACCTGGCTGTTGCTTTGAATACCGGATTAATTAAAACAGGTTCGGCCAGCAGAACAGACAGAATTGCAAAATACAATCAATTATTGCGAATTGAAGAATCACTTGGTAGTACAGCAAGGTATTTAGGAAAATCATTTAAATACGCCAGATAAGTTTCGCTTAGATATTGTTGTTCTTGTTAAAGGGATAACTCCGGATTGCTCTATTGAGCCGGAGTTGTCCCTTTAATTTGTATTTTTACAGTGCATACTTCACATACATAAATTTCATATTTCACACATATGCCGGAGATTAACTATATTGGCGAAAACCTTATAGCAGGTAACCTTGGAAAAATATTTATATATCTCTCTATACTTGCCGGATTAGCTTCATTGTTTTTTTATATCAAAATACTCCGAAAGGGGAGTGATGATATTAAAATAAAAAACCTTGGGAGAGCATTTTTTTACCTCCAGTCAATGTCGGTGCTCCTTACCGGCTTGATACTCTTATATCTGATTCTTGGGCATAATTTTGAATATGCTTATATTTATAAGCATAGCTCTGTTTTTATGCCCGCAAAGTACATCATTTCAAGCTTTTGGGCAGGACAGGAGGGAAGCTTTCTCCTTTGGGCTACTCTCATATCGCTATTCGGAATCAGTGCGCTTCACACATCTAAAAGACTGGAAGCTGGAGTTATGACAGTTGTAAGTGTGAGTGTAATCTTCCTTTTGTCAATGATTCTGGGAATAAAAATCTTTGGATTTCAATTGGGAAACAATCCGTTCGTTCTGCTTAGAGAAGCAGATGCTAATGCTGCTTTAGATTTTTTCAAAAATCCCAATTACTTAAACTTTATCAGGGATGGTAATGGATTGAATCCTTTACTCGAAAATCCCTGGATGGTTATCCATCCCCCCGTGCTCTTCATGGGGTATGCGGCAGCATTATTTCCTTTTTCATACGCAGTTGCCTCCCTATTGCAAAATGATCGCCGATATTGGTTGAAACTTACACTTCCATGGGTGCTATTGTCGATATGTCTTCTTGGTACAGGGCTAATTTTAGGAGGAGCATGGGCTTATCAGTCTCTTACTTTTGGCGGATTCTGGGCATGGGATCCGGTTGAAAATGCTTCCTTAGTCCCTTGGATGGTTTTGGTTGCTACATTGCATTTCATGTTATTAGCATATAAGAGAGACAAATACTATCTGGGCACATATATCTTTTCTTTCCTCTCATTCATAATGGTGATTTTTGCCAGTTATCTTACTAGATCAGGCATACTTGGCGAAACATCAGTACACGCTTTTGGTGATAATGGTCTGAATATTCAACTCCTGGTATTCATGGCCGTTTTTGTTGTGGGACCGGTTTGGCTTTTGATCAGAAGAAGAAAAGAAATTGAAATGAACGACCTTCCCGGATTGTTCAACAGAGAATTCATGATGTTTTTCGGAGCTATTATTATATTACTTGCCGCTTTCCAGATTATTAGTACTACTTCTTTACCAGTTTTTAATAAGATATTTGGCACTAATGCCACTTTACGATCGGATGTTGTTGGATTTTATAATGAATGGCAACTTCCTTTTGCTATGTTAATAGCTATTTTTATTGGGTTAGCGCATTATTTGAGATATGATAAGAATGAAACTGGAGAATTTTGGAAAAATGTATTGTGGCCTGCGGGAATTGCTCTTGTTATTTCACTGACCGGTATCTTCATTGATGACAGTATGAGATTCGTTCATGGATTGTTCCTTTTCTCTATAGTTTTTGCTATACTCTCATCGGTTGCATACACTTTTAAATTTATTACAAGCCGAAGAAATGTCAGCGCCGGGATAACACATCTGGGATTCGGTTTATTTCTACTGGGGGTTCTTATAACTTTTTCTAATACTAAGACTATAAGCATTGGGAATCCTGGTGATGGGTCAGCCAGCAATGTGAAGTTATACAAAGGGGAGATAAAGCAGGTTGGTGATCAACTGCTGTGCTATAGTAAAAGCCGTCTGGAAAGAGATGAAATTTTTTATCAGGTTGATTTTCTCGAAAAGGATTCAGCAGATAATTACTATCTGAAGTATTCAGTATTCCCTTCAGTAAAGTACAACATGAAGATGGGAAATGTCCACAATCCGGATACGAAGAATTTGCTCAAAGGTGATATTTTTATGTATTTGACGTATGCTGAAGATATAAGTAAGAAAACTACAGACGGTTATACTATAATTGAAACACTTGATATTACTTTAAAGGACACATTTTTAATCGATGATAAAAAGATGATTTTTGATTCCTTAAGTATTCAGGTACTTGATCCAAGCCAGGAGCATATCCTGATAACTGCTTTTATGTTATTAAATGAAAGTGCTGGGGGGGATGCACTACTTCCATTAAGTTATCTGGTAAAAGGAAATATGGCTGAAAGTGGCGTTGCAGCCATACCAGGAAGTGAAAAAATGCTCCGATTTGACCGGGTTGGTGAAGTTCAAAAAACAATTCAGGTTTCAACGTTGACTAAGCAACCTGAGTTTATTGTATTGAAAGTAATGTTGTTCCCCTGGATTATTGTGATTTGGCTTGGGGCAATTATCATGTTTATTGGAGTTACAATCGGAATATTTAAAAGAGCTATAAAAGCCAATGCGATTAAATAAGTAAAACAAAAATGACATCGCCATCTGAAATCAGGATAAGTATAGCAGGAGCGGGGAATGTAGGAAATTTCCTTGCATTGGAATTCTTTAAAGCAGGATGCAGTATTGTGCAAATCCTCAACAGAACCTTACCTAAAGCTGTAGAGTTGGCACAAAAAGTAAATGCCCAGGCAATTGATAATCTTGAATTGATTGACCCAGATGTAGATTTGATTATAATGTCATTACCTGATAAAGAAATTGTTGGTTTTTGTGAGAAAGCATCAATATTTTTCCCTGAAGTAGTATTGGCTTCGACTGCAGGATCGATCGAATTAAAAGATTTGAATGAGGCTAACAAATTATGTGGTGTTTTTTACCCCTTACAGTCATTTACATTAAAAACACATCCGAGGTCTAATAACATTCCTGTCTGCATAGAGGGCCCTTCAGATGACATAACGGGAAAATTAAAGGTGATTGCTTCAATAATCAGTAACGATGTAAGGGAAGTTTCTTCGCAGCAAAGATTATTTTTGCATCTAGCGGCTGTGTTTGCATGTAACTTCAGCAACCACATGTTTACAATTGCCCATCAAATAATTGATCGATCCGGTATTGACTTTGATATATTATGGCCATTAGTTAATGAAACAGTGAGCAGGCTGAAACAAAATAATCCTGAAGAAATGCAGACGGGACCGGCAATCAGAAATGACCAGGTAACTATCAATAAGCATCTTGAGATGCTTAAGAGCTATGAAGATGAATATATCTCTAAACTTTATTCTCTTATAAGTGAAAGTATAACCCGCACAAAGAGTTAATTTTGCAACCTGAAATTTAATTTTATGGCTAACTACAAAGAGGACCTTTTCAAGATCAAGACATTAATATTTGATTATGATGGAGTGTTAACTGATGGGATTGTTTTAATTACCAATTCTGGCGAACAGCTCCGTACTGGTCATGTCAAAGATGGTTATGCTCTGCAACTTGCCGTTAAATCGGGTTTTAGGGTTGTTGTACTTTCAGGAGGTTTTTCTGAATCGGTAAAACACAGATGTAAAGCCTTGAACCTGACAGATGTTTTTCTGGGTATTGAGAATAAATTAGCGGCTTTCAATGAGTACATTAATACTCACCAGTTGGATCCTGCAGAAATTCTTTATATGGGTGATGATATTCCTGATTATCAGGTAATGAAAATAGTAGGGATGCCCGTTTGTCCCGCAGATGCAGCACAAGAAATAAAAACCATTTCCAGATATATTTCACATTTTAAAGGAGGTGAAGGGTGTGTGAGAGATGTCATAGAACAAGTATTAAAGGTACAGGGTAAATGGTTAGGAGGAAATGCATTTCATTGGTAAATAGCAGGAATTGGAGTAACTTTTTAAGGATAATAATTTAAAATCAACTGGTTTTGTCAATAATAAATACCTTTAAGAAATCTAACCTTAAAAGTGGATTAGTAATTTCAAAGAATTTCCTGCAACTAATACGGTGGCCAAATCTTTTAATGATTTTACTTATCCAATCTGCGCTTTTCTACGTTTTTATAGAAAAAACGTATTCTTTGAGTGGCATCAATACCGCTTTGGGATGGGGTAATCTTGGACTTATTATTCTGACCACCATTTTAATTGCTGCAGCCGGTTATATCATTAATGACTACTTTGATTACAATACTGATATAATAAATAAGCCTGAAAAGCAGATTCTTGGAACCGGAATCCCGGTAAGGTCAGGAATTGCTTTTTATTATATTCTGAACAGTATTTCAGTTATTATAGGATTTTACTTAGCCTATAAAGCCGGGTCATGGCGATTAGGGTTTTTATTTCCAATGATTATAATACTTTTATGGCTCTATTCAGCAAAATATAAAAGGACCATACTTCTTGGTAATCTTGCTGTAGCATTTTTAGCCGCTTTAGTAATATTAATTGTTTGGCTATTCGAGTTTTTTATGCTGAGGTTAAATCCTCCTGATTTTGTTGTAGTAACACCATACTTAAAATTGATAACTGCTTATTTTGGTGGATATGCTTTATTTTCGTTTCTATACACATTGAGCCGGGAAATAATTAAGGATTCTGAAGATATTGAAGGCGACAGGCAATCGGGGATCCAAACATTAGCTGTAGTATATGGACAAAGTGTCGTCAAGAAAGTGAGTGCAGGAATCCTAATTGTTAGTTCAATAGTGCTTTGTGTTCTAATTTCCTACTTATTGATTCGTAACTTTCTTCTGGTAGGTTTGTACTTTGTTTTTGCCGTTCAATTACCGACTTTTTATGTTATATACAGGACGTTAATAGCGCAGACAAAGTCGGATTTTCATAATATTAGCATAACACTCAAGATTATTATGCTGGCTGGAATTTTAGGCCTTCAACCTATTGCAATGTCAATGAATATTTAATAAAAATCATGGAAGGTGCATGTTTAATATAAATAACTCAGGGTATAATATCATTCTTGCTTCCCAATCACCACGGAGGCAATTCTTACTTAGGGAGGCTGGTCTGAATTTTGATGTAGTTACATTACCTATAAAAGAAGATTTCCCCCTACATTTAAAAGCCGAGGAAATTGCTTTATGGGTAGCTCACAATAAGGCAATGGCATTTGATTTCAGTAAATTGCCGGGAAATGCACTAATAATAACAGCCGATACAGTTGTTTGGGTTGATGGTCAAAGCATAGGAAAACCTGAAAATGAAGAGCAAGCAAGAGATATGCTGAAATTTCTATCTGGTAAACCACACACTGTTTCAACAGGTGTCTATTTCAGAACATCTACCAGAATCACTTCTTTTTTTGTAAATACAACTGTTTGGTTTAGAAATTTAGAAGATGAAGAAATAAACTACTATATAAAACAATATAAACCTTTTGATAAAGCAGGAGCATACGGGATTCAGGAATGGATTGGCTATGTGGGAGTTGAACGGATTGAGGGTTCATTCTATAATGTAATGGGATTGCCTGTACAAAAAGTATATACTGAATTACAGAAATTCATAGCACAACACAATGACAACAGGGCAAATGGAAACTAAAAAGCGATCACATTTAATTTCATGGTTTTTTCAGGGAATGTTATACTTAGCACCTGTTTCATTAACTGTCTATGTTATTTATATTTCATTTCGATTTGTGGATGGAATATTAAAAAGCGCAATTCATGGAATAACTGGTTATTATATACCCGGACTCGGCTTAGTAGTGATAGTTGCAGCTATTACTCTTATCGGATTTCTTGGCTCATCACTAATTTTTAGTCGATATTTTAAATTCTTTGACAGATTGATAAGTCAGGCACCGCTAATTAAGGTTATTTATACTTCCATTAAAGACTTTATATCTGCATTTGTTGGTAAAGACCGTCGTTTTACTGAACCTGTTCTTGTAAAAGTTAATAGACAGTCAGATATTGAGAAGTTAGGTTTTATTACACAGAAAGACCTGTCTAATATAGGAATCCCTCAAGGAAGAGTAGCAGTTTATTTGCCACATTCTTACAATTTTTCGGGCAATTTGTTTATTGTACCAGTTGAGAATGTGACACCACTGAATGCTCCTCCTGCTGAAGTGATGAAATTTATTGTAACGGCCGGAGTTACTTCAATAGATTATAAAGAGATTAATGAAGGCATAGAAAAGTGAATAAAAGTAAATAAGTGAATTAGTTAAAATGAGCGAAAAAAAGCCGGTAATACTGGTAACAAATGACGATGGAATTAATGCGCCAGGATTAAGAGCGTTGATATCTATAGTGAGGCAAATAGGTGATGTGTTGGTAATTGCTCCTGATAAACCTATGTCAGCAATGGGGCATGCTGTTACGATCAGTGCACCCTTAAGAGTTAATAAAATAAAAGAAGAGCCTGGATTTCTTGAATATTCATGTAACGGAACTCCTGCCGATTGTGTTAAGTTAGGACAAAAGGTGATACTGGGGCATGCACCTGATCTAATAGTTTCAGGTATAAACCACGGATCAAATGCGTCTATTAATATTATTTATTCTGGGACGATGGCAGCTGTACTTGAAGGATCTTTTGAGAACATTCCATCTGTAGGATTTTCACTGAATGACTATAGATATACGGCCGATTTTACGCATTGCGAATCATATGTGCTTTCTATTTGTAACAATGTTCTTACTAAAGGATTGCCTGATTATACCTGTTTAAATGTTAATATACCCGCATTAAATGGTTCTCCACTAAAAGGGATAAGAATAGTAAGACAGGCGCATGCTTTTTGGGATGAGAAGTATGATTGCAGGAAAGATCCTCAGGAAAGAGACTACTTCTGGCTAACAGGCAAATTTGTAAGTCTCGATAATGGTGAAGATACTGATGAATGGGCTTTGCTAAATAATTATGTTTCTGTGGTTCCTGTCCATTTTGATCTTACATCACATAAAACCATACCTTTATTACGAGAATGGGAATTAGAAAATCCAAACAGCCAGAAAGATGTTTAAGAAAGATAATTTTTTCGCAGGAATGACCATGGCACTTTTAACAGTGGTTATTACGGCGATTCTTTTAATATTGCTGATTCCATTGATGTATCGTGATTCAGGAAACGCTGATCCTAAACTGCTCTTATTATCAATGGTCCCCTCACTGCTTCTTGTAAGGTATTATATGAAGAATTTGGGTTTTGGGAAATCTGGTCAGGGAGCATTGCTTGTAGTATTTCTTATCATGATTTTGTGGTTTACATACTTTGCCAAGGTCCTAACTTCTTTTCCTACTTTCTGAAAAATAAATTTCAAATGAAATATTATATCATTGCCGGTGAAGCCTCAGGTGATTTGCATGCGTCTAATCTTATCAAGGGTCTTAAGGAAATTGATAGTACGGCCGAATTCAGAGGTTGGGGTGGTGATAGAATGCAATCTCATGGAGCCAAAATAGTAAAGCACTATAAAGAACTCGCGTTTATGGGATTTGTTGAAGTTGTATTGAACATCAAGCAAATTCTCAGTAATTTAAAATTATGCAAAGAAGATATTTTAAATTATAAACCTGATGTGGTGATTTTAATAGATTATCCGGGCTTCAATCTGCGAATAGCTAAATTTCTCAGAAAGAATGGCATTAAGGTAGTCTATTATATATCTCCTCAAATATGGGCATGGAAAAAGTCTCGGATTCATACAATTAATAAAGCAGTTGATCAGGTTCTAGTTATATTGCCATTCGAGAAGCAATTTTATAAGAAACATGGAATGGAAGTGGAGTTTGTTGGTCATCCTCTACTTGATGCTATTTCCGATAAGCATCTCAATAGTCGGCCCTTAATTGACGAAAAGAAAATTGTTGCATTATTACCAGGTAGCAGGAAACAGGAAATTAGAAGCGTATTACCGGTAATGCTCTCAGTTATTGACGAATTTCCTGAGGTTGATTTCGTGATCGCCGGTATTTCTACTCTAGGTGAAAATTTTTATAGACCTTTTATTGAAGGACGCAAGGTTAAATTGGAGATGGATAAGACTTATGATCTACTTTCAAATTCAAATGCGGCATTAGTTACTTCAGGGACTGCAACTTTAGAAACTGCTTTAATAGGAGTGCCCGAAGTTGTTTGTTATAAAGCAGGGTGGATCTCCTTTTCAATTGCAAGGTGGTTAATAAAAGTGAAGTACATTTCACTTGTAAACCTGATTATGGACAAGCTTGTAGTTAAAGAGTTAATCCAAAATAATCTAAATACCGGGCAATTATGCGAAGAACTTAATTCTCTTATAAAAGATGAAACGTATAGGAGGAAAATGTTTTCTGAATACGATAACTTGCGTAAAGTGCTAGGTGGAAAAGGCGCTTCAGATAGAGCTGCTGAAAAAATTTATTCCCTATTAAAATAATTAATTCCCTATAATATTATACTTTCGTGTGTTCAAAGCTGAAGGGCTAATGAATACTTGGTCGAAATTTCCGTTTCTTCGAATTGTAATTCCTTTTATCACCGGGATTATTTTTTACCATGAATTTGAATTAAGCAGCTCTTTGTTTTTGCCAGTATGTATTCTTAGTTTGGGGAGCCTATTCTTCTGGAATATTTTTCTCAGAATGCCAGACTTTCATAATCGATGGATTTATGGTTTAATGATCAATCTGGCTTTAATTTCTTCTGCCTTAAGCCTTGCTTGGCTGTTAGACGATAGAAATAGTGATTCTCACTTTATGAATCACCAATCTGCAACGGTTTTACTCTATTATGCTGAGGTTATTGAACCCGCGGTTGAAAGACCAAACTCTTTCAGATTAGTATTGAAAGTCAATCAACTTGCTATTGAAGAACTCAGTCAAAATTCTGGTCTTGGGAATCAAAAAATCGTTGAAAATCCAGGATACAAAAAGCATCCGGCTAGTGGAAAATTGCTGTGTTATATTGACAAGGATGCAATTGTTCCTGATTATGGCGATATCCTTGTTTTCGCAAGAAAGCCCTTCAATCCTGAAAGTCCGGGTAATCCAGAAGAATTCAATTATGAAAGATATCTTAGGGATAATAACATTTTCCATATTGTTTACTTGCATGATGGTGATTTTATAATATCAAAAAGAAATGAAGGTCGTTCTCTTAGATCATTTGCAATCGGGAAGAGGGATGCTTTTTTGAAAAAACTTTATGATGAAGGATTGGAAATGCCAGAGCTTTCTGTTGCAGCTGCAATGCTTACTGGTTACGATGATTTATTGGATTCTGATCAAAGAAAGGAATATACGAATGCAGGTGTAATCCATATACTTTGTGTTTCAGGATTACATGTTGGAGTGATCTTTTTTTTAGCAGAAATTGCCATGGGTCTGCTTAAAAGAAATAGGTTCACGGTAATAGTGAAACCAGTACTCATTCTATTGATAATTTGGTTCTATGCACTTTTCACCGGATTGGCTGCGCCGGTTTTAAGAGCTTCTTTTATGTTTTCTCTTCTTGTCATTGGCCGTGGAATAAAAAGGAAACCTCAGACACTGAATACATTAGGAGCAGCAGCATTTATTCTATTAGCTCTTAATCCGAATGTTCTTTATAATATAGGGTTTCAATTATCTTTTAGTGCTGTAACCGGTATTCTGATCTTTCACAGGTTCTTTCAGGAATCATGGAAACCTGTTAATCCGCTCTTGATAAATTTTTGGAATTTAATTTCAGTGTCTTTGTCTGCTCAGATTTTTACAATTCCCATTATTCTCTATTATTTCGGACAATTTCCTGTATATTTTATACTTTCCAATCTGATTGCTATCCCATTGTCAGGAATTATAATTTATACAGGTCTAGCGTCAGCCTTTCTTTCTTTCATTCCATTGCTGGGAAAGATTACAGTATTTATTTTATCCACAGAATTAAAAGTTTTAAACTATTCGGTTTCTTTAATAGAAGGCATCCCGGGGGCAGTCATTAATGATATTTACTTATCTCTTGCAGGAGCAATAATGATGTTTATATTTCTAAGTGGGTTAATTCTCTTTATGATGAAAAATAATAAGAAATGGCTTTTTACATCTTTGATATGCTTATGCGTATTAATGGTACTCTCAGCTACAAGATTTTATTCTCTGCAGAACAACAAATTGCTTGTCTTTCATAAAGTTAGAAATCATACCCTGGTTAGTTTTATAGATTCACAGAAGCATTCCATAATAGCCGATTCGACAATTATCAACAATCCTGACTTTTTCAAATTTCATTATCAGGGACTCGCTCGAAAGTATGGATTACATGATCCGGTGTTCAAGGGAATGAGCACGAATGATAAAAAAAAGTCGTTGCCTGAGTTTCTAAGCTTCAATGGAAGAAGGCTTGTTTTTATTAACAGAAGATGTGTATTGCCAGACAATTCCCAACTCGATAATGTAGATTTTGTTTTGCTCTGTAATAATCCTTTTATCAGTACCTCCAAATTGGTAAGTTGCTTTCCAGGTGCCAAGATTATTGTTGATTGCTCATGTTCCAATGATTTCAGAAGAAAAGTATTTGAAGACACCGGTAAATTAGGAATTGAAGCTTATGATCTCAATAATGAAGCGTTGATAGTGAAATTATAGTCATTTCAGGTACGAAATTTCTATAAAGGATAAAGCAGTTCAAAGCATAATTAATCGATTGTTTATCTTAGCCTCAATGTAAGCAGTATTGGCAGATGATCACTAAAGCCCCCTATGTAATTCATTCCATTAAATGTTCTGAAAGGAACAGATCCTGAATACTTCTCATCCACAATTAAGAGAAAGGGGAATCTTAAAATTTGAGCCGATACTATAGTAAGTTCGGAACCGGTGTCACTATTATCTGCAATGAATGAAGCTCTATCATTTAGAATGAAACCTTTGGAAACAATAAACTGATCAATCAGTCCCCATTGGTTTCTATACTTATTTGTACCGCTGTCATATTTGTCAAGATAAGGGATCATAAGGTTATATAAATTAGCTCCGGGCTTTGTTATATCAGTTTCCGCTTTAAGATGAGTTGCAAGACTTTCATCGAATGGCTCATCATTAAAGTCACCTGTAAGGACTATTTTGACATCCGGGCTCAACTTTACCAGTGAGTCGACATAAAGTTTTAGTGTTTGTGCTGCTTTTATTCGACGGTGCATAGTTTGTAACGGGCCTCCGGTTCTTGATGGCCAGTGGTTAATAAAGAGATGCAAAGTGTCACTGGAAAGCCCTGTTTCAGGATCTAAAAACTGTCCTTTCACGTATAGTATGCTTCTTGTTTTGATGGAATCTGATAGTTGTACAACTATTGATTTATGATATAGATATTTAAATTTATCAGATCTGAAAATCATTGCTACGTCAATACCTCTTTCGTCTGGCGATTCTTCATGGATGATTTTATAATTGAATCTTTCGAGAGGAGTTCGTTTGAGCAACTGCATTATTACAAACCGGTTCTCTACCTCACTAAATGCTACAATTTCCGGGGGTTCCCACTCTCCGGCTGCTATAATTACCTTGGAAATGTTTTTAATCTTCTTAAGAAATTTGCTCCAAGTCCATCCACGAAGGCCTCCAGCAATGAACTCATGGTCATTCTTTAAAGTATCATGGAAGGGATCAAAAAGATTCTCTGTATTATAGAACATTATACGATATTCTTTTCCCGAAGGCCCTTTCTGATTTTGAGCTGCAGTATCTAATGAGAATCCACACAAAAAAGCCAAGAACGTTAACCCTATATAAAAATGAACCCATTTCTTTTTCATAGGGCAAATATGGAGATTTAATTTAATCATGACTATCAAATATTTAGTTTCCCCAAATAATTTATGCATTTATCTTGCGTTTGTATAAAAAATTCGGCTATGAATAAAGTTAAGAATTTCTTTCCATTAGGTTTGGGTTTGGTTTTCCCTCTTTTACTCCATCGTCAGCAAGCTGGAATCAATATCCTCTTACTTAACTTAATAATAATCATAACTTTATATTTATTAGGAAGGCTCAATCTTAAAAATTTTCTTTTTAGATTAGTCTCTATAGGTGTCCTGCTTTCAGGTGTGGCTTCCACATTCCATGGCTCTGATCTCACAGTGGCTGTAACCTCAATAAGTTTATTTATGCTGGCAGGCTTGAGTGTGTCACCTGATATTAAAATACTTCCAAATAGTGTGATAACTGGTTTCATCGGAACAATTACAGCACCTTCTAAGTATGTAGAATTGAATTCAACAAGTTCATCGTTCAGGATCAGAAGATCTTTATTTTATATTTACCTGATAGTAATTCCTTTATTTTTGGTTTTAATTTTCATACTGATCTATTCTGAGGCTAGTCCTTATTATAATCAAGTTACATCAGGTTTAATCAAATTCATAAGCGATTCTTTTGCTGACTTATTTAAAGCTGTCTCACCTCAGGCTTTCGCTATTGGAATTTTAGGCTTTATAGCAGGCTTGTTACTTTATTTTGGTTCAATGCCAAATCTTTTTTACCTTCCATTTGAGACCGGTAACAATGTTTTAATCAGAGAGAGGAGGCAATATAATGGTCAGGTTAATGGATTAAAGAATGAGATGAAGTTAGCTATAGTCATCATGTTCTTGTTGAATCTGGTTGTAGGATTGATGAATTATCTGGATATCTATAACATATGGTTTGGGTTTAAGTGGGATGGTGGATTGCTGAAACAATTTGTACATGAAGGTACCTGGTTGTTAATATTTTCAATATTCGTTTCAATCATTCTTGTTCTATGGATTTTTAGGGGTAACTTAAATTTCTATAAAAAGAGAGGTGTTTTGGTTTTATTGACTAAGATATGGATAGCTCAAAATCTATTGCTTGCGATATCTGTTGGAATCAGGAACTTTTGGTACATGCATTACTTCAATCTTGCATTTAAACGGATTGGGGTTTATGCATTCCTCTTGTTGGTAATCATTGGACTAGTGACCGTTTACCTTAAAGTGCAGCATAGAAAGAATTTGAGGTATCTCATTATGGTCAATAGTGTGGCTTTTTACATAGTCCTTTTAAGTGTTTCACTTATAAACTGGGATAAAACCATCTCACATTTTAATATTAATCGGAGTGAAAAAGCGTTATTTCATACAGATTTTATGTTAACGATGGATGAGAGTGCTCTTCCAATATTAATTGAAGGGAAGGAAATCCTGGAGTTGAATGAAGAAAAGCAAAATCAATACTTTCCTTACCGGTCATCCTTCCTTACGCTTAAAGCTTTTAATGAAAAGCTGGATTTTCGAAAGAAGCAATTTGTATCAGGATATCCTCAGATGCATTGGTTGAGTTGGAATTATGCCGATTACAGGGCATATAAAAAGCTAAAATAGTATAGCTATTTTTAAGAAAGATTCTATTTCAAATTCCCTTTTGCCATTTACTTAATTAGTTCTTACATTTGGCGTTCAAGCTTATATATCTATGGCAAAAAAAGTAAAATTAAATCCTTATAGGATAGGTCTGCAGTTAGTTGTCTGGTTGCTATTAGCATATATGGTATTAAGGCCTTTCGTTGACAAATCCTATATTGCTGATTTTGAAGCCTATTGCCCTTTTGGTGGACTACAGGCATTTTCATCATTTATGGTTAACAATTCCTTAGCCTGTTCTATGACGACTACCCAAATTTTTATGGGCATCGCATTGTTAGCTGGGGTTGTTTTAATGAGTAAATTATTCTGCAGTCATCTCTGCCCGATAGGAAGTTTTACAGAATGGTTGGGCCGAATGGGCAGAAAGTTTAAATTGAATGTTGAAATAAAAGGGATTGCTGATAGATTATTCAGAATTGTGAAATACGCACTTCTATTTATCACTTTCTATTTCTCTGTGACAAGTAGTGAATTGTTCTGTAAGACTTTCGATCCATATTATGCAGTTTTCTCAGGTTTGAGCTCTGATGTAGTGCTTTCCTATGCAATAATGACACTTTTTATTGCCATTCCTGGTTCATTTTTCTTCAGACAGTTTTGGTGCAGATATGTTTGCCCGCTTGGAGCAATCTCAAATATATTTACTCACAGTTACATCTTTATTGGAGTGACAGGTATATTCATATTGTTAACAACTGTTTTTAATGTTTCTTTGCATTGGTTATGGTTGCTTGGAGTTTTAACAGTTTTAGGTTTATTACTCGAAGTTTTCAAAGTTAGGATTAAAGGTTTCTCAGCTTTTAAAATTACCAGAAATCCAGTAAGCTGCACTAATTGCAGGCTATGTGATAAAGCTTGCCCTATGTCATTGGATATTTCAAAAGTTAATCAGGTTCAGGATATTGATTGCCATTTGTGTGGTGATTGTGTTGCGAGTTGTCCGGAAACAAATGTCCTGAAGATTACAAGATTCAGTCCTTTTGCAAAGGAAAATTTATCTGTAATTCATCACAGTGAAAGTATATCTGCACATGACTCATCATCAGATTCGAAAATTATGATTAAAGGGGATTCATTTAATAAGAGAAAACGAAGCCTTTTATGGGTACCTGCAGCAGCTGTAATTGGACTGGTAATAATCGGATTAGGTTTTGCTGACAAAGTTGATATTCCCACTATAAGCCTCAAGTGGGGTGATGATATGCAGATGAATCAAGCTGGGATTTATGAACAGGAAGGCCTTGCCAGCATTAAGTGTTTTGGGAGTTCCATGTCATTTGCGAACCATATGAGAGAACTTAATGGTGTGTTGGGAGTCGAGACTTTCGTATCTGATAAGAGTATCAAAGTTTACTACGATAAGGCAATTATAGGTGCGAGCGATATTAAGAAGGCGATATTCACACCTGTTAAGAAATTGTTTATTTCACCCGATCAATCCTACACAAGAGTTAACGTTGTTGAAGCTGCAATTGACCAGTTCTTTGATCCAAATGATGCTATGCTCTTAAGCACCCGTTTTTCACAAAATGACGGAATATTGGCCATGCAAACTACTTTTGGTGAACCGGTGCATGCAATCATCTACTACGATAACCGGAAAGTAAGTTCTCATGAAATAAAAGAAATGATAGAAGCCAGAAGAGTGCAGTGGGAATCAGGAGGAGAGCTTTATGATGAAAAAACAGATTTCAAAGTCGCAAGTATGAGTGTTCTGGAACCGATGAATCTTAAAGACTACCTGACTCTTATGTATGAGGAAGTTAGTATGACCTTTAATGAATTCGAGACATATCAATCGGGTGAAATAGATACTGTGATTTTCGACTTTCCTCAAGCTGCAGATCCGGAATTAGTTGAAATGCCCTGGTACTTGCTTAGCCACATAAGTTTAAACAGAAGTATTGTGGGCTTTGAAATAATACCAGAAGAGACAGGCTTTAAATTAAGTTTGAAAATTGTGAAAGGAAGAACTGATAAAGAAATAATAAAGAGAGAACTTAATAAAAGTAACCTGGTAGTTCATCTTAGTGATGGTTCCGTGCAGTCGGTTCCAAATCCTTACAAATTTTAGTAAACTCTGCCCAAGCTCATATTGCCTTTTTTCAGATGGAGGGAATTAATAAATTACTTTGAATTCACCTGATAATTGAAAAGTTCTCCAATTTAATGAGAAACTTAGGTTCAGTTATTAATAGGTGGTTGTGGTAATGATGACCAGGAAAGACTTTGAGTGAATTTAGTGGGATGTACTGGACTCGAACCAGTGACCCCCGCCCTGTCAAGGCGATGCTCTGAACCAACTGAGCTAACATCCCTTCTTCAATCCGGGCAAAGGTAAAATATTTTTCACAGAGTAATGAATTTAAATTACATTTATTATAAAATTTCATCTTTTTGAAACACAGGTAGTCTCATCCCGGAAATCATAATTACATTTTAAACAACAAAAAAATCAAAGAGATGAAACGGATAGTAATTATCATGAAAACCTGATATATTTTCCTTCTAACTTTCTTATTATTATCTCAAGTCTACTTTAGGTTAATGGAGGAATTTAATATTTTTGCCAGAACAGTAAACCATTAAAAAACAATGAAAAGACTATCTACTATTGCAACTCTTACCTTCCTGATGCTTATTAATTTATCAGTTAAGGCTCAGGATGGAAGTAAGACATTTACCCTCAATGACTTAATGCGAAAAGGGACATTCAGGACTGCAGGAATATACGAAATCAGATCGATGAATGATGGCTCTAGCTATAGCACACTTTCTAATGATAATACATATATAATTCTTAATTCCTATTTGACAGGTGACAGTATTGCTACGATAGTTGACGTAAAAGATGCTGGAATTGAAGCTCTTAAGTATATAGTTGATTATGAATTCTCAGAAGATGAATCAGCAATTCTTATTCAAGCCGATTATGAACCGATTTACAGACGATCATTTAAGGCAGATTATTATATATATGATATTGAGAATAAGACATTTACGTTATTATCTGAAAATGGTAAACAACAACTAGCTACTTTTTCACCTGATGGTTCTAAAGTTGCTTTTGTACGAGAAAATAATCTGTTTTATAGAGACTTAGTAAAAAATACCGAGGTCCAGGTGACGGTAGATGGTAAGCCAAACGAAATAATAAATGGAGCACCTGATTGGGTATATGAAGAAGAATTTCAGTTTAATAAGGCTTTTGTATGGTCACCTGATAGTAAAAACATTGCTTTTATGCGTTTCGATGAATCCAAGGTAAAGATGTTTAACATGACTATGTTTATGGGTGATAGGCCCGCATTAGAACAAAATGCACTTTATCCTTCTAATGTTCAATTTAAATACCCTAAGGCTGGTGAAAATAATTCTTTGGTTACTGTAAATTTATACAACATAGAAACTGCCAAAACTTTACCTGTAGATATTGGGGCAGAAAGCGATCAATACATTCCCAGAATTTTTTTCGGGTATGATCCTGCAATGCTGATTATTTTGAGATTGAACCGATTACAAAATAAGCTGGAAATTCTTGGAACAGATGTTAATACGGGTCAAAGTAGTGTGGTGTATACAGAAGAGAACAAGTATTATATAGATGAAGGAAACTTTGATAACATACATTTTATTCCTGGTACGACCACTTTCGTTATAACCAGTGAAAGAAATGGTTGGACTCATTTATATCAGCATAATTATCTGACTGGAGAAGTGACACAATTAACTTCGGGTGAATTTGATGTAAAGGATTATTATGGATACGATGCTAAAAGCAAACTTCATTACTATCAGGCAGCAGCAATAAGTCCTTTACAGCGAGAAGTGTATTCTGTGAAAAGCAATGGTAAAGGAGTAAAGCTGATAACTGAAAGGGCTGGTACTAACTCAGCTACATTTAGCAAATCGTTCAGATATTTTATAAATAACTTTTCAAATGCCGAAACACCTCCAGTATATTCAATTAACGAATCATCGGGCAGGATAATCAGAATTCTTGAAGATAATCAGGAATTAAAGGAAATCCTTAGAGAATATAATTTTAACTTCAGGAATTTCATTACTATTCCTAATGAAGATGGAGATATGCTTCATGCATCGGTTATTTATCCTCCCAATTTTGATAGTACCAGGAAATATCCAGTGATATTTAATCAGTACAGTGGTCCCAATTCTCAAGAAGTACTTGACTCATGGTCATTTGGAATTGATGATTATATGGCGCAGGAAGGTTTTGCAATTGTCTCAATAGATCCTCGTGGAACCGGGTCAAGAGGAGAAACTTTTAGAAAAATGACCTATCTGCAATTAGGTAAATACGAAACATTAGACCAGATTTCAGGGGCTAAGTACCTGAGTACATTATCATGGGTCGATAAAGATAGAATAGGGATCTGGGGATGGAGTTACGGGGGATTTATCTCATCATCCTGTATGCTGAAAGGGGGCAGTGTCTTTAAAGCCGGTGTTGCAGTGGCACCTGTTACAAATTGGAGATACTATGATAATATATACACTGAACGGTATATGCGTACACCTGAAGAGAATCCTGATGGGTATGACAACAACTCGCCTTTGTTTTTTGCTGACCAGCTAGAAGGCAATTTGATGTTGATTCATGGAACGGCTGATGATAATGTACATGTACAAAACACAATGGAATTGTCTGAGCGATTAGTTCAGGCCGGCAAAGATTTTGATCTGATGGTATACACAAACCGCAATCATTCAATATATGGTGGTAATACCAGGATTCATCTTTTTACCAAGATAGTTAATTTCTTTAAAGACAATTTGTAAGATTCGATAGCCATTAATGACATTTATAGATGTAGTATGCTGTTTTTTTTGAAATTATGAAACAGTAAGTCGAATTGAATGTTTTTTTTGTATCTTTGCAACCTTTTAAAGAAAATTGAATTCAATTAACAACATTAAAAGAAAGAGAGAGTATTTAACATGATCATCGTACCCGTTAAAGAAGGCGAAAACATAGACAGAGCCTTAAAGAAACTGAAGAGAAAATTTGAAAAAACCGGAGTTGTAAAAGAACTGCGTGAAAGACAGAAATTTACAAAGCCTTCAGTTAAGAAACGTGAGGAAAAGCTTCACGCAATTTACGTTCAGCAATTACAACAGGCAGCTGACCAATAAGCCTTCTTTTTAAGTGCGATTTAAGGAAGAAAGTTTTGCTTTCTTGTAATAAAAGTATATATTTATACGTTATTACTAAAGAGCTGAATTTTCTTCTTTTTTTGTCTACATGGTTAGAGAGAGATTCTTTGATTACCTGCAATACGAAAAGCGTTACTCTTCACATACTGTGGTTGCATACAGGAATGATATAAATCAATTTTCGACGTATTTGCAAGAGACATATGAAGTTAATGAAGTTACTGAAGTTACCCACCAAATGGTCAGGTCCTGGCTTGCATCTTTGATAGAAAATGGATTTTCAGCCAGAAGTACCAACCGCAAATTATCGTCACTAAAAACTTTTTATAAATACCTACTCAGGAATAATCTTATAAAGAGCAATCCTGTAAGGATGTCTACTTTTTTAAGGGTTCCTGAGCGATTACCATCATTTGCGACAGAGCAGGAAATGAAAAGGTCATTGAAAGAGGAAAGTGATGATAGTTCTTTTCAGTCTCAGCGAGATTTTTTGGTTCTGCATATATTTTATCATACAGGGATTAGATTGTCAGAATTGATAGGACTTAAAGTACGGGATATTGATTTTTATAATAAATCAATAAAAGTAATCGGAAAGCGCAACAAAGAGAGAATCATACCTGTTAGCGCTATATTACTGGATAAGATTTCCCGATATCTTGAAATGAGGACGAAAGTGGTAATTCCGGGAGTTGAAAAACTCATTGTTGATGATAATGGCATGGAAATAAAAAGTAGTTATGTTGCAAAAATAGTTAAGGAAGCATTGACAAAAGCAGGGGTTACAGGAAAGAAGAGTCCGCATGTACTTCGTCACACGTTTGCCACTTTATTGCTTAATGAAGGTGCAGATTTGAATGCAATAAAGGAGATTTTAGGTCATTCGAGTCTGGCTTCAACGCAAGTATATACTCATACTAGTGTTGAAAAGTTAAAAGAAGTTTATAATCAGGCCCACCCATGGGCAAAAAAAGGAGGATAATATGAAAGTTAACATCACATCAGTGAAATTTAAAACAGACAGGAAGTTAGAAGAATTCATCAACAGTAAAGTTGAAAAGCTTTCGGGTGTTTATGATGGAATACTCGGTAGCGATGTCACCCTTCGTCTGGAGAATAATGAAGACCAAAACAACAAGGTGGCAGAAATCAGGTTACAGATCAGGGGGAATGATTTATTTGCACGTAAACAATCAAACACATTTGAAGAGGCAACTGACACAGCAGTAGATGCTTTGCGTAAGCAACTAGATAGGCATAAGGACAAGTTTCGAAAATAAAATTCATCTTCGACTAAAAAAAAACAAAAAAGTTTTTGTTGGTGTCAAAATAGTTTATACATTTGCAGTCCTTTTGAAAAGAAGGACTGCACTTTTAAAGGGTGGTTTGAAAAGTCAAGAGGGAGTATAAAGAGAGCAAACAGGAGAGGTAAAAACTCAAGCTGAAAATACATGCCGATGTAGCTCAGTTGGCCAGAGCAGCTGATTTGTAATCAGCTGGTCGGGGGTTCGAATCCCTCCATCGGCTCAGTTCTTTAAATATTGTAATAAATGGGGAGATTCCAGAGCGGTCAAATGGGGCAGACTGTAAATCTGTTGGCGCAGCCTTCGGAGGTTCGAATCCTCCTCTCCCCACACAATGACTGATGATAAGAATTTATCTTAGCGTCAAGGTAATGCGGAAATAGCTCATTTGGTAGAGCGACAGCCTTCCAAGCTGTAGGTGGCGGGTTCGAGCCCCGTTTTCCGCTCAAGCTGAAGTTTCTTTGTTTTGATAAATAAAACAGAGAATCTTCAGTCTAAGCCGATGTAGCTCAGTGGTAGAGCACTTCCTTGGTAAGGAAGGGGTCACGAGTTCAAGTCTCGTCATTGGCTCCGATTTTTTTTGTATAATCGTAAGTTTAAAAAGAATTTACAAAAATTAACACATCTATTTAATATGGCAAAAGAAAAATTCGATCGTTCCAAACCGCACGTTAACGTTGGTACCATCGGTCACGTTGACCATGGAAAGACTACTTTAACTGCTGCTATTACTCTGTGTCTCGCTGATAGAGGCTGGTCAGAGTTCAGGTCATTTGACTCAATTGACAATGCTCCTGAAGAAAAAGAGAGAGGTATTACTATTAATACTGCTCATATTGAGTACCAAACTGCTAATCGCCATTATGCGCACGTTGACTGTCCAGGTCACGCTGACTATGTAAAGAACATGGTTACAGGTGCTGCTCAGATGGATGGTGCTATCCTGGTTGTAGCTGCAACTGATGGTCCAATGCCTCAAACACGCGAGCATATCCTTTTAGCTCGTCAGGTTGGTGTTCCCCGTCTGGTTGTATTTATGAATAAAGTTGACCTTGTAGACGACGCAGAACTTCTTGACCTGGTTGAGATGGAAATTCGCGATCTTCTCACTTTCTACGGTTTTGATGGTGACAATACCCCGATTATTCGTGGTTCAGCTCTTGGTGGACTTAATAAGGAGCCAGTATGGGTTGAAAAGATTATCGAACTGATGGAAGCAGTTGATGCTTGGATACCATTGCCTCCACGTGATATCGATAAGGATTTCCTTATGCCTGTTGAGGATGTTTTCTCAATTACAGGACGCGGTACAGTTGCTACTGGACGTATCGAGACAGGTGTTATCCACACTGGTGACCCCGTTGAAATTATCGGACTCGATGCTGAAAAACTTAAATCAGTTGTAACCGGTGTTGAAATGTTCCGTAAGATTCTTGATACAGGAGAAGCTGGAGATAATGCAGGTCTATTGCTCCGCGGTATCGATAAGGATGAAATCCGTCGTGGTATGGTTATTGCAAAACCAGGTTCAGTAAAACCACATAAAGAATTTAAAGCTGAGGTTTATATCCTTAAGAAAGAAGAAGGTGGACGTCACACTCCATTCCATAACAAGTATCGCCCACAGTTCTATTTCAGAACAACTGACGTTACAGGTGAAGTTCTTCTTCCTGAAGGCGTAGAAATGGTTATGCCTGGTGACAACCTTTCAGTAACAGTTAAACTGATCCAGCCAATTGCTATGTCAAAGAACCTTCGTTTTGCTATCCGTGAAGGTGGTAGAACAGTAGGCGCAGGACAGGTAACTGAGATCCTTGACTAATATAAAAAACTGAGATAAAGGTATTCAGAACGGATACCTTTATCTCTGCCATATTAAATAGAAGATTATGGCAGA
Source organism: Bacteroidota bacterium (assembly GCA_023434665.1). GTDB lineage: Bacteria > Bacteroidota > Bacteroidia > Bacteroidales > Lentimicrobiaceae > Lentimicrobium. The sequence continues at coordinate 50,659 of JAEYSM010000026.1, read as the reverse complement.
GAGTAATCTCTGAGAGTTAAAACTCAAACGGGTGTAGCTCAATTGGTAGAGTAGCGGTCTCCAAAACCGTTGGTTGGGAGTTCGAGTCTCTCCACCCGTGCAATTAAAATAATGGTTAAATGGCAAAGACTAAATTTCAGGAATACATCAATGAAAGTTACGATGAATTGGTGCATAAAACATCCTGGCCCACATGGAGTGAACTCCAAAACAGTGCAATAGTAGTATCCATCGCTTCCCTGATAATCGCATTAGTCGTTTATTTGATGGATATGTCTTTCCAGAGTTTATTGAAACAGTTCTACCTGCTGTTTTAGTAAGTAACCTGCTTTTTCTACTAATATTTCATCGTGGAATATGCAATCTTAACCGTGTAACTGTATGAGTGATCAAGTAAAAAAGTGGTACGTTATCAGAGCGATAAGCGGTAATGAAAAAAAGGTAAAACAATACCTTGAAAGCGAAATTAACCGTTTAGGGCTTCATGATTCTATATCACAGGTTTTGATCCCTACCGAAAAGGTTTATCAGGTGCATAAGGGAAAGAAAATCAGTAAAGAAAGGAGTTATCTTCCCGGATATATACTGATTGAAGCTATTTTAACCGGTGAAATCCCGCACATCATTAAAAATGTACCGGGAGTATTAGGTTTCTTAGGTTCAAAGGGTGAACCCGTTCCCCTTCGTCCTGCAGAAGTTAACCGCATATTAGGTAAAGTCGATGAATTATCGGAACAAGGCGAAGAAGTCAGCGTTCCTTTTATTGTCGGTGAAACCGTAACAGTAATCGATGGACCTTTCAACAGCTTCACCGGAGTAATTGAAGAAATTAACGAAGAGAAGAAGAAGTTGAAAGTTATGGTTAAAATATTTGGCCGTAAAACTCCACTGGAACTAGGATTTATGCAGGTGGAAAAAGATTAAAGAACGGGAAGTGTGATAAATAACTTCACTAATAATCAACAATGGCAAAAGAAATAAGCGGTTTAATTAAACTGCAAATTAAAGGTGCTGCAGCCAATCCGTCGCCACCTGTTGGACCTGCATTAGGTTCGAAAGGGGTGAATATCATGGAGTTTTGTAAGCAATTTAATGCTAGGACACAGGATCAAGCCGGTAAAATTTTACCAGTAATTATCACGGTGTACAAGGACAAATCATTTGATTTTGTCATCAAAACCCCTCCGGTAGCAGTTCAGTTGTTGGAAATTAGCAAATTAAAGAGTGGTTCAGCTGAACCCAATCGTAAAAAGGTTGCTTCAGTAAGCTGGGATCAGGTTCAGTCGATAGCTGAATCTAAAATGGTTGACCTTAATGCATTCACGCTCGAATCGGCTATGAGAATGGTTGCCGGTACAGCAAGAAGTATGGGTATAACTGTTTCAGGAACACCTCCTTTTGCAATTGAAAATAACTAACTGAAGGAAAAGGTTGTAAATTGTTAAAAACAAATTCTTAACAATGGCTAAATTAACAAAAAAAAGGAAAGAGGCACTTGCAAAGTTCGATAAGAATGGCACTTATTCCCTGAGTGAAGCCATTAAAGTGGTAAAGCAAATCAGTAACACAAAATTTGACAGTTCTGTCGATATAGATGTACGCTTAGGTGTAGATCCTCGTAAGGCTAATCAAATGGTTAGAGGAACTGTAATGCTTCCCCACGGAACTGGTAAAACTGTTAGGGTATTAGTTCTCTGTACTCCTGAGAAGGAAGCAGAAGCTCAGGCTGCCGGTGCAGATTATTTTGGGCTGGATGAATACATCCAGAAAATAAAAGAAGGCTGGACAGACGTTGATGTAGTGATCACCATGCCCAGCATTATGCCCAAGGTTGGTGCACTCGGTAAAATTTTAGGTCCACGTGGCTTGATGCCCAATCCCAAAACTGGTACTGTAACCATGGAAGTGGGTAAAGCAGTAACAGAAGCAAAGGCCGGTAAAATTGATTTTAAGGTAGATAAGTTCGGAATCATTCATGCAGCTATAGGAAAAGTTTCTTTTGAAGAAACTAAGTTGATGGATAATGCTAAGGAACTCCTGCAAACAATCATTAAATTAAAACCGGCTGCTGCCAAAGGTACTTATATGAAATCACTTTTCATGTCGAGTACTATGAGTCCTGGTGTTCGTGTTGACCAAAAATCAATTACTGCGTAAAGTTTAATCTGTGGACTTTCCTCTTAAAAAGTAGAAGAAATCATGAGAAAAGAAGAAAAGAGTCAACTGATCGATAACCTGACAGAGCAGCTGCAAAATAACCCTAATCTCTACATTACTGATATTTCGGATTTAAATTCTGAAACAACGAGTAAATTGAGAAGGTTATGTTTTAAGAAGGATATTAAGTTGATCGTTGTAAAAAACACATTGTTGCGTAAAGCAATGGAACGTTCTGAAAGGGACTATTCAGGTCTTTATGATACACTTAAAGGTGCTACCTCTATTATGTTGTCAGAGGTTAACAATGGTCCAGCGAAACTTATCAAGGAATTCCGTAAAACCAGCGATAAACCTATTCTAAAAGGTGCTTTCGTTGAAGAAATGGCATTCATTGGCGATAAGAGTCTTGAAACTCTTATCAGTATCAAATCGAAAAACGAACTTATCGGAGACATCATTCTTGCACTTAAATCTCCTGCAAACAATGTTATTTCAGCATTACAGTCGGGTGGTCATAAACTGAGTGGTGTACTCAAAACCCTTTCTGAAAGGGAAGCCTAAACTTCATTAGGAAGAAAAAAAATCAAAATAAAGACAAAGTAACTTTCATTGTAAACATTTAAAACAAAAATAAAATGGCAGACTTAAAAGCTTTTGCAGAACAATTGGTTAACCTGACTGTTAAAGAAGTTAATGAATTAGCCCAAATTTTAAAAGACGAATATGGTATTGAACCTGCTGCTGCAGCTCCAGTAATGATGGCCGGAGGTGCTGCTGGTGGAGATGCTCCTGCTGCTGAAGAAAAAACCGCATTCGACGTAATCCTAAAATCTGCTGGTCAGGCTAAACTTGCAGTTGTGAAACTGGTGAAAGAGCTAACAAGCCTTGGTCTCAAGGAAGCTAAAGAGCTTGTAGATGCTGCACCAAAAGCTATCAAAGAAGGTGTATCAAAAGACGAAGCCGAAGCATTGAAAAAACAACTCGAGGAAGCTGGCGCAGAGGTTGAAGTAAAATAAGTAGACGGGATTAGCTCGCAATTATACACTCCAGGTTCTGTTGCTAAGCATACGCTAGCAGCAGAACTTGTTGTTCCCCGATTTGATATCGGGTTTAATTGTTTTAAATCTTGAGTTTATTTACTTAAAATTTCACACCCTTGGCTTCAAAAAAAATCGATCGTATAAGTTTCGGAACCGCTAAAATACAAACAGATTATCCTGATTTCCTTGATATTCAAATCAAGTCATTTCAGGATTTTTTCCAGTTAGAAACTAACCCTGAAAATAGGGCTTCTGAAGGTTTGTATAAGGTTTTCGCAGAAAATTTTCCTATTACTGATGCAAGGAACAATTTTGTACTCGAGTTTCTCGATTACTTTATTGATCCGCCCAGGTATTCCATAGAGGAATGCATTGAAAGAGGTTTAACCTATAGTGTTCCTCTTAAAGCAAAATTGAAATTATATTGTACCGACCCGGAACATGAGGATTTTGAAACTATTATTCAGGATGTTTATCTTGGAATGATTCCTTACATGACTCCTAAAGGTACTTTTGTAGTGAATGGTGCTGAACGTGTGGTTGTTTCTCAATTGCACAGATCACCTGGTGTTTTCTTTGGAACTAGCTTCCATGCGAACGGATCACAGCTATTCTCAGCCAGAATTATCCCTTTTAAAGGTTCCTGGATGGAATTCACTACTGACATCAATAACGTGATGTACGCCTATATCGATAGAAAGAAGAAACTACCAGTTACTACTCTCTTACGTGCTATAGGTTATGAAACAGATAAGGATATCCTTGAAATCTTTGATCTTGCTGAAGAAGTAAAGGTTTCTAAAGCCGGCATAAAAAAGGTTGTTGGCCGTAAATTAGCAGCCCGTGTTCTTAAAAACTGGGTGGAAGATTTTGTGGATGAAGATACCGGAGAAGTTGTTTCAATTGAACGTACAGAAGTTGTTGTTGAAAGAGAAGTTGCTATTGAAAATCAGCATATAGACCTTATCGTAGATTCGGGTGCAAAAACAATTCTTCTGCACAAAGAGGATCTTGATAATGTTGATTATTCTATAATTTTCAATACCTTACAAAAAGATACTGCAAACTCTGAAAAGGAAGCAGTTGAATATATTTATCGCCAGCTGAGAAATGCTGAACCACCTGATGAAGAAACTGCTCGTGGTATCATTGATAAATTATTCTTCTCTGATAAACGTTACGATTTAGGTGATGTTGGAAGATACAGAATTAATAAGAAGTTAAACTTGGAAACTTCTATCGATACAAAGGTTCTGACAAAACAAGACATTATCTCGATCATTAAGTATTTAATTAGTCTTATAAATCTCCGTACAGAGGTTGATGATATTGACCATTTAAGTAACCGTAGGGTTCGTACTGTAGGAGAACAATTATATAATCAGTTCGGAGTAGGTTTGGCACGTATGGCCCGTACTATCCGTGAGCGTATGAATGTACGAGACAATGAGGTATTTACACCTATGGATCTTATTAATGCCAAAACATTGTCCTCGGTTATAAATTCATTTTTTGGAACAAACCAGTTGTCACAGTTTATGGACCAAACCAATCCTCTTGCAGAGCTCACTCACAAGAGAAGGGTATCTGCTTTAGGACCTGGTGGTTTGTCGCGTGAACGTGCAGGTTTTGAAGTGCGTGACGTCCATTATACGCATTATGGTCGTTTATGTACAATCGAAACTCCTGAAGGTCCAAATATCGGACTTATTTCATCACTTTGTGTTTATGCTAAAATAAACAGACTAGGATTTATTGAGACACCTTATAAACGTGTTATTGAAGGTAAGGTTGATCTGAATGAGGATCCTATTTTCCTAAGTGCTGAAGAAGAAGAAAACAAGATCATTGCTCAGGCTACAACTGAGATGGATGATGATGGTAATTTCGTAAACGAAAAAGTTAAAGTTCGTTATCTGGCCGATTACCCGATCATTGAAAAAGAACGTGTTGACTTAATAGACATTGCACCTAACCAGATTGCTTCAATTGCCGCTTCATTGATTCCATTCCTTGAGCATGATGATGCTAACAGGGCTCTCATGGGATCAAACATGATGAGGCAGGCAGTTCCTCTGCTCAATCCTGAAGCTCCAATAGTTGGAACAGGAATTGAAAGAAATGTTGCTCTCGATTCACGTGTGCTTATAACTGCAGAAGCTGATGGATTAGTTGAGTATGTAGATGCAACTAAGGTTGTTATTCGTCATACCCGCCTCGAAGATGAAAAACTTGTAAGTTTTGACGATGATGTTAAGACTTATACAATGACCAAGTTTACCAGAACAAATCAAAATACCTGTATCAATCTTCGTCCTATTGTTCGCAAAGGCGATAAGGTTAAGAAAGGTGAAGTTTTAAGTGAAGGATACGGTACTAGTTTAGGTGATCTTGCATTAGGAAGAAATCTTATGGTGGCATTTATGCCATGGAAAGGTTACAATTTTGAGGATGCTATAGTTATTTCAGAAAAGGTTGTAAAAGAAGATATCTTTACATCCATCCATATTGAAGAGTTCATTCTTGAGGTTCGTGATACCAAGCGTGGTGTTGAAGAATTAACTAATGATATCCCTAATGTTAGTGCTGAAGCTACAAAGGATCTTGACGAAAACGGATTGATAAGAATTGGTGCTGAAGTTAATGAAGGGGATATTCTAATTGGAAAGATAACTCCTAAGGGAGAAAGTGATCCAACTCCGGAAGAGAAATTATTGCGTGCTATATTCGGTGATAAAGCTGGTGACGTTAAAGATGCTTCTCTTAAAGCACCTCCTTCAATGAAGGGTGTTGTGGTTGATAAGAAGCTCTTCTCCCGGATGATAAAGGACAGGAAAATAAAAGCAAAAGAGAAAGACATGGTGAAGGTGTTGGATGATGAATTCAACAAAAATTCACTTGACCTTAAGACAAAGCTGGTTGATAAACTTACTGTTCTTGTTTCGGGAAAAACCTCACAAGGTGTATACAATAATTTCAAAGAGGAGATTGTTCCTAAAAAGGTCAAATTCACTCAGAAAATGTTAATGGGCATTGACTATCTAAATGTGAATCCAAGTAAATGGACTACAGACAAGGATGTTAATGATCTGGTAAAGACCCTTATCAACAATTATATAATTAAATATAAGGAGATTCTTGGCGTTTATAACCGTAAGAAGTTTGTTGCTACTGTTGGTGATGATCTTCCAAATGGTATAGTGCAGATGGCAAAAGTTTATGTTGCCAAAAAGCGCAAGCTGAAGGTAGGTGATAAAATGGCTGGTCGACATGGTAATAAAGGTATTGTTGCCCGTATTGTCAGGGAAGAAGATATGCCGTTCCTGGCTGATGGAACACCAGTTGATATAGTATTGAACCCATTAGGAGTACCTTCCCGAATGAACCTTGGACAGATTTATGAAACTGTTTTAGGATGGGCAGGAAAACGACTTGGACTTAATTTCTCAACTCCGATTTTTGACGGTGCAGCTGATACCAAAATCAATGAATATATGAAGCAGGCCGGCTTACCTGAAAACGGAAGAGTATATCTTCATGATGGTGGAACCGGTGAGAGATTTGATCAGCCTGCTACCGTTGGATATATTTATATGCTCAAGTTGCACCATATGGTGGATGACAAAATGCATGCTCGTTCAATCGGACCTTATTCATTAATTACTCAGCAACCTCTTGGTGGTAAAGCACAATTTGGAGGTCAGAGATTTGGAGAAATGGAAGTCTGGGCACTCGAAGCTTTCGGCGCATCGCATATCTTACAGGAAATTTTAACTGTGAAATCGGATGACGTAATGGGTCGTGCAAAAGCTTACGAAGCAATTGTAAAAGGTGAGAATATGCCTATCCCAGGAATTCCTGAATCATTTAATGTTCTTGTACACGAGTTGAGAGGCCTCGGCCTTAATATCACTTTCGATTAATAAATTGATTTACAGCCGGTAGTATATCCATTCATGGACTACTGCCAGCTGTAAATTATTATTTACATAGTCAATAGATAATACTTTATTCAAAACATATGGCTTTCAGAAAAGACAGCACTATTTCAAGCAATTTTTCCAAGATTACCATTAGCCTTGCCTCTCCCGAAATGATTCTGGAAAGGTCAAGCGGGGAGGTTCTTAAACCAGAAACTATCAATTACAGGACTTATAAACCTGAAAGAGATGGTTTATTCTGCGAAAGAATCTTCGGACCGGTGAAAGATTGGGAATGTCATTGCGGGAAATACAAACGAATCAGGTATAAAGGAATAGTTTGCGACCGTTGCGGTGTTGAGGTAACTGAGAAAAAGGTCAGAAGGGAAAGAATGGGACACATTCAATTGGTGGTTCCGGTTGCTCATATCTGGTTTTTCCGTTCCTTACCAAATAAGATTGGTGCGCTATTAAACCTTAATACTAAGAAGCTAGATTCCATTATTTATTATGAACGCTATGTTGTTGTTCAACCTGGCGTTATGGATGGAGTTATGCTCAAAGAGGATACGAAAATAGAAAAAATGGCTTTGCTAACCGAAGAGCAGTATTTTGAAGTTCTGGATGCATTGCCAAAAGAGAATCAATATCTTGATGATTCTGACCCACAGAAATTTGTGGCTAAGATGGGTGCCGAAGCTTTATTTGAGCTTCTTCGTACTCTTGATCTTGACCGTGAGTCATTTGATTTGAGACATAAAGCTAATAATGAAACCTCACAACAACGTAAAGCGGATGCTTTAAAGCGTTTACAGGTTTTTGAGGCATTTCGTGATGCACAAAAGCGTATCGAAAATCGCCCAGAATGGATGATAGTAAAGGTTGTTCCGGTAATCCCACCAGAATTAAGACCTTTGGTTCCTCTGGATGGTGGTAGATTCGCTACAAGTGATCTTAATGATCTATACAGACGTGTTATTATCCGTAATAATAGGTTAAAGAGATTAATTGAGATTAAAGCTCCTGATGTGATCATGCGTAATGAAAAACGTATGCTTCAGGAAGCTGTGGATTCTCTTTTCGATAATTCAAGAAAAGCAAATTCAGTTAAAACTGAATCAAACCGTGCTCTGAAATCTTTAAGCGATAGTCTTAAAGGAAAACAGGGACGATTCCGTCAGAACCTCCTGGGTAAACGTGTGGATTACTCTGGTCGTTCGGTTATTGTGGTAGGTCCCGAACTTAAATTAAATGAATGCGGATTACCAAAAGATATGGCCTCTGAATTATTCAAGCCTTTCATTATCAGAAAGATGCTTGAAAGAGGAATTGTAAAAACGGTAAAGTCAGCAAAGAAAATTGTGGATAGAAAAGAACCGGTAGTATGGGATATTCTTGAGAACATTCTTAAAGGACATCCAGTTCTCTTAAACCGAGCTCCAACACTTCACCGCTTAGGAATTCAAGCATTCCAACCAAAACTCATTGAAGGAAAAGCTATTCAGTTGCATCCGTTAGTATGTACGGCTTTCAATGCTGACTTCGACGGTGACCAAATGGCTGTTCATGTTCCATTGGGAAATGCTGCTGTACTTGAAGCTCAACTATTGATGCTAGCTTCACACAATATTCTTAACCCTGCAAATGGTGCGCCTATTACTGTTCCTTCTCAGGACATGGTACTTGGTCTCTATTACATGACCAAAGGGCGTAAATCAATTCCTGATAATCCTGTTAAAGGTGAAGGTATGGTATTTTATTCTCCTGAAGAGGTTATCATTGCTTATAACGAAAAAGTAGTTGATCTTCATGCCTATATTAAGGTAAAATTATCAATTTTAGAGAATGGGTTCTGGGTTGAAAGGATGGTTGAAACTACTGTTGGAAGAGTATTATTCAATCAGGTAGTACCAAGTGAATATGGCTATATCAATCAGCTTCTTACTAAGAAATCTCTTCGTGATATTATCGGTGATGTGCTTAAAAAAACCGGAACTGCCAAGACAGCACAATTCCTTGATGATATAAAGAACCTTGGTTATACCATGGCTTTCCGTGGAGGACTTTCATTTACTCTTAGTGATGTTATTGTTCCGGAAGTTAAAGAAACTCTCGTTGCTCAAGCTAATGAAGAAGTTGAGGAAGTGTTGAGTAATTATAACATGGGATTTATCACTAACAATGAAAGATACAACCAGATCATTGACATTTGGACTCATACCAATTCCCGATTGACTTATACTCTGATGGAGAATCTGTCGAAAGATAAGCAGGGATTTAATCCTGTTTATATGATGCTCGATTCTGGAGCTCGTGGATCTAAAGAACAGATTCGTCAGCTCTCGGGAATGAGGGGTTTGATGGCAAAGCCTCAGAAATCTGGAGCTACTGGTGGTGAGATTATTGAAAATCCTATTCTTTCCAACTTTAAAGAAGGTCTTTCAGTTCTTGAGTATTTTATTTCAACTCACGGTGCTCGTAAAGGTTTGGCAGATACCGCTCTAAAGACTGCAGATGCCGGTTACCTTACCCGTAGGCTGGTCGACGTAGCTCAGGATGTTGTAATTACTGAACATGATTGTGGTACATTAAGAGGCTTAACAACAACTGCTCTCAAGAAGAATGAGGAGACTGTTGAAACTCTTTATGATAGAATTCTGGGTCGTGTTTCGTTACATGATATTTATCATCCGCAAACCGGTGAACTTATAGTTGCAGCCAGCAAAGAAATTACTGAAGAAATTGCTAAAGTAATTGAAGATTCACCAATAGAAGGAGTAGAAATTCGTTCTGTTCTTACATGTGAATCAAAACAGGGTGTTTGTGCATTATGCTATGGTCGTAACCTTGCAACTGCAAGGATGGTTCAAAAGGGCGAATCAGTTGGAGTTATTGCTGCTCAGTCTATTGGAGAACCAGGTACCCAGCTTACATTACGTACATTCCATGTTGGAGGTATCGCTTCTAACCTTGCTATTTCTTCAAGAATAGAAGCCAAGTACGATGGTGTTCTTGAGATAGACGAGTTACGTTTTGTAGAATACGAAAATGTAGAAGGACGTAAATATGATATCGTCATTGGTCGTTCGGCTGAGATGAGAATTGTGGATAAGAAGACCAGTATTATTCTTTCTTCATCCCACATTCCATATGGCGCAAATCTCTACTTCCGTCAAGGATCAGAACTTAAGAAAGGTGATGTTGTAAGTGAATGGGATCCATATAACGCAGTTATTTTGTCTGAAGTAACAGGTAAGGTTGTATTTGATAATATTATTGAAGGAACTACCTTCCGTGTTGAATCGGATGAACAGACTGGATATCATGACAAGGTAATCATTGAAAGCCGTCAAAAAGCAAAGAATCCTAGCATCAGGGTTGTTGGAGCTGACAATTCAGATCTTAGAGTTTATGACATTCCAGTTGGAGCACATATAGTAGTTGAAGAAGGCAAGAAGATTAAAGCCGGTGATGTATTGGTTAAAATCCCAAGAGCAATTGGAAAATCAGGTGACATCACGGGAGGATTGCCAAGGGTAACTGAATTATTCGAAGCAAGAAATCCTTCTGATCCAGCTATTGTTGCGGAAATTGATGGTGTTGTCTCTTTTGGTAAAAAACTCAAGAGGGGTAACAGAGAAGTCATTATTCGCTCTAAAACAGGAGAAGAAAAGAGCTATCTGATTCCAACATCAAAGCAGATTTTGGCGCAGGAGAATGATTACATTAAAGCAGGAACTCCTCTTTCGGAAGGTGCTATGACTCCAAGCGATATTCTCGCCATCAAGGGACCAATGAAAGTTCAGGAGTATATTGTTAATGAGATCCAGGAGGTTTACCGTCTACAAGGAGTAAAAATCAACGATAAGCATTATGAGGTTATTGTACGTCAGATGATGCGTAAAGTTGAGGTTGCTGATCCAGGCGACACTAAATTCCTTGAGGGTGAATTGGTTAACAAGATCGATTTCCATGACGAAAATGACAGCATTTATGGAAAGAAGGTTGTTGTTGACCCAGGGGACTCAACTAATGTTAAACCTGGTCAAATCGTTACAGCAAGAAAACTCAGAGATGAAAATTCTATGTTGAAACGCCGCGATATGAAACTTGTGGAAGCGCGCGAAGCTCAACCTGCAACTGCTAAGCAAATACTTCAGGGTATTACAAGAGCTTCATTGCAGACAAAGAGTTTCATTTCAGCAGCTTCATTCCAGGAAACTACAAAAGTACTTACTGTAGCTGCAATAAATGCCAAATCAGACGATCTTCTCGGATTGAAAGAGAATGTAATAGTTGGACATTTAATTCCGGCAGGAACTGGTCTCCGGGAATATGATGATCTTATAGTTGGTTCAAGAGAAGAATTCGAAAAACTTGAGGCATCAAAAGTCGAGGAGTACTAATCAGAAGTTCTTTATCAGATGAATAATAAAAGGCAACAGGATCACCAGATCCTGTTGCTTTAATTTTTGTAACCAATACACCTAATCATATGAGCGAAAACAAACAAAACCAAATCAATATTGAGTTGAGCGATGAAATGGCTGAAGGCATATACTCAAATCTTGCTGTTATCACACATTCAAATGCGGAATTTATAATCGATTTTATTAAAATGATGCCAGGTGTTCCGAAGGCAAAAGTCAAATCCCGTATTATTCTTACTCCTCAACATGCCAAAAGATTGATGAATGCAATGAGAGAAAATATTGCTAAATATGAAGCAACACACGGTCCTATAAAAGAAAGCGATTCCACAATTCCTTTTACTTTGGGTGGGCCAACAGCTCAGGCATAATAAGGCATTACATAAAGAGCTTATATAATCAGAGGCTGACCTTTAAGACAGCCTCTGATTTTGTTGAACGGCATTTGTAAGTGGTATTAATAAATCCTCAAAAAGGTGAAGCTGCAAGTAATAATCCACTTAATAAACCAAAATGATCTTTTTGTAGGAGAATCTAATTAGTAATCATTCATTATCCCTGAATCCATACCAAAGAATGCTGCACCAAAAACAGCAAACACAATTATATACACAACAATGACTATGAGAAATAATATTAACATAGCTTTCGCCCAGTTGGCTTTCGTTGGATGTGTACCGGAACTGAATGCCCATACAAAGAGCATAATAATTCCAACTAGCGGTATAGCGGATACTATTAAGGTTATTAGCCAGTCACCAGTTTTAATTGTGTCATTTTTAATCGTCTCAATTGTTTCCATAATGTTTTAATTTTTGTTTAATTTGATTAAAGGAACCTTGAATTGGATAAGTAAATATACTACATAGAAGTTTTTAATACAAAATAAAGTTTATTTTTATATAAATGTGATAAACCAGATTTTTATGGATTTGCTTGCATTATTTTCCAGTGATTCTACAATTTTTCAATGGGTAGTATTGCCTATATTTATTTTCCTAGCTAGAATTAGTGATCAGACAATAGGTACGGTAAGATTAATTTTCTTAAGTAAAGGCTATAAACACCTCGCACCTTTTCTCGGCTTTTTTGAAGTTATAATATGGCTGGTTACTGTTGGTCAGATTATGCAACATCTAGATAATGTACTGGCTTATGTTGCATATGGTGGTGGCTTTGCCATGGGTAATTATATCGGAATGACTATTGAAGAGAGACTGTCTATTGGGAATATAATGATAAGAGTAATTCCAAAAAATAATTCAAAAACACTTGTTACTAAGTTAAGAGAAAATAATTATGGTGTTACTGCGGTTGATGCAGAAGGTTCACAGGGCAGAGTTGATATTATTTTTACAATTATTAAGAGAAAAGATGTTGAGCATGCAGTTTCCATAATCAATGAATACAATCCCGCAGCCTTCTACACTATTGAAGAAATTAAATCAATTAAAGAAGGAATTTTCAGGCAGACAAGTAATAAATCACTCTTCGACAATTTTACTTTCCTAATCAAGAAGAATAAGTAATTACTTCTTTTCCAATTTAGTTTTTACCTTTGTAAGTATTATAATCAAGCTCAAATGCTATAACATTCTAGCATCAGGGGTGAATATTGACCTATAAGTAAAACTAATATGAAAAGTAAAAAATTGGGTATCAACTCAAGGATGATTCACGGTGGTGACTTTATTAATCCTTTAGGAAGTGCTACGGTTCCTATTTATCAAACTTCTACATTCATCTTTAAGGATGCAGACCATGGTGCAAGGTGCTTTGCAGGAGAGGATGATGGTTATATCTATACCCGTATAGCTAATCCAACTATTAACGCACTGGAAACGCTGGTTGCTGAACTTGAATCAGGAGTGGTTGGTATTGCAACAAGCTCAGGAATGGCTGCAGTTAATATAGTTTATATGGCATTACTAAGTAAAGGTGATCACATGGTAAGCTCAGCAGCAGTCTATGGTCCATCCAGAGTAGTTATGGAGCAACACTGGTCAAGGTTTGGCGTCACTTCATCATTTGTCAACACAAGTAATATTGAAGAAGTTAAAGCTGCAATCAGACCAGAAACAAAGATGTTATACCTGGAAACTCCGGCAAATCCAACGATGGACATTACCGACCTAAAAGCATGTGTTGAAATTGCCCATGAAAATAATATAGTTGTTGTTGTCGATAATACATTTTGCAGTCCTTATCTCCAGAGACCACTTGAATTGGGGGCAGACATCGTGTTACATTCTATGACCAAATTTTTAAATGGTCATGCGGATATAGTAGCCGGTATTATCGTGTGCAGAGATAAGACACTGGGTACTAAATTGCGGAGTATGATGGTTACTCTTGGCTGTAATATGGATCCCCACCAGGCTTACATGGTTATTAGAGGTATTAAGACCTTGGGTATTAGAATAGAACGTGCTGAAAAGAGTGCAATGCAAATAGCGAGATTTCTTGAAAATCATCCTAAGATTGAATGGGTAAAGTATCCTGGGCTTGAATCTCATCCTCAGCATGAGTTGGCAAAACAACAAATGTCAGGATTCGGATCGATGATCAGTTTTAGTGTGAAGGGAGGATTAAATGCTGGCAAAGTATTAATGAATAATGTTCAGGTGTGTATTCTGGCTGTTTCTTTAGGTGGTGTTGAAACACTAATTCAACATCCTGCTTCAATGACACATTCTAAAGTTTCTCATGAAGCTAAGCTTAAAGCTGGAATTACTGATGGTTTAGTTAGATTTTCCGTTGGTATTGAAGATGTTGAAGATATAATTGCCGATCTTAGTCAGGCATTGGATAAAGTCTGACCAATGTTTTTGCCGGATTTATAATTATAATAAAATGTTACGCCAGAGTTTAATCTTGATATTTTTTCTTGTATGCTGCCACTGGTCTAATGCTCAAAAAGTTGGTCTGGTGCTAAGTGGTGGGGGTTCAAAAGGGGTGGCCCATATTGGCGTCATCAGAGCTCTTGAAGAAGAAGAAATTCCTATAGATTATATCACTGGTACTTCTATGGGTGCTATAATCGGTGGGCTATATGCTGCCGGTTATACACCTGATGAGATGGTGCATATCATAAATAGTAAAGAGTTTGAATACTGGTCAACCGGTACTATTGATCCCAGATATACATACTTCTTCAATATGCCTCCCAAAACTGCCGGTTGGATAGATTTAAAATTCTATAATGATTCGATTCTTAGGCCAACCCTACCCACGAATATTGTATCTCCAATGGTAATGGATTTTGCCTTTCTTGAATTATTCTCATCTGCAAGTGCTGTTTCAAAATATGATTTTAATAACCTGATGGTGCCATTCAGGTGTATTGCTTCCGATATCGTTAAGGCTGAACAGGTGGTGCTCTCTAAAGGAAGTCTTGGTCAAGCTATCAGGGCTTCTATGACTTTCCCTTTTTATTTTAAGCCGATAAAAATTGATAGTGTTTTACTCTTTGACGGAGGAATGTATAATAATTTTCCTGCCGATGTTATGCTGGATCATTTTTTTCCTGATATAATCATTGGAAGTCAAGTTTCTAATAATGCTAAGGCTCCCGGATCGGATAATGTACTTTCTCAGTTAGAGAACATGTTAATGACAAAGACGAATTTTGATGTAATATGCGATAACAGTGTACTTATCCGGCCAACAGTAAAAAGTGTCAATGTAATTGACTTTTCTAATAACAAAGCCTTTTTGGATAGTGGTTATGTTGCAACTAAAAGAGCAATCCCTGAAATTCGTAAATTTCTTACGGTCAGGAGAACACAGAGTCAGTTAGATTCAATCAGAACATCTTTCAACATGAATAAGCCGGAGCTATTGATAGACAATATTGTTATTAACGGACTACAAAAAGGTCAGCATCAATATCTCGAGCAACTACTAATTCATGAGTCTCAAGGTTCAAGTATCCCTGGAATCTCAAAGGTCCCACTCACACTTAATATGGTAAAACCTCAATACCATAGATTTTTGGCTGAACGAAAGGTTAGTAGTATTTATCCTTCCCTTCAATATGATTATACAAGAAACACTTTTGATCTTAATCTTGATATTGAGAAGCAGAATCAATTGGTTACTGAAATTGGTGGAGCAATAACATCCAGTTCCGTAAATGAATTATTTCTACAACTCAAATATTTATTATGGACTTCAAAATCAATACAATTCACAGCTAATTCGTACTTTGGAAGGTTTTATAACTCGGCATTAGCTGAGACAAGAATTGATTTTCCCAGTTATAATCCATACTCTGTTAGTGTAGGTTTTATATTTAACAAATTCAATTATTTTAAGACCTCTACATTCTTTTATTCTGATGAAGATCCATTTTTCGTAATTGAACAAGAACAATTTGGGTACATTAATATAGCATTTCCTGTAAGACATACTGGTAAAATCTCTATTGATCTCCCTTTTGGAAGCTCTCGTGACCGTTATTATCAAACCAATTTGTATCAAAAAGATGATATTACCGATAGGACTTCATTTAGATTTATTTCACCAGGAATACAATTCGAAATAAACTCACTTGACCGAAAGGAATATGCTTCTGCTGGGATGAATCTGAAATTCAATTTTAATTTAGTGATTGGAAGTGAAAATTTTTATCCAGGAACCACTACTATCAATAAAGAAATCCTCAAAATTCCACATACATGGGTGCAAGCGCGATTCCAATATGAGAATTTCTTTCTGCAGTTGCAAAGAATGAAAATTGGAATCTTCACCCATGTGAGTTATTCAGCTCAAGCGTTCTTTTCTAACTACACATCGTCAATTTTGTCCGCTTTTACATTTTCACCTGTTCCAGAGAGTGGGATTCTTTTCCTTCCGGAATACAGGTCAAATAAATTCGGTGTTATAGGACTAAAAAATGTGTATCACTTTTCTAAGAAATTCAATTTTCGTCTTGAAGGATATGCACGCCTTTCGAGTGCAATAACAAAGGATCCTGTTACTCAAAAGGTAAAGCAATCATCAAATCTACATTTTCATTCATTATTTTCCTCTGCCTTAGTTTATCATACCCCAATTGGTCCAATAAGTACAGAATTTAACTATTATGGAGCTGAAAGTGAACCATTTTCATTTCTAATTAAGTTCGGATATCTTATTTTTAACAGACGACCTTTCTAAGATTCCCATGAATTCAATACATCGTGAACTAATGTGGCAAATATTTAGTTAAATACCAAAAGAGAGTATTTTCCATTAAATAATTATTATTTTTGCAACCCTATTTAAGATCCTAAAACTGAAACTTATAAGCAGTTAATTGCACAACCTTCCATTATTGAAGGCATATTAAACCAAGTACTAATCATTCATTTGAATTCTCAATGGAAACCAAAGATCAACACAATCAGAATCCTGAGGAAGTAATAAAAAATCAGGAGGAGAACTCTCTTATTTCTGACGAACAGCCGGGTAATGATATACCTCAGGTAGAAAGTACTGAAAACAATGAAGCTATTGCTACTGAAGAAATTTCTGATGCTTCACTTTCAGAAGAGCCTTTACCAGTTACACTTGAAGAGAATCAACTTCAAAATGGAAAAGCACAACCTGAAGAAGATTCGGACGAGGCATCTATCCAACCAGCTGAAGGACAATTACCTGTGACACTACAGGAAGTAGAACCAGTTGCTGAAGCTGGTAATGTAGTTGTTGAAAACGAGGTAGTTTCTGCCACGGAAGGAAACAACATGAGTCAGGACCCAGCCGACATTACTGAGCAGGAAATCGTTTCAGAAGTAGTGGAGAAAGAAAAGGAACCTGAAACATCTAAAAAGGATTCAGTTCCTGAAGTTGTTGAAAAAGGTATTATTTCTGAAGAATCCGGAGATATCGAACATGATGGAGAAGAAGATCATGAGGATGTTGAAGAACTCCATGAAGAAGAGGTTAGTGACTTTGAAGGGTTGTCTCGTGAGCAATTAGTTGAAAAATTGGAAGATCTTGTTAAGAATCCTGACGTTAATGTTATTAAAGGAGCGGTATCATTGGTTAAAGTGGCGTTTCTTAAGTTAAATAAGGAGTTTAAACAGGATGAGTATAAGAAATTAGTTGAACAGAATGAAGAGCATGAATCTGAAACTCCTACTGAAACCCCAGTATTAGAAGATGATCCGATAGAAGAAAGATTTAAAGCTGCATTCAATATATACAAGTACAATAAATCTAAGTATAATGAGGAACAGGAAAAAATTAAAATCCAAAACCTCGAAGCTAAGAATAAAATACTCGAAGAATTAAAAGAGTTGATCAACTCCGAAGAAACTCTAAAGAAAACTTACGACGAGTTCAAGAATTTACAAGATAGATGGAAAACCATCGGAATGGTTCCAAAGAATGAAATAAATACTCTTTGGCAGAATTATCATTTTCTTGTTGAAAAGTTCTTTGATAAGGTTAAAATAAATAAAGAGCTAAAAGACCTTGATCTCAAAAAGAATCTTGAAGCTAAAATTCAATTATGTGAGAAAGCCGAAGAATTGGTTTTAGAAACTTCCATAATCAAATCATTCAAACAATTGCAGCAGTATCATGAGGAATGGAAAGAAATTGGTCCGGTTCCCCAGGATAAAAAAGATGAATTATGGGAACGGTTTAAAAGTGCGACTGAAAAAATTAATGATCGTAGAAGAGAGTATTATTCTGAAATACAGGACGGCCAGGAACAAAATCTTGCAGCAAAACTAATTCTTTGTGAGAAAGCCGAACAAGTGCTTTCTCAGGAAATTGATTCCTTAAAAGGCTGGCAGGATGCTTCCAAACAGATTACAGAACTACTGAACATCTGGAAGACTATAGGCCCCGCACCAAAGAAGCAGAATAATGAAATTTGGGCACGTTTTAAGAGCTCCCTTGATAATTTCTTTAACGCTAAAAAGGAATTCTTTAATAAGCTTAAAGAGCAGCAGATGCATAACTACAATCTTAAGCTGGATTTATGTTTGCAGGCTGAAGCATTGAAGAATAGCAATGATTGGAAGAACACAACTAAAGAGTTGGTTAATCTTCAGTCAGAATGGAAGAATATTGGACCAGTGCCGAAGAAACAGAGTGATAAAATATGGAAAAGGTTCCGCGCTGCATGTGATGAGTTTTTCTCAAATAAAAACGAGTACTTTAAGAACATTCAAAGTCATGAAGATGAGAATCTTCGCTTAAAGTTAGACCTGATTGAAAGGGTCAAAACATTTGAAGTTGGAGAAGATAGAAACCAGGCAGTTGAATCACTAAAAGATTTTCAACGTCAATGGATGGACATAGGATTCATTCCTATCAAAGAAAAGGAACGGCTGCAGAATGAATTCCGGAGTGCAATAAATAAACATTTCGAAAAGCTTAAGATGGATTCTTTTGCTATTGGAGCTCAAAACTACCGGAGTAGAATTGATAAGATTAGTAAGGATTCTCCTGATGCCGGAAGGATCATTAGCAAAGAAAGAAATTTCCTTGTTGGAAAAATTCAACAATTGAATGAAGATATCAAGTTATGGGAGAATAATATTGGATTCTTTGCTGCATCTAAAACTGCTAACCTACTCAAGCTTGAATTCGAAAAGAAAATCGCAAAGGCTAAAGAAGAAGTTGCTATGTTAGAAGCAAAGCTAAAAATGTTGAGGGAATCTAATCAATAATACTTACAGGACTTAAATAAACTTAAGAAACTTACCTTGCCGGGTAAGTTTCTTTTTTTTAATGAAGCTTATATTTGCTTATATTAGCATCATGGCAGGCAATACAATTGGAAGAATATTACGACTGGCTTCTTTCGGAGAGTCACATGGAAAATTGATAGGAGGGGTACTTGAAGGATTCCCTTCAGGATTATCTATTAATCTAGAAGCTCTTGAAAAAGCTATGCAGAGAAGAGCACCCGGTTCAGGTATTGCTTCTTCACCTAGAAATGAAGCTGATAAAGTTGAAATAGTTTCAGGTGTATTTGCGGGAAGAACAACAGGTGCGCCAATTGCCTTTTTTATTGAAAATTCATCACATAAGTCTTCTGATTATGAGCATTTAAAAGATGTATACCGACCATCGCATTCCTCTTTTACTTATGAACACAAATATGGTAATTACGATCATAGAGGGGGAGGAAGGTCATCAGCACGTGAAACAGCGGTCCGCGTTGCTGCAGGGTCATTATGTCAGCAACTATTGGAACAATATGGAGTTACAATCATAGGATATGTTTCACAAGTTGGGACTGTGGCACTCAATATCCCATACCATCAACTTGATTTTCAGAATATTGAAAATTCAGAAATTAGGTGTCCTGACAAAGATACTGAGATTAGGATGCTTCATTACCTTGAAGAAATCAAAGAGCAAGGTGATTCTGTTGGAGGTATTGTCTCGTGTGTAATAAAAGGTGTTCCTCCAGGTATAGGGGATCCGGTTTATGAAAGACTTCAGGCAATTTTAGGCATGTACATTTTAAGTATAAATGCAGTAAAAGGCTTTGAATATGGAGAAGGTTTTCGTTCTGCATCTATGAAAGGGTCAGAACATAATGATTCTTTTACTTTTGAAAATGATCTTGTACATCCTCTAACTAATCATGCAGGAGGTATTTTGGCAGGAATCTCAACCGGAGAAGATATATTTTTCAGAGTAGCTTTTAAACCCGTTTCATCTATTAAAAGAAGTATGGATACAGTGGATAAACTTGGAAACGCGATAAAAATTGAGACGGGAGGCAGACATGATGTTTGTATTGTACCGAGGGCTGTAGCTGTTGTTGAAGCAATGGCAAGTCTGGCAATCGCAGATTGCATGCTCTTGTCAGGAAAAATTCCCGGCAACCTTTCATAATCTGTAATGTTGAATGTATCATAGAATCAAATTTCATTGAAATTATAAGACAGCTTCACAAGTATATTGACTCATCTAAAATCAGGAAGCATGAAAAAGTTCCTCAAAGTAACAGTAATTGTAATTTTAATTTTTCTGTTGATATTGATAATTCTACCTTTCGCTTTTAAGGGTAAGATAATGTCAGTTGCTAAAAATGCAATCAACGAGAATCTAAATGCAAAGGTTGAGTTTACTGATTTAGGCCTGTCCTTTATCAGAAATTTTCCGAATGTGTCTGTATCGTTAGATTCATTAAGTATAGCAGGAATTGATCAATTTCAAAATGACACCTTATTATCAGTGCCAGATCTTAGATTGACGCTTGACATTATGAGTGTTCTAAGAGGCTCGAGTTATGAAGTAAGAAAAGTCAATCTCGATAATGCCCGTATAAAACTCAGAGTTTTAGAAGACGGATTAGCTAACTGGGATATTGTAAAAAGCGATACAACTGAAGTTGAAGATTCTATTAGTGAGCCAAGTGATTTCAAAATATCGTTAAAACGGGCTACCGTTAATGGTGGATTTTTGATTTATGATGATGCATCAATTCCCGTTTACAGTAAAGTCGAGGGCATAGACATAACCCTAAACGGAGATCTCGCTGAAGTAATTAGTGATCTTAATACACAAGCCACAGTTCAAAGATTAATGGTAAGATATGATGGCATAAGATATCTTAACAAAGCCACCGCTTCACTTGATTCCCGAATTAGAGTGGATCTTGAAAATTACAAGTTCACTTTCACTGATGCTAAACTAAATGTGAATGATCTCGAACTATTAGCCGAAGGTTTTTTTGCCATGCCAGATGAGGGATATGATATGGATATTGCTTTTAAAGCATTGAGGAATGAATTTAAGAGTTTCCTTTCTCTTGTTCCGGCAGTTTATGCCAAGGATTATGATCAGGTAAAAACTTCAGGAACAATGGCTTTTACAGGTTATGTAAAGGGATTATATAGTGATAATACCATACCTGCTTTTGGCATTAACCTGGATATTGCTGACGGAAAATTTCAATATCCTTCTCTTCCGGGTACTGTTGAGAATATTAATGTGAAAGCCAATGTAGATAATAAGACAGGGGATCCTGATGCAACGATAATTGATGTCCCAAAGTTTCATTTAGAAATGATGGGAAATCCTGTTGATGCTGTTATGCATGTGCGGACCCCGGTAAGTGATCCTTATGTTGACTTAACAATGAAAGGCAAGCTTAATTTAGATGATGTTTCAAAAATTTATCCACTAGAGGATGGTGATAAATTGAATGGTATGATAGACTTAGATATCGCTGTAAAGGGAAATCAGTCCAGTGCCGAATCGCTCGATTTCACAAAATTTATGGCACAAGGCTATATAAATATTTCTAACCTTGAGTACCATACTACCTCTTTATCCGATGAGCTATCAATTCCATCTGCCAGGTTTGAACTTACTCCCGAAGTGATTAGAATGCCTCAAATGAAAGCAAAAATTGGCAGGAATGATTTTTCAGCTAATGGAAATATCTTTAATTATATTGCATATGCATTTGATAAAGGAGCTTTAGGAGGATCACTCAACCTTGAGTCTAATTACTTGAATCTCAATGATCTTATGCCTGAGAGTAGTGAAGAAATTTCAGATACAACCTCAAGCCAACTCAGTATTATTGAGGTGCCAAAAAATTTAACCTTTTCAATCACCTCCTCATTTAATAAAATAATTTACGGCGATTTAGAAGCTACAAATGCGAAAGGAGTTATAAGAATCAGGGACGAGGAACTATTACTTGAGAATTTGCAATTGAATGCACTTGAAGGGCAATTAGCTCTTAATGGGAGTTATTCTACACGATCAATGTCTGCCCCAATAGTTGATATGGAAATGAATTTGCAGAACATTTCAGTCAAAGAAGCTTTTAAAAGCTTTTTAACTGTTAGAAAGCTGGCTCCCATTGCTGAGCAAACAGAAGGAAAAGTTAGTTCAAATCTTAGCTTCACGACTCAATTGGATGAAGGTATGATGCCAATTCCTACCACACTACAAGGTAATGGGAACTTAACATCACCCGCTATTACAATTAATAATGTGAATACTTTTAACCGGGTTGCAGATGCTTTGAAAATGGATCAATTCAAGCAATGGTCGATAAATAAAATCAATCTTTCTTTCGATATCGAAGACGGTAAAGTATTTGTTAAACCGTTTGATGTGAAATTAGGTAATATTAACAGTAGTATAGAAGGTTGGAACTCATTCGATCAGACGCTTGAATACACTATGGCAATGGAAATTCCACGTAGTTCATTCGGTGGTGCTGCGAATAATGTTTTGGAGAATTTAGTAAGTAAGGTTAATAAAGCAGGTGCTAATTTTAGTCTTGGAGAAACAGTTCCCGTTTCAATTCTCATTACAGGAATAGTCACAGATCCCAAAGTTTCCATGAACCTGGGGGAATCAGTCGCTGACCTCAAGCAAGGTTTAAATGAGGCGATTCAGCAGAAAAAGGAAGAGGTTGTAACGAAAGTAAAAGAGGAAGCGGGTAAATATATTGAAGAAGCTAACCAAAGAGCACAAAAACTTCTTGACGAAGCACAAGTAAAAGCAGACAAACTAATGTCCACTGCAGAACAATCTGCTCAGAAGCTAAGAAAAGAGGCAGATAATCAGGCTAATAATCTGATTTCCGAAGGGACAAAGAAAGGTCCCATAGCTAAAATTGCTGCTGAGAAAGCTGCTGATCAAGTAAGAAAAGAGGCGGATAATAAAGCCACTTCGATAATAGAAGTAGCTAAAAAACAATCAGATGAAATTATGAATTCAGCCCGACAACAAGCTGATAAGATTATTTCAGACGCAAAATCCAAGTCTCAGTAGCATTACATTGAAAGGTTAATCTGTTTATTCACCTTCTGGATTACTCGTATATGAAGCTTCGGGAATGGCCCCTGAATGACTATTAAGTCTTTCTCTTGTATCATTAATAAACAGTGACTTTTTGTGCATGTCTTCTCGAGTTAATGTCAGTTCATTTTCAGGGAAATTGACCGGGAGTATATAATAATTTTTCTTACCATTTTCAATTGGTGTATGTACCCATGATAAATGATAAACCGGGTCAATAATGGATTTTCTGTTCCATGTTTTTGAAAGCGTAAATCCAACCATTGCGCCCCCGTCTCTATATCGGTCCCTTTGGTTTGAAACATAGTTGCCAAGAGAGTATACCACGAGTTGGTTTCTTCCAATTGAATCCTGAGACTGAGTATACATAAATGGCTGAATTACGTGAGGATGTGAGCCTATTACTGCATCAACCCCATTTTCTAATGTCAGTTTTGCCAAATCTTCTTGTTTTTTACTTTGAGTCAACTCGTATTCATTTCCCCAGTGATAATATACTATAATAAAATCGGGATTATGAGTTTTACTCAAAGCAATATCAGAAATTATTTTCTCCTCATCAATCATATTAACCATTGCCGGATATTTAAATGGCAAACCGTTGGTGCCGTATGTGTAATTAAGCAGTGCAATTGAGATTCCATTTTGATTAAGTATCAGTGGATTGTTTGCTGTATAATCTGCGCTGTCATAAAAAGTCCCTGTTCTTTTAATACCCAAACTGTCGAGCACTTTTGTTGTTCTTATTAGTCCCTTGTCACCTCTGTCGCAACTATGATTATTGGCTGTGACCAAAATATCAAATCCTGAATTCTTAATTGCTACTGCTAGTTCATCTGGTGCACTGAATTGAGGATAACCGGTATATGGTTCACCGGCAAGTGTTAATTCAAGATTAGCTACTGCTAAATCATATGACATTACTATTTCTGATACATATTTAAAGCAGGGATGATAATCGTATTCATTTAATGAATCATTCCAGGCTCCGGTTATCTGAGGCCCATGCTGCATAATATCACCTGCAAAAAGAATACTTACTTTTTTTTCTGATGGAGGGCTTATGTTACGGGAGTTACCTGAATCAGATACTTTTGTTGCCACCAATAAGGAAATGACCAATAAACTAAAACGTGAAATGTAAGGCAGCATTTTTAATATCCTATTTGAATACCTACTTGTCCCCAAAAATGATCCTCGCCGTTCTTGAATTCAGGTGTCGAGTAGAACTGGGTCAGGCTGATTCCAACCATCTTGTAACAGAGTGTAAGTTTTAAATAACTTATAAGAGTCAATTTCTCCATCTGTTCAAAGTTAAGGACAAAAGTGTTATTCTTATTAAACAATCCTCCATTCAAAGTGGCGTTATAACCAACTACATTTGCAATAATCGAAGTTTCTAGTGAGTAATTAAAAAGTCGATTTTTATTTAAAATGCTTCCAGGTGAATTCCCATTTAATTCTTTTCGCGAATTTTCTGATTCAGCAACAAATATTATTCCTGTGGATATCCCTGTAACTCTGGAGCCGACGTCTAACTCTGATACAATCGAGGAATTTACACTTGCTAAATTGAATACTCTTGTATTTAAACGCAAATTATAATTCAATAGAAAGTCATTCTTTATTTGTGTTTCCCAGCCAAGAGGAAAATCATTTGTTGGTATGCTGGAGTGTACGCCTTGTTGCAATGTGCTACCCAATGCAATCTCTCCAATTACTCCGACATCAAGTGAAGATTCTAATGACATTTCACCTGATAGCTTTTCAGTTCTTCTCACAAATGTCAAATAAAGAGTTGATGCAAATGGTCGGTCATTCACAAGCGTTGGCGGTTTCTTTGTTGTAAAGGGAGTATATATTTCATGGTTCAATTCAATACTGTTGTATTCTATACTTTGCTTGTTAATTGCTGGGAAAATGCTATTAATCTTCCAGAAAGCTAAAGCAGGAGATCTGTACCTTAAATGAACTCCATTAGTGTAATACCTGTCAGTGTTATTAAAAATGTCATTATCAAACAGTAACTGATAAGAACTGTAAGGCCAGATAAAAGAACTAGTGAATCGATTTTTGACTATTAGGGGTTGAGGAGATTTCTGCTTTAGAGTATCAGAAATCTTCAGGTTATCAAACTTTGATGTTATTTCTGGTAGTACAGTATATACAGGTGATAGAATTTCAGATTCATTTTTTAATTCTAAATCTCTTCCTATTCCATTGTCATCTATAACGTTAATATTCAATGATGTGCCTTTATCCTCACTATGCCAATCAGTTATGTCAGTATTATCTACACTATCCGGAATAGTGTCTTCTTTATGGGAAGTTGTTTTTGTGCAACCCCATAATATCTGCGAGAGCAGAAATGCTAACAATATCCCATTTCTAAAATTCATTATATCATGAATGAAGTCGCTTCACCACTGGATTTGAAACGGCACTTGGAACAAAGTTTATAAAGTAAACCATCAAAGTATTTAACAAACCATGTATTGCCCTTGCTTTGCCTTTCATCATACTTTTATATCCATAATGAGCAACACTCTTAGCTGATGCCGGTCTCAAAATCTTGTTAATCTTAGCTTCTGAAGCGCCTGCATAATTAAAGAAGTTTGTTTCAACAGGGCCTGGACACAATGCTGTGACTCTGACCCCTGTTTCTTTCAACTCCTCATTAAGAGCATCAGAGAATGAGATGACAAAGGATTTAGTGGCATAATAAACAGACATCAAAGGTCCAGGCATAAAGCCTGCAATAGAAGCAACATTAAGAATTCTACCCTTTCCTTTTCTGACCATTGCTGGCAATAATTCGCGAGTAAGGTGAGTAAGCGCAACAATATTAAGTTGGATCATGCGATTGGTTTTCAACCAATTAGTCTCCACAAAATAGCCAGCATCCCCAAACCCTGCATTATTGACAAGAATAGATATTATAAAATTACTTTCAGCAAATTTTGATAATAAGTCAGCTCTCTCCTTTTCAAGAGTAAGATCAGCCTGAAAGTATTGCACATCCACTTTGTATTTTTGAGACAGAACTTCAGCAATTTCCTTCAATTTCTCTATATTCCTTGCCACAAGAATCAGGTTATGACCTTTCGAGGCCATTATTGTAGCTAGTTCAAATCCAATTCCTCCTGAAGCTCCTGTAATCAAAGCGTATTCATGGATAATCTTATCTTCCATTATTTAAAAATTAAATGATCGTAATGCGAAGGTAAGAATTAAACTATTAAACCTAATAACATAGGGACTCTGCCTTTTTATAAGCAATGCCAAGTGATACTTGAACTCAAAGTATTGGATAAAGTAGCTTCAAATAAAAAAAGGCCCCAAAAGGGGCCTTTTTTTATTTGTTAAAACTCTTAGAATGTATAACGTAATCCAATCTGAGCACCCCAGGTGCTGAATATTGAAAGAACATCAACATAAGTAGTAGTAGGGAATTCTCCACCTGCTTTATTCAGTTGATAAACAGGTTCGCCTTCATCATTTGCACCTGTATATCTCAGCAAGGTAATGTCGTAATTACCTAAAACCTGACGTTTTTGGATACCCCAGTTTGAGTTAATCAGATTTCCAACATTCAGGATATCGAGGCTCAATTGGAGCGAATGAGTCCTGTTGCCGTGAGGAATAACTGCAAGGTCTTGTAATAATCTAAAGTCGAATTTATGATACCATGGCATCAGAGCACCATATCTTTCTGCATAACTGCCTTTGTTTTCACGGAGATAATCATCCTGTTCAACGAAGGCCCAGAAAGCTTCTCTTTGTTCAGCAGCTGTGTTAACAACTGCATCACCGCTCATGATGTCAGTAAAATTAATTTCGCTGTCATTGGCAGGAATATACATAAGGTCAGCATTATTACCATCGCCATTCATATCGGTGCTGTATACAAAGGAGAGACGTCCTTGATTACTTCCCTGATAGTAAAGTGAAATAGTTGTATTCTTTAATGCACCGTTCATAAAGTCAAGACCTTCGAAGTTGTATGATAATGCTCCAACAATACGGTGAGGAACTGCAAACTGTGAGAAGCTCAGTCCCGGATCGTTTTGATGCAATACGGTTGGGTTGCTCTGCCATGCTGAGAATGCTGCAGATCCTGGATTTGAAGTCATGTCTTTAGACATTGTATAAGTATAAGCCAAAGAACCGAATAATCCTTGTGAGAATGGTTTCGAAAGTTGAATTGTCAGCATAGTTGCGTGACCACCATCAGCATTGTCTAACACCATTGCAGAACTAATTCCAGAGTTCAGACGGCCTCTGTTGAAGAAACGAGGACGATCATCAACACCCTGGAAAGTAGAATCAGAAATAACTTGGTTTGCATTGCGTTGAACAAGAGCGTTAATATCTTTTGTATAAAGAGCTTCAAGTGTTAATACCATGTTATTGAAAGGTAATTTCAAGTCAGCAGCTAAGTTTGATCTCCAAACCTGCGGCATCTTAAAGTCATCATCAACCTTTGCAATTGATCCCGGAGCTCTATCTCCTGGTTCAGCACCAAATTTATTGGCGTGGAAAAATGGATCAGTATTGAAATAAAGGTCCTGAGCTTCAATATCTTCTGCTCTTGTTACCTCAACAGTATTTTGTAATACCCCACTATTGGTAGGCTGGTTGGTGAACCATACAAACGGCAGACGTCCGGTGAAAATACCTGTACCTCCACGTAATTGGAAAGTGCGATCGCCAGTAACATCCCAGTTAAATCCTAAACGAGGAGAAATTAACACTTTACTCTTTGGCCATGTTCCAATATCAAGTTTCTCTTCATTTCCTTCCAAATCATTGAATGTCAAGCTGTCAGTTACTGCAGGGTTCTGAATAAGATCATCAAGATAGAAAGGTAATTCAAATCTGATACCTCCGGTTAATTTGAAATCTGGAGTTACCTGGAATTCATCCTGAGCATATATACTTCCATAACCGAAATTCAGTTCAGCATATCCATCTCCGGCATTAGCATAAGGATAAGTTAATCCAAATGTTGTCGGTAATGCATTGTTCATGAAGTCTTCCATTGAAGCATAACGATAATAACTTGTACCATAACGTTTATAACTGTTACCGAAATATAAGTAATCGTAAGAAGCTCCAAGAGTGATGGTATGAGCACCTAAGAAAATGTTAAAGTTGTCAGTAAATGTCAGAACATTATTCTTAACATCATTTTGGTAAGTGAAGAGTTCATAACCAAAGCTCATATAAGGATCACCATCCTCATAGATATCCACATATGGGAAAATATCACTATCGCTGTCTCGTGTGTCTCTAATTCTTGTATAAGTAACGAGGAACTTGTTTGCAGCAGTGTTTCCGAAAATAGAGTTTAATTCAGCAGCAAAAGAACTAACTGTGTTTAAGAATCCATAATTTGCTTTTTCGAAAGCCATAGATTTTTCACCAATACGACCAAAGGTTGAGCGTGTACCAGGTGCACTTGTAGCGTTGGTTTCCTGATTATTGGTTGATTCCACATAATTGTAACGGAAAGTGAATTTATTAGCACGGTTAATATTCCAGTCTAAGCGGCCAAGGAGTTTATAGTTATTACTCTCAAAGTTGCCGAATCCTTGGTAATTACCTGGATCATATCCATAAGTATTGATAAGGAACTGTCGCATGGTTTCAAGATCCTGAACTGTGGTGCGTGAAATATAACCTGCTGGATCAGCATCAATTCCATTTTCAGGATCTGCAGGACTCCATTGGATTCCAGGATAGCTATTTTTTTCTCTTTCTGCATTAGCAAAAATGAAAAGTTTATCTTTA
The DNA here is from genome assembly GCA_023434665.1 of Bacteroidota bacterium. Classification (GTDB taxonomy): domain Bacteria; phylum Bacteroidota; class Bacteroidia; order Bacteroidales; family Lentimicrobiaceae; genus Lentimicrobium. The sequence goes on along the minus strand of JAEYSM010000026.1, from coordinate 21,532 downwards.
ATGATAGGAGCTCCAATACGAGCACCATAAGTAGTAGTTGATCTGTCGGTTAATGTAATTACTTCGTCGCGAACATTTTCACCATTGTAATTTTTGCCTCTATAGTAAGTATATGCTGAAACCTTTAATTGATTGTCACCACTACGTGTAACAGCATTGATATTTGCACCGGTAAAGTTTGATTGGCGAATATCAAATGGGGCAATGTTCACACTGATTTCTTCAATAGCATCCAAACTAATAGGTTGAGCATCACCTCCTGGAAGGTTTGTTGAGCTTAATCCGAAGTTATTATTGAAGTTTGCTCCGTCAATAGTAATGTTATTGTAACGACCATCTCTCGAAGCAAAACTATTACCAACACTTGCCTGCGGAGTTAATCGTGTATAATCATTAATACTACGGTTAATTGTCGGCATTATGTTGATGGTTGTGTTGTTTAGGTTGGTTGCAGCACCAGTTCGGTTCCCGTCAAAAAGGTCACTTCTGGAACTAATAACTTCAACGCCACTAATAGTAGATGTCTCCTCTGTTAAAGTTGGACTATAATTAAACGTTTGACCCAAATTAAGAGTAACATCATTAAGGGTAATTCCTTTATAACCCACATAACTTACTGTAATAGTATATGGACCACCGATCCTCATGTTAGGAATACGATAGAATCCTTCCATATCAGTAGTGGTACCATATTGAGTACCAGACGGAGTGTGGATTGCGAGTACTGTAGCTCCCGGCAAAGTTTCGCCGCTGCTTGCAGTAACCCGGCCATTCATACCAGCAGTGGTCACCTGACCATAGGTTACCGCGCTGATCATTAGAAACGAAACAACAAACATTAGATGTTTGAGTGTTCTGCTAACAAAATGGTTTTGTTTTTTCATCTGTTTTTAGGTTAATTGGTTGTTTATGTGTAATCAATATTTTACTAGTATCGTTTTCTATTGAGCGTGCAAATTTATAGATGTAATTACAATTCTCCAATTTCTATTGTTAACAGTGTGTTAACAATTTATTCATTATATCTTTTAATCCATCTAAGCTTGTGAGAGTATGAGCCTTTTTTTTTGTCGAAAATTCCTATGTGGTCAATCAGATCAATTTTAACCTTTCCACTAGCATGAATAATTCTTCCATCACCCGTAAGAATACCAGTATGGACAATCTGTCCATCCTCATTATCAAAGAATGCCACATCACCTGGCAAAGCTTCATCAATCAGGTCAATAAAATTTTTAAAATGTTCTGCTTGCTGCCAGGCGTCGCGGGGAACTTTAATGCCACACATCTTAAATGCAATCTGTATAAGCCCCGAGCAATCTATCCCGAAAGGAGACCGTCCTCCCCAGAGATAAGGAACGCCATAGAGCTTTGATGCTGTTGAAATGACATTATAACCTGAGAATCCCATTGGAAATGTCAACTCTCCTTCTAAAAGCTGATAATTTACATTATCAATGAGAAGTGATTTATTATTAGTTACTTGAACTGAGCTTCCATAAACAAGATGAAATTTACTCATTTCACTACCAAAGGTGGCTGTTATATCGTTTATCAACATAACAATACCATTTGTTAAGGTTTCGGCAGGTTCAATTTGAGAACTTTCGCACCACCCTTCATAGTTGTCGTGCGTGCTTGAAATTTTTAGCCAATTTCCCTTCTCCTCTAATATAGACACTTTGTCACCAAACAGCAACTGATTTACCAATGCTGATTTGCCGGAAGGTTCTTGACGAACCGGAACTATTGAGAGACAACAAATTCCGTTAGGCATAAACGATGATTTCATCTGAAGCAAATATATGCATTAAGAATTACTATTTTTTGGGTTATCAACCATTGTTAATAACTTTTTGATTTTTAATATCTTTGTCATTTTGGGTGTTATACCTTGTATTAAGGAATGAAATATGAGAAAAGCGCTGATATGGCTACGTAATAACTATAACCTCCTCGAAAAAGTGACCTTATTTATAATCGTTGTTTGGTTATTAATAATGGTATTTCCTAGAGAGGGAAAATTTAAATATGAATATCAAAGAGGAAAACCATGGCAACACCAAGACCTCATAGCTCCAGTTGATTTTGCTGTTTTAAAACCTATAGAAGAATATAAACAAGAGCAGCAGGCCGCATTGAATCAATTAAGGCCACACTTCATCCGTAATACTTCAGTTTCCGATATTCAAGTGAATAATGCTGTAAATGAATTGAATAATTTATGGAAAGCAAAGTATGGCAGCATTGAGGAAAAACCCCTGGAGAAAGAACAAGCTCTTAATATAATTCTCACAGTACTTGACACACTGTATTCGAACGGAATTGTAAGTGTAACAAATGATATAAATGACAAAGCCGGCGATTATCAGATATGGATTATCGAAGGGAATACCGCTACCCAGGTTCCGTTAGGAAGACTCTATACTATACAAACTGCAGAAAGATTAATCCGGGATAAAGTTGATAATTCCAATCTTGAGGACCAAGAATTAATATATAAAATCCTAATTAACTCCCTAAAGCAAAATATTGTTTATGACGAAGCTACAACCAATAAAGCCCGTGAAAGCATACTTTCTGAAATACCTAATTCACGCGGAGTTGTCCAAAAGGGAGAGAGGATAATCTCTAAAGGTGAACTAGTCAATTACGAAAAATTTCAGGTGCTCGAATCTTTAAGACATGATTACGAGACCAGGCTGGGTTCAACTTTCAACTATTTTAACATCATGGTAGGCCAGATATTACTGATTTCATTTACCATGGTGGCATTTATTCTTTTCATGCTTTCATTCCGAAAGGATTTATTTGCCGAAAACAAGAAATTGCTCTTAATGCTTATTCTTATACTTCTGATGGTCTCGGTAGCAAGTTTAACTGTTAAAAGCAACAGCACTTTAATTAGCATGCTCCCGTTCTGTCTTGTACCCATTATAATAAGAGTATTTTTTGATACCCGACTTGCATATTTTGTTCATGTTGTTACTGTCATCTTAACCGGATTCATGGTACCCAATGCTTTTGAATTTATTTTTATGCAATTAATCGCCGGAATCATTGCAATCATAAGCGTTGCCGAGTTACGCCGCAGATCTCAATTCTTTACTACAGCTACTGCAATTTTCATTTCTTATAGTACCATCTATTTGGGTATGCTATTAATTCAGGATGGAAGTTTCGAAGATATTTCTCAACGACCTTTTATTCTTTTCGCCGGAAATGCCCTATTTACCCTATTCTCCTATCCATTGATCTTTATTTTTGAGAAAACATTCGGACTTGTTACTGATGTTACACTGATGGAACTTTCAGATACAAACAGTCCTCTTCTAAGAAAGCTTTCGCAATACGCTCCCGGAACTTTTCAACATTCCTTGCAAGTAGCCAATATAGCTGAGGAAGCAACTTATGCTATTGGAGGAAATACTTTACTAGTCAGGGCAGGCGCACTTTATCATGATATTGGAAAAATGGATATGCCCATGTACTTTATTGAGAATCAAACATCATCCATGAATCCGCATGATGAACTAGGTTATGAGGAAAGTGGTCGCATCATTATAGGACATGTGTATAAAGGAATTGAACTGGCAAAGAAATATAAACTTCCTGATGTGCTGGTCGATTTTATACGAACCCACCATGGCACTCGCAGAGCTGAATATTTCTATAATCTGAAAAAAATAGAGTTCCCCGAAGAAGAATTCAGCGATAAACCATTTAAATACCCTGGACCAGTGCCTTTTTCAAAAGAAACTTCAGTACTCATGATGGCCGATTCTGTTGAAGCCGCTTCCAGAAGCATGAACAGACCTACTGCTGAGACAATATCTATACTGGTAGACAGGATTATAGATGGTCAAATAAGTGATAGTCAATTTGTGAATTCTGATCTCACTTTTCAGGATATTACCCGAATTAAAAAGATCCTTAAAAAGCGATTAATGAGTATCTACCATATTCGTGTTGAGTATCCCACACTTTAAATTGCTCCCGGTTTTACTGAATTAAACTATTTTTTAAATACAGCAATGCTGTTGGGCCTACATTAAAAAGGAGGTCAATTATGCTTAGATTTGGTATAAAGGGGAACCTATCAGAAAATACCTGAGTGTATATTTTTAATTCATGGTCTGCGTGGTTTTTATCTTTATCGCAATTGCGTTTATCAACAAATGCAGAATATTCCTTAATGTATGTTGAAGTAAACTCAGGCTGCGCATAGATTTGCAGAAACTTATTGATCTGAATAATTAGCTGAGTATTAAAATCTATCAGTAATTCGTGTTTGTGAATAAAGATTTTCTCAAGGTCATCGCGAAAGTACAAGAAGAACGGGGACTTATTATATGCTGAAGTAATAGCCCGCCAATGAATCTTATTCCATGGTGTTGAATAATCGATCATGATATCAGCAGTTTTTGAACGGTTGCCAAATGGTTTTTTAACTGGGACCGTCAAAGCAAGTACTCCATTAGCTGTTAAAATATTTGCCCTGTTCCTGATTGTCTGTTTTGGATATGTTTCATGAATTTCAAACAAAACATTGGGTTCTTGAACAAGATAACAATACTGGTCAATAGGAGGCAGGTAGGAAAGGGGTAGAATTGCAGCCATTAATTTATTTAATTGAAATAACTCGTTGAATATAAATAGTGTCATTTGGAGCTTTATATATCTTCCACGCAGGTCTTTTATAACCTGATTGGTAGAAGCTTGCCTCATAACGCGTGGAAAACCAAGAAAAAAAGTCTGTTTTATCCCACCGTTTTTCAATAGTATTCACTTTGATTCCATCGCACAATTGCTGCTTTGGTACTTCAGCCGGAAAAACAATCAGGTCGCCAATGTTCACTTTTGCCTGGCAGGTATGGTAAACATTGAAATGATTTTTTTGTGAATACCACTGCCATCCCCAATGCCCCAGAGACCATAAGGTGTTATCCTCTCCATAATCCTGATGGATTTGCAGCGCTTGCTCCTTATAAAATCGGGCATATCTTAGATCTGACAGCCCGAGTAATAATCCGATTGTAGCAGTTAAAATGACTGTTACAAACTTTAAAGATTGGTGAAATTTGACAGAGCTGGATGTCAACAATAGAAGCCATGCCGGTAATACAAGAAGAACATGACGCGTTGCCATAAAAGGAGCGAAGAGCATTATAAAGAGTGAAATAGCACTAAACCATAGAAAAAGGAATATTTTTTTTTGATCTTCTGGCAAACCAGGTTTCAACCTTGTATTTGAGATGAATACCAACCTGATACTAACAATAACTGCATACAAACCTGCTAAGAGAAAAAAGTATCTTATCACTTCCTTTGATAATTCGGCACTGATTAAGTCAAATATAGAGGCGGCAAAAAAGCAGATTAAGGCAATAGTAACCCCAATTGAAATGATGATTCGTTTCTTGAATCGGGTTATTGAAGCAAATGCTGAAATGATTATAAAGGGAGCGATAGCACCCAGTGTGGATACAAAATTTAATATATTGTCTGGTAATCCTTTTAAGCCGTCCCTGCCGCTACTTCTGGTGAGGAGTTGTATTTGTCCATATTCAAACAAATTCCAAACCGACCATAAAAGCAAAAAAAGAAAAGGTATAGATACCACATAAAGGTCATTAAACTTTCTTTTAATAACCGGTGCGAAAACAAAGACAATTAGTAAAGGGAGTACAGTGAACTTTATAAGTAAGGCAAATCCTAAAAATACACCCGACCATATCAGATTTTTAGTATGCGGTTCCGTTAAATAACTAAGCTGGAAAAATCCAAATCCCAGAATACAAGAAAGTAAAGGTATATCTACCATTATATTCTGATTAACCAAAAATGCAGGACTTAAGCCAAGAACGAGAGTTAAAAAAATGGCATCATCTTTTTTTAGTAACCTTGCAGTCAAATAAAAAAAGTAAAGAGCAAAAAAAGTAAAAACTGAAATCAACAAGTGCAGAGGTACTTCACTAAAAGAGAAAACCTTACCCACTAAACCAAGCAAGTAGAAAAACAATGGAGGTTGATTAAAGGAGAGTAGTGGTTCAGGCACCTGATCCCAGTTTATCAAACAATCTGAAGGCTCTAACGGATTCTGAGAGAGATATATAGCGGCCTCCAAATGGAAAGCATCATCAATGTGAAATGGCTTAAAGATATTTAATGAGGTGGCAAAGATCCAGGTTAATAATAGAATGGTTAGTTCTTTACGTGTTAAGACCATTTTTTTATCTCTTTTCATGGAGAATAGAGGAATCGAAATTTATATGCAGTTGCGATTTTAAAGTAGTGGGCCTCAAAAGTACAAATAAAAAAAGGTTAGTGTTTAACCACTAACCTAAAGGACATTTATTGTATTATTAAACTATTTCTGAGGCTGAAGAAGAACGTCATCTATTGCCTGAATAAGTGATGCCTTGGGTAAAGCACCAGTTGCCATTCTTGGCTGACCTTCCTTTGGGCAGAAAAGCATACTGGGAATACTTCTTATTCCGAAAATAGCTGAAAGTTCCTGTTCTACTTCTGTGTCAACTTTATAAATGTTAACTTTACCTTCGTATTCTTTTGACAATTCCTCAAGAATCGGAGCTACCATTTTGCAAGGTCCACACCAATCGGCATAAAAATCGATTATACATGGAAGATTACCTTCATATTTCCACTCTTGACTTTTTTCGTAATTAAAAACTTTCTCTTTAAAAGTTTGTGCTGTTAAATGTTCCATTATTATAATTCATAGTTAATATTCTGATTTAATTCTTACTGACATTGGATATCCAAGCTGATCAATAAACTAAGGTATAATATGTCAGTTTTTTAGACTAATGTGATTAATTCTGACTGACAGGTTTTGCCAATAACAATTCCTTAATCATTTTTTCAAATTCTGCCTTAGGTAAGGCGCCCATAGTCATTGTTGGCTGCCCTTCTTTGGGAATATAAAGTATGGAAGGAATACTCCTTATTTGAAATACCTGAGCAAGTTCTTTCTCTTTGTCAGTATCTATTTTGTATATCACAATATCATCTTTGTACTGCGTTGCTAGTTCCGACATAATGGGAGCTACTTTTTTACAAGGACCACACCAATCAGCATAAAAATCGATAATGGCAGGTTTGTCACCTAAAAATGACCATTTGTCGGGATTGGTCTCGTAATTGAACACTTTTTCAAGAAACATGGCTTTATTCATCTGAATAACCTGTCCTGTTGTAGCCTCATTCGCAGTAGTCGTGGCTGTCTTGTCTTCCTTTACTTTAGTTTGTGTACAAGCTATCAGAGTTGTTCCAAAAACGAGCGCTAGAGATAGAATTATTTGTTTCATTGTTGGGTACTTTATTTGTTTCAAATTTTTCATACTGCAAAAATAATGCAAAATTTCATTATAGCGCATTAGTATCACTATTTTTTTTTAATTTTGCTGCTGTAATTTTTGTTAATTTCTTTTTATCAGGCAGTTAACAATCTGCCTCCATTAAAGTTTAGAATTTCTTTAAGTATGGAATTAAAATTGATTTTTGGAGCTATTAAGGATAGGGATGAATTTAAAAGTCGTTTCAATACTGCTGAAGCCTGCTTGAAAGCTATTGCTTCAAGTAAGTGGCATTCGGGCTTCGAATGCAAAAAATGCGGACATAATCATTATTGTGATGGTAAAAGTCCTTTTTCAAGAAGATGTACTAAATGTAAAACTGATGAATCAGCTACGGCACATACAATGTTTCATCATTGCCGTATGAACATCGTTGATGCATTTGAAATGGCTTATATGATTTGCTGCAATCCTGAAATCTCAAGTTATGAATTATCACGGAAGAAAAATACCCGACAGATGACATGCTGGAAATTCAAGAAAAAGCTGCTCGACAATCTATCCGAATAGCATAATAAAAATATCTCCAACCAGAACTGATAAAAAGTGCTGAATTCCCGTAATTTTACCAAAAAAGAAATGATGATCGATTTACGAAGCGATACAGTAACCCGTCCAACCCCCGCTATGTTGGATGCCATGTTTAGCGCAAGAGTTGGTGATGATGTTTTGGGTGAAGATCCCACCATTAATGAATTAGAAGAAAAAGCAGCTGCACTTTTTGGTAAAGAAGCGGGATTATATTGTCCCTCAGGCACAATGACTAATCAGATTGCTGTAAAAGTACACACCCAGCCTGGCCAGGAAATTATTCTACATAAGCTTTCCCATGTTTACTACTACGAAGGGGGCGGATTAATGATGAATTCAGGTGTATCAGTCTGTCTTTTGGATGGTAAAAACGGACAAATTACTGCTGAAGATGTAATGGATCATATTAATCCTGATGATATACACCGTCCTCCGACTGTTATGGTTGAGGTTGAGAATACCATGAATAAAGGTGGAGGGTCAGTGTACAATGTTGATGCTCTGGCTGCTATATCAAGAGTATGCAGTGATAATAAATTAAAGTTTCATCTTGATGGCGCAAGAATTTTTAATGCACTGACTGTCACTGGTCAAACTCCTCTTGAATGCGGAAAGGTGTTCGACAGTATTTCTATTTGTCTGTCTAAAGGACTAGGTGCACCTGTTGGTTCGGTCCTTCTTGGTACAAAAGATTTTATAACAAGGGCACGTAGAGTTCGTAAGGTATTTGGAGGTGGGATGCGACAGGCAGGTTATCTTGCTGCAGCCGGAATATTCGCTCTCGATAATAATATTAAAAGATTAAAGGAAGACCATAAAAAGGCTTCTGAAATCTCTGCTGTCTTATCCACCTTACCATGGGTTTCTCATGTGCAGGATCCCCAGACTAATATTGTTCTGTTTTCAGTTAAAGAACCGCTTCTTGCAATTCCTATCATAAAGCAGTTGGAAGAAAAAGGCCTATATGGTATCGATTTTGATAAACATACCATTCGATTCGTTACTCATCTTGATTTTTCTGATCAAATGCTTGATCAAACAATAGAAATACTACGAACTTTTAGGCCTTCTTAACCGGAACAACACTTTGTTTTGATGTTAATCCGAACAAAGCATCGCATCCAAACCTGAACAGATTCTTCTGGTTATCAGAATTATGCATTCTGAAATTGAGCTTACTGCTAGTGCAGAATTTCGGTAAAAGAGCCGCCATTTCAAAAGTAATATCTATAACCGAATCGAATGATGCAAATCCAATACGGGTCAGTATTTCATTTATCTGCTGCCAGGAATTGAATTGTAAGGGGCACTCTGTCCCTCGATCTATCTTTTGAATCACACGCTGGCTATTAGTAAAAGTACCACCTGTTTCGAAAGGAAACGAGGCAGGTAAAACAAGATCAGCCATTTGTGTAGTGTCCGTCAGAAAGTGGTCCTGAACCATCACAAAGTCAGATTTTTTAATAAGCGCTTTCATTTCCTCTTCATCGTAAGCACATCCTACAGGATCTTCCCCAAAAATAAACAGCGATCTGTAATTCCCATTTACAAATTTTTCAAACATGTCAGGGATATATGATGGAAGTTCTTTTGATCCCCAAGTTAGTTGAACTGTATTTCGCTGGAAAGGATCTTCCCACGAGGTTGCACCGGGACTCAAATTACTCATAGCTCCCATATCATGGAGGCCATGTGAATTATTTTTCTCTTTTAATAATAACAAGCCTGCACCTCTTCTCCCATGTTTACCTGTTATTAAAGCCAGATTAAAAATCTCTCCACAAGTATTTGAAGACAGTTGGTTTTCTGAGAAGACAATCACTGCATTTGGTTCATTCAGATACCTCAAAGCAAACTCTTCAATCAAATTTCTTTCGCAGCCTGCTTTTTCTATTAGTTCTTCATAATCAAGTCCAAGAACTTCATTATTAAATTCAGTAAAATTGTCCACAAGATTATTGATATAAACATGATCCTGTAGTTCATTTGTCAACAAATAATGATTGACAGCTTTAATGAAGTGAAAATATGAGTCGACTACAATATGCTTTTCTGACTTTTCGATCATTACACTATAAGGGTCATTAGTCACTACTTCCACAGGAATCCCCATTTCTGTAGCATTTTCAAAAATGAAATGACCTGCAACCGGATAGTCGGAAGTTACCTCCGCGCCAATAATAATGATTCTCTTAGCTTCCGAAAGTTCAAAGAAAGGGATATTAGCTTTAGATAGTTTGGTGTAGCCTGTGCCTCTGCCCAGATAGTGAAAACTACCAATATCATTTGAATATGCGCCAACCCGACATAATTTCTGTATTAAATACTGCTCCTCATTAGTTAATCGAGCACCGGCAAAAAATGCCTTTTCTTCAGGCATCCCTTCTGTAACTTTCACTTTTAATAAATCGAAAGCTGCTTCCCATGATATAGGTTTAAAATTATTGTCTTCCCTGATCAAAGGTTTTATAATCCGCTCCTTTTTTCGTAATTTAATATATACTTGTTCCGGATACTCGCAATAAACGCCGGATGAATTTATCAAACCTGGCTTGCCTGCAACTGAGTGTACCACATCATTCTCTTTTGTTAACCCGATAGTACAACCAATGGAACAAAGATTGCAGACTGTGTTAAAAGATTCCATATTTATTTTATTATTTTACAATGCTACAAATGAGCCATAAGCTGCCTTCTCATCATATCAATGGCAGATAATGCGCTCCTTCGGATATTTCGTTCCCGATTATCTCCAAACAAGAACTTTTTTGCAACGGTTTCCCCAAATGGAGTTGCTACAGCTATCCAGACTGTACCTACAGGTTTTTCGGGAGTCCCACCATCGGGTCCGGCGATACCTGACACCGCTATTGAACAATCAGTCTTTAAAATCTTCCTGACACCTTCGGCCATTTCAATCACTGTTTCGCGACTTACAGCGCCATGCAAGTTAATTGTTTCAGCTGTTATGCCTAATGTTTCAATTTTAACATCATTTGAATATGAAACCACTGCTCCTTTAAAATATTCAGAACTCCCGGCAATAGAAGTAATCAGATGAGAAATGTACCCTCCTGTGCAACTCTCAGCAATTGAAATAGTTAAATGCATTTCTTTGAGAAGACTTCCCAATATCGTTTCAAGATTATCCTCATCTTCTCCAAAAATATAATCAGAGACTAAAGAATACAATAAATTGATTTGAGTTTCCATTTCAGCTTTCAAAGCTTCCATCAGATTTCCTGTTGCAGAGAGTCTGAGCCTTACTATTCCAGGCTGAGGAAGATAGGCAAGTTTAAAATTCTTTGGGAGTCTTGATTCCCAATCCTGAATTTTGTCAGCCAGAAATGATTCTCCAACCCCATGAGTCAATATTGTTTTATGAAGAATAACCGAATTACTCAATGGTTTGAGCATAGGTAGGATACGAGTATTCATTAATCCTTTCATTTCGAAAGGAACACCTGGCATCGATACAAATATTTTACCATTTTTCCTAAAGCACATTCCCGGTGCAGTTCCATCTTCATTCAACAGCGGCTCACAACAAGCAGGTATTTCAGCCTGCCTTCTGTTACTTTCAGTCATTTTGTATCCTCTCACCAGGAAGATTCTTTGAATGTTATTGAACGATCCGGTATCGAATACCAATTGTGTATTGAAAAAGTCACATAAGGCTATTTTAGTAATATCGTCTTTAGTAGGGCCCAAACCTCCGGTCGTTAAAATAATATCGGCTCTCTCCGCGGCGTCTGTCAAAGCTTTTATTATCGCTTCGTGGCTGTCTGGAACTGATGTTATCTGTATCACACTTATGCCGATATTATTCAGTTCTCTGGCCATCCAAGCTGAATTGGTATCAATTACCTGGCCTATAAGGATCTCATCTCCTATAGTAATTATCTCAGCTTTCATTATTTTTAAGAAAGAGTTATTTATCATCGGGGACAATAGAAACAACAGGTATCTCTGAAATTCTAATAAATTCCTGCGCATGGGAACCAACAAAATATTCAATAACAGGATTTTCTTGTTGCGTCATTATCATAATGAGATCCACATCATTTTTACTTCTGGCATAATTCAATATAGCAGGAACAAAAGTTTTTTCACCATCAGTTGTCTTTATTAGTTCTCCTTCACATTCAACTCCATGATTTGAAATGAAATCCTTTACCTGGCTCATCTGTTCTTTCAATCTCATAAAAACCTCATTATCCGTTGGTCTATATGCAGAAACAACTCTTATTTTCGAACCATAAAATGTGGCTATCTCTATTGCCCGGTTTATTTTCTGCTTCGTCTCTTTAGTTAGGTCAAGAGGAAGGAGTATTGAACGGCAGCCGTCATAATGGATTGAGCCGCTGATAGTAATAACCGGGCAATGTGCTGATCTGATTACCCTTGAGGTATTAGCTCCCATCATCCTCTTTCTTTCAGGATCATTGCCATCACTACTTCTTGTCCCCATTACAATGAATTTTGCATTCATCTCATCGGCAACTTTAACGATGGTAGTGTATATTCTTCCTGATTGAAGAGAAGCTTCAACATATACCGATTCATGCAAACTAATCCTGGCAGCAACGGCATCAAGATGATCGTTGATTTTTTCAACCATTTCATCATTCAGTCCCGTGCTAAAGATCGAGGACAAAAAGCGGGGAGTTTCATTCACATAAAGTAAAATAATCCTACTGTTAATCCGGCGAGCCAATTTAACAGCCTGCCCAAGAGCCAGTTCCGACTGCTTATTGAAATCATATGGTACCAGGATATTGTCCATCAACAATTTTTAAAAGTTTATATTTGCAGATTATTGACAAAAATAAGATTTCGTACTGTTATAACAAACAATAACTACAAAATGACAAATATTGGTGCATCTGAGCTTATTTTAAATACTGATGGTAGCGTTTATCATCTTGCACTCAAACCCGAAGAACTGGCTTCAGAAATAATTCTGGTTGGTGATCCTGGTCGTGTAAGTCTTGTCTCATCATTTTTTGACTATATTGAAGTAAAAAGGCAAAACAGGGAAATTATTACTCACACCGGAACATATAAAGGCAAGCGCATTTCTGTAATTTCTACGGGTATGGGCACAGACAATATTGATATAGTCTTAAATGAACTCGATGCTTTGGTAAACATTGATCTCCAGCAACGGAAAGTCAAATCGACCCATACAACTTTAAATATAGTCAGAATAGGGACTTCAGGGGCACTTCATTCAGGTATTGATCCGGATACAGCCATTGTCTCCTCACATGGAGTGGGCCTCGATGGAATGTTATATTACTATCGAAACCTCGATAGGGTTATGGATCATGAAATAACTCAACAATTTATTTCTTTGTCATCCTGGCCTTCTGTTCTTCCCCGACCATATATTGTTGCCGCCGATAGTAAACTATTGAAGGTTCTTGAAGAAGGCTACATGAAGGGAATTACAGCTACCGCTCCCGGTTTTTATGGTCCTCAGGGAAGGGTATTAAGATTAGAGACTTTCCTGCCTGACATAAATGAACTGCTTGCTTCATTCAGCTACAAAGGACTCAGAATAACCAATTTCGAAATGGAAACATCCGCATTATACGGATTAAGTAAAATGATGGGACATTCAGCATGTACTGTAACAAATATTGTTGCAAACCGTGTTGACAAAACCCATTCTTCCAAATACAAAGAAACAATGGAACGTTTGGTAGAAGATATATTGAATAAGCTTAGTAAACTTTAATATTGGTTTCTGATATTAAAATATTGAATTAATACGAGTAGTTTTAACCCAAATCCTTTTAAAGAGAAATCTTTTATTTCATTTGTTTAATTAGTAAAAGATGGACGTTATGGAACCTCAAAAGGGAGATGAAAATAAATTGCAAGCTTTAATCAGTTTGATCGATGAGCCTGATTCTGCCTCATTTGCTAAAGTAAAAGAGCAGATCTTCAGTATTGGACCTCCGGCTGTTCCGTTTCTCGAAAATGCCTGGGAAAACACTTTCGATACCGGAGTCCAACAAAGAATTGAGGACATCATTCAGAATATCCAGTTCAATCAATTGCATTTCGACCTTGTAAAATGGGCTAGTTTTAAAGACAATGATCTTCTTGAAGGTTACATACTATTCACAAAATACTTGTTTCCAAGTCTCAACATAGATAAAATAAGAGATCAGGTACTAAGATTAAGGAAAGATATCTGGATAGAATTAAACGAAAACCTGACACCACTTGAAAAAATTAAAGTGGTAAACCATATACTATTCGACCATCACAAATTCAGGCTACCTGATAAACAGGAAATAGAGCCTAAATATTTATTCCTTAATAACCTGCTCGAAAGTAATGTAGGATATTCAATTTCTATAGGACTTCTTTATACAATCATAGCACAAAGCCTCGGAATGCCCCTGTTCGGATTGATTTTACCAGGTGAAAGGTATTTTATGGCATGGGTTGAACCCGATGTTTCCAATAGTATTAAAGTAAAATTTTGTATAAATCCCGAAAACAAAGGAGGTGTTTTCACGAAAGAAGAATTGGTTTTACTCATGCGGCGACTAAAATTTCCCACACAGGAAAATTACTTTATTCCTTTAAAACCACGGGCTTTAATCGCAAAAATGTTCGAAGTACTTTCCTATCTTTATGCAGCTTCGGGTGACAATTCCAGGATTGATGACATAAATCGGCTCAGGGAAGCATGCGAAGAATGATAAGATTGACCGCTTGGTTAATCATGGCTTTAGTATAACACCCTGGTTCTTCTGACCATCAATCATTACTGTGCATTGTTTTTCAAATCTCACATGTCTTATATATTTATCTTCAAAAAGAGCAGGTTGATCATTCAAAAATGCAACATCGTAATATCCATCTTTAATGAAAGGATTGATAGTGAAATAACCCACCCTGAATGCGGTAAGGTTCTGGAAAAAATGGGTGCCCTGACTTGGATCGATCCTATAACCTTTTAATCCTGATTCTATAATAACCCGGGCAGCTGAAATGTTAGCCCACTTAACAGGGATTCCTAACCATGGATCACTCGAACCCCATCGGCCGGGACCAATAAGAATATAATTGGTGTTCGATTCTAACATTTGAGAATTAATCTGTGCGACTGACTGAGCAATTTTCAGGGTATCAACTGATGAAAAAGCATCAGGTTTAACATATACAAAATCTCTGATGCCATTCACAATTCCGTTGCCTAAAGCATTTTCTGCAAAAATAATGGTGTCATTCTTCTTGATCTCATTCAATGAAATATCTAATTCCTCCCGTGGATCAACAATAGGGCGTATTTGAAGAAGATTAAACAAGTGGAGGTTATTTTCTTTGGTATTCATATCGAGCGCAAACTCTATTTCGACGGGTTTCCCCATTTCTTTCTGACCTATGTCAAGAACATTCAAAACAATATCTGCCAACGGAATTACGTTATGGTTCAGAATGTTCGAAAATGTAATTATTCTCTTTCCTTCAGTAAGCATTCCGTCAACCATGACCTGATTTTCGAAGTCATAGGTGCTGACAAGATGTTTCAGTGCATTGTCCTTTTCAGCTTCTTTGAGATCCAGTTTCAGCAGGTTAAATCCATCATCGGTCGAAATTTTAAAGCTGCCCGGCCTCAAATCAAGTGCATAAAAATGATTTTGCGTTTCTTTAAGTGCCATTTGGGGATTGGATAATTGTAAAACCTTCTTGGGATATTTTGGCGAAAATCGTAAGGAAATTCCACCGTCAACAATGTATTTCCCCAAACCAAGTGCTATATTGGCAGTACCGTCAGTTGGAGTCTCAGGCTCAACAGGATAAAAATTGATAGAGCGCGCCACCCCGGAAATAGAAGGATAAAAACGCTTGTTGTATTCTGATCCGGTAATTTCCTGGAGCACAATAGCCATCTTTTCCTCATCTATGACGTGAGTTGTACTCTTCATATATGACTTTGATTCATGGAAGAAAGCTGATGCATATACACTCTTGATTGCAATGCTCAGATTGCTCATTGTAGCCTCCTTATCATCCGGATCATTAGGTACCATGTATGTCGCATAAATTCCGGCAAAAGGCTGATAATAACTATCTTCAAGCATACTTGAAGATCTTACAGCGATTGGTTTTTTTATAACGGATATAAAAGTCAGTAAATCTTCTTTTAACTTCTCAGGTAGTTGTGCTTTAACAAAGATTCTCAATAATTCTTCATCCGGGATTCCTGACAAAGCCACTTTATATAATTTATTTGATTCAAGGAATTCGTCAAAAATATCAGTGCCAAGCACCACAGTACGCGGTATAATGACCAGTGTCCCGGGCCATTTATCAATCATCCGGTTCCGTTTCAACATGGCATCGAGAAAAGCCAGACCCCTTGCTTTTCCTCCAATAGAGCCTTGACCAACCCTGGTAAAACTAAGATATTCATCATAGCTCTCACGATTAAATTCTGCTATGATGCCTCTCGCCTTATTCAGTCTGAAAGTAGCAATCGCATCAAAAATAAACTGTCGGATCTCCTGCAAATTTTCGAAATAATCAGGGCTGATATCTCTGAATAAATCAGCCAGGGGAAACAAAGCCCTTGCATACAACCACTTTGAAATATGATTCCGGTAAACATGATACTCAAAGGAACTCTCAGGTACTTCAAGAATTACCTGTTGAAGGCTCTTTAAATCTGCAGCCCGATGTACCTCATTCTTAGTGACCGGATCTACAAATACAAAGTCACCAAAAGCAAAAAACTGAATAATGAAATTTCTCAGATCATGCAATAGAGTGGGGGATTGTTTATGAAGAAAGCCCACATGTAAATCCTCAGCTGTTGAATGCCAACTTAAATCTGATGACTGAATCAACATAGGCAAGAATTCACCATCCTGTTTTACCTTTTTTATAAGCCGGATGCCTGCCTGAGGGTCGTCCTTGTCATTTGTTTTATACGCTACATCGGTAATGATCCCAAGTAAATTGTTTTTGTATTTCTCATAATATCCAATGGCTTCTTCATAATTTGTGGCTAATAGGATTTTAGGCCTTCCTCTCATTCTTAACATCATCTGATGATCATTCAAACCTTCAGTCATAAAACTTTTCGACTGTTTGAAGATAATCTTGTATATGTTTGGAAGATAACTTGAATAAAACCTTATTGAGTCTTCTACCAGCAAAATTGCCTGAACACCCACCTTCGTAATGTCATCTTCGGCATTCATCTGATCCTCAATCAACTTAATGATAGCAAGTAGAAGATCTGCATTTCCAAGCCAGCAAAAAACATAATCAATAAACGAAAGATCCTCACTGGCAAGCGTTAGAGTAACTTCTCTGGAAAAGGAAGTCAGCACTACCAAAGGAATATCCGCATACTTATCTTTGATTTTTCTAGCCAGATCAAAAGTTTCCCGTTTACCCATGCTAACCATGGTAATTACCAAATCTATCTTTTCATTCCTGAGGACTTTAAAGGCTTCTTCCTCCGATGACACCTGCACGAATTGAGGAGGGTAACGGAGGTTTAATGACACATATTCGTTAAATATTTGCTCATCAATCCTGCCATCCCCTTCAAGTATGAAGGAATCATACTTACTGGCTACCAGTAAAACTTTGTAAATACGTTTCCGCATCAGACTATGAAAGGCAGTATCATGGAAATAAAACCGTGAGAGTAAAGAATAGGGAGATTCCTTCATCGGGTTGCGTTTTTACAAATTTAATTTAAATAAGAATGAATTGGGCTTTTTTGAAGAACTTTGCGTTGTAGATATATAACAATGCTGCTATGAAATATGATTTCGATGAAATAATCGACAGAAAGAACACCGCGAGTGTGAAATACGATTTAAGGAAGATGTTTTTCGGAACTGAAGAAGTTATCCCCATGTGGGTAGCCGATATGGATTTTAAAACACCACCTTTCATTCTTGAAGCTATTAAAAAAAGAGCAGAACATCCTGTGTTGGGTTACTCAGTGCGGCCCGACAGCTACTACTCGTCAATACAATCGTGGTTAAGCAGACGCCATTCATGGAATATCAAAAGAGAATGGATTTGTTTCTCCCCAGGTATTGTGCCTGCATTGAATATGGTTGTACTTGCTTATACAAACCCTGGTGATAAGATTATAGTTCAGCCACCGGTATATTTTCCATTCTTTGGAGCTATTACCGGAAACAAACGTAAATTATTATACAATCCGTTAAAGATGAATAACGGAAGGTACAGGATGGATTTTCAGAATCTTGAGCAACAATGTAAAAAAGGCGCTTCAATGATCCTGATAAGCAATCCTCACAATCCAGGAGGAAACGCATGGACTTCTGATGAATTAAAAGAATTAGCCGGGATATGCTTAAAGTACAATGTGCTTATGGTTTCTGATGAAATACATTGTGATCTGGTGAATATTGGATACAAACATTGCATTCTGGCCTCACTTGGCCGGGATGTAGCTACCCGGACCATTACTATGATGGCCCCTAGCAAAACATTCAATTTGGCCGCTTTGAGTACGGCATCGGTCATTATTTCTAATGCAAAATTGCGGAAACGATATAACGATTTTATTCAGGGCCTGCATATCGACATGGGCAATGTGTTTGGAACAATAGCCTCCATTGCTGCTTATGAACAGGGAGATGTGTGGCTTGACCAGCTATTAAAGTACATTAACCAAAACATTGATTTTCTCCAGAGTTATCTTGAGCAGAATATTCCTGAAATAAAAATGATTCGACCAGAAGCCACCTATATGGTATGGCTTGATTGCTCAAAATTATCAACTGATCCAAAAGTGCTCAATGAGTTCATGATCCGGAAAGCAGGCTTAGGATTAAATCCGGGAATACAATTTGGAACAGGCGGAGAATTATACATGAGGATAAACATTGCATGTCCTCTCGCAACACTCAAAAAAGCAGTCAGTCAGCTTAAGAAAGCTGTTAAAGAATTTCACTCCAATTCTCCAATGAACACAGTATAGTTTTTACCATACTTTTTTGCGCATTTCGGACAAGTAGTGTACCACATGTAGCACTTTTTAATTTTCATGCCTTTTTCGGCCACTGTTTTATTGTAATCTTCTCCCCATTTACCGGTATCTTTAAATGGGCCTTCGTAAACCTTACAATAGAAAGTTCCGCTCAATTCGAAATTATGAGCACCTTCAACACGTTTATTAACAGCAAGATAAACATCCATATTCCATTTGCTGGTATGATCGGATAAGCATAACCAATCCGGCATTTCTGCACCCTGACCTGAAACAAGTGTCACGATTCTTTTCATCACACTGCCAAAATTAACTGGCATATAAAAGAACGTTTTCACCTTATCTTTGATAAACTGCTTTTTGTCCCACATAATGAGTTTTTCGTCCCATAAGGTAGGATCAAAAGGAGGGCAACACACATCCTCCTGAGTTGCCGATGATTTAGGCAAAGTTTCCGTTTCCATGTATATGATTTTTTATGCTTCAGCCAGCTCTTTTTTGGTCTCCTTTTTAATAGTAGTAATCTTCTCTTTTTCAGATGCCAAATATCTATAGACTAAGCCAGCAAGAATAGCACCAACAATAGGAGCAACCCAGAATACCCATAACTGACTCAGAGCAGCAGTATCTGCAAAAATTGCCTGGCTTGTGCTTCTGGCAGGATTTACTGAAGTATTGGTAACAGGAATACTAATAAGATGAATCAAAGTGAGTGCTAAACCAATTGAAACTCCGGCAAATCCGGCTGGTGCTTTCGAATGAGTTGCTCCGAGGATGACAATCAAGAACATGAAGGTCATAACAATCTCAGTTATAATTGCTGCAGTTAAGGAATAGCCGCCCGGTGAAAGTTCACCATATCCATTGGATGCAAAACCTCCGACTTCATATCCCGGTTGCCCTGTTGCGATTAGATAAATCACACCTGCACCGGCAATTGCCCCAAGGACCTGCGACAAAATATAAGGAATAACATCTTTCTTGTCAAAACGCCCGCCTGTCCATAAACCAATTGTGACAGCAGGATTTAAATGACAGCCCGAGATATGCCCGATAGCATATGCCATTGTTAGGACAGTTAGACCGAAAGCAAGTGCAACACCTGCGAATCCGATTCCAAGTTCAGGAAATGCAGCAGCAAGCACAGCAGCTCCACAGCCGCCGATAACCAGCCAACAGGTTCCGATAAATTCAGCTACTAATTTTTTCATAACACCTTAATTAGAGTTTATAATACAGTTAAAATGCATTTCAGAATTAAAATCCCAAAATAGTTTCTTTCTAGTTCAGTTTCAATAAAGAAAGTACTAGCTGATTATCGAGAATGGCGAGAAGAGAAACGAAGTCTAAAAATACAAAAAAAATAATACTTCACCAAAAAACAAAGTAGGTTTCAGGTAAATATTTGAACTTTAAGCATGATCAGTGGCTACAAAAATGTATTGATAACCCTGTTATCAATTGTTTCTTACCATGTTATTTTATACAATGCTTCAATAAATCCCTGAGGCTTCCGTTAAACACATTCATATCTACCGGCCTGCTAATTCCATTTATTTTAGCACAGTCCGAATGCTGCCAGATTATCCAGTCCCTATGATCCATTCGAGGCAACTCCTGATGATAATGAGCAATCCAAAGTGGATAATCCTCAAAATCATCCTTCAGATATTTATCGTAAAAAGTTGGATTGGTGTATATGATGGGCTTTACTCCATAATGCTTTTCAATCGCATCGCACCATTCCATACAACCTTTTACTATTTCCTTTTTTGTTTTTCCTTTTGAAACCTCTATATCCAGAACAGGAGGTAGATCGCCTGCTTCCAGAGTAACCTGGCCAATAAAGTTGTTTGCCTGACTAACCGCATCTCTTGTCGGATAATAAAAATGATATGCTCCGCGAAGGATGCCTGCTTTTTTACTCTCTCGCCAGTTCTTTTTGTAATGCTGATCCTGGCGTGTTATCCCTTCAGTTGCTTTGATGAATGCGAACTGAATTTTGGCACCGTTTACATCAATCTCAGCCACTTCTTTCCACCGGATGTTTTTTTGATGATGCGATATGTCAATCCCATGTACTTTATAACCCCGTGGCAGTGGCACACCAAAATGATGGATGTTTTCTTTCTGTATGACATCGGTAACAGTAAACCCATTTTGTATAAAGATTTTAACTGATCTGATAACAGATGGGCTCAGAATAGCCAATAATAAAACAATAAATGCTGTTAAAGCAATTTTTTGATAGGACAGTTTTTTCTTTGAAACTTTCTTCTTTTTAATCACTGTAGCCATTATATCTCTCTTATAACTCTCGTTTTTAATCCATATTTAGTTTCGGTAAGGCTTAAAACTACTCTAAAAATTCAATTACCAATGACTGACGGGGCTCAAGCAATATGTTGTGTCTGAAAGTAAATTGTCCGCCTGTTAAAACATTCTTACCATAGACGGTACCTCGCAGGTCTTCCTTAAATCTGGCTGTTTCGACTGACTGGGCCTCTTTACTATTATTGAGTATAACCATTACCCTCTCATTTTCATATTCTCTGAAATAAACATAAACACCCTGAGAAGGTATATAATGCTTTAAAGTGCCCTGACTCACGGC
>JAEYSM010000031.1 GCA_023434665.1 Bacteroidota bacterium | reverse complement strand
CAATAAAAGTAACAAGGGAAACGACGATTATACTAACAAATAAACAGTCCATATACTATTAAAATCTTCCTTGATTCTGTAACATTTTCAATATCTAAAATAGGTTGCACTAATTCCAAAACCAATTGGACCTAAAAAGCCTACTCCTGTCATTAAAAAACAAAACTGCTAAAAATAGATAATATGCTTTCATTGTGTGTTTCATTAAAAACCTCGGTTTCCCGGGATTTTACTTGGTAGGTTGATTTGTAATTGCTTCAATACCGTTCTGTTTTGCGGTTGCCTGAGAAATAGCCCAATGATCTATTGTTTGATGATTTTATGTGTTTCTATAACGCCCTCGCCAGGCATGGAAATTGCCAGAAGGTACATCCCAGGCTTTAATTCAATTAATGGTATCGTTGTGACTCCCTGTTCTAAATTGTATTCTGCTACGCTGGTACCAGTTAATGTATGCAAGCTTGCCTTAGCCCCTTTCAGCATACATTCTATTTTTAGGAATTCCTTCGCGGGATTTGGCGAAATGTAAGCCTTCTTAATATCAATGAACTCGCCTTTTGAGCTGGTAACCAATCCCTTGTTGTTCAATTTTAAAAACAGCAGGTCATATAAATTCGTGGAATGATTAAACACACCTGCTTCTATCAAGAACCCTCCATCACTCAATGCTATCACATAATTTGTTTCGTAATAAGCATCCCCGCCAATATAATGCAAAAACCGGGGTTCTAACTGACCATCAACTTGACCGAACATTATCCAGTTGCGGTGCTCAGGTGAGGGATTAAAATAGGTCGCGTGCTTAAAACCTGCAAAATATATGGTATCAGGATGCAGACAATGCGCCCCTGCTCCGGCCATCGTTATTTGATCCATTGTATCGGCAGAGCCAAAACAGGTACTATATAATGCGTTGAGAGAAGTATCAAACTTTGTAAGCCAAAGTTCATCATCCTGGTATTCCGCCCCGGGTCGGTTTTCAATATAAGCCATCAAGATAGTACTATCCGAATTCTATTGGATCACCTTGTTCACAACTGTAACCCCGCTTTTTAAAAAGCAATGTCGGTATGTGCAGCTACCTGTAATACGCAGTTATAAAATTCCTGATATTGTTTTCAACTCTGCTTAGAACATTCGAGATATCGGCACGCTCAAATTCGGTGCCTGTTATGCTTTCATAAAGCTCAATGTATCGATCAGAAACCTGAGCGACAAACTCCTCCGACATTACAGGAACTGCCTGTCCTTCTTTTCCCTGAAAATTATTGGCAATCAACCACTCTCTTACAAATTCTTTTGAAAGCTGCTTTTGTGGTTCACCATTTCTCTGACGGGCTTCATATCCTTCAAGGTAAAAATATCTTGATGAGTCAGGCGTGTGTATTTCATCTATAAGATAAATCTGTCCACCATCTTTTCCGAATTCATACTTGGTATCAACAAGTATTAATCCCATCCTTGCCGCTATTTCAGTCCCCCGCTTGAATATCGCACGTGTGAAGTTCTCAAGTTTAATGTAATCCTCTTCTGTCACTAATCCCGATTGGATAATTTCTTCTCTCGAAATATCCTCATCATGTCCAATCATCGCCTTGGTAGTAGGTGTAATAATCGGCTCAGGAAATTTGTCATTCTCTTTCATTCCTTCGGGCATGGGAACACCACAAAGGATGCGCTTTCCACTCTTATATTCACGCCAGGCATGACCCGAAAGATATCCCCTGATAACCATCTCTACTTTGAAAGGTTCGCACAGACGGCCCACAGTCACCATGGGATCAGGAGTTGCCAATTTCCAGTTGGGCACGATATCAGATGTATCATCCAGAAATCGAGCTGCTATCTGATTCAATACCTGACCTTTATAAGGAATTCCTTTTGGAAGAACCACATCAAATGCCGATATCCTGTCGGTTGTCACCATTATAAGTAACTCATCTTTTATATGGTAAACATCGCGAACCTTGCCAATATATAAATGTGTTTGTCCCGGAAAATTGAAATTTGTTTTTACGACTGCATTCGACATATGGTTAGAGTTTTAGGTTTATGATCCAATCCAAACAAACTGGTAAGGCAACATTTTACAAGGGAATTTGATTTCCATACCCGAAATCAGATCTTTGTGTTCACCTTCCGGCAAAAATGATCTGTCTTTAATGGTCACCTCATTTTCAGAAAGATTTTGCATTACAGTAATAACATTACCCTGATACTCTCTCCTGTATGCAAGAATACTGCGTTCGTCGGATTTTTCAGGTTTAATCCAGAACAACTTTCCTCTTCTGAAAGCCGGGTTTTCAGATCTTATTTTTAAAAGCTGTTTAAGGGTTTTGTACGTCTTACTTGCCAACGAATCATCATTTTGCAGGTCATGTTCAATAAGATTCCAGTCCATATAACCTCTGGCCAGATATCTTGTATCTTCTTTCCCGGTCATCTTACTATACGAATGATAAAACTCAATATCATTAAGTTTTGCAAATTCATCACCATAGTATATTATGGGTGTACCCGGCAGGGTGAGCATTATTGAATAAGCCAGAGCAATCTTCCGGTGGTCTCTGTCAAGCAGTTCCGATAATCTTGCGGCTATTCCCTCCCCCACTCTGAAATCCCATAATGGATCCTTGCAATAATGAGAGTGTATTATCTCACGATCTTCAGGACTAACCATTTCGAGTGTAAGCTCATCGTGTAATCTCAGGAAAGTGAACCACTGATTTTCAGGCCTGATAACAGGAGTAATGTCAGGATGGAGAATATTTTCAATTGGTTGTGGCTCCTCAATAGCCAATGATTTAAAAATCATAGGCATTAGTGGGAAGTGGTAACCTGCATGGCACTCATCTCCCTCGCCAAAATATTTAACCACTTCGTGTGGTGGCTGACAAGCTTCAGCAAGTAACAGCGTATTTGGTCTTACATAATCGAGCACAGCCCTGAAAATCTTTAAAATATTATGTGCCTGAGGCAGGTTTTCGCAATTTGTGCCATCTTCTTTCCAGATATACGGGATAGCATCAGCTCTGAAACCATCCAACCCCTGTTCGAGCCAGAAAAGCAGGATTTTGATGACCTCGGTAATAACATCAGGATTCCTGTAGTTCAAGTCTGGCTGGAACTCAAAGAACCTGTGAAAAAAGAAATAATCACCGTCCTTTTGCCAGTTACCAGGGACCATCCCCTTGAAGATTATTCTTGCCTCTCTGTATTTTTGAGTATCCTTTTCCCACATATAGTAGTCGCGGTAAGGATTATCAGGTCCTTTCCTTGATTCAACAAACCATGGATGCTCTTCACTGGTGTGATTCATGGCAATATCAAAAATCACCCTGATACCATGGGCATGCGCTTTTTCAAGAAACTTTCTGAACTCTGCCTGTTTGACTTCCGCAGGAGTTTCATGCGGTAAACCTAATAAACCGGCCCGGATATTACGGTAGTCACGAATATCAAATCCGGCATCTCTCATCGGTGAATCGAGAATCGGCAGCAACCATAAGCAAGTCACACCCAGTGTTTGAAGGTGCGGCAATTTTTCAATTAACCCATCAAAAGTATGGTTAAAAAGGTCAACATAAAGAGAGTAAACCACCGCATCCTTGTACCATCCCTCCGGTTGCGGAGGATGAACATAGTTCTGTCTGGTTTTTTCAACAAGTTCAAGCAGCGATTGCAGTTTCTTATCCTCAGAAGGAGCATATACCTGATTCCACTCACCGGTTATTTTTTCCCTAACTTGCTTATCCATATATATTTCAATAATTTTCAATTAACAAAACACTTTTTGCAAATTTAATTTATAAAATGATGGCAAAACAGCTTAATTGTTATTTATCTTCGTATTATGGGCAGTTGGCTGAAACTCAACAGCTGATACAAACATTCTGAATTAAGTTAAAGAGACCTGCATGCTTCGACTTAGACTTCTATTTTTTCTTTTGGTAATTGCAGTCCTGAATTCTTATGCTCAAATTAATACTTTCCATCTTCCTGAAAAGAAGAAAAGAGAAATAAAGAGCTTTGAAAACTACGACAATCTGGTAATTATTGAAGTTCTATTGCAGGATTCGCTTCCAGTTAAATTAATACTCGACAGTGGAATCGAGGGACTGATCATAACCGACCCTGGGTTAGTTGAAGCATTCGCTCCTTTTTGTCTGAGAACCTTCAAACTCACCGCACCGGGAAATGCCATTTCACTGAATGCCTGTGTAACTCCGGCCATTAAAGTTGATTTTGGGGGTCTGGAGCCAATGTTTACCAATATGATTCTGCTTCAGGAAGACATGTTCTCTCTTGACGCATTTATCGGAGCTAAGGTTCATGGATTAATTGGCATTGACAAGTTCAGAAATCTGGCTATAACCATAAACTATTTCAGAAATCAACTTAAAATAACAAGGCCCGAAGACATACGTATTAATTCAAAATCAGAGATTATACCTTTGAATATTTTAAGAGGCCGGCCTTTTATGACGGCAAGAGTTGAGCTTGACACAAAAGAGATACGTGATCTATGGTTAATGATCGACTCTGGAGCTAATCATCCGTTGCTTATTGAAACAGATTCAACAGATTCATATCAACCCGTTTATTCATTAAAGACAACCATCGGCAGAGGACTTGGCGGAAACATTGATGGCGAATTTGTAAGATCAGGATGGCTCATGCTTGGCAATTACCGTCTGGATAATATTATAACTTCGGTTTCTGCAGAATACTTTACCGGAAGCCCTTCATTAAGAAACTATAGAAACGGGACCCTGGGTGCCGGTGCTTTATCCCGTTTTAATGTCACCTTTGATTATACAAACAGCAGACTGATTCTTGAGAAAGGTCCTAAATTCAAAAGACCTTTTGAATACAACATGAGTGGAATAGTTTTCGAAAGCGTTAGTCAGAATTTTAACCTTTTTAAGGTGAGTGAGGTCATCAGCAACTCTCCCGCCCAGGAAGCAGGCGTACTTCCCGGCGACCTGTTGGTTGCCATCAACGAAAAATCTGCTTTTAGCATTACCCTTGGCGAACTAAACGGAATGCTTAACCGAAATCCCGG
>JAEYSM010000023.1 GCA_023434665.1 Bacteroidota bacterium | reverse complement strand
TATTAACAGATGGGGTGATTATTCTATGATGTCGGTAGATCCTGTTGACGATAACACCTTTTGGTATACAAATGAATATTCGAATGGAGGATGGAACTGGAAGACCAGAATCGCTTCATTTAATTTTGGAGAACCACCGGTTAACGAGGATCCACCAGTTGCCCAGTTTATAGGGAGTCCAACTTCTATTCAGGTAGGTTCATCAGTGCAGTTTACTGACCAAAGTACCAACACTCCAACAACATGGTCGTGGAGTTTTGATAACGGGAGCGGAACAGTTTTGACAAGTTCTATCCAGAATCCACTAATTCAGTTTGCAACAGAAGGAGTTTATACAGTTTCTCTTACCGCTGCTAACCAGTATGGTTCAGATGTTGAAGTAAAGACAGGCTATGTTACTGTCAATGCAATAGCACCTATTCTATATTGCACTTCAACAGCAACGAACGCAAACACAAGCGATTATATAACTAAAGTAGTTGTAGGCGGCGTTACAAAAACGAGTACTCGTTCCGGATATTCTGACTTTACCAGCATTATTTTCCCTGCCACAAAAGGCAGATCTGTCAGCTTCTCATTGACCCCAAATTCAAATACCAGAAAAGAATACTGGAGAATATGGATTGACTATAATCATGATATGGATTTTAATGATTCAGGTGAACAGGTATATGCAGGTAATAACAAGAAAGGAGTAGTAAATGGATCATTCACCATCCCGGTGTCTTCACTCACTGGTGAAACCCGAATAAGGATATCAATGAAGAACGGAGGAGCACCAACTGCATGTGAAACCTTCCTGAATGGAGAAGTGGAGGATTATACAATTAACATTGTTGCTTCGATGGCTCCGGTAGCTGCTGTTCATGATCAGCCTGTCGGTTTGTCAGAACTAAGTCTTGATTTATATCCAAATCCTGCTGGTGATGAAATCACAGTTAAAGCAACAGGAAATTCGGCTAAGATCAATATAAAAGTTTATAACGTATTAGGTATGATCTTAAAAGACTATGAACAAGATGGTGAGATAAGTAAAGTTGATCTGAGCGATTATAAATCAGGTATCTATTTTATTGGAGCTGATGATGGTATAAAAACTGCTTTAAAGAAGTTCATTAAAGAATAAAGCCATATGTCGGTTCAAAAAAAAAGAGGTTGTCACTGACAACCTCTTTTTTTTATTGGTACCCGAGGCCGGACTTGAACCGGCACGGCCGCAATGGCCAAAGGATTTTAAGTCCTTCGTGTCTACCAATTCCACCACTCGGGCATCCTTGGAATTAAAAAACCCCGTTGTGGGGTTTTTGAGCGGAAGACGGGACTCGAACCCGCGACCCTGACCTTGGCAAGGTCATGCTCTACCAACTGAGCTACTTCCGCTTGACGCGTTTGAGGCAGCAAATATACAACCTGTTTTGAAACTGGCAAACATTTCTTAAGATTTTTTCAAAAGATTTTTTATCTCATTCAACTTCATCAATGCTTCCACAGGGGTTAAAGTATTAATATCCATGTCGAGTATATCTTCTCTGATTTGTTCCAGCAGAGGGTCGTTCAATTGGATAAAACTCAATTGATACGGATCCCCACTCTTGGATTGTCGTTTTTGTTGTCCAGGTTTAGTCAGAAGACTTTGACTATGCGATCTTTCCAGAATACTCAGCATCTGATGAGCTCGTTCTAATACTTTATCGGGCATGCCAGCCATTCGGGCGACATGAATTCCAAAGCTGTGCTCACTTCCACCTGGTTCTAACTTTCTCATAAAGATGATTAGTTTCCCGGCTTCTCTAACAGAAACATGAAAGTTTTTAATCCGGTGCATAGAATTAGCCATCTCATTTAATTCATGATAGTGAGTGGCAAATAAAACCTTGGGTTTGAACAATGGATGCTCATGTAGAAATTCAGTTATTGCCCATGCAATGCTTATTCCATCATAGGTGCTTGTTCCCCGGCCTATTTCATCTAGTAAGATAAGGCTTCGGTTAGAGATATTATTAAGAATACTTGCGGTTTCATTCATTTCAACCATGAATGTTGACTCACCTGATGAAATATTATCTGAAGCACCTACCCTGGTGAAGATTTTATCAACAAGTCCGATGTTGGCTGTCTCAGCTGGAACGTAGCAACCTGCCTGAGCCAGGAGCACAATTAAGGCAGTTTGGCGGAGCAAGGCTGATTTTCCCGACATGTTAGGCCCGGTAATAATCATGATCTGTTGATTCTGATCATCAAGATAGATATCATTTGTGATATATTTTTCTCCGGGAGGAAGCTGAGTCTCAATTACCGGATGGCGACCACCTTTAATTTCCAGTGAATAATCATCAAGAATTACCGGCCTTGTATAATTATTTGATGAAGAAACACTGGCAAAGGATAGGAGACAGTCAAGACGGGCAATGATATTTGCATTTACCTGAATTGGGCTGATATAATCAGTAAGACTCAAAACAAGGTCATTATAGAGACGGGTTTCTATTTCAAGTATTTTCTCTTCAGCCGTTAAGATTTTGTCCTCGTACTCTTTAAGTTCGGGTGTGATATATCTCTCGGAGTTCACCAATGTTTGTTTTCTGGTCCAGTCTTGTGGAACTTTATCTTTATGCGTATTTGTTACCTCAAAAAAGTAACCGAAAACATTATTGTATCCGATTTTCAAAGATTGTATTCCGGTGTTTTCCGACTCTTGCTGTTGCAATTTCATCAGAAAGCTCTTACCTGATGAAGATAAATTCCTGAGTTCATCTAATTGATTATCTACACCTAGAGCAATTACATGACCTTTAGATACCATTACTGGTGGCTCAGGGTTCAATTCTTTTGCAATCTTAGATGAAATTATAGGACAAGGATTCAATTGTTCGCCGGCCTTTTGAAGTGCCTTTACTTCAGAATCCATACAAATATCTTTCACCTTTATTATTATATCAAGAGCTACTTTAAGTTGTATAACTTCACGAGGATTGATACGGGCAACTGCCACTTTAGCAATAATACGTTCGAGATCTCCTATAAGTTTAATTTGTTTTCGCAACTCCTGGAGTGCTTCAGGATTTTTGAAGAAAAAGCTAACGGCATCCAGTCTTTCCTGTATTGGTTGCTTTTCTTTAAGAGGAAGGAGCAGCCATCTGCGGATCATTCTAGCACCCATTGGTGTTACTGTCTTGTCAACTGTGTCGAGCAGTGTGGAAGCGTTTTCATTAGGAGATGAGATAAGTTCAAGGTTACGAATGGTAAATTTATCGAGCCATACATAATGGTCCTCTTCCATTCGTGATATTTTACTGATATGTTGAACTTTATCATGGTTTGTCTCGGCAAGGTAATGCATCGCTGCTCCTGCTGCAATAATTCCGAAATCTTGCTCCTCCACTCCAAAACCCTTCAGTGAAGAAGTGTTGAAATGTTTCAGCAAGAGATTATAGGAAAAATCAAATGTAAATACCCAGTCATCAAAAGTTGAGACGTAAAATTTGTTACCAAAAAGACTAATTAAATCATTTTTCTTAGACTTCTGGACAATTATTTCACTTGGATTAAACGTTTGGAGCAATTTATCGATATAATCATTAGAGCCTTGTGCAAGAAGAAATTCGCCTGTAGAAATGTCAAGAAATGAAATGCCGCTTGTTTTTGGCATCAAGTGTATAGATGCCAGAAAGTTATTTTGCTTATTTTCAAGTATTTTGTCATTGTAAGAAACACTTGGGGTCACCAATTCTGTGACTCCTCGTTTTACAATTGTTTTAGTTAATTTAGGGTCTTCCAGCTGATCACATATTGCAACCTTATTACCAGCTCTGACCAATTTTGGTAAATACGTATCAAGAGCATGGTAAGGGAATCCTGCCAACTCAACTGATGATGCAGAACCATTTGCCCGCCTTGTCAGGACAATGCCAAGTATCTCGGAAGTTTTGACAGCATCTTCACTAAATGTTTCATAGAAATCTCCTACCCTGAATAACAAAAGAGCATCAGGATATTTAGCTTTTATGCTCAGATATTGCTTCATAAGTGGCGTTTCGACCACATCTTTTATTTCTTTCGCCAATGCATAGTATCTTTGCAAACAAAAATAAAGACTTCGGACGAATAACCAATTATAAATGAGGTATAACTTATCAAAAAAGGATAACAGAAGATATGAAGAAATTGTCTATGGAAGAATTGGATAGATTGAGTGTGAGTCAGTTCCGGGAAATTGACAAAATCCCTGTTGTAGTGGTGCTTGACAATATAAGGAGCCAGCATAACATAGGTTCGGTATTTCGTACAGCCGATGCTTTCAGGATCGAAAGCATTCATTTGTGTGGAATCACTGCCACTCCGCCAAACAGGGAGATTCAAAAAACAGCCTTGGGAGCGACAGAGTCAGTTAATTGGAAATATTATTCAACAACCATGGAATCACTGATAGAACTGAAGAAGCAGGGATATTCCATAATAGCAATTGAACAGGCTGATGAAAGTAAACCAATAAATGAATTCAAACCACAGATAATCAATAAGATGGCACTAGTTTTTGGGAATGAAGTTTATGGAGTACAAGACGAGGTTATGTCAATTTGTGACGATTGCATTGAAATACCACAGTATGGTACGAAGCATTCGCTGAACGTGTCAGTATCTGCAGGTATTGTTATATGGGACGTATACAACAAATGTACAGGCAAATAATGTAAGCATATCAATCATATCAAACAAACAAACTTCTGTATATGTTGTTATACCGCTAATTTGCAGCACAAAAGTCGGTTAAGTAAGAAAAATATCCAAATACTATTGCTTTTTATGCCAGAAAGTTTGATATATTTATAATTGTACCTTATATTTGTGCATCTTTTAGAGCAAAAAAATTAAACTATATTTATTTGTCGCAAAATCTTTGTAATCATTAATCAACATCACTATGAAAAGTATCACTAACAAATTAATCCTGATGCTTTTGCTGTTAGGTTTCGGAATAACATCCGTAAATGCTCAGCAGCAAGATACGAATATGACCAGGAGTTCTGCATCAGCTTTTGACCGCCATCTTTTCATTCAGGCAGGAGCAGGTGTATCGCAATTCTTTGGAGATCTTAACCCTGACTTCCTGAATAAACGTACAAACTTAATGTATGGCTTCGGATTGGGTTATCAATTCAGTCCTGTTTTTGGATTAAGAGGTAGCTTCAATAATGGTTGGGTTGTCAGTACTAATGACGACATGCAGAGGCGTATGTCTTCAAGTATATGGGATGCTCAGCTTGATGCAACCGTAAGTCTGACAAATCTTATCTTCGGCTATAATCCTACCAGGTTTATCAACCTCTATGTTCTAGCGGGAGGTGGATATATGAATTATTCAAGTATGTTACTTGATACCCGTAACACCGATACATTCGACGATGATGTAATCATTGCTCGCTTTGGTCCTGATGCCCAGACTGACACAGAGGCCCGTAGCAGTATCATGGTGCCTGTTGGAGCCGGATTAAATTTCCGCCTTGCTGAAAAATGGGATCTTTTCCTTGAATACAATCATCGTATTACATTTGAGGATGATATCGATGTGTTTGAAAGTGAAAAAAATGATCACTATTCTTCTTTAATGCTTGGTATTACTTACAAGTTTATAACAGGCTCTAACCTTAGTTCAATGGCTAAAAACTTTGACCAAGTGACGATAGTTACTACACCTGACCCATTGGTAAGAGTTGGTGATACTGTTTGCGTAAACACTACTGTAACATTCCCTCCAAAATATTTTGGTAAGAAAGCTGCTATGAACTTCCAGCCTGAAATTCAATATGCCGGCAAGACAGTTAAACTTAAACCAGTTAATTTCCAAGGAGAAAAGGTTGAGGGTAACGGAATTGTTATAAATTACAAAAATGGTGGAAGCTATACATATGTAGATTGTGTTCCTTACGAACCAGGTATGAATGTTTCTGAACTAGTTGTTTCTCCAACTCTCTATTCTCCAAAAGAACCAGTTGCACTGAATGCAACTCCTGAAGAAATAGAAGGAAAGTATAAAGTTATTGACCTTCCACAAAGAAAACTTGCTGATGGTGTTATAATAACTGGCACAAGAGTGGTTCATGATGAGGATATGATGATTGCAGAGCATGGTTATGAGAAAGAAACCATTATCAGTGATGATGCAACTATCTATTTCCAGGTTAACATGCATAATCTGAACTGGAATCTTCCTTTGAACAGAAACAGAAATGTTCAGCAACAAATTGATCAACTTATTACTTTCATCAAACAAGGTAACGAAATACGTGATATAGATATTAATGCATGGGCTTCACCTGAAGGAGAAGAATCATTCAACCAGGGATTGTCAGAACGTCGTGCGCAAACAGGCAAGAAACAAGTTCTTGATATGTTCAAAAAAATGGCAAAGGAAAAGGGAGCCGTTATAAATATCCCAAATCCTGACGATTCTTTACACTTCAATGTATATGCTAATGGTGAAGACTGGAACGGATTCATGCAGGCAATAGAAGCTTCTGATATAGCTGACAAGAGAGTTATCATGAACGTTGTTAATTCACAACCTGATGTAACAAAACGTGAGCAGGAAATCAGGAATATGGCAGTAGTTTACCGTGAGATTGAAGAGGATATTCTGCCTCCATTACGTCGCGTTGAGATAAAGGTAAATTGCTTCGAACCTAAGAAAACTGACGAAGAAATTGCAAATCTTGCAACAAGCGATCCTGCACAGTTGAATGATAAAGAATTGCTTTATGCTGCTACTTTAACAGAAGATCTTGAGACTAAAGCAAGAATTTATCAAAATGCAACCACAAGATTCCCCAATGATTGGAGAGGATTCAACAATCTGGCTGTAATCAACATGATGAATAATCAATTAGGAGAAGCAGCCTCCAGTCTTGGTAAGGCTGATCAAATGGAGCCCAATAATGGTTTGATACTTAATAATCTTGGTGCTCTTGAATCAAAGAGAGAAAATTATGCCAATGCAATTAATTACTATAACAAAGCCAAAAACCTGGGAGTTGATGTAAATTACAACCTGGGAATCGCTCAGCTTGCTCGTAGTAATTATGACCAGGCTCTTTCTCTAATGGGTAATCGTAAATGCAATACTAACGTTGCTTTAGCTCAGATTATGACTAACAGAATGGATGAGGCTAATGCTACAATGCAATGCGCTCCTGAATCAGCTCAGAATTATTATTTGATGGCTGTTGCAGGTGCTCGTAAGAACGATATCAACATGGTTGTATCGAACTTACAGAAAGCAATTGCAATTGATCCTGCTATCAAAGCTCAGGCTGCTGATGACCGTGAATTCGTCAAATTATTTTCAAATGAACAATTCTTGTCATTAGTAAGATAATCTGTTATAAATAAATAAAGAAAGGCTGCCGTTTAAGGCAGCCTTTCTTTATTTATTACTTTTACAATAAGAATTTTTATTTGGTGGTTGTTTAATAAAAAAAATAACTCTGTTAGTAACTTCTGCATTTTTACTGTGGAATTAGCAAAAAGTAGCATGTTTTTTGTTGAAAATAGACCGTTATAGTTCATACATTAAATTATTAAACATGAAAAGAGAAAGTATGCAGGTAAGACATTATGTCAGTATGAGGTTTGTCATGATGCTTATTCTTGCCCTATCGCTGGGAGCAAGTATGAGTTCATGCCAAAGTCAGAAAAAATTAGCTAAGAAAAAAGCCGCTCAGGAGCTTGCTGAACGAACAGCTCAGGCAAAGACCGACTTGTTGGCTATTATTAATGATGATGGTCGGATGACATTAGAGGAAAAGGAGTTTAAGTTGAATTCGATTAAAAGAATGAATCTGGACGATCAGGAGGTTAAAGATCTGATAGTTCAGGCTGAAGAAAAAATTGCAACCGAACGAGCTACTCTTGAACGTAAAAAGGAAGAGGAAAGGCTTGCGCGGGAAAGAGAGGCCAAGGAACGAGGTCAGTATAGCTCAATTACAAATGCCCTGAATTCAGTGGCAAGTGCTCGTGATGTGAACGCTGCCAACATGGCAATAAGAGAAGCATTGTTACAGTTTGCAAGTGAAGATGTTCCTGTGCTTATTCTAATCAGTCAGGAAGGCGAAACCAAAGATTATGATGAGCCAACAACAATACGTAGGTATCTTGAATATCTAAAAGATCAGAAGAAGGTTTCATCCAGGGTAATTAATGCTGAATATGATTCAAACGGAAAAATAAAAGTTCTTGAACTCCAAAACTAAAATAGAAATGACAAGATTTAAGATATTAATGGTGCTTGTGTCACTTATACTAGGATACAACCAACTCTCTGCTCAGGAAACCATCAGTCCTGCGCGTAAACAAGCTATTGACTCTCTCGCTTTAGAAAAAGTAAGAGATTTAAGTAAATACATTAGTATAGTGGGTAATAAAGATACCCCTTGGTCGGAAGCAAACAGGGTTATTGAACGTACTCTCGAACTATTTGCAGATGGTGCTATGATGGGCGTTTCGAGCATTAACCGTGAGGAAGTCAACTATTACGGAGTTCGTGAGTATCTTGAAAGATTAATGGCTCTGAACTATGACAAGGTTAATATTGAATGGTATAATATTCAATATATAAGTGACCTTGAAAGGCAGCCTGATGGCAGATATGTTGGTGTTATTACAATCTATCAACGCTTTGAAGGTACTACTGACGAAGGTCTTAGGTATGTGGACGTTACTAAAAAGGATATTACAGTATATGTTGAAAGAAAATCGACACAGATAGCTGGTCGTATAATTGGATTCTGGGATGTTCTTCTGGGAGACATCAGAGTGTCAGAAACCAAGCCAGGCTAATTTTTTAATTTATCTATATTTCGCAGGTGCATAAGCATAGTTGGTATGCTTATGCACTTATACGATATTTAGAGACCATTTAATTATTAAAAGTAAACCAGTCGTTGCATGAGACATGTTCTGTGTATTCTCCTACTGTTATATTCTTTGATGCTTGATGCTCAAAGTTTGAACAGCAAACTAGTCGATGAAGGTATTTTAAATGCCTCAACGAAGCAGGTAAATCAGTTTTTTCGCCGGTTTAATGGTGAGGAAAGCACTAAAGGTGAAAGATATTACGAAGGCGATAAGGACTATAGAAGCCCGGCTTTGCGTAATCGCTATTTGAATGTATTATTTGATGCTCAGAATAACTCTATTTCCGACAATATCAAAAGTGAGTTTATTAAACAGGTAAATAGTGGTAATAGTCCTGGATTTATCAATTTTCATGGTGATGATTGGTTTGCTGAGGTAACGACTAAATTTCTCTATCAGGGAGCAGATGTTTACATTACTATTTTCATGAATATCGAACAAGAGAACCTGGGCTATAAGTGGGTAATGTCAAATGTGTATTTCCCTCACTTTAAAAACTTATTCAATTCTACATCTGCTGATTCAAAATTTCTTCATCCAATGAGTCATGAAATTGACTTTATGAATCTTGTAAGGGTTTTCAGTGATAAGAACAATGTGGAGCAATATATTGAGAAAGAGAAATCTCCTGACTACCTATCAATGTTCTTGTATGAACTTAAAAAAGGTAACCTTAAATATCAGTCAGTAACAAATCTCAAATTTCACTTTTTCCAGATCAATGGATGGTATTTTGAAGTCTCAAATTTCAACAGGCCTGGTGCAAATTCAGGGTGGTTAATATCTACTTTGACAAAACTTGAGAAAGCAGAAGATAAGCAGGCTATTATTAAATTTATAATGCATGAGTAAAAGTATAGTAGTTTTTATTCTGGTTATGTTTTTATTGCCATTCGGTGTCTTGTCGCAAACCCCGGAGAACATAAAATTATCTGATGAGGAATTGGAGCAATATAATAATCAGGCAAGGCAACTCGTCGGATTTATGGAGTTTGCATTCAATACTCTGGGATCAAACAAAGCAGAATACAAGGATAAACACACGATAATTGAGCAATCATTTCTCAAGTTTTTTAAGGATGATAAGGTTCAGATAGAAGATGATCTAGTTGAGAAACGTGATGTTGTTACTAATAAGGACGTTCAGGCTTACCTTAAAGATATCGATTTCTTCTTTAAAGATGTTTCTTTTAAATACACTATTGAGGAAATTTCACAGGAAATTAATGAAGCAGGTGAAATATTTTTCAGAATTACTGCAAGCCGGAATATTAAAGGAGTGACTCTTGAAGGCAAGCAGATTAATGAAAGCAGGCCCCGATATATTGAAGTTAACCTTGATCAGGCAAGCAGAAGTTTAAAAATAGTAAGTGTGTACACTACCAAATCGAGTGAGGAAGAGGAATTAATAGCCTGGTGGAATAATCTTGACAAAAGCTGGAGAAGATTCCTTACTCAGGATATAAAGTTAAATGACAGTGTATTTTTAAAGGATGTAACCTTCATACACAATGATTATATTGTTAATGAAAATACCATAGTTGGATATCAGGATACCCTTATTTTTATTGATACTATCCTGATAAATCAGAGCAAAATCCTGAATGAAGTTAGACGTATTTTAAGGACTGATAAGATTAATATTTCCCAAACAACTGGAATCAGAGACCTGAAGCCACTCTATGCCTTCAGCAATCTTAAGCATCTGGATATCAGCAATGCGAGGATTCCTGATTTAGAACCAATAAGGAATTTATCAAAGTTAGAGTCAATAATTGCTAAAGGAAGCCTAATTGTTAATGTTGAGCCTATCAGGTACATTCCGAATCTTCAATACCTTGATCTTTCAGGTACATTAATAGATGATATACAGCCATTAGAAGCTTTTAACTCACTGGAAACATTACTTTTAAATGAGAGTAGAGTTGGAAATGTTTCCATTTTGCGAAACCTGTCTTCTCTTAAGCATTTAAATATTAGCCGGACTAAAGTAACAGATCTAATTCCGGTGAGTAGTCTTGCCAATCTTGAAGTTCTTGAATTGTCAGGAGTACCAGTCGCTTCAGCTGATTTTCTTATTGGTTTGAGCAACTTAAAAAGAATATCATTGGATGATTCGCAAATTTCTGATCTCACTCCTTTGGCATCATTAAAGGCACTTGAAGTTGTTAATATTGACAATACCGGGGTGTCATCACTGGAGCCCTTAACCGGACTGGAAAATTTAAAGATGGTTTATTGTGATAAATCAGGTATAGATAAGAAAACAGCCCTAAGCTTCATGAATGCTAATCCTGAGGTAACTGTTATATATGAGTCGCAGGAATTACTAGAATGGTGGGGAGAGCTTTCATCGGCCTGGAAACAGGTATTCATAAACGGATCTTTGCCGGGGTTGAATCTTGATGAAAATCCCTCAAGAGAACAATTACATTTGATCTCATTTATTAAAACGCTTGATATTTCAGGAAATAATAAAATTGAGCAGTTGAATCCTTTGCATCAACTCCAGTCCTTAAACACGCTGATTATTTCTGAGACTAATATTGTTGATTTAGATCCTATAAGCACTTTGTATGATTTGAGACATCTGGATTTGTCGGGGACAAAAGTTGAATCACTCGAGCCAATTGCAAACCTGAGAAGTTTACAAATGCTAAATTTTTCTAATACACCAGTAACAACAGTTAATCCACTGGTCGGTCTTTCGAATTTAAGGGAGGTTTGGTTCGATAACACAAAAATTAGTGATCCTGAAAATCTTTCCCGAATGCCACGGCTTGAATTGATTTATGCTGATGGTGTGGAATCAATGCCTTCAGTTGTAGACATTCTTTGGGATAGCATTCCATCCATACTGGTAATTTATAACACATCTGCTCTGAAAGATTGGTGGAATGCTCTTTCACCGGAATGGAGAAAGGTATTTAACAATTATGAACGTGTTGATGAAAATGACTCACAAAGATTACAATTACACAAAATTGTGTCAATTAAGGAGTTAGATTTAAGTAAATCAAGAACAATTCAAAACCTTGAGCCATTGAGAATACTTGAAAGACTTGAAATTCTGAATATTTCCGGAATTCAGATTTCAGATATTTCACCATTAAGTGCCACAAAAAGATTAAAGATACTGGAGGCTTCAGATACTCCTATAAGTGATGTAACCGCATTAAAACCTCATATCGGCCTGATTGAGCTGAATTGTGCAAATACGCCTATAAGTGATCTGACACCCATAACAGGATTCGGTTCTTTAACAAAATTGAATATTTCAGGGACACAAGTTACCAAACTTAAACCATTGGCTACATGCTTTAATTTGCGGGAATTAAATTGTTTCAATACAAGGATTAGCAATCTGAGCCCTTTAGATGCTTTAGATGAAATCAGACTTCTCAGAGCATATAACACACGATTAAATGATCGAAAGATTTCAAAATTCAAATCATTACATCCTGAAGCGGAGGTGATTTTTTATTGATTTTTATTTAAAGACCAGCCACTAGGCCCTAGATCTATTGATTCCAGAAGTTTTTCAACTTCATAGCTTTCTGCTGAGATATCAACAAGAACATCAATACTGGGATCAGCAGTCCCTTTGAAATCTTTTGTTCCTTCGGGATGAGCAAGAAAGATGAAGATGCCTGGCTGTATATGCTCGCGGAGACTACCTGATTCACATACAATGAATTGATTATCTTTTATGGCAGAGCGTTGAATTGGAATATAAGAGTCTATCACTTTTGAGACAGAGGTCATTATAAAGTATGACCTGACTACTCCTGCATTGAGCATTTTAGCCGTGTCTTTATTCAGGGAAGGATCAGTTTCTTTATAAATGCTATAGGTGTTGGGATAAATATTATCATGTAAACCATGATATTTATCCTCTCCAACTCTTTTAGTGCAGACTTTTAATCCGATAATCTCAAATCTCGATGAAAACTTATTTATAATTTCAAGAGCAAGTGTTGTTTTCCCTGTTTTTCTACCAGAACCGGCAATTATAAGTAGCCTTTTATCAGTTGGAATATCGTTTTGCATAAGACAAATCATTAATAGATCAATAAATTACTTCCACAGAGGTAGCTTTGAATGATATCCAAACTTTTGCTCCGATTTTAAACTGCATCTTCTCAAAAGATTCCTGAGTGATGGTAACAAAAAAGTTGATTCCGGTGTCAACACAAACCTGATAGCCTTCTTTTTTGGGATTTATATCAATGATTATACCTGAGAAGTTGTTAAGGTTACTGTTTTCGGGCTTATGGATATCAATGGTGATGGTGTTGCTTCTTACCAGTATGCTTGCATCTTTAACAGGGACATGCTCACCAATTTTTATGACCGTTGTTCCCTTATTATTATTAATAATAGCATCAGTACCAACAATCGAAGTTTTATAGAAGTTCCTTTCACCGGTAAAACTGGCAGAAAAGGAGGATTTAGGATTATCAATCACTTCTTTTACCGAGCCAGTCTGGATTATTCTACCTTTTTCGATAACTGTAAGTTTGGTTCCTAAAGCCAGTGCTTCTTCAAAATCATGAGTTACATGAAGAACAGGCATTCCATTTTTATTAAGTTTTCTCAGCAATCCGCGAATGTCAGCTCTTATTGAGGCATCTATTGCTGACAAAGGTTCATCAAGCAGGAGTACCTTGGGCTCAGATGCAAATATTCGTGCTAAGGCCACTCTTTGTATCTCTCCTCCAGATAAGACCGTAGTTTTACGGTCCAAGATGTGACTTATTCCCATCATTTCTGCGAGTTCATTAACTCTTTTAGTTTTTGTTACTTTTCTCTCACGAAACAGGGGATATGCAATATTTTTTGAAACCGAAAGATGGGGGAAGATTGCAGGAGACTGGAAGACAAGGCCGATATTTCGTTTTCCTGAAGGAAGATGTGTAATGTCTTTTCCATTAAGGATGATGCTGCCACTGTCAGGACTACTCATTCCAGCAATAAGTTCAAGAAGGACCGATTTGCCGGCACCACTCTGTCCAAGAAGAATATGATAATCCTCGGTTGCTACTTCCAGGCTTATATCAGAAATTGCAAAGCCTGTGAATTTCTTTGAAAGATTTCTAATTTCTAGCATTATCCGGATCTTTAGTAAATAGTCGCATAAGGAGGAAGAGGGAAATTGTTATCAATATTAATAGGACTGCAGCAGGGCGAGCATATTGTAATCCGAAAGAATTGAATCTTTCGAAAATCATCACAGAGGCAGTTAAAGGATAATAAGCTATAATTACAACTGCACCGAATTCACTTATTCCACGGGCAAACATCATTACTCCTCCTGTAATTATATGTCTGATAGCTAAAGGAATAGAGATAGTATAGAATACTCTGAATGGATTAACTCCCAGATTGAGTGCAGCTTTCTCCAGGCGTTCAGGTACCTGATTAAATCCTTCCCTGGCCGCATTTATAAAAAAGGGAAGGCTGACAAAAGCCATTGCTATAATAATTCCAGCAGGATGGCTAACAAAATCCAATCCAATCAATGAGGCTATTTTCCCAAGTTCGGTATTTCGTGAAACAAGCCCCAACAATGCTATACCGGCTGCTGTATGTGGTATTACGATGGGAAGATCGATAAGACCAAGTACAAAGCGTTTGAGAAAAAATTTTCGACGTGCAAGTAACCATGCCAAAGGAAGAGAAAGCAACGAAAAAATCAATGTAGCGGCAAGGCTTGTGCAAATAGAGAGAAAAATACTGTTAAGTACCTCCGGATCGTTAGCCACAGCAAAAACTTGTTTCGGATTTGTTTTAGCAAATATGCCGATGATGGGAGCTGCTATGAACAGTAATATAAACGCACCTGCGATGTGAGCTATATTATTAAAGGTTCTATGTTTCATGAATAGATTCTTTGCTAAATGCAAATTTAAACCATAAAATTAACCAGCAACACTGATAGGTTCGTTAAAACAGAACAGAGGAAACCATAATTACATAAATTTGTTGTCTTAATTACATAATTCAAAAAAGTCAAAAAGAAAAAATGACAAAGAAAATAGCGCTTATAACCGGAATAACTGGTCAGGATGGAGCTTATCTGGCTGAATTCC
This sequence comes from Bacteroidota bacterium, assembly GCA_023434665.1. Taxonomy (GTDB): domain Bacteria; phylum Bacteroidota; class Bacteroidia; order Bacteroidales; family Lentimicrobiaceae; genus Lentimicrobium. Next base: position 217,420 of record JAEYSM010000023.1, on the reverse strand, counting down.
TTTTAAAAAAGGGATATTTAGTTCATGGTTTAAAGAGAAGGAGTTCTCTATTTAACACCAACAGGATCGACCATTTATATCAGGATCCACATCTGCAAAACAGGAATTTTGTTTTACATTATGGAGATATGACTGATTCATCCAACCTGATACGAATCATTCAGGAAGTTCAACCAGACGAAATTTATAATCTGGCGGCTATGTCTCATGTTAAAGTCAGTTTCGATTCTCCTGAATATACTGCCAACGCTGATGGTATAGGTACTCTCAGGCTTCTTGAAGCTGTCAGATTGTTGGATTTGATTAATAAAACACGATTATATCAGGCATCTACGAGTGAGCTATATGGTCTTGTTCAGCAAGTGCCACAAAGCGAAAAAACTCCTTTCTATCCCCGAAGTCCTTATGCAGTGGCAAAATTGTATGCTTATTGGATAACAGTAAATTATAGGGAAGCTTATGGAATGTTCGCTTCAAATGGTATCTTATTCAACCATGAATCTCCAATAAGAGGAGAAACATTTGTGACTCGCAAGATTACCATGGCTGTTTCAAGAATTGCATTGGGAATGCAAGAGAAACTTTATTTGGGGAATCTTGATGCAAAACGTGACTGGGGACATGCAAAGGATTATGTAAAAGCAATGTATCTCATACTACAGCAAGACCAACCTGATGATTTTGTAATTGCAACCGGAAAGACTACCCAAGTAAGGGATTTTGTTAGGATGGCATTCGAGCATGTGGGTATTGAACTTAAATTCGAAGGAGAAGGTGTTAATGAGAAAGGCTATGTAGTTAAATGTAACAATCCAGAATACCAGATTGAACCCGGTAAGGAAGTATTAGCTGTTGACCCTGCTTATTTCAGGCCCACAGAGGTTGATTTGTTAATAGGTGATCCAACAAAAGCAAAAACGGAACTTGGTTGGGAACCGGAGTACAATCTTGAAAGTTTGGTAAATGATATGATGGAAAGTGATCTGAAATTGATGAAAAAAGACAGATATCTTATAGATGGTGGTCATGCCATCTTCCATTATTTTGAATAAAATATTATTGTAATTACATGGAGAAGAAAGATAAAATATTTGTCGCCGGCCATAGAGGACTTGTAGGAAGTGCCATTCTAAGGAACCTTGAACAGAAAGGTTACGAAAATCTGATAACAAGGACACACAATGAACTCGATTTAATGGATTCTAAGGCAGTGGCTACATTTTTTGAAAATGAAAAGCCTGATTATGTATTTCTTGCAGCAGCTAAGGTTGGGGGAATAATGGCCAATAATATTTACAGAGCACAATTCATCTATGAAAACCTGCAAATTCAGAATAATGTTATTCACCAATCCTACCTTTCAGGTGTGAAAAAGTTGCTTTTCCTGGGGAGTAGCTGTGTTTATCCGAAGAATGCTAAACAACCTATCAAAGAGGAATACCTTCTTACCGATTCATTGGAATATACTAATGAGCCATATGCAATAGCTAAAATTGCCGGCATGAAAATGTGTGAAGCTTATAATCTGCAATATGGCACAAATTTTATTTCAGTGATGCCAACTAATCTCTATGGACCAAATGACAACTTTCATTTGCAGAATTCTCATGTACTTCCCGCTTTAATCCGAAAAATGCATTTAAGTAAATTGTTGGATGAGGGCAAATTTGAGGCAATTCAAAAAGATTTGGGATACGAATTATCTGAATTAAATGACATATCGGATATAAAGCAAAATACTATTACTTTCCTTGAAAAAAATGGGATTATATATGATACTTCGGGAAAAAAGCCTGTAGTTAGTTTGAGGATTTGGGGTTCTGGAACTCCTATGAGGGAGTTTCTGTGGAGTGACGATATGGCCGATGCATGTGTTTATATAATGGAGAATTTAAGCTTTGACCAGATTAAAACTGATTCAATAAACAAAGAGGTTCGAAATACTCATATTAATATAGGAAGCGGAAAAGAGATCAGCATTAAAGAGTTAGCTTACATGATTAAGGATATTGTAGGTTATAAAGGAGAAGTAGTTTTTGATACAACCAAACCTGATGGCACTTTAAGAAAGCTGTTGGATGTCTCCAAATTAAACAATCTTGGATGGTACCCCAGGATGGGACTTTCTGATGGAATAAAGGAACTTTACAGATTTTATTCCAGATAATTTTCGGATAAAAAAAGAAGAGGTTGGCACCACCCAACCTCTTCGCCACCTAAAAATTAACCACTACTGATAAATCAGTTTCTTTATTTCAGTTAAATCGCCTCGTTTAACCTGAAGAATATACATTCCTTTGGGTAAATGACTCAAGTCGATAGTGTTTTTATTATCAGGGGAACTGCCAAAATATTTCTCTGCGCCATTCAAATCGGTGATCCTATACGTTGCTGATGCTTTTGAAAAATCACCCAGGTCGAGTATGAATTTGCCATCATGTGAAGGATTTGGGTATATAGAGAAGCCGTATTGAGAATCTGCTCTGGCAATATTTTGATTGTTATTAGAGTTTGACAGAAAAAATTTGATTTTTACTACTTCCGAGGAACTTAATGAAGGATATCCTGAATCTGTTACCTTGATTGTTAATCTCAATAATCGGCCAGAAATTCTTTTGAGATATGATGCATTTGCAACATAAAGTTCTCCGGTGGAAGCTACTATCCCAAAGGTTTCAAATACATTGCCAGCTATAATTTCAAAATTTAATTGCTGGTTATTATCGGGGTCGGCTGCAAGTACTTGGCCTATAACTAGCCCCTGACCTGAATTTCCGTTAACATTGAAGAATTGACCAGGTGTTATTATGGGAGATTCATTTACATCGGTAACCAGAATATCTATAACAGCATCAGCAGAAAGAATTGGTGATCCATTGTCTGTAACTCTAATTAATAATTGGAATGAGGAATACAGTTCATGATCAAGCAACCCAGCATTGTTTACAGTTAGGAAACCGGATGGTGAGCAGTTAAAAGTTCCGGCTGCATTTCCACTTATAATCTGAAATGTAAGATTTTGTCCCTGATTTGCATCATAAGCTAGTATTTGACCAATATGGCTCCCTGCAAATGAGTTCTCAGTAATTTGAAAGACTTGAGGAAGAATTACAGGAGCAGAGTTTGATGAGCTGACATTAATTATTACCTGACCATATGAATATAATGATGGTTGTCCATCATCAGACACCTTGACTGTTAGAATGAACTGTGAATAATTATTTAAGGCAACAGAATTAACGACTGAAAGAGAGCCATTAATGCTGTTTAACGAGAAACAATTTTCAAAGTTGCCATTCGTAATTACATAATTCAAGGATTGACCAGCATCAGGGTCGGAAGCAGTTAGTTGTCCTATAACAGTTCCATTATTACTGGCACTGGTGACTTCAAATTCATAATCTTCAAGCTCGGGATTCTCATTGACATCCTGGATATTGATGGTTATCTGAGCAGTCGAGAATAATCCGCCCTGGTCAGTCACTTTCACCTGAAGAGTAAACTGTGGATTAGTTTCGAAATCTATGCTTTGGGCATTTTGTACCTTGATAACGCCTGTCGTTGAGTTAATGCTAAAAGAGTTATTTAAGTTACCACTTATGATAGAATAGGTCAGTGTCTGATTTTGATCCGGATCAGAAGCTGCGACAGTTCCAATAGTTGTATTAACTGGTGAATTCTCAGGGAGAATGAAACCCTGATCGTCTGTTTCGGGATTTTCATTGACATCCTGGATATTAATGGTTATCTGAGCAGTTGAGACTAATCCGCCCTGGTCAGTCACTTTCACCTGAAGAGTAAACTGTGGATTAGCTTCGAAATCTATGCTTTGGGCATTTTGTACCTTGATAACGCCTGTTGTTGAGTTGATGCTAAAAGAGTTATTTAAGTTGCCACTTATGATAGAATATGTAAGTGTCTGATTTTGATCCGGATCAGAAGCTACGACAGTTCCAATAGTTGTGTTAACTGGTGAATTCTCAGGGAGAAGGAAACCCTGATCGTCTATTTCGGGATTTTCATTGACATCCTGGATTGTAATTGTGATTTGAGCAGTTGAGAATAATCCGCCCTGGTCAGTCACTTTCACCTGTAGTGTAAATTGTGGGTAGGCTTCGAAATCAATGCTTTGCGCATTTTGTACTTTTATAGCGCCGGTTGCTGAGTTAATGGAAAAAGTATTGTTTACATTTCCACCAGTAATTTCGTATTGGATAGTCTGATTCTGATCGGGGTCAATAGCAATGACAGTTCCGACTACTGTATTGGCAGGAGAATTTTCCGGGATACTGAATGTTTGATCTGAAATCAGAGGGGGATTATTGACGTTATTTGCCGGAAACTCAAAATAGCCTATATCGGGAGATGGCCCTTGTGGAACAGAATTTCCAAAGAAATCCTGATCATAACCACATGATGAACCAGCATTGATACCAGGCGAGTCGGATTGAAGTGTAAAATCATAATTTCCCGGATTAACAAATTTTGGATTGGCCACCATACTATTTTGATCCTGTCCTGATGCATTTCGCCATGAGGTTAATGTGTTATGCCCGTTTAAAAATCCTGAGGACTGAATGTTGAAGATATTATTATTAGATATAAGACTTCCGGATGTTGAATATGCCTTTGTTCCTGAGATAATATGGAAAATATTATTTTTTGAGATAAGGGATGATCCTGGTAACCCATTGATTGCCATGCTAGTGCTATTGTAGAAAACATTATTTTCAGCCAGCATATTATAATTATTCAAAATACTGACTGCAATTCTGTTTTGCACAAAAGTATTATAGTAAATTTTAAGGTCCTGGACGTAAGAGTAAATTCCATAATTACCTTCAGTTATTGAATTGTATCTTACTGTGACTGATCCTGTAGTAGGTGACAGATAAATGCAACTTGTATTCTTTGTGCGATTCCCGATGAGAATGTTATATTCAAATATTCCAGTGTAATTATTTCCCCATGCTATAAAACAGAATTTATTACCCGTTGAACTATGATCAAGTGTATTATGGTGCACATAAAAATGATGATTGTTTGTTGATGCAATCTGAATATTATCTCCGGGTGAATAGCTTTGGTCAGTACTTACGTTATATTTTAGATTTACATTGTATACATTGCAGTGACCAATTTCAATATCAGGAGCATCTTTGATATAGATACCATCATCCTGGGTGTTGTAAACTTCTGAATGTATTATCCGGTTACCTGTTCCAGTTGTCAAAACTCTAAGTCCCCATTGAACATCTCTTAAGACACAATCTTCAATAAGATTATTTGCAGAATTTGTTCCATCAATAATAATTGCGCAAGTAGCTTGTCCACCTGAAGAAGCAATTTCAAGCCCTCTGATTGTATTGTTTGACGCTCCTGTAATCTTAATTACTTTAACTGAATTACCTGCAGAGGTTATAATTCTCGGTCTGTTTCCCTGGCCGTATGAGCCTAAAGTTATACCGTTTCTGCCTGTCAGATCCAAGAAGCCGCTTGTTGTAAATGTAGTGCCAGATTTTTGCAGATATGTTTTTCCATTTACCCATGAAACCGAATTCCATGATTTATAGGGATTATCGATTGAACCATTTTGAGTGGCTCCATTATATGACGGATCAATATAGATTACATCCTGAGCAGATGAATAAGTCGGTAACAGAATGATTAACAGTAATATAAATACTGATGCGTATAAATATTCTTTAAAAAATGGTAAATGTCGTGCCATCATAATATTTGTGTTAAAGTTAATGAATCTTTAGTTATAATCCTTAAATGTTTATGCGAACGAAGTTTGCTAATGGGTCTTGCAAACTTTAGCATATATGGAAAGGCTGGAAGACCAGCCTTTCCAATGCTAATTATTTAAAATTAGTGTTTCACCGCTTTAAGTGTTTTCACTTCAGAACCATTATCAAGTCTGATCAGGTAAGCACCACTTGGACTATTACTTAAATCCATCAAGCCTTTATTATCTTGTGTAACTTTCATGGTTTTTATCAATCTTCCTGACATGTCGAACGCTTCGATTTTAGCTTCTTCACATTGTTTGCCAAAACTTACTGAGAATCTTCCATCTACCGAAGGATTAGGATATACTCTGATTTCTTTTGGCACATCAATACTAATTACTTCTTTTTCTTCAACTGCAATACCGTCGATTATTTTCGCTCTTGTGACATTTACAGTAATTGTCTGGGTAAATGATAAGCTAGGATTTCCGTCATCTGTAACCCTTACCTTAAGAGTGAATTTTGGAGTAACATTGATGTTGACAGCAGAACTATTTCTCACATTTATAGCTCCATTTGTACGGTTTAATGTAAATGCGTTTCCAGTATTACCTGATACTATAGTGTAAGTAACCTTTTGACCTGGATTGGGATCTGTTGCATTCAATTTCCCAACGAATGTTCCATTAGGTGCATGATTTCTGATTGAGAATGTACTTGCCGGTAGATATGGTGGCTGATTGGTTCCATTTGAGGATGTAACCGTAATAGTAATAGTTGCCTGTGCTGATTTAACGGGATTGCCATTATCAGTAACTTTCACTACCAGGCTGAATATCTGAGCTGGTAAAGTTTTAGCGACTGTTATATTTCCAGTTGAAGAGTTCAGTGACAAAACTGTATTTATATTTCCACTGACAATAGAATAGGTTAAAGTTTGGTTTGCATCAGGATCACTGGCAACTACTTTTCCAATCAGAGTACCTACACTCATTGCTGTATAAGCAGTAAATGACTGATTTGCAATTACAGGCGCATTATTGGTCGATGAACTGGTGACATTTACTGTTACAGTAGCCTGCGCTGACTTAATAGGATTGCCATTATCGGTGACCTTAACCACTAAACTGAAGGTTTGTGCTGGTAGTGCTTTCGCAACAGTCAGGTTTCCGGTCGAGCTATTGAGTGAAAATACTGAATTGGTATTCCCCGAGACGATACTGTAACTGATTGTCTGTCCCTGATCGGGATCACTTGCTAATATCCTACCTACAACAGTGCCGATTCCTGCGCTCTGTGATACAGTGAATGATTGATTGTTTATGACAGGTGCCTGATTGGACGAGGAGGCTGTTACTGAAATTGTCACAGTTGCCTGAGCCGACATTACTGGATTACCATTGTCTGTAACTTTTACCACAAGGCTAAAGTTTTGTGCTGGCAATGCTTTTGCAACAGTAATACGCCCGGTTGAAGATGCTATGGCAAATACTGAATTTGTATTTCCTGAAATAATTGAGTATGTGAGGTTTTGACCAGCATCAGGATCTGAAGCTGAAACTGTTCCAACGACTGTTCCTATAGGAGCTGTTTGAAGTACGTTAAATGACTGATTGCTTATTTGAGGTGCATTATTTGTCGTATTTCCGCTACCTCCAACTATTTCATGAATTCCAACATCAGGAGTTCCTCCTTGCGGCACAGATCCACCAAAGTAATCTCTGTTTAAACCTACTCCAGCTCCTTTATTCACTGCAATTGAATTTGACTGAACATGGAAGTCGCCGGAAGTTGGACTAACAAATGAGGGGTTACCTACTACTGAATTTGCATCATTACCTGAAGCATTCCGCCATGAGCTCAGTGTTGCATGTCCATTAATCAAACCGGATTGTTCCTGATTAAAGACATTATTATTAGAGCTTATTGTTCCGTTGGTGTTTATTGCTTTCCCCCCTGATGTAACGTGGAAAATATTGTTTCTGAGAGTTACAGAGGTGCTGGGTGTTGATGAAACTGCTGTATTTGTATTATTATAGAAAACATTATTACGAGCATTAAGCGTATAGCCATTTAATACATTAATCGCACTGCGGTTCTGTGAAAAAATGTTGTAGTATGCATCTAATAGATTAGCATAAGAATAAATACCATAATTGCTATTTTTCACTTCATTGTATCTCACGGTAACAGTCTTTGTTGTTGGTGAGAGATAAATAGCACTAACTGTTTTATTGGCATTTCCAATTAATACATTATTTTCTAAGATACCGGTATAATTATTACCCCAGGCAATAAAACAGAATTTGTTGCCCATTGAAGAGTGATCTATAATATTATTGTGGATATAGAAAGAATGGCTATTGGTGGATGCGATTTGGATACCATCACCAGCTGAATAGCTTTGATCAGGGTTGATGAGGAACTTTTTATTAACATCATAAATATGGCTATAACCAACTTCTATGGAAGCGGCGTCTTTCACATAAATTCCATCATCACCGATATTGTGAATGGTAGAATTCATAATCTTGTTACCTGAAGAATTTGTAATGATTCTTATACCCCATTCAACATTATGGATAAGACAGTTGTCAATAAGGTTACTTGCGCTGTTAGTTCCATTGATGTAAATACCTGACACCCATTTGCCAGCGGTTGTTATTTCCAGATCTTTTACTGTTATGTTCGATGATGAGGAAACATTCAGAATATGATTACCATTACCTGAGGCGACAATTTTTGCTCTTCCAGAGCCATATGAACCGATAATGATATTTGATTTAGAGTTTATTGCAATTCCACTAGTGGTAAAAGTTGTACCACCTTTTTGTAGGTAAGTGTTACCATTAGTGAAAGTAACTTTTGTCCAGGAATTATAGGGATTTGTTTGTGAACCATCCTGGTTATTAGATGTGTTTGTAGGATCGATGTAAATTGTAGCGCCAAATAGTGTAGCTGAGAGGAAAGTAAATACAAGGACCAGGGAGATACTAAAGGTTTTTAGTAAGGATCTTCTTTTAAATTGATTTAAATCATTTAAACTTAGTGCATTAATAACTAATTTTTCTTCATTCATGTTAGTAGTTTTTAGGTTTGCTACCGTTAGAATGAAAAATGGTGCCACTTGTCCGGATTACTCTTAGAAGTCTTTAAATGGATGTTGGTTAATGGGGATAAAAAGCTGAAAAACAAGCGGTTAAGATCAACTTAGTGTAATAAAGTTACCATGAAAGCTAATGATTGACGAAGAGCAAAATCAAAGAAATCAGCCCCGAAATGGGGAAATGTTCTACGTGATTTAATAATAAAAGCTCCCGTTAAGGAGCTTTTAAAACTTGTATAAGGTTGATTTAGTGATAAGTAATTCTATGTTGAAGAAATAGCACCTGACTTTTTCCTCTTAAAGATATTCATGCCGGTTTTGCCATTTTCCGAATAATATGAATATTCGTATCCATAGTCATAAGCCATACCGCGTGCCTTGACATCATTGAGAACAAGACTTACATTATTTATCTTTTTCTGCAGGATGTGTTGAATATTATTAATAAATGCCTCCTTATGGGTATATCCTTGCCTTACAATGAATAATGTAACATCAGCAAAACGTGTCATCAGGTAGGCATCTGAAACAACTCCTACAGGAGGAGAATCAATTATAATATAATCGTATCTCTTTTTCAGATCTTTAAACACTTCTTCAGTTTTTTCTGATGCTATTAATTCCAGGGGGTTAGGAGGTATGGGCCCAGCAGAGATATAGTCTAAATTCTCAATCTGAGTGGGCTGGATTATTTCCTCAACGATTGATTGATTTATAAGCACCGTGCTCATTCCTATCTTATTTGAGAGATTAAGATCCTGATAAATTTTAGGTCTTCGCATATCAAATCCAATCAGTAGGGTTTTTTTGCCAAATAGGGCAAATACCGATGCCAGGTTTTGTGTAATGAAGGATTTGCCCTCTCCGCTGTATGACGAAGTTACAAGTATAACTTGCTTATCCTTACCCTTTGAATAAAACTGGAGGTTGGTTCGAATGCTTCTGAAAGATTCAGATATAGGCGAGTTTGATGAAGCTGTTACAACCACTTTATTTTTACTCTCATTGTGAAACACATGACCGATGATTGGGAATTCTGTTATTGACTCCAGTTCCTTCTTGCTGCTGATTCTCATATTAAGGAACTCGCTAATCATAATTATAATAAATGGAATCAAAAGCCCTCCTGCACCCGCAATTATATAGTTAATAGTTCTTTTGGGGTATATAACTGATGTAGTCACATGTCGGGCCGGATCAACAACTTCGTAATCAGGAGCATTTGAAGCTCTGGCTATTTGTGCTTCTGATCTTTTTTGTAATAAAAAAGTATAAATAGCATCATTAAGCTTGAATTTTCGTTCAATACCAAAAAGTTGTCGCTCGGTTGATGGCAGTCTTGACATTTCAGAATTAATACGAGCAACCCGGTTGTTAATGTCTTGTAATGCGATCTCTGTTGTAGTTGCATTGTTAAGAATATTCTCTCTGATTGTATTTTTGAGATTGTTTATTTGTATCTCGAGGTTATTAAGGAACAGATTTTTTATGTTTCCCCGATTGAGTAGATTAGTCCTTTCATTATTGAGTGTTATTAGTTCAATTATCAATTGATTGAGAATTGGATCCTGCACCCCCATTGAAGATGGAGCTATAAGATCGGACATATCGTTATTTTTTTCAAAATAGTTTTTTATGTAGTCATAATATTTTTTTTGAACCATTAATCCGGCTCTTTGTGTTTCCAGTTCACTCATTTTCTCGAATGATTTCTGGCCTTGAAAACTAAGATCCATTACCTGATTGGAGGTTCTGAAGTTCTGAAGTTTACTTTCAGCCTGAGTTAGAGAATCTGCCACTTCACTGATCTGGCTATCAATAAACTTGACTGTATTTATAGCAATACGATTTTTCTTTTCCAGATTCCTGTCAAGGTATGAATTCGATAATGTGTTCAGGAAATCAGTAATTTTATATTTATTATCACCTTTCATTGAAATCACAACCAGTGAGGAAGTCTTTGAGGTGTTAACTGCCTGAATGCTTGCCTGGTATTCAAGTGTAAGGAGATTTACATTATTAAAAGTGAAATACAATTTTTCTTCTTGCCACCGCTCCAAGTCTTTTGTGTTGAGGTGTATCTTAAAATTAAAGTTTTTCCCTTTAATTTCATCTTCGAAATTATAAATCCCATTTATTGATATGTCATTAACTATCTCTAAAACTTCATCCTGTAAGTAAGAATAGATAGCTACATCCTTTCCGTAAGCTTCTACCTTTACTTTTTTATTATCAATGATCCTGAAATAGATTGGTAAATCGATAGGTTGAAGACTTGACTTATCAATGCTTATTTTAATCGGAGTATCTCTGTAGATTTCTTCGTCTGCTTTGAGGAAATCAAAATCAATAAAATTCCCAAATACATAATTTTCTCTGTAAATTTTTGTTTCGAGATTTAATTGAAGTATGGCGTCATTTATAAGGGTAAATGATTGTAAAATGCCGATTTCATTTTCAATATTTTGATTAGAACCAAAGAGGCCAAAACCCTGCATAATATTATCACTGGTGAGAAAAGAATTCTTTTCTTGTTCCTTTAATAGCAGGGTTGTCTGGTTTTTAAATATAGTAGTGGTTATTTTGTTAAAAAGGAATGCAATTGTAATTGCAACGAAGAATGAAATAATGAACCACTTTTTATGTCTGTATAGTTTGTAAAACAGTTCTTTATAGTCTGTTTTTTGCTGTATAATTTCAGAAGATCTTTTCACGTTATTTAAAGAAATATAGTATAGTAACAAGTGTAGTTATAGAAGCAAGAAAAGTTGAGTATGTGAAAGTTCTCAAGTTTCTGAACTTTGTGTTTATAGGTTCAACAATTACAATATCATTAGGTTGCAAATAAAAGTATTCTGACTCTATAACTTTTTTATCTGTCAGGTCAATGGTGTGGTATTTTATCTGATCGCCGTACTCTCTAATAAGAGTAATAGTACTCTTGTCTCCAAAATCGGTCACACCACCTGCAAAGCCTAAAGCCTGAAAAATATTTATCTGCTCCTTAAAGTATGGAAATTCGCCCTGCACTTTAACTTCTCCAAGCACTGTTATATTTGAATTAACGAATTTAATATGTATAGATGTGTTGCTGAGATATTGACTTAGTTCTTCTTCAATAGTTTCTTTGGCTTCTTTTAGTGTCATGTTATTAACATTTATCTCACCAACAAAGGGAAAGTCAATAGTTCCTTTATCATTTACTGTGTAAGAAATAAGATTAATATCGAATCCCGGACCATTCATAACCGTTTCATTGCTGAAGATCTGTGCCGTTTCAGCATCTATACTAAGTACTTTAATATATAGATTATCAAACGGCTGGATCCTTTTGATAGGTCTTATATGATTATATTGTGACTTTAACTGAGAAGTAGTTTCATCTTGAACATATTTGAGTTTTTCCTGTGGAACGCACGAAAAAAGCACAAATGAAGAGAGTATGAACAATGCTGATTTCTTAAATATTTGGGATAATTGTTGCATCATACTTAATATTTGGAATCCATTATTGATGGTGTGAATTATTTAAGAAGAAACGTGATAACAATTTATTTGTTCAGGCTATAAGGTTTATAGTCTAAACGGCTGAATGTCAAATAGATAAAACTATATGATTTTATTAGAAATCATTGTCCTGATCCTTTGATGACTGTTTGTACAGTCTTAGCGAGTAAAATAAAATCAAGCTTTAGTGACCAGGAGTCAATATATTGAAGATCAAGCTTCATCCATTCATTGAAGGAGATGCTATTTCGATTAGGGGCAATCTGCCATATGCATGTAATACCGGGACGCATTGATAACCTTCGAAGTTGCCATCTTTCATATTTATTTACTTCACTGGGTAACGGTGGACGAGGGCCTACTAAAGACATGTCACCATTTAAAACATTAAAGAACTGGGGAATTTCATCCAATCCGGATTTACGTAAGAATTTTCCTACTTTAGTGATTCGGGGATCATCCTTTATTTTAAAGACAGGGCCATCCATCTCATTCATTTTTTCCAGCTTCTTTTGCTGTTCTTCAGCATCTACAACCATTGTTCTGAATTTGTAAATCTCAAATTCTCTTCCTCTGAGTCCTACTCTTTTCTGTTTAAAGATTATTGGTCCTTTTGAAGAAACTTTGATAGCAAGGGCAATTATTAAAATTATAGGAGACCAGACTAAAAGAATAAAGAAAGAGGCAAGAACATCAAAAAGAAGTTTCCAGTTGTGTGAAAATTTGTTGGCAGGAGTATTGATGAATGAAAGGAATGGAATCTCTTCCACATATTCCAACTGTGTTCTGGTTGAAGGCATATGAAAAAATGAGGACTGCATTCTGAACGTAACACCTATCTCCTCACACGAATAAATGATATCTCTTATCTCATTCTGATCAATTTTATTTCGACAATAAAGTACTTCATCAATTACATCTTGCCGTAAAATAACTTTCAGTTTATTGATATCCTTTTCGACTCTGAATCTATTGCCAAAAACTTCCTCCAAAATTTCACTATCAGTTATTATGGTATGTATGTAATAACCCCATTCTTTTTTGAGATCTAGTTTTTCAATGAAATCAATACAGTTAGAATCAGCTACTAAAATAGCATTCTGGACATTAAGCCCCTTTTTTACTAACTTTTTGTAATATCGTGAAGTTGAGATAAGAATAATACTGATCAGGATAAAATCAAGGATAGAAAAGACAAGAATTACATAGTTACTGACCTGAGTAAGTTGAAATGCCACTTGGATAAGTGCAAGGAATCCGGTTCCTGTTATTACGAACAGTCCTGTTTCAAAAATGATAGTAAGATCACTCTTAGTCCTTGAAAAGCGAGTAAGGTTTGTTTGGATAATTCCTAAGTACCATAAAGGGATTATGAAGAAGGCAATTGTGAGGTATTCATTGCTATATTGAAGGAATCCATCTAAAAAATAGTCTGTTATCTTAAAAGAACCTATAAAAACAAATAGTGAAAGTATAGATAATATTACTCCAGAAACACGACCGGTCTGTTTGTCCCTTTCGCCTACCATAACATTGTTTGAAAAGTGTTGAATTAGAAAATGTTAGTTAAACTTAGCTACTTTACTAACAACACTTGTCTCCTAAAGTTAGTTGGAAATGGTGTTTTTAATAAAGAAGTTTTCGATGGTTTCGAGTAGGCCGGTTGAAGCATGTTCACTTATGGGAGGGGCAGGTTTCAGGAGATTTCTTTCATTGAGAGCTACAATAAGTTCGTCTTTTGAGTATACCGATCTGACATAACCCAACTGAGAAAAACTCTTAGCTGTTGCAAGCTGGTGATCATTACGATGCTCTCTGAATTTGGCTAAACGAGGCATTACTATAATTGGTTTCTGATAATGCATTGCGGAGATAATAGTTCCCATCCCGGCATGTCCCACTATAATTTCTGCTTTCTTAAAGAGTTCATCGAATTTATCGGTAGGAAGAAAATCAAAATGTTTAAAATTGGCAGGCAAATAGTTTGCGTTTGATACCTGTGCGATAATGTCATTATAACCTGATTGTACTGCCCATTCATCAACGATTTTAATTAAACGGTCAAAGGGCTCCTGAGTGCCTACAACTACGAATATCATAATATTACGGTGCCTTTATAAACTGTTTTGCCTTTTGCTAAGTGGGGCCATTGTGTAATGTGGAGATCTGCTATTGGCTTTATGAGCCTACCACTCAAAGAAAGTCTTTCAACATTTGCAATACTATCGATCCAAATGGTTTTTATGCCCTTTAATTTCCCCCAGAAAATTGCTGCTAGTCCTGGGGCTGCGCCCGTTGAAATGATAAAATCGGGTTTCTCTTCATCTACTATATTTTTCAGGATGAAGGCCATTTTTATTAGTTTAAGTTTATTCCACCGATTAGCATCAGGTACTGAACGATATCTGTAGCCTGATTCCTGGAATGTGTAACTATTAAAAGTGGAAACGAAAACGACATCAGCTTCTTTAAAAGCTTTTCTGGTTCTGAGCAACTGAATCCAGTGCCCTCCTCCCGAAGCTACTGCCAATATCTTATATTTGTTTTGCATTGCTTGTTTGACGTGATCTGAATAATCTTGCAATAAAAGTTTTTATTACCGGATAATTGAGTTCGTTAAAGTTTTTCAGCATTTCCAGTTTCATTAAAATCCTCATTTGTAAAGATTTTTTAACAGAGAAGTTTGCCTTGCAGAATGTTTCAATTTCATCTTCACTGGCTCCATTCAACTCAACAACCTGGAAATCCTTTTGTTGTGAAAGGTAAAATTCAGCTTGATTTTCCGGTAATTTAATTTTTGTGATCAGACCAGTCTGGGTCAAAGCAGAAAAATTCTGATCAAATAGAAAATTGCCATGACTGTATATAACCCAGGTGCTATTTATCTTTTCAACAGGTTGTATTGTATGCGGATGGTGCCCCAAAACCAAGTCCATGCCTGCCTCTGATAGCTTCCTTGCTAATATGGTTTGCTTGTCATTATTCAGGGTGCTATATTCTACTCCCCAATGAATGCTGATTATATGAAATTCGTTTTCTCCTTTGGCTGTTAATGGCTTTAAATCTTGTAACAATGAGTCATAGCTGCTTTTAAAATAAGCACCATCATAATTTTCATCAGCAACAAGACTCACTCCCCATATTTTCAAGGTATATTTCTTTAAAATAATTTCAACAGGCAGATTATTTTTTCCTACAACCACTATACCATTTCTCTCCAAATTCTGAATTGTGAATTGCGACCTTTTGTTTCCATGTTGTCCAAAATGATTGTTAGCAATATTAGCAACTATTGGAATTTCAAGAGAATTAAGTAATTTGAATGTTTCCAGAGGAGCGACGTATACGGCGTTTTCAATAGGCAGACTATCAAGAATTTGTGCTTCTTCTAATGAAGATTCAAAATTTAAAATAAGGATATCTCCGTCGGATAAGGTTTCTCTTACTGGTTCAGTTACTAAATCATGAAAACGGTCCTGAAACTTGCGTGGTATACCCCGGCCATAATGATGCATATTCTCGCCGGTCATATAATCTCCTATGCTGACAATTTTAAAGGACATGGCTTTCAATTAGTTTGAATTTGTCATTAGTTGGATTGAGATCAGTCATAAATTCTATAGTTATTTTAGCTCCTTTTACAGCTTTCTGAATATCTTCATAGACGAGAGCTGATACTTCTTTATAATCTTCTGGATCTATGGTATGTATATGAAGCACGATAGAAAGGTCTTTGTTTTGTACTATCCTGTATCCATCAATCCCAGGGTATTTGTAGAAAACAGTGTTGAAGAATGAACCATGAATGCTCTTTCCTCCAGGAAGTAAAATCATGTCACGTGTTCTGCCTTTGAGTTCAACTATCCGAAGGGAATTTTCACCACACTGGCAAGGTTGAGACTCAAGTTTTCCTAAATCTCCTACTCTGTATCTGATAAAAGGAAAACTGTAACTATTGAGATTTGTTAACAACAACTCTGACAAACCATGCTCATTGATAAATGTTTCAACATAACAATTTAATTCATTTATATGGTAACCAGTATGTTGTGAGCATTCACAGGTAAGAATTCCTCCATCATTTGCTCCGTACATGTCATATATTGGAACTTTAAATGCTGCCTCAATGGATTTACGGGATGCTGGTAGTAATTGTTCAGATGTAGTGAATACAGCCTTCAGGCCAGAAAAGTGATTTAAAACTTCAGGTTTAGTCTTAATTATATTAAGGATTGAACTTGGATAGCCATACAGTAATATGGCTTTTCTGGTTTTGTTATAGTCAATTTGGAGAGTTTCATCAATGATGTCGCCCGTGATGAAATAATTGTTTTGTAAAAAGTGATATGTTTTTTCTAATAAGCGTTTTTTAGTGGTTCTTAGAGAATTGCCTGCAATAGTTACAAATGGATCCCCTGGTTTATAACCTGAATAAAGATTCCAAAAGTGATAAATATAGCCCCAAAACCATGAAAGATGCTCTTTATCAACATAATAGTAAAAGGGAGTTCCGGTGCTGCCTCCGGTTTTCTTTTGTTGAACAGGTCTGTTTTTTAAAGGTGTGAAGATTTCTTTATAATGTGAGGAAATTGTTTTCTTATCCATTATAGGAAGACTGCTTAAGACATCAAGAGGATTTTTATCAATTACTTCATTGGAAAATTTTTCCAGGATTGGACGGTAAAATGCATTTGAACTTTTGATTTCTTTCAAAAGCTGAGCAAGCCTTATAGAATGCGATGTCCTCACCTTAGAACCTGCAGGATTTTTTAATTCTTCAAATCGTTGCAGGATATTAGTCCCTCTTATCAAATCGATTAATTGCAGTCCTATCTTCATGATATTGTTTCTTTGATCAATTTAAACTTAGTATCCCAAGTATGTTTTGCGGCTTCTGCAATCCGTAATTCTTCTTTCTGTTCATTGTTTTCCCGTATGCTTTTCCAGGCTTGCTCAATAAATTCTTGTGGTGAATCAGCAAAATAAGCAAAGTCAAAAAATAGCTCTTCAATAACAGGAATCCGGCAACTTACTACAGGTTTCCCCATAGCCAGATACTCGAGAAATTTAACCGGAAAAGAATTCTTTATCCAATCCGCCATAATCCAATTAAGAAGACAAACGTCGAAGCCTCTGGCATAAGAAGGCAGTTGATCAAATTCAACAGGTCCGGTAAAGTAGATATTTTCAATTCCTTCAAGCATTGAATAATCGCCAAGTACTTTACCTATAATTACTACTGAGAATCCATTTTGCGCTAGTTTAAGAAATACCTGCTTGTCATTGGCATCTGAAAGAGTTCCATAATAACCAGCTATTGGAAGGCCTTTTTGAATGATTTTAACCATTATTGGATTCAGAGCGTGATCTTTAATAAAATGCTTTAAGTCTACTCCATGAGTTAGTAAATTGACATTTCTATCTGATAACTCTTCTAATTTCTGTTTGATTTTTGGTGAGCTTGCAAATAAGTGATCAACATTCCGACTCAGATATACTTCTTTTTCTCTCAAACTTTTGAGCAATTCATGATCATTAGTCCGATAATCTGAAATCAGATCAGCGGCCTGGTATATTTTCTTTTTAAACCTATACTTTAAAAGGGGTGATAAAGTAAAATTTCCTGATATCCATAATATACTGTTTCCCCAATTAATATTTAATAAGAGGGAAGCGAATTTGACCTGTTGGGTTACAAGTTTTGCATTCAGTTTATCAAAGAAAGGATTAAAAATGGGAATATAAAAAGGGACAAGAATAAAGATGTTTTTGCTCGTTTTCCTAAAGATCTTTAAATGCGTTTTAAGCTTATTAAAGATCTTTTTTTTCATCGATTTTTTGTTATCAGAGTTAACAGCAGGCGATTTAAAAGCAACCGGGTTGACCCATAGCACACGCTTCCCTTCATTAACAAATTGAAAAATAATTTGCCTTGTACTAGTAATGGAAGGTCTAAACCAGTCAGGTCCAGTGCATATTACCCATTGTTTCATTTTAGTTAAATACTTAGTTAAGTGTAGTTGATTTTAAATTAGAGTTTGGAAAGGATATTTCATTGTGTAAGATTTCAGGAGATTTAAAGAAGGTCTCAAGATTATCCTGTAGAGTTATTGCCAGATACTCATCAACATTATATATTCTGGTGAGAATTCTGGGATTCCCAATATATAATGGCTGATCGTAAATATTTTTAAAGTAATCGGATCTGGGTATAAATGAATCCTTCTGAACAAAGGGTTTGTATTTACGTTTTTTGCCGGCCATCAGAAAATCTTTATAATTATTGTTGAATTTCACAATTTTAACCAATATAGATCTTAGGTATTTTTCATTTTTCAGAGATACAGGGAATGCTGTTGAACGTACACTGCTACTTTTAGGTTCCTCTCCTGCAATTATAGTATGGGCCAATTGTGATTTTAACAGGTTTAGTGGTAGTTTATGGTATACTGCCGCAATTCGTTTATCCATGAAAGGAGTAATAGGTGTTATAAAGTGTTGAGCTTTTAAGAGTATTACGATTGCGTTTCTGAAAGAACGATGGTCAATATCCTGATAAGTATCATAGTCAAAAGGAATTTCAACAGGTGGGTAATCTTTGTAAATTCTTCTAAAAGCTGCTTCCGTGTCGTATTTGCTAAAATATGGTAACCATTTTTTCGCTTCCTCGCTTGAAATGCCTCTGGAATTACCTAGAATAGTTGCTTTAACGGAACTTTCCCAGTCATTGACCCCAAAATTTCGATGAGCACATAATTTTCCTGAGCTGCTCTCACCATAAAGACCCATAAGCGCATTTGAGACATAATTTCCTGCTATTTTTCCCAACGCAAGCCATGGCGAAGTTGCAGTGGTACTCATTGAAAACAGGAAGGAAAAAGTCCTGTTTATAGTATGGTTCTCAAGCACATGTAAGTCCTTATTTAACAGCTGTGCTATTCTCCTTACTTCGGGATAATCGAAAATACCAGTATCTTCTTTAAACACAAATGGAAGATATGGGATATTGTTTCTTTCTAAAAATGGAAGGAAAAAGCGGCTGTCTTTGCCTTTTGAGAGATATATTCCCATTGGCTCGTTCAAATAATTATAGGTTTCTTTAAAGTATTGGTCGACAGTATCCCTGAGTTCATCAACATATTCCTTATCTTTTTTCTCAGGTGTCCTGGAAACCTGTTGAAAAAATTTATGATATGTGTTTTTCTGGTTCTTACGCACGAGAATATCAGACGGAAGTACAAGTGAAATCTGGTTAAATTCAGTTTCCCTGTAAGCTGGGTACTCATAATGGATTATCTGTGCAATAGACTCTTCGTTTATTGTCAATTTCAAGGCTGGATTTGTTGAAAGTGCGTACAAATTGTTGCTTACTGCAAAGCGCTTGGAATCGTCATAAACAAAAACCCGATTTGCTCCATAACTATCAGTAATGAGTATTAGCTTGTTATGTTCTCTAACATAGACCAACCCAGAGTACCTTCCATTAAAATCTTTTAGTTTCGAGTACTGTTCTTTATAACAGAGTTCCAGCACCTCACTAGCTAATTGAGTTGAGATATTTTCTTTTTTGTTTTTTTTCAACAATTCATAGTCATAGAAAGTGCCTTCAATGAAGGCAAAATCATTACCGGATTTATAAAGACTGATGCAACTGAATATTGAGATAGTTTGAGGAATTAGTAGAGCGAATTTATAATTGCCCCAGTCATAAATATAAGCTTGTTCTCCAAATCCCCCAAAAAAGCGGTTTATGCCTTCTTCTAAAATTCTTTTAGTTGCCAGTGGATTCTCAGTTGCCTCGATGAGGAAGTATCCGGGGATTCGCGGTTCTATTGATTGGTCGATCAGTGTTTGGTGTAAATATTCTTTCATAGTGTGGTGTTTTCAAACTAACGTATAAGGTCAATTATGGTTGAGAAATGATATCCCATTTGTTTTAAATCTTTTAGCAGATTAGCGAACACTGGAAACTCTTTTGTATGGAATCGATGATGGAAGAGTAATCCAATTTGGTTAGTAAATTTTTGAGCAGTAGCTATTTGTTGTAATACTTCAGATTTGCTATAGTGTATAGCAGTCCTATTGCCTGTGTATTTTCTGATAACATTAGCTGAAACTGATATTTCATGAAAGTCAAAATGAGGCCTTTTGGTAGTATGGTAGCTTATTTTTTTATCTAATATAAAATCAGTTCCAAATAATCTACCCATTCGGTTTTTGAACCGGTTCTTAAAAGAAAAATTGACTTTTGAAGAAATCACTTTATAACCGGCATCATTTACTGCACTTAATGTTTCGAAATTATATGTGCCGTAAGGAAAAGTAAATACCGGAGACCATGCCTCTCCAAAGTAAGAATTCATCATCTTTTTCCCCTTAATTATAGCATTATACTGGTCTTCATAATTTCTGGTTCCTCCAAATTCCATTTTCTGATGAAGCTTTGAAAGATTATGATCATAACCATGCTGAATAATCTCAATAAGATTGGGATTCTTACTTTTCATATTCAAGAGCCATTCCACCACGCGGTTTGAAACATTTGCCGGTTCTACTGCGTGAGTTAATGGGATACTTAGATCAATACACATTTCGGTGAGAGTGATCAGCTCTGGATCGAGCTCTTGTCTTACATCATCGTTTCTTAGAAAAATAGTATTTTGATTAGTTGTCATCGTTCTACCAGTTGTTTATATAAATCATAAGTTTGTGCCCCTATAGAATCCCACGAATATTGTTTTGCAGACCAAGTCTTTATGTATTGTCTGGTTAGTTCAATATTCTTGAACATCTCTGAATTAAAGAATTGAGTAATAGCATGTGAAAAGGCAATAACACCTTCACCTTGGGCGAGAATGCCTGTTTTCGCCTCCTGAATATCATTTTCAAAGTTTCCGACTCTGGTAGCAATAGGAGGCAAACCGAAGTTATATGCCATAAAAAGGACGCCAGACTGATAGATGTCGCGGTATGGCATTGCTATCGTGTCAGCTGCCTGAAAAAAAGGTTCTATTTCCTCGTCTCTTATGTATCTTATATGGGAAATGATTTCTTTTTTAATAGGTGAATTTTCTATCATCTCTAGTACTACATTACTGTATTCCGTGGACTTTATATTACCGGCAATTATGAGGGTAAGATCTTTTTTTAATTCCTCTTCTAAGAAATGAATGCTCTCTAATAATACATCCAATCCTTTGTAATAATCTATGTTGCCGAAGAATAAAATAACTTTACGGTCCATAGGGATTTCTAATAATTGTCTGGCCTGGGACTTTGTCAAACCTAATACGGTGACTTTGTTATTCATTCCATGCTTGATAACCGATATTTTACGACTGTCTATTTTGAAATCTGTCATTAATTCAATCCGACTTGCTGGAGTATGCACAACCAGGTGATGGCAAGTGTGGTATAAAACTTTTAAAGTAAACCTGTTGTAAAAACTATCTTTATTATCTCTTTTTCCAGCATTAACATTGTGAACAGTAAGAACTGTTTTGTGACCGAAGAGCCTTGCTATAAGTGGTAGAATTATTCGGTCGGGGATATAAAATCTGTCAAGCCATTGAAAATGTATTACTCTTGGTTTGTTTAAAATAAGATGTATCATCTGTAAAGTGTAATACCTCAAAATATTAAACCCTTTTTTTAAGATAGATGATCCTTTCTTTTGGTATTTATAAACAGATTGAAATTTGACCTTTGCAAAATTGTTAAATAGATTCTCAGAGCGATCAATATCTAAAATGTCAATCTTTTTAATCGGAGATGAATGCAACCCCGATACCAATCCATACAGATAGTCAGCTTGACCACCACCATTATATATAGTTACTTTCATTATAAGATGCAATGTTAAAGGCTTAAACTAAGCCCGGCAGTTATTATTGGCAGGAGTAGAAGTGAACCTTATAATGATTCTTTTTTTGATAGACCAAATAATCTTAGTAGTCTCCACTTAAGGAATCCACCGATGTAATAACAATATTTATGTGCTAAGGTTTGATATGCCATCGTTGAGGTGGCGTACCTTTTATAGAACTTAACATCTTTCTTTAAATGATAATTTGATTTGACATCATTCAAAGTCCTGAACAACTTTTTAAAGCTGTTCTGATGCGTTAAACCTGAATTACTTTTATCATTCCATATTTTCAGCTCGGTGAAAACTATAATTTCATACCCTGCTAGTTTTGCCCTGAAGGTGAAGTCACTATCTCCATGGTACTGGGGAAAATTTTCTTCATCAACAAGTCCAATTTTCTCAAATACACTTCTGTGAATAAAAGTTCCCATACCAGGTAACCAATCAACAGAGATTCTTTTTTCAAACGAAGGATTATCTGTTTCATTCATTCCAATCATATACTTTCTTCCGGTTCTGGTTTCAAATATCCCACCCATGGACCAGATAATATGGGGCTGATGGAAGTAATATATTTTGGATCCACCGATATAAATTGTTTCATCTTGAACTATCGATAACAGGTTTACAAAGTAATCTTTATCAGGTATTATATCATTGTTCCACCACAATATATAATCTGTTTTTAATGTATTTAGAGCATACTTAGTTCCCTTATTTATACCTCCACTCCACCATAAATTTCCATCACCTGATAGAACAATTGTTTGGGGGTGATTTTTCATTATCCATTTTGAAGTTCCGTCTGTTGATCCATCATCAATTACGATCACTTTAAAGTGTGGTTCGAGTTCTTGATTATTTATTGACTTAAATATTGTGTTCAGGCATTTAACTGTATGAGCCAATGCATTGTAAACTGGTATTATTACGGCAATTTGAGTGTTCATCTTGTTTGAGTAGTCAATATTAAGGTTTCTTCTTCTTCTTCTGCATTCAATTTTTCATATTCTAAGACATCTCTATCGTATTTATCGACATCGAGAATATACATTAAAAAGCAAATTGCAATGATGGAATCTGACTGTGCAAATGGCCCACCACCTGTGAAAAGTGTAAGAATAATGCTGAGGAAAAGATATCTTATATAAGAATTGTTAGGACTTAAACGACCAAAAATGATTTTAAAGAGAATGTAAAATGCACCAATTACAAAGGCTGCACCAAATTTTGTATAATCACCAACGAGACCGATATCCGATTGATAAAAGCCATATGCATCTTTATACATCTGAACCATGAAGCCGTAATAGGAATTAGTGCTATCAGCACCATTGCCGGTTATGTAAGCCAAATTGTTAGGAAAGAATTCTGTTAAAAAGAAAACTGCAGCTCTTAGCCTGACATTTTCTGCAATGGTTTCTGATTGACTCTTTGATAAGTCGAGGAGACTTAAAAAAATATCCTGAAATAGTACCAGGATCGGAATTGTAGCAATGCCCATCAGGAATAAGATAATTACCCTTGATTTGACTGCCTTACTAAAAAGTACATACATAATGGTCAGCAGGAGTATTGAAAATATTATTTGTCGGGTGCCCATCAGAATGAATATACTCAGGAATAATGTCAAACTAAATAATCTGAAAAAGGAAAATTCTCGAAATATCTTACTCAGAGTTAAAAAGTAGGCAATAGAAAGAAAGAGAAATCCTGACAGAAATATTCTGACAGTGCCTCGGTCTTCTGCTATCCTTACATCGAAGACTACCGTCGGGTAAACTATAAACTGTATTATATAAAGAATTGAGAAAGTAATGCCCATCCATAATATGATTCTTTCAAGATCCTCAATTGAGAATTTTATAGAATGCAACACCCAATAAGCAATATAGTAATACATAAATCGCTGAGCAATCAATGTTATTTGAAAAGCCTGATCGTGACCGGCTTTTGCCATGAGCATACTGAGTGCAACGCCCAAAAAAATAAGAAACACTCCCCATGAAAAATTCTTGGGGAAATCTATTTGTTTCTGATAAACTGTTTGTATAATAAGTATTCCTAAAAGCAGTCCAATGCCTGCAACCTGTAAGATTTTTGCAAAATTAGGGCCCAAAAATGCCAGATTATAAAATTCGACTGCAGTTAAGGTTATAAATATGATTATTAGTTTTTTAGCCATTTTGTAATTATTGATATCAAAACGCACCTAACTATGACATTGTTCCAGATGTTTATATTCTTTAAGTAAAAGACTATGAACCCTTTTAAAGTGAAACAACCTAATAATGTTCAAATGAGCAAAACAAATTGAAGTTCATTTTTCCATCTCATGGGCAAATCATGTAAAACTTTCACATTTTCGTATAAAAAGAAAGTCACTTGTTTACACAACCTTTGTATGGTTACGCTCACTCTCAAAGAAAAAATGCTATGAACAAGTCAGATCTAGATCATATTCAAAGAAGTAGAATACTGAAAGCAGGTGAAAAAATAATGACTCAGGTTGACAATATGGTAAGATCGATAAATCTTAAATACCCCGAACTTGCGAAAAACATAGAGATGCCACCTGACTTAATCAATGATCCCGAAAGAAACTACAACTCTTATGATAGTCAGTTTTTCAATATGTTTAATATGATTAACAATAAAAGAAACATTCTCGCTTAAAGCTTTCAATTTTCATTAACTTTTTACTACATACTGTGTTTAAAAAATGCGAGTAATTGTTTCTATGCTAACTTGTTAAACTGATGTTATTCAATTCTATTGATTTCGCTATATTCTTACCAATTGTATTCATTCTGTACTGGTTTGCAACGAACCACAACTTGAAGTTACAGAATCTTCTGATACTTGTAGTAAGTTATGTTTTTTATGGTTGGTGGGATTGGAGATTTTTATCATTGCTTTTCATTAGTACACTTACAGACTATGTAATTGGGCTATTGATGAATCGGGAAGAAAGACCCTTTCGGAGAAAGGTTTTTCTTACTATAAGCATCATTACTAATTTGGGTTTACTGGGATTTTTTAAGTATTACAACTTTTTTGTTGACAACTTCGTACAAGCATTTTCCTTTTTTGGGCAAGAGATAAGTCCCAGATCATTAAACATCATTCTTCCTGTTGGAATTAGTTTTTATACGTTTCAAACGTTAAGTTACGGAATTGATGTTTATAGAAGAAAACTTGAGCCTACTAAGGATTTTATTGCGTTTGCAGCATTTGTTACTTTCTTTCCTCAATTGGTTGCTGGACCTATAGAACGAGCAACAAATTTACTCCCCCAATTTAAACATAAGAGAGTATTTAATTATAGTTTCGCAGTAGACGGCTTAAGGCAGATATTATGGGGGCTATTTAAGAAAATAGTTATAGCTGATAATGCTGCTTTCTTTGCGAATCAAATATTTAATAATTCAGGAGAGTATGGTGGAAGTACACTCTTGTTAGGAGCTTTCTTCTTTGCTATACAAATATATGGCGACTTTTCAGGATACTCTGACATTGCGATTGGAACTTCTCGCTTATTTGGTATTAGCTTAATGCGAAATTTCGCATTCCCTTACTTTTCACGCGATATCGCTGAATTTTGGCGAAGATGGCATATTTCTCTTTCCACATGGTTCCGCGACTATTTGTATATACCACTTGGTGGGAGTAAAGGAGGAGAATGGATGAAAATCAGAAACACTTTTATTATCTTTCTAGTGAGTGGATTCTGGCATGGCGCTAATTGGACCTTTATTATTTGGGGGGCCTTGAATGCCATTTTCTTCTTGCCATTACTCTTGAGAAAAAAGAATAGAGTTAATCTTGATATTGTAGCTAAAGGGAAAAATCTTCCATCGTTACGAGAATTTTCTTCTATTATGCTTACATTTCTTCTGACATTGTTTGCATGGATCTTTTTTAGAGCTGAGTCAGTCACTCATGCAGCCGAAATAATTGGAACAATTTTTTCTCTGAGCTTTTTTACGATACCTGCCCTTTCATCAAGAGCAATATTAGTCCTTGGACTCATTGCTATTTTTCTGGCAGTTGAATGGTGGGGTAGAGAAGATCAGTATGCAATTGAAACAGTTTCAGTGAAATTTTCCCGGCCTGTAAGATGGGTAACTTATTATTCAATCATTGCAATAATATTCCTTTTTGCAGGTCAAGGTCAAACTTTTATATATTTCCAATTTTAACCATGAAGAAATTAATTCGTAATATCATTCTTTTCTCTATTCCCCTGATAGCATTGATGTTTATTGCTGATTGGTTTTTGAGTAATACACTTCGAAGCTCTCGACAGGGAGAGTTTAGTGTATGGAATGATATTTATGATGGGAATATTAATGCTGAAGTGGTTGTTTACGGGTCATCAAGAGCAATGGTTCATTTTGATCCCAAGATTATTAGTGACAGTCTACAAGTTCGTTCTTACAATCTTGGAATTAACGGACATAATTTTTGGCTTCAATATTTTCGGCATAAAGAGCTGCTTGAACATAATAGGAAACCTAAGCTTATAATCCACTCCGTTGATATCTTTACACTTGTGAAAAGAAAAGATCTCTTTCAAATGGAACAATTCCTTCCTTATCTTTTGTATAACAATAAGATTGAAGAGTGGACGAAAGATTATCAAGGTTATGATGCCTTTGATTACAGGATTCCACTTATCAGGTACTATGGTCAGTTTAAGACAATTGGCAAAGCTCTAAGAGGAGTTATAGGAAACGAAGTAACCGATTCTTTAAGATATAAGGGCTTTGTATATCGCGATGAAGAATGGAATGATGATCTTAAGAGAGCAAAAGAAAAGTATCCTGATTTTAAAGCTGTCATTGATACCGCCTCCGTAGAATTGTTTGATCAGTACATAAGAGAATGCTTAAATAACGGAATTGCATTAGTATTCGTTTATTCTCCTGAATACATAGAAGGACATGACTTTGTAAAAAACAGAGATGAAGTTATAGGTCTGTTTTCCATGTTTTCAGATAAATATAATATTCCATTTCTGGATTATTCTGTTGATCCGATATCACATCAAAAAGAGTACTTCTATAATGCTTCACATCTTAATGGGAAAGGTGCGCAATTATTTACAAGCAAACTGGTATATGATATGAGACACAATGAATCATTAACAAAGTTGATACAAACAGTAAATCGTAAGGATATTCATCAGGCATCGCTTAATACTGACTCAAATGTGATGTTAAACCATAAGGTTGATAACGATTGCCAAAATGAAAAGTCTTATTAATCATATCATAAAAAGAAAACTGGCTAGTTTATAAATTTTTAAACTAACCAGTTAGATGAATTTGAATGATAATTGACAATTAATTCAGCGGCACCATAAAACGATCAAATATCTTAATCTAAATTAAAACTGATTCCCTGAGCTAGGGGTAAATCGTTAGAGTAATTTATCGTGTTAGTTTGCCTTCTCATGTAAGCTTTCCAAGAATCAGAACCCGATTCGCGTCCTCCGCCGGTATCCTTCTCACCACCGAAAGCTCCACCGATTTCTGCACCATTTGTAGCAATATTTACATTGGCTATTCCACAATCCGATCCTTTATGAGAAAGAAAGTATTCTGTTTCCATAATATGATTTGAGAATATTGAAGAAGATAAACCTTGTGGTACATCATTATTGATTTTAACAGCTTCTTCAATATTGTTATATCTGATGAGGTATAAAATGGGAGCGAAGGTCTCTTCCTGAACAATTTCATACTCGTTCTGAACTTCAGCAATACAAGGCATAACATAACAACCTGACTCATAGCCATTGCCTGAAAGGATAGAACCGCCATAAGCGATTTTTCCTCCTTGCTGCTTTATTTTCTCCTGAGCTGCTAAAAATGATTTTACCGCATCTTTATCAATCAGGGGACCTACGACAACACCTAGATCCAGTGGATGGCCTATTTTTAACTGTTTGTAAGCATCAATCAGATTCTGCTTAAACTCCTCATAGATTGAATCGTGAATAATAAGTCTCCTGGTTGAAGTACATCTTTGTCCTGCTGTGGCTACTGCACCAAATAAGCTTCCCATCAAAGCAAGTTTAAGGTTTGCATGCTGTGAAATAATAATAGCATTATTACCGCCCAGTTCAAGAATGGTTTTACCCAAACGCTCTCCCACAATTTTGTTAACATGCTTACCCACTCGTGTGGAACCTGTAACAGAAACTAGAGGAATTCTTTTATCATTCAGCAACAGATCTCCAATACTTGATGAACCGCCTGCTATCAGACTCAATACTCCTTCAGGAACATTATTTTCAGCTAATGTTTTCTCAATTATTTTATGCACTGCAATAGCACTGAGCATAACTTTTGAACTAGGTTTCCATACAACCACATCTCCGCATACTAGTGCCAGCATTGCATTCCAGGCCCAAACAGCGACTGGAAAATTGAATGCTGTAACTACACCAACAACACCCAGAGGATGATACTGCTCGTACATTCTGTGTTGTTCTCTTTCAGAGTGCATAGTGAAGCCATACAATTGTCGGGAAAGTCCTACTGCGAAGTCTGCAATGTCAATCATCTCCTGAACTTCACCCATTCCTTCCTGATAGACTTTACCCATCTCGTAGGAAACAAGAGCTCCAAGATCTTTCTTATATTCTCGAAGTCGCAGGCCGATTTGTCTTACTATTTCTCCTCTTTTAGGGGCAGGAACTATTTTCCATGTTTCGAAAGCAGTGGTTGCCTTCTGTATAATTTGATTGTAATCGTCAGGCATTGCCTGTCTTATTGACCCTATATGCTTACCATCTGCAGGGGAGTAACTTTTAATCAGAGCACCTTTTGTTTCAATCCATTGCTGCCCTGTGCAAGCACCATTATTTATTTCTTCTATTCCTAAATTCCATAATACTTCCTGCACGGAAGGCGTGGTCATAACTTTTTCCATCATTGTTAATTTTTCCTTTTTAACAATAATGCAAACTTAAAGTTCTGTTATTGTAACTTTTCGTTCAGCCATTTTGGAGCAGAGCTTATTGAACTCAGAACAGGAGGGTCGTAAGGTGTTTGCTGGCAAGCAGCAATGATTCGTGCACCTTCATCGATAATAAATTTAATGAATGTTTCTGCAGCCTTTGGGTTGGTGGAAGTTACAGGTATCGTTATTCCGTAAACCATAGCTTCTCCTTGCCTGATAATTTTCTCATCAGGAGAGTTACCTGGAACTTCAACACTTACTGTGCTATACCAGTCATTTAGTGATGGTTCTTTAAGATTTATTGAATCGCTCAACTCTATAAAAGGTAATTTATGCTGTAAGGCGACTGATTTATAAAGGAAAATATAATCAACAGTATTAGTCTCCAGTAAGGCCAACAAATCAACTTCTTTTGGGCGAATGTACTTAATGTCCTTAGCTAAAATATTTTCGGCTTTGACCGATGAAAAACCAGCTTTCTCGGCCAGTTTAAGCGTTAGTACCGTTCTATATCCACAAGGATCGGTTGAAGGATCAGCTCTTCCTATAATGACATCTTTACGATTTATGATCTCAAGCCAATTTGAATTATCAATTTCCTCTGCAAGATTAGATTGTTCCTGATAAACCAGAGCCATTTCATTTACAGCGAAATGAAGATTCCAAGTCGCGAATTCAGGAATCATCATTTTATCAATCATTATGGCATCTGCAGAAGCAAGAATATCGCAGTCTCTTTTAAGGTCCGTGATTTTTCTAATAGAGGTTAAGCTTCCTGCCGATTCAGTCTTCAATATTATTCCCGGGTGTCTAATTTTAAAAGAATCGGCCAGTGCTTTCATAGGGACACTTAAACTACCTGCATGAAAGACTATTAATTTCCCGGAAATTGAATCATTGCCTTCAATGGTTTTAATTCCAGCCGGGCCACATGAAGAGAATATTGTCAAGACAACTGAAAAAAAACAAAGAAACTTAAATATTGATCTCATAAGAGGGCGGGTGGTTATTTTTTTAATTCCTGTAACATTAATTGAAAGTGCTCTTGCATTAAGTTATCAACTTTTGAGTGAAAATTATCGAAAGCTTTGACCAGCCTTTTGCCTTCTTCGGTAAGCTTCATACCTCCACCCTCTGACCCTCCTCTGGTGCTTTCCAATAATGGGAATCCTAAAGTTTTTTCTATTCTTTTCAGGTCATTCCACGTTCTACGATATGTGATCTGAAGGTTATCACAAGCTTTTGTGAGAGAACCTGCCTCTTCGATAGCTTTCAGGATGATCCACTTTCCATCACCCATTATTCCTTCATTTTCAATACTGCTAAACCATATTTTATAGTTTAGCTTCATTCTGTTGAAAATTTCCATTAATTTTTAAAATTACTGTTCTGCAAATGTAATACAAACAAAACAGAAAGAATATTCAGCTCTCTCTCAAATCCCTTATGGTTCCCGAGGAAAGACTACCCTCATTAATCATTTGTAAAATTTTTGCTGCCGCTTCAAGAGGGGGAGTTAATTTGTTTTCTTTATATAGTAGTTCAAACTTAGGCTTCATCGGGAAATCATCAGAGTTGGCATTTCTTACTTTGGCTTGCATTGGTGTGTCCAATACACCTGGAGCTATTGAAACTGTTGTCACAGGATATTCTTTACCTGTCTGCTCTAATGCGGCCGTTCTTGTCAGCATATCCAGCCCAGCTTTTGATGAGCAATAGAGTGACCATCCATAATATGGATTAGAGGCTGCACCACTGGTAATATTGATGACAAATTTTTTGCATATAAATTTCTCACTTTCACGAATGAATCCACTTGTCAGTACAAAGGGAGCGACAAGGTTAACCAACAAATGGTTATTGATTTCTGAGGCAGTACATTCATTTAATGGTCTTACCGGTTCAACTGTACCTGCATTGTTTATAAGAACTAGTTCTGTAGCACTTTTAATATCGATATAAGAAAATATTTCAGTCATGATTGGCACAATTTCTTCCACTTCCGTCAAGTCCTGTTCAAAATACCAAAAACCCGTTTTGTGGAGTTCAGCCAATTCTTTTAGCTCAGCATTTACGGTACGTGAAATGCAGAATACTTTCCTTTTTTCTTCAATGGCAAGACGTGCAAAAGCCTCTCCTAAACCAGAACTTGTTCCGGTTATAATCATGTATTTCATTGGTAAAAAGTATAAATAAAACGCTATGTTAATGACAATTAAAGATATGAACAAATAGGTTTGAGTCCTGTTTATCGGTCAAATCTCCTGAACTTAAAATATCTAAATAAATTTTTTATGAATAATGCCATTTTTAATTTCGAATATCCGAAGAATGAACCGGTAAAATCATATTCTCCGGGAACGAGAGAAAGGAAAGAGCTTCAGTCGGAGCTAAATTACTTTTCGAATAATGTGATTGATATTCCTTTGATAATAGGAGGTAAAGAAATCAGAACCGGCGATATCCAGAATGTTGTGATGCCACATGATCACAGTCATGTATTAGCTCACTACCATAGAGCTTCTTCAAATGAAGTTTCAATGGCTATAGAAGCAGCAATGAAGGCTCATAAAGAGTGGGAAGCGGTTTCATGGGTTGAAAGATTATCTGTAACTCTTAAAATTGCAGAACTGATAGCCACAAAATACAGGGCTAAATTAAATGCAGCAACAATGCTTGGTCAAAGTAAGAATGCTTATCAGGCTGAAATTGATGCTGCATGCGAAACCATTGATTTTCTAAGATTCAATGCTCATTATATTTCTGATATTTATAATGAGCAGCCTCACTCTGATCCAGGAGTAATAAACAGAATTGAATATCGTCCTCTTGAAGGTTTTGTCCTTTCAATAACTCCATTTAACTTCACTGCTATTGCGAGCAATCTGAATCTTTCACCTGTGTTAATGGGTAATGTTTCATTATGGAAACCTGCAACAACCTCCATTTTATCAAATTATATCCTGATGGAAATTTTTAAAGAAGCAGGTCTTCCTGACGGAGTTATAAACTTTATTCCCGGTCCAGGGTCAGTGGTTGGAGGTACAGCATTTGCAAACAGAGATTTTGGAGGTCTCCATTTTACAGGTTCTAATGAAACATTCAATAGCCTTTGGCAACTTACAGGCAAAAATTTAAAAAACTACAAATCTTATCCGCGAATTGTGGGGGAAACAGGAGGTAAGGATTTTGTTCTTGTACACCCTTCAGCTAATGTTGACGAAGTTTCAACCGCTTTGGTCAGAGGATCTTTTGAGTTTCAGGGACAGAAATGTTCAGCATCTTCAAGGGCATATCTACCTGAAAGTTTATGGCCAATAATCAAAGATAGGATGGGGGATATGCTTTCTCAGATAAAAATGGGAGATGTACGTGATTTTGGCAATTTCGTAAATGCGGTCATTGAAGAAAGCGCTTTTGACAGAATAATGGGGTATATAAATGCAGCAAGACAATCAGCTGACGCTGAGATTGTTTTTGGCGGGAACGGTGATAAATCGCTCGGTTATTTTATTGAGCCAACCGTTATTTTGACGCAGAATCCTCATTACGTTTCAATGGAGGAAGAAATCTTTGGACCGGTTTTAACCATCTTTGTATATAAAGACAATGAGTATTTTGAGACAGTAAAACTAGTAGATGAAACATCTCCTTATGGTTTAACAGGCTCAATTTTTGCCCATGATCGTCATGTGCTGGATCAAACTAGTCGTGCCCTGAAATTTTCAGCAGGAAACTTATATTACAATGATAAACCAACTGGAGCAGTTGTTGGGCAACAACCATTTGGAGGAGCCCGACAATCAGGGACTAATGATAAAGCAGGAAGCTATTTGAATTTGCTGCGCTGGACAAGTCCAAGAGTTATTAAAGAGACATTACGCCCACCAATAGATTTCAGATATCCGTTTATGAAAGAAGATCCTTGTCACCCAGATAATACTAAAGTGGAAAAGAGAGTGTCAGAGAGTTCAATTCATTAAAAGGTAAAGTTTTTAATATTTTAATAACACAATTATGCCTTTGGTAGCTAACCCATGAGTGCAAATTGTAAAAAGAAAAAAGCCCGGCACTAACCGGGCTTTTTCTTTCATTATAAGAGCGAATCCTTATTATTGTAATGGGGTAACTACCTCTAAAAGTTCAGGTAGATCCATTCCAAGATCCTTTAAATGCTCAATAGTTGGAACGCCATTCATATTCCAGCCCCTGCGGGCATAAACTGCATCCAATAATTTTTCATATTGTGATTCACGGTACTTACGTGTTGCCGCCATCTTTTCTTGTAGTGTCATTTTTTCTGGATCAAGACCCTGAAATTCTTTTAGTTGCTTATCGTACCTTTCTTGTCTGGAGAGGTATTCTTCTTGTGTAACAGGACCTGCTGCACGGTATGGCTGAGCATCATTCTTTCTTAATCCGTAACCACGCCTGATATTAAATATCCTCTGGAAGTTATATACTCTTTCTGACTGACGTATCATCTCTTCCTTGTCAATATTCATTCCCGTAACAGCATTATAAACAGTCACATAATTATCCACATGTTCAGGAATTTTATGAGGTTCGGCAGTTTCTTTATTACCTTTCGGAACAACATCATTCCATGGCAGTTTACAGAATCCTTGTAGACCAAACCATGTGCGGAACATTGGGAAATAGTGTAGTGCTTCAGCCTTGTCCTTGAAAGTGGGAAGCTGATTATTAACCATATCCATAAATATCAACCATGCTTCATCATGTTGAGGCCCTTTATTAGTCATACCATAACCACCCTGCTGAGCCAGAGATTCTTTAGAAACGTATTGAGAATACTCTAATCCCTTTGCTTCCATTCCAATATCATTCAGGAAATCAGCATCAGCTCCAAAGTTTTCAATAAAATATTTCTTCATCCGATGAACACCCATTCCGGCAATTTTACCAAATCCTTCGCCTCTTGCCACTTGGTGCAGGAGTTCGAGTGCTGCATCTTTGTTGCCAAAATTAAGCTCTAAACCGCCGGTTCTTTCTTTATTTAAAATGCCATTTTCATAGCATTCCATGATGAAAGCTACAGTTGTACCCCAGGTGATGGTACAAACTCCATAAGTGTCGCAATAGAAATTAGCTTCAATAATTGCCGGATAATCGAATATGCCTAAATTAGATCCCAGACCTGCTGCTGTTTCATATTCCGGACCATCGACAATTACTTTCTGACCTTTATATGGCCCTGTCTTAAGCTCAAAATCATCTACCCCTTTTGAGCATGACATTGCGCATCCAATCCAGCAGCCGTCAGGAATACCCAAAGTGAAATATTTATCTCTCAACAAGTCACTATGGATATTGATAGCGTCCATATGGCTTCCAAACTTGAAATTATGTGTCGGAAGCAAGTCGTAGTCATTCATTACATTGACGATGTTTGCAGTACCTTTTTTTCTCATTTGGCATTGGAAATCGTCAAGTTCACGAATTTCTTGCTGGTATCTGTTGCCACGCTCCATAATAGGTTTAATGTCGTGCACATTATTGAGATTACCTGCAATACCAGAAACATGAGCAACTATCGCTTTAATCTTCTTATTGCGGAATACAGTTCCAAGTCCACCACGTCCGGCTTGTTTTAGTCTGATTTTCTTTCTCTTAACATCATAGAAAGTAAAATTTAGCATACCCATTAAGGAGTTTTCGGCAGCTGCCCCTGTTGATACAATACCTATGTTTCTCGCATCTTTTTCATTATCTGCAAAAACTTCGGTAAGTTGCTCAGCAAGTATATGTGAATCGGCTTCAAAACCAGGGTCCTCAAATATCTGAACAACGTGGTTTCGTCCATCAATGTAGATAATTATATCTTTTTCTGCTTTTCCCTGCAGTTCAAGAGCATCAAAACCTGCAAACTTTGAGAAAGGACCAAAGAAACCTCCAACGTTTGAATCCATTATTGAATCGGTCTGAGGTGAAATCGTAACAAGTAGTGATTTGCCGGTGCCGGAATACTGAGTAATTCCACAGACAGGTCCTCCGGCTATAACGATTTCATTATCCTCATCATCCCAGCGTGTATCGGGTCTGGTTCCATTCCATAAAAGCCTTAATCCAAATCCTTTTCCTCCAACAAATTTATCCTTCATTTCTTGAGAAACTGGCTTTTCTTCGATTTTTCCAGTTCCTACATTTATATAAAGAGTTCTGTTATTATAACCCTTTTCGATTGGATGCCAGGTGTATTTGTACTCTTTGAGGAGACAAAGTGACGCTTTTTCTACTTCAGCATGCATAATGTTATATTTTTTATTGAGTATGGTCAGATTCAGAAGCTTTTTGTGATTTTTTTACAAATATAATAAGTTTTGTTAATCGAGTGCTTAGTGCTTGAAAAATAGCGATATGCATAGTTTTTCATAACAGTTTGTTAGCCTCAGGATTTCATATTTTCAATTGAATTATGGAGAGGGAATTTTGTATATTAGCGACCTCATAAAAGACTTTATACAAACTGGGATGGAAAAGAATTTCCCTGCAAGAGTCAGGGCCTTTTTAAGTCAATGCACTGTTGGGATTGCCGGATGTGGTGGCCTGGGCTCCACATGTGCAGTTAATTTAGCAAGAGCTGGTGTTGGAAAGTTAGTTATTGCTGATTTTGATATAGTGACGCCCGAAAATCTCGAAAGACAATACTATTTCAGAGATCAGATTGGAAAACTAAAAGTTCATGCTCTCAGAGATACAATTGAAAGAATTGATCCATCAATATCTGTAAAAGCTTTTGACCTTAAGCTATGCTCATCCGATATAATGGAACTATTTGCTGGTTGTAATATTGTGGTTGAAGCCTTTGACAGGGCTGAAATGAAACAAATGATAATTGAGACTACACTAAATGAAATGCCTGAAAAATATATAATAACCGGATGTGGTCTTGCAGGATGGGGTAAAACAGACATTCTTCGGGTTGAAAGGCTTGGTAAAGTTATTGTTTGTGGGGATCAACAATCAGAAGTTTCTGAACATTGCCCCCTCACTGCACCAAGAGTTGGAGTTGTTGCAAACATGGAAGCAAATGAGGTAATTGATTTGTTAATGAAGAAATTTTTATCCGAGGAATGAAAATAGTTTTAAATAATAAGGAAGAGATTCTACCTAAAGATAACATAACGATAAACGAACTTCTGGTTATTAAGAATTTTACCTGGAAGATGTTGGTTATTAAGGTAAATGGGAAGGTACTGAAACGCAGTGAGTACGAGTCTACCATCCTCAAAGAAAATGATGATGTAAGTGTCTTTCACTTAATTACCGGAGGGTAATCTTTCAAAGTACTTCTGCAACTGTAAATGCACTGCCTCCAATAAAGACTATATCATTAAATCTGGCATTCTTTTTTGCTGACGTGTATGCTTCCGCGACAGAAGGATAAGTACTTCCTTTTAAGCCAGCCCGAAGAGCCAGATCTTTTAACTCATCAACATTCAATCCTCTTGGTATATCAGCCTTACAGAAATAATATTCTGCATTTTTGGGTAGTAAGCTGAGCATCCCTGAAATATCTTTGTCGTTGACTACACCAAGAACAAAGTGAAGGTGATTATACTTCATACGGTTTAATTGCTCCGTGACATATTTTAAACCATGAGTATTATGCCCTATGTCACATATTGTAAGGGGTTCTCTACTCAATATTTGCCACCTGCCTTGAAATCCTGTGTTCGACAGTGTATTTTTCAGACCATTATATATAAGTTCTGATAGATCTACTGTTTCAGATAATGGTTGCCTGAATTCGCGCAGCTGAGTACAGGCAAAAACAGTAGTTATGTTTTTTACCTGATAATCGCCGGTTAGTGGAGAAATTAGCTTTTGTCTTGATTTTCCAATGCTCAATTCCATATATTCATCAGAGTTGGCTACTTTAACAACTGTCAGTTCTTTATCAGCGAATGTAATATTACTACCTGTCTGAGCAACTTTATTAAGAAAGATAGGATCGGTTTCGGGATTACTTTCACCAATAACAACCGGTACGCCCGGCTTAATAATGCCGGCTTTTTCAGATGCAATAAGTGGAAGTGTACTTCCTAAGAATTGCATATGGTCATAACCAATGTTAGTAATGACACAAAATAGTGGATCGATAACATTGGTTGAATCGAGCCTTCCACCCATACCTGTTTCGATAATAGCAATATCTATTTTGCATTTCCTGAACCATGACATTGCCATCACAAATGTCATTTCAAAGAAAGATGGTTTAATGGATTCAATATCTGTCCTGAACTCCTGGAGAAACTCTGTAATAAATTCCTCACTAACCATCTCACCATTTACTCTAATTCTTTCCCTAAAATCAACGAGATGCGGAGAAGTGAATAATCCGGTTTTTAGTCCAGCTTCAATATAGATAGAAGCCAGCATATTTGAGACAGAGCCTTTGCCGTTTGTTCCCGCAACGTGAACAGTTGGAAAACTTTGGTAAGGGTATCCGGCAGCTTTACTAAGTGCTATGGTATTATTAAGATCTGCTTTATAAGCGGCTGCACCAATTCGGTGGAACATTGGCAGTTGACTATAGAGATAATCAAGCGCCTCTTCGTAGTTCATAGTTTTAGTTTAGATCGAAGTGATAGGTGATGGTTCCTTTTTGTTCTTCAGGAGCATCTGATTTTGGATCAAAGCGAGCTTTTTCAGCAGCCGTTTTGGCCAACTGGTGAAGTTGTGTATTTGATGTGGTTGTACCTTTAGCTCCTGGGACAGCTCTTGTGACATATCCTGCACGATTTACCCAAATTGATACAACAACTGTTCCTTCGGTTGAAAAGTTGCGTGTAGGGGCCGGGAGTGATCTTACGCTTCGTCCTGCAAGACTGAAAGATGTGCCACCTCCAACACCTCCTGGTCCACCTCCTGATCCTCCGGTACCATCATATCCTGTTGCATTTGGATCTCCAAAAACCTTTCCCTGGTCTCCCGGTTTACCAGTTATACCTTCATTACCGCCTTGTCCTGTATTGCTTCCTGTAGTGCTTCTTCCAGGGAAAAGTGCTCTTGGATCAACTTTAGGAGGAGGTTCGGGTGTTGGTTCCTGTTTAACTACCTGTTTGGGCTCAGTTCTCTCAATCTGTTTAGGCTTTACTTCTTTTTTAGGCTCAATAACAGGTGCTTCTTCAATATCTTGGGTAAGCATTTCGTCGGATGGTGTTGTACGAGCAGGTGGTGGAGCAGGTGCGGCCGAGGCAGCAAGTTCCTGAGGCTGTATTGAACCCATTCCTTCATCAGAATTTCCAAGGTTTACTTCAACTCCCCCTTCCGATGGAAGTGGCAATGGAGTGATGAGCGCTAACCAAAACAAAGCCAGAACCAGTATTGCATGGAATATGATAGTGCCAACAAGCCCTTTTATTTTATCCTTTTCAATCTGCATGTTGCCTAGCTCTCTCGTCTGTATTAATTATACAATAAAGCATGTTATTTGACAGGTCGCGTAGCTAAAATAACCTTATGTTTTGCTTGTGTCATCTCATTAACCTGATTAACTGCATCTATGAGAGTTACCACGTACTGAACAGGTACAGTTTCATCTGCCCTGAGTACTATTGAACCTTCTGCCTGGCCTTCAAGTTTTTGTCCAATAGTCTCAGTTAAAAACTCAACTGATACAGGATTTTCTTCAATATAATAGTCAAAGTTGGCATCAATATATACAGTAAGAGTTTGTTTTGCCATTGTTTTACCAGTGCTTGCAGGCAATAGTAATTTAATTGCATTTGGGGCTACCAATGTTGATGTCAGCATAAAAAATATCAACAAAAGAAATACCAAATCTGACATTGATGCCTGACTATAAGCCAAACTTATTTTATTTCTTGATTTAATGGCCATTTGAATAATTTCTGATTGTTAATAAGATGCTGGTTCGTGCAACAAATCCATAAATTCAGTAGCTCTTGCCTCAAGCACAAAAACAACCTTTTCAACTCTGGCAACCAAAATGTTATAACAAATATATCCAAGGATACCTACTATCAGTCCGGCCACTGTTGTGATCATCGCCTGATAAATTCCACTCGACAGTAATTGAATATCAATATTATTGCCGGCCATTGACATATCGTAAAACGCTTGCACCATCCCGGAAACTGTACCAAGAAATCCAAGCATAGGAGCTGCTCCGGCTATTGTAGCAAGACCCGCCATAGTTTTTTCAAGTTTTGCAACTTCAAGTTTTCCAACCGTTTCAATTGCAGTACTGATGTCATTTAATGGTTTACCAATTCGTATAAGCCCTTTTTCAATCATGCGAGCAATAGGGGTTTGGTTGTTTTTGCATAATGACAAAGCTGAGTCAATGCGGCCGTTATGGATGAAATCACGAATATTGTTCATAAAATTCGATTCCTCATGTGCCGCCCTGCTAATAACAATGTACCTTTCTATAAAAATGTATATAGCTATAATTGACATAAGAGCTATAGGCAACATAATCCATCCACCTTTCAGCGCGAGTTCCCATATTGATAGGCGAATTTCACTTGGCTGGGCTGCCTGAGCAGCAACATTGGTCAATGAATCGGTCAGAGCCGTTGTTTGTTGGGTAATTTGAAGAAGAATTCCAGAAGTCATTTGTTGGATTATTTTGCATGTAAAATTAGATATTATTCAGTCCAATACCTTTCAGTTGTAAAAGAAACTTTCAACATATCAATGTTAATATAACTTACAATCGCATCGTTTATTATATATTTAAAAAAGTGTTGAGAAAATAAAAATCCCTGCCCAAAGGGAGGGATTTTTATAATAAATCAATACAATATTTATTTTTTACATCAGAGCATCCAGAATCAATTTTATGATTACGATAAATACTACTAAACCACCAAAAATATAAAGGAATGGTTTAAATCCTGATGTTTTTGATTTTTCTTCTATGTTTTGTGACATCGTTATTAGAGTTTTTAGAATACTTTATTAATACTGATATTTTGTAATAAAAGTAGACTTCGAGTAAGGAGATTATTGGTCCCTGACACATTCAAACAATTCCTTTCTACCATGAAATCATGGTTTTATATGCTTAAAGCATTAGTTAAATGGGCGAAATGAACATGAATAGTTGACTCGAAGAAAAGTGCGGTATTCTAAATTCTCAAATTCCTGAAAACGATGATGAAAGGATGTTCTTTAAATCCCTGTCTATAAGGACTGAATTCGGGTAATGACCTAACAGCTGTAAGACTTTCCCACGACTCGTTAAGGTTGATATAAGGAAGCGTTTGTGCAGTAAATGAGCCTTGTACTATTTGTGAAGCATCATTTTGCCTAAAAGGTAAAAAGACAAACGTATGTTCGTTGAATGAGTAATCTGATATGGTAATCTCTTCCAGTTTATCAGGTAAGGAAGCATGAAATGACAAGTTAAGTGCTGCAGCAAAAAGCACTGCAAGAATGATTTTATTAAATATATTCCTTAAAAATGTCATTCTCTGATAATTGAAGTACAAAAATAGTCAAAAAAGAGCAAGATTTAAAACGTTGTAGTGTCAAAATAATTGTAACTTATCAAGATCTTTAGTGAGCCCCAATGCATGGATTCTAGTGCTTTGATAGAAATGATTAAAAATGGCGATTCATCTGCCGGAGAGATTCTGGTGGAAGTTTTCCAGGTTAAGGTATTTAATATTTGCTTATCGCTTCTTCAAAATGTGCAAGATGCTGAAGATGTTACTCAGGATGTTTTTATTGAGGTTATTAAAGGGTTATCGAAATACAGAGCTGAAGCTGAGCCGGGAACATGGATATATCGGATAGCTGTAAACAGATCATTGAATTTTATCAGGGATAACAAAAAACGGAAATGGTGGAAGCAGATTGATGAACTATTTTCTTTAACTTCTGAAAGAGAGGATTCAAGTGCTATAAATTCTTTGAGTGGTTATGAACCTTTTATTGATGAAGAGGTCTTGGAGAGAAAGGAACAAAAGGAGATGCTCAGAAAAGCCATTAGTTCACTTCCTGAATCTCAAAGAATAGCTTTTACACTTCATAAGATTGATGATATGCCATATAAGCAGATTGCAGAAGTGATGGATATATCACATTCGGCTGTTGAATCATTAATACACCGTGCAAGATTGGGATTGAGAAAGAAATTGTCAGGGTATTATAAAAGAAATCAATTGTAGGAGATAAAATGATAAAGTGTCGATAAACTAAAATTTTAGCGCAAGTTTTTAAAAACACAAGTGTCTAACTAACAAATCAGTAGAAGATGTACTTCAACAAAAAAGATAAACTTGACCAATTTATTGACGAAAGATTGTCAGATTTGAAGAGGGATATGCGAACAATTCCCGATCCTTATCTGTGGTCGAAAATTCAATCGCGCCTAATAGAAGGTAGGGGAAATAAAATGGTCTTTAAACCTTCCATCTTTAAAATCGCTTATACAACTTTTGCAGCAACAGCTGCTATTATGGCCGGTATCTGGGCTGGTTCTACCTTTATAAAAATTCAGACGCAAGATGCCGAATTATATCGACAGGAGATTTCAATAAACACAGGTAATTTAAGCGGTCTTAGCAGCGATCTGCTGTATTATGCAGAAGCAGATAAAATTTCAGAAGATGAAAATAATTGATAATAAACGAGTATTTCTTTTTATAATGTTGCTTTTGACTCTGGTAAACATCGGATTTGTTGTCACGGTAATAATGGAATCACGGAATCAGCCAAAGACAGAGTTTCAACATCGAAAGAATACCGGAAAAGGGAACCGTTTCATGGAATCGGAGATTGGATTCAGCAGTCAACAAATGGAGGTTTTTCAAAGATCACGCAAAGAGTTTCGTCAGGAAATGAGTCCAATATTCGGGGAACTTCGTGATTTGAACAAGCAACTTGTTATAGAAGCAACTTCCAATGAGCCTGATTCCTTGAATGCGGCACGATTAACCCGTCTGATTGGTGACAAACATAGAGAGATTAAGCAGATTACATACAAACATTTTGAGGAGGTTAGCAAAGGTGCTACGCCTGAGCAGAAAATGAAGCTAAGAGAATTTTACTTCAATTTGTTTGATGATGGTAAACATATGCGCCATAATCGGGGAAGACATAATTTTTAACCAATAAAAAGTATTGAAAAATGAAAAAAGTTTTTTTATTGTTAATGGTTTCAGGTTTATTTAGTATGACCTATGTAAGTGCACAGGAGGATGCTCTGAGTGAAAAAAAATTAGAAAATAGTGATAATTATCGTGGCGAACGAAGATGTTTAATACCCGGGCTAACCAATGAACAGCAAGAGTCGATTAATGAGCTAAAAACAGTTCATTTGAAGAAAGTTTCTCAATTGCGGGCTGATCTTCAGGAGAAAAATGCCAGATTACAATCTTTAAGAGTTGCCGACACATATAACGAAAAAGAAATCAATAAAACTATTGATGATATCGCTGCGGTCAGAGCCAACATTATGAAAGAAAGTGAAAACCATCGTCAGAAAGTCAGATCATTACTCAGTGACGACCAAAAAGCATGGTTTGATAGTCGTCCAATGAAAAATAGGAGTGGAGATGGTTCATGCTATTACGGCGATGGCAATCGATTTGGTAGACGAGATGGAATGAGAAGAGGTGATTGCTATGGCAGAGGTTTTGGTAGAGGGAATCGATTCTAGTTTACTCCACTTCTTCTTGGTGGTAGATGAATTACACCTGAACAGCAATCAACGGAAGCACCTGTCGCATCCGAAAGGCAATTGTTAATACCTTCAAGACGCAATACTCCCAGTAGAGCAAAAATCAGAGATTCTTTATAATCTATTATCCTGGATTCAGGAATTGTAATCTCACACTTTGAGTACTGCTTTATCAATTTAATTAGGAATTCATTGTGAGTTCCTCCTCCT
Source organism: Bacteroidota bacterium (assembly GCA_023434665.1). Taxonomy (GTDB): domain Bacteria; phylum Bacteroidota; class Bacteroidia; order Bacteroidales; family Lentimicrobiaceae; genus Lentimicrobium. The sequence continues at coordinate 174,341 of JAEYSM010000023.1, read as the reverse complement.
GTAAAGATGACCTTTTGATGAGTTTTTTCAGGGAGGCTTTTGTTTATTTGGGATGCAATATGGTGAGTAAATGTACTCAACAAAACTTCTAACTGAAGATTAGCTGAATTAAGCAGGGGAATTATTTCTTTTTCAATCCATTCTCTACCCAAGGATTTTGGACCTTTTGTCTGATAAAAACTCATCGTTTCTAATTGCTGAAATAGCTTTTCATTCATGGAGGCACTTGCTGCAATCGAACCTGCAGGGTCGAAGGGAAGACCGAGCTGGTTGGACAGATGATTCAGAATAATATTTGCAGGGCAAATATCCCATGCTTTTCTCACACCATCAGATTCCATTGAAATGTTTGCAAATCCCCCTATGTTAACACAAGCATCATATTGCGAAAAAAATAATCTGTCGCCAATAGGAACCAGTGGTGCACCTTGCCCACCCAAAGCCACATCGAGTGATCTAAAATCAGAAATGGTCATGATGTTTGTTTCAGCTGCAATAGCTGCACCACTCCCTATCTGTAATGTCATCTTTTCATGAGGTCTGTGAAAAACAGTGTGCCCGTGGCTTGCGATTAACCGGGGATGTATATTGTGTTTGCTTATGAACTGTGACACTGTCTGTCCGATCCAGTGTCCATAAGAGGTATGTAATAATGCAAGTCCAACACCATCCATTGATGGTGCATCATTCAATAATTGTGTCCAAACCTGGGGATATTTGATTGTCTCGGTTTCAAAAATATCAAATTCCCATCTTGAATTTCTGACACGGATCTCACAAAAAGCTATGTCCAATCCATCAAGAGAAGTGCCTGACATCAATCCGATTACATTGTAAGTCTTTTTTTTCATTGGGAGGAATTCTTAACAGACCAATCAACTAATATAATTATAATGCTTCTGTAAGTATTTCAAGTTTCATTCCTCTTGAACCTTTTATCAGGATTGTAGCATTACTGATTGGGGATTCAATTAGATTTCTTTTCAATTCTTCCGTTGTCTGGAACCGGGTAATACTTTCAACACCTTCTGCTGCCTTGTAGAGAAATGGTCCGGCTGTTAAGATACTTTTACAACCGGCTGATACAATTTGATTAATCACATCAAGGTGTTCAACCTCTGAATGGTCACCCAATTCAAACATATCTCCAAGAATAGCTACTTTTTTATCCGCTTTAAGTAGTCTGAAATTATCAATTGCAACTTTCATACTTGATGGATTCGCATTGTATGCGTCAAGTATTAGTCTATTTCTTCCAGAATTAACCACCTGAGATCTGTTCATGTCAGGTTTATAGTGTGATATGGTTTCAATGCTCTTGTTCAAATCAACACGGAAATGGTTGGCAATACTAAGTGCTGCCATCACATTTTCAAAATTGTATCTGCCTGTCAATTGAGTGTTAATTTTAGCTTTGAAAGGCTTGGTAAGGCTTATTTTAAGAAAATTTGTTTCATTAATCTGTTCTTGAAAAGTGTCCCCTGATTCAACAGAATCAATTTCGTTCTCAATTGGAGTTCCAAAAATTGAATCATCAGGGTTGCAGCCATAGGTAATGCGGTGACTATAAGCAGAATACTCCATCAGCAATCGACTACTACTATTAACGAAAATGGTACCTCCATGCTCATTGAGATAGTCGTAGAGTTCTTTTTTTGCTTTTTTTACGCCTTCAAATCCACCAAATCCTTCAAGGTGTGCTTTCCCAATATTTGTAATCAAACCATGAGTGGGTTTGGCAATCTGGCATAAGGCAGCAATTTCTCCTACATGATTGGCGCCCATTTCCACAACTGCCATTTCTGTGTCGGGTTTAATCGAAAGAAGAGTTAAAGGAACTCCTATGTGATTATTGAAATTACCGGGAGTAGCAATAGTTTGAAATCGTGTAGAAAGTACAGCAGCAATCAGTTCTTTAGTGGTGGTTTTACCGTTAGTACCTGTAATCCCAATTATTGGAATCTTTAATTGAGATCTATAGAGTGATGCTAATTGTTGTAATGATTGCAGAACATCATTTACTAGAAGTGTTCGCTCGTTCCTGCAATACCGAGGATCGTCAATTATTGCATATGCAGCTCCATTTTCGAGGGCTTGTTCAGCAAAGACACTGGCATTAAAATTATCTCCCCTTAGGGCAAAAAACAAACTACCTGGCATAACTTTTCGGGAGTCAGTGCTCAGGTAGGAATGTTGTTTAAACTTTTGAAGTAGCTCTTCAGTGCTGGTCAAATGCATTATTTCTTTCCGGCATATGCACCGCCAACACGACCCATTGCGCAGCGGAAGCCAATAAAGTTTGTAGCTTTATCTTCATCCATATATCGACGTACTGCAGGACTAAGATAATAAGCAGGGTCTCTCCATGACCCACCTTTGTAAACTCTGGTTTTGTCACTTATGAGTGAAGTCTTGCCGTATTCATACATCATATTAGTCGTATTAACTGTATCTGCAGGTGGTGTAGTCCAATCAGGATTAATAGTCGACTGGTAATCGCCATCGAGGTAATTAATCTGATTTGCGCTGCGATAGTTAAAACGATCTTTGCTCTCTTCAACTGTCACCTCACGAGTGCGGATTCTTCCCAAACTATCTTTTGGAGCAAGGAAGCCTTCTTCATCGGTCAATTTGGTTGTAAAAACATTACCACGGAATGGAGCATAATCGGAAACATCTTCGAAAGTAAGTGGGCGATAAACATCAAGCACCCATTCAGCCACATTACCTGCCATATTATATAAACCGTAGTCATTTGGCCAGTATGATGCCACTTCTGCGGGTAAATCCGCTCCGTCGTTCAAATTACCAGCAACTCCCATATAGTCACCTCTGCCACGTTTAAAGTTAGCCAGGAATTGACCATAATACTTTTTCTCATCTGAGCGGACAACTGTTCCGTTCCATGGGTATTGCCTGCGTTCAACAACTCTTTCATACATTGTATTCCCAACCAGACCGACGGCAGCAAATTCCCATTCGGCTTCAGTTGGAAGTCTGTATTTCGGGACCAATATGCCATCTTCCAGACGGGCACGGCGTTCACCGGTTCCACTTGGATTTAAATCTCTGAGAGGCTTATTGACCAAACCTTCGTATTGTCCTGCCAGGTAGGCGTCTGTGTTAAAATTGTTCTGATCTTGTTGGTCGGGATCCAGATCAAGGATTCCTTCCTTTACAAGGAGCATTTCATTCACTCTGTCGGTTCTCCATAAACAGTATTCATTAGCTTGTAACCAACTAACACCCACAACAGGATAGTTACGGTAAGCCGGATGGCGGAAATATGTTTCAACTAGTGGTTCATTATAAGCAAGTTTCTCTCTCCAGACAAGCGTGTCGGGTAAAGCTTTGCGGTAAACCTCAGGGTAGTTTGTTCCAAAAACCCGACTGAGCCAGAATAAATATTCATTATAATCGACATTCGCTACCTCAGTTTCATCAATATAAAAAGAAGGTACAGTAACTCTTCTAGGAATATTGTCCCAATCATACATAGGATTGTCGCTAACGCGCCCCATGGTGAAGGTACCGCCTTCTATCATTACTAAACCAGGCGCCATGGCCTGACCTTTCCAACCGGTATTTACTTCAAAACCTCCATTTTTCGAGTTATTGTATTCCCATGCTGTTGTACGGGAAGCTTCTTTGCGGCATGATGTTGATAGCAGGATCACTGCAAAAGCAAAAATGATTAATTTCAGAGAATTGTTGCTGTAGCTGATCATTTCAGGTATAATTGTTTAATAGATTATGTTAACTAAAATCTGGGGCATTTTATTGCCTTGTGCTTAAAAGTTTTTTGGCGACACTCGAATTGCCATGTAAATGATATCTCATGTGCACCGCCTGTCGCATTAGTTAATCGCGAAACTGTGTAATCGTAACTGTATCCGACTTTAAATTTTTGAGTCATAAACCCTACCAAGGCAATTACCGCGTCAGGATTTTCAAAAGCATGTCTATACCAGGCGCCAATTACGAATGGATAAATATTCAGGTACATACCTAAATTTAATTGACGAAACTGGTCTTGTTGCTGATAGAAAATATTGGGTGCGATACTCAAATCTTCCACATCAACCTGACTCCCATAAGTGTTTATGCCAATCAATGAACCGGCATGGGCAGTTACTTTCATATATAATCTACTGTCCCCGTTATTATAAAACGAATTGTCAGGCTGTGTAAGATGATGAGCTGCTATTCCAGCATAGATTCTTTCCTGATAAGCAAAAACAATTCCTGAAGAAAAATCAATCATGCTGGCTGTGAGACGATCAGGAATAGGCTCGTTGGTAGCAGGTAAAGCACCTCCAATTCCAGGAAGCCCCAAGAGTTGATCTTCAAAAATCAGCTTATCCCAGTTCAGCTTATTTTGTATATAAGTGGCCTGAAATCCTACAGTCATAGTCATTTTTTTTGTAAGATCAGTCCTGAAAGCATACATACCTGAAGCCTGTGTTGATTTTACAAGCCCATTTGCAATATCTTCAGAAATTACCATTAAGCCAACACCTCCTGATATTGGGTCAATGTATTGATCGTATGAGGCTGAATAATTAACGAAGGTGCCAGGTATGGAAGGCCACTGGTTTCTATAGTTTAAAGTAAGACGAGGGCAGATCTTTGAACCGGTTAATGCAGGATTGAGATACAATGGATTCCCATAGTATTGCGAAAAAGAAGGATCCTGAGCCTTCAGGAAAAAGGAAGCTGATAACAGAACACTCAGCAACAACAGCTTTTTTCGCATATTTAATTTGGTGATTTAGGGAGTCAATATTACGAATATTTTCAATATGGCAATGGCTTCTATTTAAAAAACTATCTTTTTTCCTTCATTTTCGCAATAACAGGTTATTGCAGTCGTTTTAATTTTTATGCATTATCAATCCTTTTTACTAAGCTAAGTTACAAACAAAGTACCGGCTATAATAGTTTTTGTCACTTTTTGTGTTAGCTTATTAATTAAAAGTGTTCTTTTGCACTCCTGTTGTGATGCTTTAGAAAGATATAAAATCAATGATTTATGAGGCTTAATTACAGTTATCTGGTACCTTTTAGATTTTGTTCCTCTATGAGGCCGATAAGATTTTGCCTACTTTTTATCTCCTTTATACTTTTTTATATATCACCAAAAGCTGCTAATGTAACTCATAATACAGAATCAAACAGATCTTATGGTTCAGTTTCGGTTCTTGCACATGGTAATTGGAAGAAAATTTCTGTCACCTCGCCAGGTATATATCGTTTGACATATAATGATTTAGTCGGGATGCAACTTCCTGTTGCAGGTGTAGAGTCAAAATTTATACGATTACATGGATATGCCGGAATGTTGCCTGAAAACGCAGGAGTAAATAGGTACGACGATCTTCCGGAGATCGCAATTAAGATTATGGATGGCGGAGATGGCCGATTTGATCAGAACGATTATCTGTTATTTTATTCACCTGGTCCTGCAGGATGGCGTTATAACACTCAATCACAGCATTACGAATTTGTGGTAAATATATATTCCGATAAGTCATACTACTTTATCACCGTAGGTCAGCAAGATGGGAAGAGAATAGAATCAGCTCAGCAACCTGAACAGACATCTACTCAGGTTTCCTTTTATAATCACCGCGATGTTGTTAGCCCGGAATTATTCAATCTCATCAAATCAGGAAGAAACTGGTACGGTGATTTTTTCGATTTGGTAACGCAAAAAGAATATTCTTTTCAGCCGTTTGAGCCCAAACCCGAATCCGAAATAAAAATTCGCTTTAGTGCTGTTGCCCGCTCACTTAGCGGAAGCTCGTTTTCTCTTACTGCTCAGGGACATAATTTTTTACTGCCAATTTCTCCGGTTTCTACTGACTATACAACTAATTTTGGTCAAATCTCCACTTTTCTATATACTTTGCCAGCTTCAGGTACTTTTAGCACGCTTAGCGTTAAATATAACAAGTCAAGTAGTTTGGACAACGGATGGTTGAATTTTATAGAAATTGGGGCAGAGGCATTACTAAAATATGACGGCAAACAATTTCAGTTTCGGAGAAATGATGTAACTGGAAATGTGGAATACATTATAAAGAATGCTGTTTCAGATATGTTACTTTGGGATGTTTCTGACCAAATTAATCCAAAATCTTTAACAGCTCAACTGGTTGGTACAAATCTTTTATTTAAAACTTCTGCTGATACTGTCAGAGAATATGCCTTGGCGCATTCAACCAATCTCATGACTCCTGAATTTGTGGAAAGCGTTTCAAATCAGAACCTGCATGGAATGTTTACACCAAAGCTTCTGGTTATTGCTCCAACTGAATTTATGAGCGAAGCTGTCAGACTGGCGACTTTTCATAGCACCCACGATGATATGTCGGTTTCTGTAGTAACACCTCAGGCTATATACAATGAGTTCAGTTCGGGAGCTCAGGATATCAGTGCGATTCGTGATTTTATAAAAATGCTTTGGCATAAAGCACAACCCGACCAGTTACCCAGATACGTTCTCTTTTTTGGGGATGCTTCTTATGACTATAAAAACAGGGTGGACAGTAATACTAACATAATTCCAACTTACCAATCACCCGAATCACTACATCCTATTTATTCGTATGCAACTGATGACTATTTTGTTTGTATTGGGGATGAGGAGGGCGGTAACACAAATGATATCGTTGATATTGGCATTGGCAGGTTGCCTGTTAGAAATCCTGAGGAGGCGGCTGCCGCTGTCGATAAGATAATTCATTATGTCACAGAAACAACAAAAGTAAATGGAGATTGGCGTAATGTTATCGCTTTTGTGGCTGATGATGAAGATGGTAATGTACATATGACTCAGGCCGATGAATTAGCGAGTATGATTGACACTTCGCACAGAAGTTACATCACTGATAAGATATTTTTAGACGCTTATAAACAGGAGAGTACTGCAGCAGGACAGCGATCACCGGGTGCCAATGCTGCTATTAATGAAAGAGTGGCAAAGGGCGCATTAGTAATAAATTATACAGGACATGGAGGCGAAACATCATGGACACATGAGCAGATACTTGAGATGAAAGACATTAATAGCTGGATAAATTATGACAGACTGCCGGTGTTTGTTACTGCTACATGTGAATTCAGTCGTTATGATGATCCAATTAGAGTATCGGGAGGAGAACAGGCTTTTCTAAACAGAAAAGGAGGGGCAATTGCTTTATTTACAACAGCACGACCTACTTTCGGGACCCCTAATTTTAGTTTGGTACAGAACTTTTATCAAGTGGCATTTCAACCACTTAATGGAAACATGCCAAAACTTGGGGATATTATTAGGTTGGCAAAACAAAGGACACAGCCATCAGACAATGTAAAGAAATTTGTTTTATTGGGTGATCCGGCTATGACTCTTGCTTATCCTGAACATGATATTATCACAACTTCAGTAAATCATAGAAGCATTGGAACGAGTACCGATACTCTGAGCGCACTGCAACAGGTTACCATCAAAGGAATAATCTCAAATAAAGATGGAATTAAAGTTGAAGATTTTAATGGTGTAATCACTCCCACAGTGTTTGATAAACAAAGCAAGATCGAGACATTAGGAAGTGAAGGCAACTCAGTGATGACTTTTTCATTGTGGCGCAACATTATTTATAAAGGCAGAGCAGAAGTTAAAAATGGTGAATTTGAGTTTTCATTTATTGTTCCCAAAGATATCGCTTATAATTTTGGTCCCGGTAAAATCAGCTATTATGCGTCCGATGGAAAAACAGATGCTTCGGGACATTACAGTAATCTGATTGTGGGTGGTTTTAGCAATACTGCCATACCTGATACTGAAGGACCTTTAGTGAAGTTGTTCATGAATGATACTGCATTCATAGATGGTGGATTTACAGGGTCAAATCCGGTTCTTCTTGCTTATATTAAAGATGAATCAGGAATCAACACCATCGGTAATAGTATTGGACATGATATTGTAGCTATACTTAATGATGACACGCAAAGTGCTTACATTTTGAATGAATACTATGAGGCTGATATCAACACATATAAAAGTGGGACATTAAGATTTCAACTTATGAATCTTGAACCAGGCCGTCATATATTAATCTTCAGAATTTGGGATGTTCACAATAATTCATCGGAGCACTCCGTTTCTTTCTTCGTATCGCCAGAGAATCAACTGATGCTTAGTGACATTGAAGCTTGGCCTAATCCTATGCAGAATGAAATTAATTTTGTCATCGGTCACAATCAGGCAGGTAAGGAACTTCGCGCTTTGTTGAATGTTTATTCCCTTGCAGGTCAAAGAGTTGCAATGATTGATGAGAAAATATATGCAGGTGGATACAGAACTGCGCTATGGAAATGGAACGGAACTGGACTCGAGGGGAATAGATTAAGAGCTGGTATGTATATTGCAAACATTCGTATTGAAACTCCCGAAGGTTATATTTCAGATAAGTCGGTTAAAATTATAATTGCCAGATAAAATGTTGAATAAATTTTATAGAAGAATTGTCGTTTTCTTATTGATTCTTACATTCCTTGCCCCTTTTCAAGGGATGAGTCAGAATGATAATGAATTTAATATCTCAGGAAATGTTACTTTAAACTGGCAATCGAACACTAGCATTGTCAGAGGTAATATGGAACCCCTTGAGGCGCTGTTTTTTGATGGTGCTGTTTTTGCTCAAATGCCCGAAAACCATTTGCCTGTCTTTGTAAAGAAAGTGCAGATAAATGACTCTAAAGGACCTTTTCGTATTGAACTCAATGATTTAAAGTTCATTCCTTTGACACTGGAAGAAACTAATATAATAGTTGATCCTATTCCTACTGCCCCTGAAACGAGCATGAGCATAATGAGTGAAAGCGGAAAGATTTATGCATTTATTGAAGTTATGCCTTTTGGTGTTGATCCTGCCACTAATCAGATTGCCAAGCTTGTTAGTTTTTCGTATTCTATTACATTGAATTCTCTATCATCTGACGAATCTTTATCTTCTGTTTCTTCTTTCCGCAGCGACGAGTCTTATAATTCTGAAGATATCGCGACTCTAAAAAAAGATAATCTAAGCATGGAAAACAGAGCTGCCGAAGATATTTGGGAGAGGTTTTCAGCGCATTCCAAATTAGCGATGGGCGATTGGTATAAGTTGTGGGTAACAGAAACCGGTGTGCATATAATTACATTCGACGACTTGCGAAATATGGGTATAAATATGAATAGTATTAACCCTGACTATATAAGTATGTTTGGTAAAGGCGGATCGATGTTACCCGAAAAAGCCGGTGAAAATTACAAGGATGACCTTACAGAAATATCCATTCGAGTCGTAACGGCGAATGAAGGGATATTTTCACCAGGCGATTACATTCTTTTTTATGGAGAAGGTCCTCTCACATGGAAATACAATACTTCAACCGGAAGAATTACTCATGAAAATCATTTATATGCCGATAAAATTGGTTATTTTTTGACTATAGGCAACATTCCAGGAAAGAGACTTCCCAAAGCAGATCCTGTTACAGCAACAGCAAATAAGCAATCATTTCATTATACAGCTCTTGCACATTACGGAAAGGAGAATTTTAATCTGATAAAAAGTGGCAGGAAATGGTTCAGTGACAAATTCGATACATACACCAGAACCCTCAATCTTCCTTCATTTTCATTTTCAGATGTTGATGGCAATTCTCAGGTTCAAATGGGATATGGATTTGCTGGTAGAGCCACTGAACAAATGACTTTTGAAATCAAAGTTAATGGTAAGACCGAAAATACTACTACAATAGCTAAATGGGCTAATGAAAATGAATTTGCTAAAGATATTATCAGTAATCAGTCCTTCAAATCCACTTCAGATAATTTTCAAATACAGGTACAATTTAATCCTCCTAATAGTGCTGCAATAGGCTGGCTCGATTTTATTTCACTAAATGTAAGGTCCAAACTGAAATTCATGGGAGGTCAGATGAGTTTCCGGGATCCTGTTAATATTGGAGAAGTTAATATTACCGAATATACTATTGAATCTTCAGTTAATGAGGACCTTGAACTATGGGATGTTACAAATCATTCATATGTCCACCAGATACCGCTTGTAAAAAGTGGTAATAAGAATATTTTCAGGGTACACACTCCTTATTTGAGAGAATTTGTTGTTTTTGACAAGACCAAATACTTGAATCCTCAGTTTGCAGGGAAAGTGGCTAATCAGGATTTGCATGCCATGAAAAACTTTGACATGATTATTGTTACTCATCCAATGTTTAATAAGCAGGCTCAAAAGCTAGCCACACTGCATAATAACCGAGGAGAAATAACTGCCAAGGTTGTACTTCTGCCTGAAATTTATAATGAGTTTTCATCTGGTCATGAGGATATTACAGCCATAAGAGACTTTATGAAGATGCTTTATCATAAAGGACAGGAGTACGGCTATCCGAAATACCTTCTCTTATTTGGCAACGCATCCTACGATTACAAAAACAGGATTCATAATAACATAAATATAGTTCCAACATTCCAGAGTAATAATTCGGTTAGCCACGTATCTACATATTTATCAGATGATTACTTTGGATTGCTTGATGATGGAGAAGGGACAGGCGAAAAGATAACAGGTCTTCTGGATGTTGGTATTGGTCGTTTACCTGTCAGAACTCAGGAACAGGCTGATGATGTCATGGATAAACTGGAAACTTATCTTACTAAAGATCCAACTGTTTTTGGTGACTGGCGAAATAATCTGTTAATCATATCAGATGATCAGGACAGAAACATACATTTAAATCAAGCTGAGCGCTTATGCGTTACCATTGATCAGGAAGAGCCATTGTACAATGTGAACAAAATCTATTTTGACGCTTATCGTCAAAATAATACTCCAGGAGGAGGTCGATATCCGGATGTTAATCGAGAGATAAATTCTCTGGTAGATAAAGGAGCGCTCATAACTAACTACATTGGTCATGGGGGTGAATTAGGATGGGCAGATGAAAGAGTACTCGAAATTTCCGACATTCAGGCATGGAGGAACTTTAAGAGAATGGGTTTGTTTTTTACAGCAACTTGTGAATTTTCAAGATTTGATGATCCTCAGCACACAAGTGCAGGTGAACTGGTTTTCCTCAATCCACAAGGAGGAGCCGTAGCAATGATTACCACGACCAGACTTGCATATGCTGCTTTGAATGAGTATTTAAATGATAGTTTTATCGACACTGTTCTTAAGAAAAATGGAAATATACCTCGTCTGGGAGATATTATAAAATATACAAAGAACGACAACAAGGTTTCTGCAAACCAAAGGCATATCACACTGTTTGGCGACCCTGCTATGCCAATGTTGCTGCCAAAATATAATGTTGTTACAACTTCGATTGTTGACCCGGCTACTTTATTGCCAATTGATACACTTTCAGCAAACACTAAAGCTACTATCCAAGGTGAAATTCATGATCTGAATGACAATTTAATAACAGGTTTCAATGGTGAGGTCTCAGTTAAGGTTTTTGATAAGGTGTCCACTATCAGAACATTAGGACAGGATTCAGATAGCTTTGAAGCTGATTTTCAAGTTAGAAACAGCGTCATTTATCAGGGAAAGGCAACAGTGACCAACGGCTTATTTAATATTACTTTCCCTGTTCCGCGTGATATTGATTATAATTATGGCAATGGAAAGATTAGTTTATATGCAACCGATGGATTTGATGATGCGCATGGTTATTATACCGACTTCATCATTGGAGGAGATAATAAGACAGAAGAAGTAGATTTGTCAGGGCCTGAGATCACTTTGTATATTAATGATACCTCTTTTATAGAGGGAGATTTAACAAGTGAAAACCCTAAATTACTGGTTGATCTTTTTGATGTGAGTGGAATTAATACTTTAGGAAATGGTGTTGGTCATGATCTGATAGCAATCCTTGACAGAAATAGCTATAATTCAGTCCTGTTAAATGATTTTTATGTTGCTGATAAAGATAGTTACCAATCAGGGCGGGCAACATACCATTTCTTCAGTCTTGATGAAGGGGAACATGAAATTACTGTGAAAGCATGGGATGTATTTAACAACTCATCAGAGAAGTCAGTCAGATTCAATGTAAAGAAAGATATTCGCCTTGATATTGATGATGTTAGTGTTTATCCAAATCCCTCAAAGGGAGAAGTGTGGTTTAAGTTTAAGCACAACCTCTTTGACGGTATAATGAACATCGAAATAGAAATCTACAACTCCACAGGAACTCTGGTAAGGGTTATAACTCCAGGAAAAGTGACAGCAAATGGATATATGGTTAAGGATGTAAAATGGGATGGACTTTCCTCAGAAGGAAGAATACTCAGAAATGGTATTTACATTGCAAGAGTTAAAGTTCTGGATAGAAATAATTACTCGGCTGCCCATTCAGTTAAAATCCTCATGGCGAAGTAGTTCCTGACGAATAATTTGGGATAATAAATTTTTCCGGATATTTTCCAGTTTTATTCTTATAAAATTCCTGAAGATGCACAAAGTCTGCTTCGAAATTTCCTGTTGGCAAAAATGTGTATCCAAAACCTCCTTCTTTTTTCTTATAGTCAAGAAAACCTAACATAATCGGCACCTTTGCACTCACAGCTATATGATAAAAACCGCGTTTCCAATTTTTATTTGGTCGTCGGGTTCCTTCAGGTGTAATCGTTAAGATAAATTTTTCCCTTTTGTTAAATTCATCAGTAACCTGCATTACTACATTGCTACTGTTTCGGCGATCAACAGGAATGCCTCCCATTCTTTTCATCAGTCCTGATGTGTACCAATTAAATGCCTCTTTTTTTATAAGAAAATGAGATCTTACCCCTAAAGAAGTATATCCAAGCCAACCAAGCACAAAATCTATGTTTGAAGTATGGGGAGCCATAACTACAACCGATTTGGGAGGAGGCAGTGGTCCTGTGATTTTCCAACCTGCTATTCGTAATACTAATCTCGCTAAATGCCTTAGAACCATTACTAAAATTTTGAGCAAATATACCAAAAAATGATAGGTGTCCTTTTTCGCAAATTTAGTGTTCAATATCGAACGGTTGTCTTGAACAGTTATGCGCAAAAGGCAATAATTCAATGGAATAAACAATGGAATAATGTTTGGTGTGGAGGTTGAAATCAAAATATGCACTATGAAAAACTTTTTCTCTACACTTGCGTTTGCATTCATCATATCAGTGATTTATGCAGGTGAGCCATTAACCACACCAAAGATTTCACCAAATCATTATTCTGATTATGGAAATTTTAACAACAGTTTGTCTGAAGGAGAGCCGACTATGACAAGGGAAGTTGCCCCTGAAAGTGCTAAATGGCGCCTTACTGATATTTATTCCGACATCTCAGCCTGGTCAAATGATTTGAAAAAGGCTGAAAGTCTGCTTAATGACATTGTTTCGTTAAAAGGGACCCTAGGAGTAGCACCTGAAAATTTGTTGCGTTACTATATACTTAGCGATGAGTTAGGTAAGGTAGCTTCAAAACTTCATTGCTTTGTTTATCTTCAAAGGTCGTTGGATAGTCGTGATGCAGAAATCAACCAAAATTACCAGAGAATGCAATCATTTGCCATTAAAGCTGGCCAGGAATTATCATGGACAACTCCGGAATTAGTTTCCATTCCTAAGGAGAAAGCATTAAGTTGGGCAAATTCAATGGAAGATTTTAAGTCCTATCGATTTAGTATTGAAAATATGTATCGGTTGCAAGACCATGTGCTTCCAGCTGAACAGGAAAAATTAGTTTCTTACTTTTCAAGTATGGCTGAAGCTCCTTCTTCTATTTACACGGAAGTGGCTATTTCCGATAATGTTTATCCCCAATTTGTAAGAAGTAATGGTGAAACTGTTACCCTTACTCGTCCTATGCTATCAAATATTATGAACTTTAGCACTGATAGGGATGAACGTAAACGTGCATTTGAAGAATTTTCAGCTCTCTATAAAGCTCGTGAAAATACTATGGCTGCTCTATTAGCAAGCGTAGTTAAGACAAATCATGCATATGCACAGGCATACAAGTTCAACAACACCTTGGAAGCAGCATTGAACGGACCGAATATCCCGGTTTCAGTTTATGAAAATCTGATCAAGGTGGCAGGAGAAAATACAGGACCTTTACAGAGGTACATTTTACTTCGTAAGGAAATACTAAAACTTGAAGATTATTCATCATGGGATGGAAGTGTGCCATTAGGAACTTTTAACCGTACTTACTCCTATGATGAGGCTAAGAATATGATTGTAGAGGCTTTAAAGCCTCTTGGTAAGGAATATGCTGAAGGAATTCAGCAAGCGCTTAATGGTGGATGGATTGATGTATATGAAGGTCAGGCAAAGGAAACCGGTGCTTATTCAATGGGTGTATATGGAGTTCATCCTTACATTTTACTCAATTATGATCAAACAACAGATGCTGTTTCAACAATGGCACATGAACTTGGACATACAATGCATTCTATGTTTTCATCTGCTAATCAACCCTTCAAAAACCATCAGTATTCTACTTTTGTTGCTGAAGTAGCTTCGAATTTTAACGAAGAACTGCTGCTCGATTATATGTTAAAGAATTCCGGCAATAAACAAGAGCGCATAGCATTACTCGATCAGGCAATTAATAATCTGATAGGTAGCTTTTACAGGCAAAGTCAATTTGCTGATTTTGAACTCCAGGTGCATAAGCTGGCGGAAAATGGAGAGCCTATCAATGCCACTGTTCTCAACACAATCATGCATGACTTAAATGACAAATACTATGGTAATACCGTTCAGCCACATCCTTACAGAGCATTAACATGGGCTCAGGTAATGCATTTTTATAATCTGCCATATTATGTTTATAATTATGCCACTAGTTTTGCAGCAGCCTCAAGAATCCATGAATTAATATCAATCGGTTCAGAAAGTCAGAAGAAAGAGGCATTGGAAAAATATCTTATTTTACTTAAATCCGGTGGAAATGATTATCCTGTTGAGCAGCTTAAAAAAGCAGGAGTTGATATGACGACCATGGAACCTACTCTTGCAGTAGTAAAGAGACTAAACGACCTGGTAGATCTTTTGGAAAAAGAACTAAAATCATAAGAAATTTTCCTTAAGGAAGAAACCACCCTGAATAGCTTACGAATTTACCTTTATTAAATTGGTATTGGTAGCCAGGGTGGTTTTTAGTTTCATAGAACTAATAGCCTAACCGACTTCTAAGCGTCTTCTAAGTATACTTTACACGTTATAAAACGCCTAAAATTCATGTAAACATCACTTAAATTTGGCATAGAAATATAATAATCAGACCTTCCAATCCTTCAAATTTTAACAACTAGATAGTACGACAACATCTCTCTGATGAAGGGATGTTTTTCTTTTATATAAATATTTTTGGTTCTCTGCATAAATAATGGTTTTTTGTTGTATATTTAAGATATTGTAAAAGTGAGGGCAGTGTGTAATAAATGTTTTGCATCTGAGTCTCCATAGTTGATTTATAATTCAATTGTAATGTTTGAATCATTTCGTCTGAAACTGTGTCCGATAGACCCTCATTTAAAAGAATTACTTATATGTATATACTAGACTAATAGACATATAATATATCTTTGCAAAAAACTCATAGTAAGCAAAACCTAAGATATGAAAAAGCAAGACACAGAGTTTATTTTAACCGACGAGACAAGGGAAATCGTGGCTGCTTACCTGGCTAAACGACAGAAAGTGAAAAAACCTGTTACTAAAGGGAAACGGGAACAATACAAGCTTTCGCAAGCCGCCAAGAAGTAAGGTAATTACGTAACAGAGTAAGAAAAAGCAATGCCACTGCATTGCTTTTTTTTATCTAAATGTATTGTAATAAACTGAAAGTTGATCTATTTTAATTTTTGAGTTGATTGAATTGACAACATTACTTGAAAATATTTTTTAAAACCTGAAAGATCCTATTAATTTCATCAGAAGTAAGGTTCGAACCACTAGGCAAGCAGAGTCCATTCATGAAGAGTTTTTCACTGATTGGATTTCCATAACATCGGTATCCCTCAAATACAGGTTGCAGGTGCATGGGTTTCCATAAGGGGCGCGTTTCAATATTCTCATTTTCCATTGCAATCCTTATAGTTTCCCTAGTAATTCCTTTGTTTCTTTCTTGATCGATAATAATTGTAGTCAACCATCTATTAGAAAAATGGCCTTCAGGTTCGGGAAGTAAGTCAACGTTATACCCTTTTGACTTTAATTTTCCAAAATATTCATAATAGCGATTAAAATTTTCCCGTCGAATTGCGAGATGTTTTTCAAGGACTTTAAGCTGACCTCTACCAATCCCGGCAACGATGTTGCTCATTCGATAATTATAACCAATGTGACTATGTTGATAATGAGGAGCCTGATCCCGTGCTTGTGTTGCAAGAAATCTTGCTTTAGCGATAAGATTTTCATCTTCTGATAATAAAGCTCCACCACCACTGGTCGTAATAATTTTATTCCCATTAAAACTTAAAATGCCAAATTTTCCAAAAGTGCCACATTTCTTTCCTTTGTAAGTAGATCCCAGGGCTTCGGCTGCATCCTCAATAACCGGGATGCCATGCTTGTTAGCAATTGCCATAATTTCATCCATTTTAGCAGGCATTCCGTATAAGTGGACGGGAATTATTGCTTTTGGCATTGTAGGTGTCCCTGTAACGGCACCTGACATACAGTCAGATATGGCTGTATTGAGTGCTTTAGGATCCATATTCCATGTTTCTTGCTCACTGTCAATAAAAACCGGTGTTGCACCCTGATAAATGATTGGATTGGCAGTAGCTGAGAAAGTGAAACTCTGACATAATACAATATCACCCGGTTTTATTCCGAGCAGAATCAATGCTAAATGAATTGCAGCTGTTCCAGCACTTAGAGCAGCTACATGTGCTGACCCGGTATATAGAGCTAACTCTTCTTCAAAACCATTTACATTAGGTCCTAATGGGGCAATCCAGTTAGAATCAAAAGCTTCTATAATATATTCCATCTCGCAGCCACCCATGTGAGGGGATGAAAGGTATATCTTGGATTTCATTTTAACTATATTTCACTGCAAAAGTATGAATTATTAAAGGCCTTTTATTGGTGAAATCAGATGAATAAAAAAAATATGCTCTTCGTGAGTTGGTGCCATTATAATATATATTTGTATTATCAATAAGTAAATAATGATTGGTCCCTTTTTGCTCGGGTTGTTGCAAAATACAGCCATTCTTCTTGCCTTTAGCATGGTCTACGATAACTTATGGGTCAAGCAAGCTGAATCGGATAAGTGGTACTATAAAGTATTTACAGGTGTCATTATTGGTTCAATAGGAATTGTTCTGATGCTTACACCTTGGACCTTAGTGCCCGGATTAGTATTTGATACCCGATCTGTGATGATTAGCATTTCAGGTCTTTTCTTTGGAGCAATTCCTACCATAATTGCTATGATTATTGATAGTATATTCAGATTTTCACTGGGTGGTGATGGTGTTTACATGGGAATTGGTGTTATTGTTACCTCCGGAATGTCGGGCATTTTATGGAGAATCTTCAGACCTGAGTGGAAGATTGTAAATCCTATTGCAAACCTTACAGTACTAAGCATCATAGTACACATCTTGATGGCTATTTGTACTCTTTTACTGCCTAGGGAATTAGTGGTTACAACGCTAAAAGCATTACTTCTGCCTTTTATGCTTGTTTATATCCCGGCAGGTGTTTTATTAGGATGGTTGATGTTGACACAATTCAAAAACTGGCAAAACAGAAAGCACATTGATCAATTGCTGATCAATGAATTTAAATTGAATAAAGAACTTTCAATAGCTAAGGAAGCCGCAGAAGAAAGTAATCGGCTTAAATCAGCTTTTCTTGCAAATCTGAGTCATGAAATCAGAACACCAATGAATGGGTTGATTGGTTTTGCAGAACTACTTTCAAAAGAAGATTTGACGATGGAAGAACGTGCAGAGTATTCTAATTTGATAAATGCAAGTGGTAATAGAATGCTTTACATGATTAATAACCTGATTGAAATATCAAAGATTGATGCAGGCAGCATTAATCTGAAAAGGACAAGGTTTAAAATTAATGGATTATTTGATGAGTTATACAAAGACTTTATAACCGAAGCTTCCTCAAAAAATCTACATTTAGAAACTCAAAAAGCCTTATCAGATTCTGAATCAGAGCTGGTTGCAGACAAAGAAAAGATAAGCACTGTCATGTCAATTTTAATTAATAATGCCATACGGTTCTCCGACAAAGGTACTATTCAGTTTGGGTACAAATTTTCTGAAAATCGTGAACAGTCAGGTTCAATTAAAATGATTGAATTTTATGTTTCTGATCAGGGAGTTGGTATAAAGGAACATTTACATAAAAGAATTTTCGAAAGATTTTCTCAGGCAGATCCTGAAATTTCCCGCCATTATGAAGGGGCTGGCTTGGGTTTATCTATTGCTCAGGCTTATGTTGAATTAATGAATGGTAATATTTCTCTGGATTCTGTTTATGGTCAGGGGTCTGTATTCCGATTTGTTATTCCAATTGAAAACGATACATTATGATGCCCTGGCAATGTAGATTCGGTTGGGATATAAAACACTTTGTTTAGCGTCAATCCTTAACTGATGTGTCCTCATGTCTGCCGGATCTAACCTTAGCGCGGTTTCAAAATCAGCAATGGCACCTTTATAGTCACCCGATTCAAACTTTGTCTCTCCACGGCTTCTCCATGATTCAGCTTTTCGGGGCTTCAGTTTGATTATAACGTCGTGATCAGCAAGCATTCCTTCGAAATTTTTAATCGAATGATTCACCATAATACGACATAAATAACCATCAACACAAGAGGGTAAATATTCTGTTATTTTGGTAAAATCTCTTAATGCCTCATCGAATTTGCCTAAAAAGTATAGCAGATGCCCTCTTTGCCAGTATAAATCAGTGTCATCTGGCCATAAATCCAATGCTTTTGTATAGATTTCTACAGCTCCAGTAAGATTATGTGCAATGAAGTTTTGATCTGCTTTCTGCCGGTATTGCTCATAAAGTGAGTCCATTTCGTTGTGTATTAGTATGATAGGGATTATTGGTAGACAATTTGGTATTAGACGCCAAAATATGATTTAGGTTGCACTATACTTAAATGTATTTAATAACGCTGCCATTACCTATAAATTTCATTATTACTAAACAAAAATCAACGAATACGGTTATTGACTCAATTAAACAGAACTTTAGATTATGAAATTTTCAAGAAATGCGAAAGCATTCTGGCAAGGAGCCGGACAGACAGGAACTGGGACATTAACAACACAAAGTGGTGTCCTCAATGAAACGCCATATTCATTTAGTAAGAGATTTGGTGACGAGAAAGGTACAAACCCCGAGGAGCTGATTGGAGCTGCACATGCGGGGTGTTTTACAATGAAGCTTTCTTTTGTTCTGGGTGATGCAGGTTTTACAGCTGATTCTCTTGAGACTTCAGCCAAAGTGACTTTCGAAAATGATAGGATTTCGCACATCCTGCTAGATCTGGTTGCCAAAATTCCCGGCATAGAAGATTCTAAATTTCAAGAACTTGCACAAATTGCGAAAGATACTTGTCCAATTTCCCTCACTTTAAAAAGTGCGATTGATCTTAATGCAAAGTTAATCTGACATCTTTAAGCTCTTTTTGTAGAACCGCTCGAACCTTCAATTGGATTGAGCGGTTTTTCTTATTTTTGGCGCAATAGTAAAGGTAAAAACACTCATATGTTCACAGAATCTGAGGACGATAATCTACATAAAAATATTGAAGGTGAATTTTTAGTACCAAACGAGAATTCAGCTTCTGAAAATGAGGAATTGGGTATAAATTTCCATGAAGTTGATAGTATTTATCGTTTATTGTTCAGGCACAATCCTCAACCCATGATTATTTACAGGGTTGATACCCTGATGATAATTGACGCAAATGAGGCAGCTGTCAATTTATATGGTTATAATTATGACGAATTGCTAGAACTTTCTATCAAAGATATCAGACCTGAAGAGGACCTGGAGAAGTTTCTGAATCATATAAATTCTCGGACTGTTGCAGATAGCGCAGGTTTTTGGAGACACAAAACAAAGAATGGTGATATACTTCATGTCAAAATTATTTCTCAAACTATTAACCTTAATGGAATTATTTCCAGGCATGTGATGATCACCGATATTACTGAGGTGAAAAGGACTCAGGATGCTTTGCTTGCAAGTGAAGAAAAATTCAGGAACTTATTTCATAACCATTCAGCTATTAAAATCTTGCTTAATAATTCAGGACAAATAGTTGATGTAAATGAAGCAGGAGTAAGGTTTTATGGGTGGACCCGTGAAGAACTGCTACAAATGAATATCAGTCAAATCAATGTATTAAGCCCTGAAGAAATAGAAATGCAACTTGAAAAAGTAAGAAACTCCAGGAATGATCATTTCTTTTTCAAACACCGTCGAAATAATGCTGAACCCACTGACGTGGAAGTATTCTCAAGCAAAATAAACATTGGTGGTGAGGTTTACTTTCATTCAATTATCATTGATATTTCTGATAAAACTAAAGCTGAAAAACAATTGCTTGAAGCAAAAGCAATAGCAGAAGAAAGTGATAGGCTGAAAACTGCCTTTCTTGCTAACATGAGTCACGAAATTCGGACTCCAATGAATGGAATCTTGGGTTTTATGGATCTTCTACAAAACTCAGATCTCTCAGGCGACCAACGTGATGAATACATAGAATTCGTTAGATCAAGTGGCAAGAGACTGATGGATACTATTAACGATATTATTGACATAAGTCGTATTGAATCAGGAGCTAGCATTGTAAAAGAAAATGTTGTTGACATTAATGGATTGCTATTGAATCAGTTTAATTTTTTCAAGACTGAAGCTGAAAAAAAGAATCTTGAATTAAAGATTGAATCCCTGCTACCTAACGATAGAAGATTTGTAATTACAGACCATAATAAACTGGATGCAATTCTTACTAATTTGATTAAAAATGCGCTGAAATTCACTAGAGTTGGTGAAGTTA
This sequence comes from Bacteroidota bacterium, assembly GCA_023434665.1. Lineage (GTDB taxonomy): Bacteria > Bacteroidota > Bacteroidia > Bacteroidales > Lentimicrobiaceae > Lentimicrobium. Next base: position 153,234 of record JAEYSM010000023.1, on the reverse strand, counting down.
CCTTTGGCTGTCAACTTCAGGGGGCCAGGATGGAGTTCAGGGTTTCTGATACAGGAAAAGGAATACCTGCTGGCTTAATAGATAGTGTTTTTGATCGTTTTGTACAGGCTGATTATACACATTCCCGTAATTATGAAGGCTCTGGTTTAGGATTGGCTATAAGTAAAGCATATGCAGAAATGCTTGGTGGTACAATAAAGGCTGAATCTGAAGAGGGCAAAGGTTCCACTTTTAGCTTAAATTTGCCACATAAAACAGATAAAACAACAAAAGGTCCTGCAAAAGTACCTCTTAAAACAGATTTAGAAATACCTGCTATGACTGTCTTAGTCGCTGAGGATGATGATATTAATTATCACTATTTGAAATTCAGCCTTCAAAGTTTAAATATCGAAATACTAAGAGCGTATGATGGGCTTGAAGCTGTTTGCAAATGTAAAGAGGATCCAAATATCTCATTAGTCTTTATGGATATAAAGATGCCAAATATGGATGGATATGAAGCAACCCGTCAGATTAAAAGCATACGTCCTGAATTGCCTATAATAGCTTTAACAGCTTATGCTTTAGCAGATGACCGGGAAAAATCTCTTGAGGCCGGTTGTAATGATTACATCTCAAAACCTGTTAAAAAGGATAAGCTTGTGGAGGTAATCAATAAATATTCACGTCAGTAAAGAATAAATTTCTGGTCTAAGTAAGAAAGATTATTCAACGGTTTCGATCCGTTTATAATCAATTTGAGCTATACGGTCTTTAAGCGAAATACTGTAAGTCATGTCACCTCTTACTTTGCATGCTTTCATTTCATCAACTATCCGATCAATAATATCGTGAAAAGCTAATTTTAATTTCTTCACGGACAGCGAATCCCTCACTTCGTCGAGAATATATAAGGTACGGTCGAGCAGTTCAACACAAAATTCATCGTAAGTATATTTATATGTAATCCCAAGATTTTCCAGTTCATTGTTAAATTTTTCAACAAACTTTTTGTTGTATGCATAATCTTCGACAAAACTATTTATCAAAAATTCATAGACAAGTTTATTATAGTTCACCATGATGTTGTTAGATTGTGGTTTGCATTTATCTTGTTAATTCCTAAAAATCAAGGATGTAACTAGCAAATTATACAAAAATCATGCTTTTTTATGTTATTGTTGTGCTTAAATCAAAAAGTCAAAAAATCCTGCCAACTATAGGAACCCAACTTGTCCCAACAAACCCCGAATTGTGGAAGTTATCCCTATACTTAATTAGCAGTTGGTGATAAAGCTAAATTAATGGGCAGGTAAATAATGAATGTAGATCCTATATTTTCAGTGGAATAAGCAGTGATAAAGCCTTTATGATTTTCAACTATCTGCTTGCACATAGATAATCCAATCCCTGTGCCTGGAAACTCTTTTGAATTATGCAATTTCTGAAAAATGGAGAACAACTTGGTAGAATATTGTTCATTAAATCCTATGCCATTATCTTGAAAAGAAATCTGACACCATTCGAAATTCCGGTTTAAGTTTGCCAGTAAAGAATAATCAATTACCTGTTCAGCAAAAATATTAATGTAAGGTAAAGACCGATTAAATTTTAAAGCGTTGCTTACAAGATGATGAAACAATTGCTTAATCTGTCCAGGGTCGCATTTGATAATGGGAAGTATGCCTAGATCAAATATCGCATTTTTTTCTTTGATGATTTCATCGAGTTCTGATAATACTTGTTCAAGTAATTTATTCAGATCAACAATATGAAGATGGGTATCATTAATCTGAAGCATAGAATATTGGTTAATACTCTCGATAAGTCCTGCAAGCCTGATAGATGAATCTTTCATCTTTTCAACATCTTTTCTCAATAAGGAATTCACATCAGACTTTGATAATATTCTGTTTGCATACGTTTGAATTTTATGTAATGGTTCTTGAAGGTCATGGCTGGAGATAAATGTGAATTATTTTAACCGCTCATTGGATTTTTTTAGTTCATTCATGAAAGCTGTATTTTCCTGCTGTGTTTTTATTAATGCATCAACATCCCTGCTAATAATTACGAGGCCGGTTATCAGTCCATGTTTGTCTCTAATCGGAACCATTAGAACATTATAATATTTATTATTTGTTGGTAAAAGAAATTCAGGAATATTAATTTCCTCACCCATGAATATTCTTTCCGCATATTCGTCATTAAATCCAAACACTTCTTTATAATTTTTACCGATTAATGACCTGTCACTTTTGGTGGATTGCAAGAACATCTCATTTGCATATGTTATGATGAAACTTTTATCTATCGTTACCATCAACATTGGTAGAGATTCGAATACCCGATAAGCATAATTTTTTTGAAGTTCGGTCTCTTCCCGGCTTAAATTAAGTTGTTCGATTGTGTTCTTTAGCTCAAATTCTACTAATTTCCTTTGGTTATAGTCTTCAACATTAAGCAAGATGCCATCATTGAATGGCATTATATGAACATTAAACCATCCAGAAATAAAACCATCGTCGGGATAATATAATTCAACAGTTTTTGGATTCCCCGTCTCCATTACTTCAATCAAATCCACCTGAAAGTCGGTCTCTTTTAATGATGGATAGATTTCTGACATTAACTTACTAATAACATTTTCAGGTTCCTGAAAAACAAAAGTTAATATTTTGCCCTTTGCAAATATTAGCTTAAAGTCAGCAATTGTCCCATTTTTTTCTCTAACAGGTTTATAAACCAGTATACTGCTTACATTCGAATTAATAATTGATTCAAGGAAATTTTGTGAGTGTTTTAACTGGTCATTACTTTCTGAAAGTTTTGCTTGCAATAGCTTTCCTTTTTTTATTTGGCTTAAAAGGAACAAATAGGAGAAAATAAAAAAGAATATTATTAAAATGATTAAAACCAGGATATGACTTGGAGCTCTGTAAAAAGTTGAATTAAGCTTTTGAGTTAAGTTAATTATTTCTGCGTTTTCTCTGCTAGTCATCGAACTGATGTACATTCTAACTTTTTCGATTATATCGGCAGAGGTTTTAACTAACATATTATGAGACTCAAGGTCATCAGGTGAATTAATTGCATTAGAAATTTCCTGCTCTCTTGAAGAATATAACTGAAGTAATTCTGTAAAATCAGACGATTGAAAGGGATCGTGCTGAAGAAGTACTTTCAAGGTGTCGTTTGATTGACGCAATCTCGCAAATCCCCTATCTCTTGATGATAAAAAGAGAGGATCTTTGACAAGGATGTATCCCCTTGTGGAAGTTTCATAATCTGTAAAAGCATTTAATGATTGAGCTAATTCGATTCGTATTGTATTGTGAAATTTAATTACTTCAGAAAGCACAACCACCTGATTTACCATCAGGTACGTCCTGAATACAAAATAAAACATGATTAATGATATAAATACATATGGCACTTTGAGCACCTTGGTATTTATATTATTGGTTTTCATAATGTTATGTTATTATGCTAAGATAAGAAATAATTTCCATATAAACATTATGAAAAAGCGTTTCAAAAACCCCACTATTTAAAGCCATTTGTTCAAAAAATTGTTTAGATAAAATATCAGAATCACATTTTGAGTCTCAGGAACTTTCAAATCTAAAGCTTGAAGTCCTGATTAAAACTATTAGTATTGCCTGAAGCTATGAAAAACTACTATACACTTGGACCGTATTCAGCGATTATCGACGATATTCTCCATGAAAACAATCCTCTCACAATAATACAAAAAGGGAACAGGATGTTTTTAGCGAATAATATTTCTGAACTCCTTAATCAGAAAGGATGGACGCTTCAGGAGTTTGCCTCAAAAGTTGGAAAAGATGTGCTTGAAACCCGTAAATTGCTGGATGGAAATCTGAACATAACAATTGACACTCTGGCCGAAATAGCTTTAATACTTGAGACAAGCGTTTCGAATCTCGTTCAGGTAAGATAGGATAATTCTTTTGTAGCGTCACAGTTTGACATATTCAAACTATACATTTGGCATCAAAACACTAATTTTGCATGCCTATGCTACCGAAATATATTAATTTGTATAAATGTCCTTCATGCCGAAACCATATCGTCCGACAAACGGTATTGGAAGGAACAAATAAAAATGCTGAATTATACTCCGATGGCAGGTACATTGCTCCTCAATTGCCACAATTGCCAAAATTAGTGAAATGCAAAAGGTGCGAAACCATATTTTGGCTACATAAACAAGGAAAAGTATCAACCAGAGTAAATGATGAAGCTTGCAGAAAAGCAAGCAATCTATCGGCTCGCGATAAAATACTGAGCAGATATGCAAAGGGCATCATACCCGAAAAGCCTGGTATAGGAGATTATTCAAATGAGTTTTATGAATTGAATTCGGATCCAGATACAGCTGCTGAAACATCTCAGAAATTCCACAATGATGGTGTATCAATATTCAAATCAACGACATCTACAATTTCGGATAAGAGTTTTGAAAAGATTGATAAGGCTGAATATATGACTATTGAAGATTACTTTTTTGCTATTTCAAAAGGTCTTGCAGAGAATAACAAAGAAGAACTCGAAATCAGGATAAAAATTTGGTGGACATACAATGACAGAGTAAGAAAAGGATTGCCTCTTTATAATGATGAAGATGATGAAGCTGACTGGAAACTTAATCTTATTGAACTGCTGGTATTGCTTGATAAGAATGATTTCAATGACAAAATTTTAATAGCTGAGATTTTTCGAAGTCTGGGAGACTTCAATCGCTGCCTTTCAATTATAAATACTCTGGGACCTGAGTACTCATGGATAAGTGAGAACTTTAAGAAGCAATGTGAAATTGGCAATAAATTAGTATTTAAACTGTACTAAGTATAGCAAACGCATTATAGTTAAGAGAACATCCAGTGCAAGATCTTTATGATCCTCCCGCTATTTTAACTTATATGCAGCAGCTTTAAGGCATAAAGTAAATATCTTAATTGGTTACCCCTGTATTTATGTTAATTTTGTGCAATTGTGGAGATCTGAAAACGGCATCCATAAGATATAAATTTGACAATCATGGGTAAGATTATTGGGATTGATATTGGTGGAAGTACCACTAAAATTGTAGGCCTTGATGACATGACAATTGTAAATCCATTGTTAGTAAAAGCTACTGACCCTGTTGCATCAGTATATGGTGCATTTGGTAAATTTCTTAGTGCAAATTCACTCAGTCTGAATGATATTAGCAGAATAATGATTACGGGAGTTGGTTCATCTTTTATCTCTTCAAGAATTCACGGAATCCCTACTGGCAAGATTGATGAATTTATTGCTATTGGCCGGGGTGGACTGTTTCTTAGTAAGCTTACAAATGCAATTATCGTAAGTATGGGAACAGGCACGGCATTTATTAAAGCAGACACTAATGTTGTTAAACATTTGGGAGGAAGTGGAGTAGGGGGAGGTACGTTACTCGGACTCTCTAATAGAATGCTGAATATTAGAAGTTTCAATGACTTGATTGAAATGGCTAACGGAGGCAGCTTGTCACATATTGATCTTACAATTGGCGACATAACTACCGATCTTCTGGCAGGACTACCACCCGAATCAACTGCATCAAATTTTGGAAACCTAAGTGATCTTGCATCTCGTAATGATATAGCTTTGGGGATAATAAATCTGGTTTTTCAGACAATAGGAATGATCGCTGTTTTCGCTTCCAGAAATGACCAAACAAAGGATGTGGTTTTGACCGGTAATCTCACAAACGTTCCACAAGCTTCAGAAATTTTCAGACGTTTAAGTAAATTATTCGATATAAGATTTCTCATACCATCAAGTGCAGAGTATGCTACAGCCGTTGGAGCAGCGATTGCCTTCACTGAAGAATGTAAGTTTACTGAATTAAAAGCATAAAAATTATATGTTTTTTTTTTCTTGCAGTAGGTGATAACTTTAAGTTTTATTTTACATTTGGAAATTGAATAATTAATTCTTTTCAGAAGATCTCGGCATACAGAAATAGAACTTGATGAAACTTTCAATTGATAAGCATTTTAAACTTGGCAGTCTTGTTGTTTTCGTCTTATTAGTCACTGCGCCAATATTTATTCTTGGATATTTTCAACGATCTCTTCAGGAGGTATATACGATTTGGCCTCCAATTGTCATTGCTCTTCTTACAATAGCTTTCGTTATTTATCAGGCAAGAATTATCCTTAAAAAGCTGAATAATGTTGAAACAGATCTTAGAATTTTAATAAGTGAATTGCAATCAAGTGTTGAAGATTATCGTCATCTAATTAACGGGATGAATGAAATGATTTGGGTGCTTGACATGAACGGATGCCTTATTGATGTCAATGAATCTGTACTTAAAACTTTAGGCTATGATTTAAAAGAACTTAAAAGTTTTGGATTTAATGGATTTACCCACAACCTGACTGAAGAATGGCTTTGTGATTTCTTATTTCATTTACCTGAACAGGAATTAAAAGTAATGGAATCTGTATTTACAACCAAGACTGGCAAGGAAATTCCTGTCGAGTTGTTTATCAATGTTGTTATGTTCCAGGGGCGGCAATCAGGTATGATTATTGCCAGAGATATTACACTACGCAAAGAATTACAGCAAAAACAAAAAGAGCAAGAGCTTTTACAAAAGCAGTTATATGATAGTCTTCTCATTGCAAAAGAGAAAGCTGAAGAAAGCGATCGTTTAAAAATGGCGTTTCTTGCCAACATGAGCCATGAAATAAGAACTCCAATGAATGGAATTCTCGGCTTTATGGAGTTATTGAAGGACAGCGACCTTGAAGAAAAATGTCGTCAGGAATATATCGAATTGGTGAATGCCAGCGGTCAAAGGTTACTTAATACAATTAATGATATTATTGAAATTTCCAAAATCGAAAGCGGTGAGAGGGAGGCAAAGCTTGAACTTGTTAGTGTTGAGCATATTATGAACTTTATCTATGACTTCTTCAAACCTGAAGCCCAGTCCCTTGGATTGAAGTTTGTTTTATCTGAACAAGTTACAGGGGCAGATGCAAATATCATAACCGATAAATTTAAGCTTGATGGTATATTAACGAATCTTGTAAAAAATGCTATCAAATTTACCAAGGAGGGTAGTGTGGTTTTTGGAAATTATCTCGAGGATGGTATGTTGTCCTTTTTTGTAAAGGATACTGGTAGAGGAATTCCCAATGACAGGTTAAAGGCGATTTTTGACAGGTTTGTTCAAGCAGAAGAACATCTCGCACGGACCTATGAGGGATCGGGTTTAGGACTTGCCATTGCAAAAGCATATGTTGAATCACTGGGGGGCAACATGTCAGTTGAATCTCAGCCATATAAAGGTAGTACCTTCAAATTTTCAATTCCTTATAATAATGCAATAGATATTATTAGGAAAGAAAAGTCAGAAAACAATTTCCAAATTCAAAATAACTGTGGTTTGTTAAATGGACACCCCTGCACATTCCTTATTGCTGAAGATGATGATATAAGCTACCGTTATCTGGAAATGCTTCTCTCAAGTATGAATGTTCATTTGATAAGAGCAAATACTGGCCTTGAAGCTGTGAGAATAGTAAGAGAAAATCCGCATATCAGAATGGTATTGATGGATATAAAAATGCCGGATCTGGATGGTTTGGAAGCTACAAGACAAATCAGGAAATTCAACAGGTATGTTCCAGTTATTGCCCAAACTGCCTATGCATTACCCGGTGATAATGAAATGACCAGAGAAGCAGGTTGTACAGATTACATCAGCAAGCCCATCAATAAACAAAAGCTCAGAGATTTAATTGAAAAGTTTGTTCAGGTTAATAATTGAACTGGTGAAATTGCAATAATTTGACTTCCTTTTTAATCAGAACATAATCAGGCATTTGAGTGTTCTACATTTGTTCTTCAACTCAAATGTACTCACATGCTATCTAAATACTTTTCTACTTTCATCATTGGTTCATTTTTTTTATTAGCACTGGTTTCGTGCTCTCATGATAAAAATGAAGATTATATCCATCAGGATGGGAAAATGCTTCTTACAACCCAAATAATTCATTGGGAAATAGGAGTGGATCATGGGGATGATGATGATGGACATGGTTCAGATCCTTTTATCCACACCGATAAATATAATGGAGAATATGATGAAGCTGAGAAACTTCATTTTTGGAACAATATGGAATTTATTTATGGAGCTAATGGTAGATTAATTGCAACAGTCGATGGCATCGACTCAGTACATTACCGATATTCAAATGGAGTTCTTACCTCGGTTTTTACAAACTGTGGATACTATGATGGTGGAACTTATTTTGATACCACTCGCTTTTATTATGAGAGTGGAAAATTGAAATATGCGACCTCCAGCCATGAAGAAACAATTATAGATCTGACTTTAGATTCAGATAACCATATAGTTACCAAGTTTATAAGTCGCACAGATCCCAATTCAATAAAGTTCGACTCTTTATATTATTCATGGGAAAATGGAAACCTCATGAAGATAATTACACGGTCAGGATATCCATTCCTTAATTATCATTATCAACGAGAGTTCAGGTATGATAGCAGGCCTTCTTATACTTCAGCAATTAATTTTCCTTCAGAATATTTATTAGTCAGAGAAATAACTCAGTTTTATGGTAAATATCCACTATTCTATTATGATGAATTGTTGTGGCGATACAATACTCGTAATAATCCAATAGAGTTTATTGAAAGATCAAACGATGCTACCAGGCTAATTGAATATCATATTGAATATAACGAAGCAGGTTATCCTAAATTGATTCATTCAAAAAACTTCACTATGATTTTTGCATATAATGGGGATGAGCCGGAAGATATAATACAACCTGATCCACATCATGAACATTAACCTTTAGAAATCAAAAGAAAGGATAAAAGTTACAACAACTAACTCCAACGAACTCCAACTACTCAAAAACTTTTCCTAACTATGTCACTACGCAAAACTTTCATTTTTTCAGAAAATCGAAACTCCACATGGCTGAATCCCTGTAATCCGATCTTTAGTGAATTACTTGGTAAAAAACCAGTGGATCATAAAGTTCGGTCAGGTTCATACAGCACTGGTTGCAGCAAATCAATAGGCAATGGATTCCCATTTATTTCCACTCGTCAAAAACCTTCGAAACATCAAAATGATTGGATTGAGCCTTCACCTGTGGAGGTGATTTATGCTGAAGCTAATTCTCGTACTCCTATTTTAGATCATAAATTTTCATCACTATTTAGGATGGAAGTTTCTTCAGGTTTTCCTGTACAAACAGATTCCGGGAGAAAAGCAGTTAATAAATTGAGAACAGGTTCAGATTCTGAATCACGCTTTTATACAAAAGCAGGAGTCATCGTATTAATAACTATTTTCATGGCATTGTTTCCACAAGATGATATGAATGCTCAACCTCTTGCATTTGGTGAAGGTTGGATGATTGGACTCAATGCTGGTGCTGTTACCTTTTTGGGTACTTTAAGTCATTATGAAAATGGTGAAGGATTGGCAGAAAGTTTCAGGAAAGATAGTGATTTTGGAATGAGTTATATGTTCGGGAAAATGATAAGCAGAGGAGTATCCGTAAGAGCTAACTACTTGAGTGCTCACATGAAAGGTTCTAATGCCAGCCTCGCTTATTCATTTAAAAATAAACTTGACGAGGTTAGTCTCAATGTGGATTTGAGTCTATTAAGGTTATTTATCCCACGCTATCTTGGCCGAATTGATCCATATCTTAATATTGGAGGTGGTTTTTTGCAGGTTGACACTTACAGAGAAAGAATCCCAAGCGATTTCATGAGCGAATTAGCAGTAAATGAATCGGCTATGTTTCTGACAGCTGGGCTTGGAATTAAATATGAGCTAAATACAAATTGGAAAATTGATCTTTATGGAGGAATGCGTGCTACGGATAGTGGTTTATTAGACGCAACAATAGCAAGCGATGGAGTAAATGATATGTATTCATGGATTTCAGCAGGAATTGTTTATGTATTGGTACCTGCTGCTTCGGGAAGATCTTCAAGAGGCATGCCTTGTCCTGACTGGTGAAAAGAAAAGCCGGGTATTACCCGGCTATATTATTTAATAAAAAGTGTTGTTTTAGAAATTCGAGGTTACAGAGAAGTACGAGTTATATTCATTATCTATAACAATAGAACAAAGCGTTTGGTCAATAATTTGATGTCGATTTTATTATTAATTGTTTCAGGATTAACATATTGAAGTTATAGCAATCTTTTAGGTAATAGTTTTAGGGTCATTATACAAATAAAAAGGTTACTGACCTTTATTTTAAGAATCAAGCTTTATCAACAGGGACTACTGAAGCCTCCATATTGTTAATAATGATGGGTTTACGACGAAGATTAAATCTTTCTCTAATTGTTTCTTTTATAAAAATGTAATCTCCGAACCGAGTGAATTCACTTATAGCAATCGTAAGTCCAATTCCAGTTATTACCTGCAAGAGAAGGATTGTGCCGTAACCATAAGTTAAGAACATGCCAAGTGAATAAACAGTAATACCAACTATTGCAGCAATTACTAATGAGGGAAGAATGTCCTTGACCTGCTGTTTGAAAGAATATCCAATCAGGCTCTTACTCCAAATATTGTTAAGGTAGAAGTCGATGAGCGTGTTAGCCATCATCCCAAAGATCATGACTTTAATTCCGAGGAATATACCAAGTACAATTGTGGGTATTGCCAGAACTTTCTTTATAATTTCAAGTTTGAGGAAGAGATCTGAACGTCCTTTTACCTGAATAATATTTAAATTAAGGACATGTAAAGGATAAAACATTCCGGTAAAACAGAGTAATTGAAAATATGGAACTGATTCACGCCACTTTTCGCCAATTAGTGTGATGATAAGTGGTTCAGCCATTGCAGCCATTAGCAACATTACAATAAAAGCTATAAACATAGCACTGCGGATGAATCTCCGATAAGTATGAGTTAGTTTTTCACGATCTTCCTGAATACTACAAAGGACAGGATAACTTACCCGTTGAATGATTCCCGAAAGGTTGTGTGAAGGTAATCGGTTAAATTCGTCGGCTCTTGTATAGAAACCTAACTGTTGAGCCGAAAAGTATTTTCCTATTAGTAAGTAATAAATATTGTTGTAAAATGTATCAATCAGATTGCTTATCAGGAGTTTACTTCCAAAACCAAATAATTCCCTGAAAGATTTAAAACTAAAGATCAGCGATGGTCTCCATTTAGTCCAGAATAACAGAAAAGCTGTATTTATCGCTTGACGGCTTATTCGTTGCACAACAAGGCTCCAGACACCCATTCCTTTCCATGCCATAAAGATTGCAATCAGTCCTGATCCTGCAGACGCTATAAAGGATACACGTGCCTGTAATTTAAAGTCAATATCCCTGGTTAAAATTGTTCTTTGAATTAGTGTTACAGAATCTATAATCAGAACAATTCCGAGAACTTGAACAATAGGTTTCAATTGAGGTTCGCCAAAGAAATTGCTTATAAATGGAGCTGCAAAGAAAAGAGTTAAAAAGAATACAATGCCTGCAGCAAGATTAAAAAAGAATACGGTAGAATAATCCGACTGGTTACAGTCCTTTTTACGGATCAATGCACTACTGAACCCGCTGTTTATAAATGCCTCTGATAAGGCAATAAATATCAGAATCATACCAATTAATCCGAATTCACGTGGCAGTAGAAGACGTGCGAGTACAATACTTACAAAAAATTGTATTCCTTGTCCAAGTGCTGTATCAATAAAGCTCCATAGAAGGCCGTCAACTGTTTTTCGTTTTAATGACATTTAAAGTGATTTCTTTAGTAGTGGTTTTATGGATGACTCATTGGCAAATGAGAATCCATTTTAAATAGTGGAGAAGGCTTAAATATGTGAGTCCGCTTCATAAGGCCCGATAATCATGGGAGACAGCATAATTATTCAAACCTTGAATGATCAATAATCAAAATTAGTAATGAAGTGGTTCCGTGGTTGTAGTGTTTGATAAGTATCCCGAATCGGGGAACTGAGCAACACTTTCACCCCGAAGTTCAGAAATTCTTTCTTTTTTTTTGATATTTCAGTGAACAGGGTAATACTTCGGGTGTTGTTTTCTTGCACCGAACATGTTCATAATAAATAACTTAGCCATTAACATATTTAATATTCGAAAACAATACTATACCTTACTATATGAAACTCTCTACACCAAAATTCAGGATCTTATTTAGTGCACTTTTATTAACATTCTCCTTTTATACAATAAATTCATCTGCACAGTGGCAGCAGACAAATGGGCCAATGGGTGGAGGCGTAATTTATTGTCTTGAAACGGACCAGTCTGGTTTTTTATATGCTATTGCTTCAGGTTCCGGATTATATAGGTCATCAGACAATGGTGAATCATGGAACTGGCTTACTAATAGTGTCGGGAGTAGCCTTGCAATAAGTCCTTCAGGTGTCCTTTTTACAAACATTGACGGCATATCACGGTCTTATGATCATGGATCGACATGGGAAGCCGCTAATCAGGGCTTAACCGGAGACTTGGGAGAGATCCGGTCAATACAGGCAATAACTATTGATCAAGATGGGGTGATTTATGGAGGTGTAGTTCATGGTACTGAGGGACCTCCAGGTGTCTTTGTTTCACATGATGAGGGAGATTCATGGGCATTTTTCGACATTAATCCGACAAATTATATGGAATACATTGAACTTGCTGTCAGCCCGGAAGGTAATATATATCTTGGATCAAACGAAATGCTTAAAATGTCGATTGACCAAGGTGAGACATGGGAGGATTTAAATCCTATTCCGGCTATTTTTGGTGTGAGTTCTCTTACTTTTGATACTGCCGGTACACTTTATGCTGCCAATAGATGGGATATGGGGGTTTATCGTACATTGGACAATGCAACCTCATGGGAACTCATCATGGAAGATGAGGCAACGTCAATTTCAATAAATAGCGAAAATGAGATCTTCCTGGGAACACGTTATAACGGGATGAGAAGATCAGCAGATGGTGGTATTTCCTGGGATACAATAAACAATGGACTTCCTAACCAGGAGCTTTATTGCCTTGTTTCTACCACAAACTCAGTTTTTGCAGGAGGAATTGGCACTTATCGGTCAATGAATGATGGGAATGTATGGGAAGAAAAAGTGGAAGGAATGATTATTAGTCATGTAAGTTCCATGGCTGTTGACGACGAGGGTGTTATTTATGCTCTGGGAAATAAAGTATGGCGTTCTGATGATGGAGGAGGCAATTGGATCGTTATTTCTGATACTTTAACAGGAGACTTTGCCAAGATTATGGTGTACGGAAATGATGTTTATTTAGCTATCAACAGTTGGATATCTGGAAGACTACTGAAAAGTTCTGATAATGGTGAAACCTGGGAACAGATCAGCAGTTTTGAAAATCGTTTGATTGATTTTGAATTTAGCCAGTCAGGTGATGTTTTCGCTGTAATGGAATACCTGGGTGTTCTGAAATCTACCGATGGTGGTTATAATTGGATACTCACTGCGTTCCCTCAATCAATTTACAACGATATAGAAATAAACAATCAGGGCACTATACTTGCAAGTGAACAAGACTATCCATATTATATTTACAGATCAGATGATGGCGGTGCAAATGCAAGTTCTATTAACACTGAATTTATTAATAATAGTGTTGAAAAAATAATCGCTGGAAATAATGGACAGTTTTTCATGGCTTCTGATGGAAATCTTTTCAGAAGTCAGGATAATGGATATACCTGGGTTAATATAACAGACTTGTTTCCCGGGACCCCATTTCTTACTGTTGCTGAAACTGATAATCAAGCCGTATTATATGCAGGTGATTATTATGATTTTTACAGGTCGGAAGACTTCGGGTTAACCTGGTCATTATTCTCGAATGGAGAAGTAACTTTACCACCTGTAAGGAGCTTCGCGTCATCATCTGAGGGTGTACTATATGCTGGTACATTAAACAGGGGGGTATGGCAGAATGGTTTATATGTAAATGTACATGAGATGCCTGTTGCTCATACATTATCAGTTTATCCCAATCCAGCCACAGATCAAATTACTATAAATTATCCCGCATTTAATCCATCCACTCCTTCAAATGTGAGTGTCTATAATGTTCAGGGAGGATTAATCAGAAAGATTGCGATAAATAGTTCAAGTGAAATTATGGATCTTAGAGGGATGAAACCAGGATTGTATTTTGTCTCGATTAACGGACATGAGTCTTTAAAAGTCCTAATCAAATAACTGATTTTTCTAAAAGTGAATTATACTATAGTCTGATAAAAATAAAACGATAGACATCATCAGAAAATCACTTTTTTAGCAGCTATGCCAGTATTGCTTATAACAGTTACAATATAAATACCATGAGGATATCTGTTAGAGTCGAATTCAATTTCAGCATCGGTTGAGTGAACCGAACATATCACCTGACCAGTGATATTGCTGATGTAAACTAAATTATTTCTTTTTAAACCTTCGATTCTTAAGTACCCTTCTAAAATATAAGCATTAAATTCCGGGGCTTTGTACTCTTCAATACTAATAGTTGGAGCCCAGATGTAATCTACAAACTCGGGATGATCAATGAAAGGATTTCGGTTAAATTGATATTGATTATAAATTTCTTCATTTCTTTCAATTTCCTTTTGGCTAACCGGGTCAGATCGATGCCATTTTAATAGCATATTAAGTTGCCATTCATCGAACGATGGCCATAGTGTTCCATCTAGAATGGCATCTGCATATGGTTGCCAGGAAGCAATCAGATGATGATACCTCACTGACATGTAAAGCATTGTGCGTGCAAGATCTCCTTTGTATTCATCTATGGGTTCGAATGCTGTTCCACTATATCCCGGTATGCTGCTAGGCCCAGATTTGCTTCCGTTTTTTGATGTCCATGATGGATATTTTACCTCTCCATATGGATTGTTATTGCGGATCGAATTAACCTTGCTATCGACAGGATAAAGATGGAAAAGATCAGTATACATAGTATCACTTTCACTTCCATCAAACCAACTTCGTGGAAAAGAATGTTCACGGTTATAACATACGCCTTCGGTACCAGGTGTAGTTGAGCATTGATGACCCTGTGGTCCAAAATTAAATATATAGGGTGGGTTTCCATTGGGCGATCCATCAGGAACATCACTATAGATATCCCAAACAGTGCCATTTGGTTTATCATCGGTTGTATAAAAAGCCGACCATAGGAAACTGTAACTTCTCTTAGTATGACCTTTTATTATGTTGTGTAGTGCAGATTTAAGGGGCAAACCTCTCAATCCAATGGCCTTATCATAGTAACCGGCAGGAATATTCCGATCAATTGAATGTCCCTCCTCGATTATTTGCGATTGTGGCAGTACTTTACCAGGATAGACAAATAAGAGAATAATGAGAGTTCGTAAAATGATTTTTATCATAGAGGGATTAGTGCACTGATAATTACAAGTTGTAGATATCGGCCTTATATTTTTTTAAATTTTCTTTTTGGAGGAACCATTCAATTGTCTCTCTAAGTCCGGTATTTAGGTCATAAACAGGATCCCAATTCGTGAGTTCTTTTATCAGAGAATTATCGCCAAGCAATCTGAAAACTTCTGAATTTGAAGGCCTTAATCGTTGCTCATCTACTAAAAAGACAACGTCACTTCCCATAATTGTCTTAATCAGATTAAGAGTGTCGAACATAGAGATTTCCTGTGCTGAAGCAATATTTACTTCTTTGCCAATGGTTGCATCGCTTTCAGCAAGGGAAATGAAACCATTTGCAGTGTCTTTAACATAATTAAAATCGCGGGTTGGAGTCAAATCGCCAAGTTTTATTTGTTTAATACCACTGGCAATCTGAGAAATTATTGTTGGGATAATGGCTCTCGCTGATTGGCGCGGTCCGTAAGTATTAAAAGGCCTGGCTATGGTTAAAGGAAGGTCAAATGCATTGTAAAAACTCAGTGCAATGGCATCTGATGCAATTTTAGTCGCAGAATATGGAGATTGAGGTTGCCGTGGATGCTTCTCATCAATTGGAACATATTGAGCGGTCCCGTAAACCTCGGATGTTGATGTGGTTATTACACGGATGTTACCCAGTTCACGAGCAGCTTGAACAACATTGAGGGTGCCTCGGATATTAGTATCAACATAACTGTCAGGTGCATGATATGAATAAGGAATAGCAATTAAGGCAGCCAGATGAAAGACGATGTCAGTTCCTTTAACGATGGTTCTTACAAAATGTGGATCACGAATATCTCCGGTAACTACTTCCAGTTTTTCCTGTTGAGGTATATCCTCAAGCCAACCCCAATAATTAAATGAATTATATTGGGCAAGTGCCCTTACAGAATATCCTTTTGCAAGTAATTGTTCGGTAAGATGTGAACCGATAAAACCATCAGCACCTGTGACTAAAGCTTTCATGCTTATTTATTTAGATTGCAAAAATAATTAAAAAGTTAGTCAAAGAGCCGGTATCTTTATTGAGTTCTATCCAAATAATAATTATCCTGATCTTGAAATGAAAATTTATACACAAATATTATTGTGATTGGATAGATGTACGGTTTAAATTATCAAACGTCCGGTTTCATTTATCAAACGATTATTACTAAAACTTTTAAATGGGGTACTTTTGTTAAGAAGGTCTCAATCGTTATTCATGAAAGAAACATTAACAGAACTTCTGAAAAAAAGCCGCCATTTGGAAGAACCAATCACCAAAGCTGAATATTTAATTTCACTATTAGAAGTGATTAAGTTTCCAGTAATAGATAACCATGGATTTCAATCCATTGATGGTACACTCAGGGTTTCTAAGGAAAATAAGGAGCGTAAATATATTATATTTCTGCTAAAGCATTTTATCGAAAACGGGAATTTCGACCAACCTTCAGGAAAGACAGAAATGGCATTTGAATTAGACTCTTTCAATAGCCTTAAGGAAATGCTGGTGAATGAGTTTATATTTGAAAATAAGGCAGATGCCTTAGGTAAGTGAAGATAAATCTATCATGAGCCGATTAAAGAATTTCCTTTTAGAACAATCGTCTATAATTTTACCCTCTTGGATTATCCTCCTGAAGGATGTATTCATTGTGCTGTTTTCCTTTGCTGCTGCTTATACATTAAGAAACAACTTTCAACTTTCTGATGCCGAAGTAAAGGGAATGTATCTGCAAATGATCCCTGTTGGCCTTTTATCTGCTTTTATCTTTAAAGCAATGGAGCTTAATAGAGGCATAATCCGTCATACAGGCTTAAAAGATATTGTAAGGTTACTTAAAGCTATATTAATCCTTTCGTCTTCAATAGTTTTGATAAATGCTTTAAAAATCAATAAGTTCTTTCCTGACTTCTATTATATACCAGCTTCAGTGATAATTATCTTCACATTTCTTTCTAGCATGATTATATTTCTGGTTCGTAGTGCAGTCAAAATTTTCTACTATTGGCTTAAAGATGAAGGTGACTCCTATAATGTACTGATATATGGAGCAGGTAATTCAGGGCTGTTAACAAAGAATTTGATACAGGCGGATCAAAGTAGAAGTATTCGGGTCATAGGATTTGTAGATAATAATCCTGCTAAAATTGGTAAATCAATTGAAGGAGTTCAGGTGTTTTCAACGGGGGTCTTTAATCCCAAATTCCTTCATCAAAATCAAGTCAGGGAAGTCATCTTTGCAATTCATAATATAAGTAAGGACAGAAAAAGGGAGCTTATTGAAGAGTTACTTCAACTTCCTGAATTGACAGTTAAAGAAGTTCCACCTATTGAATCATGGATAAATGGACAATTTTCTGCAAAACAAATTCGGCGGGTGGAAATAACAGATTTGTTGCAGCGAGATGAAATAGTCTTATCTGATATAAATATCCGTGAACATGTCAATGGGAAAAGGGTAATGGTCACTGGTGCTGCAGGTAGTATTGGGAGTGAAATAGTGAGGCAGTTATGTTCGTGCAGCCCGGATGTGCTGATCATGGTTGATCAAGCCGAAACCCCGATGTTTCATTTGGAAAACGAAATATCTCAGAGGCTGGAAAGAAACGCTCCTGATGAGAATGGATTCAGGAATGAGAGCCTACATTTTTTTATAGCAGATGTGGCTGATCACTCTTCAATGAAAAAGATATTTTGTGAGTTTAGGCCTCAAATTATCTATCATGCTGCTGCCTATAAGCATGTGCCGATGATGGAAAGAAATCCACATGAAGCAGTCAGAGTCAATATCCTGGGAACCAGAAATGTAGCTGACCTCGCTTCTGAATATGGTGTGGAAAAGTTTGTGATGATCTCAACTGATAAAGCAGTTAATCCTACGAATGTCATGGGTGCCACCAAGAGGGCGGCAGAAATATATATTCAGAGTCTTAATAACCACCTTCATTCTAAAGAAAAGAAGGAAGAAATTGATTTTAATCAAAAAAATAAATTGAATGGTCCTGAGTACGAGCATAATACTGAGGATTTTAAAAAGAGAACGCAGTTTATTACAACAAGATTTGGGAATGTTTTAGGAAGTAATGGGTCAGTTATACCATTATTTGAAAAACAAATTGCAAAAGGTGGTCCTGTTACTGTCACACATCCAGAGGTAACCAGATATTTCATGACAATACCTGAAGCATGTCGCCTAGTCCTCGAAGCAAGTGCTATGGGCCAAGGAGGAGAAATTATGATGTTTGATATGGGTAAACTAGTCCGAATTACTGATTTGGCATATAATATGATTAAATTAAGCGGATTGGAACCCAATAAGGATATTAAAATTGTATATACTGGCTTGCGCCCGGGGGAGAAGTTATATGAAGAATTATTTTACGAAAAAGAAAAAGGTACTAAAACCCCTCATCCCAAAATCTTCATTGCAAATACTAACCCATATCCTTTCCGGGAAATATGTAGTCGATTTGATGATTTTCATAGGATGGTTAATCAATCAACCTTGCCTGAAGCAGCGAATAATAACTTCAACAGCAATATGAGATTGGTAGCACTTATTAAAGATCTGATTCCTGAATATAAGAGTAATAATTCCGTATTCCAACAACTTGATAAGAAAGCCGAAATACGGGCATAAATTTACTTCAGTAGATTTGAGATAATATGATTGCGATGTGAACGCAATTGCACTATAATCCGGTTATATATTCTTAATTCATCGAGGTGAATTGTTTTTCGATGAACAAACGAAAAACTTCGTATTTTCGCCAACGCATTCATTACGTACTCCTTATATTCTTGCATGAATAAACCTAAAGTGCTTTCCTATGGCGACGCATCATCTTTACTCAGGTATGTTGCGATTTCCACTGCTCTGTCGTTATTCGCTTTCTTGGTAGTAAGAATACTCGATACCGGGATTTTATCAATTTTTGCATTTTTGAATGGCATAAAATTCAATTACTCACCTTTTCTGGTCACTTTTCCTGCTTTAGGCCAATCAGGATGGACAGAAGGGAAGGTAATTTTAATTTATACTTTACCTTATCTTTTTTTTGGATTACTGGGAATGTATTTACCTGAATTTATTTCCCGCAAGAGAAATTGGATATTCAGACTAACAATTACATGGTTATCATTTTACATGGTGATACTGGTAGGGGGGGCTTTAATTTCAGGGATATTTGAATTCAGACAGTTGGGAGTGGCAATGACCTGGCTTATTCCATATATCTGGCTGAGGATTTTAACAGTATTTGTTATGATTACCTGGCTTACTTTTAGTAGTAGAAGATTTTGCTGGTACTTCCTCAGAGCTGTTCCCACCCGTAAGTTTTTAAAGGGAATATCCGGAATGCGCACATGGTTGATTTTGGGAGTAGTTATCCCGGTTTTACTCTCATTTATTTTAATCCTTCCGTTAGTTAATTCTACTTTAAGCCTTAATATTGGTGCTTCTTTTCTTCTTGCTGTATTATTTAGTGTGGTCATAATTCAGACTGCACCTATGGTGATTCGTTTTTCCCTTAAAAGAAGAAGAAATTATTTTTAGTTACTTTTTTCAAATCCGACAATTAACAAATAAAAGAAGAAGTCTCTCATTGCACTGAGAAATAGAACTTTGTAATCATAAAAGTTTCCTTCTGCACATGACTTCCATTATCTTTTAATGTCTAATTTTACGCCTTCAAAGGGAAAAAAAGTGTTACTTAATTATAAAAACATACTTAGGAGATTTCTCCTTGATCAGTCTAACAGATTTTTGCCAAGATGGCTGGTCATGATGAAGGATTTATTCATCATAGCTTTTTCATTTGCTGCTGCATATACGCTTCGTTTTAATTTTCAACTTACTGATGAAGTGCGAAATGAAATGTACAATCAGATGATTCTGGTGGTATGCATTGCATGGTCTCATTTTTATTTCAGTGGACTTCACCGGAGCATCATTCGGCATACTGGCACTCGTGATGTAACTCTTGTGTTCAAGGTTATGGTAAGTATCACAGCAACCTTACTTATAATTCAAATAATAAATGATAGGATAGGATTGCTGTGGATTTCGCACTTTCCTTTTTCAGTCCTTATTATATTTTTCATACTATCAACCTTTATTCTTTCTATCACTCGATTCTCTATCAAGCTTATTTACTATTGGATCAAATCAAACAATGATTCTGTAAATGTTTTAATTTATGGGGCTGGTTCTGCTGGTTTAATTACCAAGAATGTTCTTATAGCTGAACAGTCAAAAAGCTTTAAAGTAGTTGGGTTCATTGACCAACATCCCGGAAAAATAGGCAAGACAATTGAAGGAATATATGTATATTCACCCAAAGTCCTTAATACTACTTTCATTAGGAAGAATCAGGTGCAGGAAGTAATTTTTGCAATTCAAACGATCGCTAAAGATCGTAAACGGCAACTTATTGAAGATGTATTGTCTCAAACCAATCTTGAAGTAAAAGAGATTCCCCCTGTTGCTCATTGGATTGATGGGAAATTGTCTGCCACCCAAATTAGTCGGGTCAGAATTGAAGATTTATTGCAGCGTTCAGAGATTAAGTTAGATAATGAACACATGTTAGAACAACTGAAGGGAAAGCGTGTAATGGTGACTGGAGCTGCTGGGAGTATTGGAAGCGAAATAGCCCGTCAACTTTCAACCTTAGATGTCTCACAGTTGATTCTGGTAGACCAAGCCGAAACTCCAATGTTCAATCTGGAACAAGAACTGATGGAGAGATTTCAATCAAAAGCACATATATACAACTTCATGATGGCCAGTGTGGGTGATGAGCACTTGATGGAGCACATCTTTAATAATTTTATGCCACAGATAATATTCCATGCTGCCGCATACAAACATGTGCCTTTAATGGAACTCAATCCATTTGAAGCTGTCAGAGTAAATATATTAGGTACACGCAATATAGCTGACATGGCATCAAAGTATCGGGCAGAGCGTTTTGTAATGGTTTCAACAGATAAAGCTGTAAATCCGACCAATGTGATGGGGGCTTCAAAGCGTGCAGCAGAGATTTACATTCAGAGCCTTAACCATGAGGTTGCAAATCACACAAGATTCATAACTACTCGTTTCGGAAATGTGCTCGGAAGCAATGGTTCGGTAATTCCATTATTCGAAAAGCAAATTGCATTGGGTGGACCTGTCAAAGTTACTCATCCTGAAATTACGCGGTATTTTATGACAATACCCGAAGCCTGTCAGCTGGTTCTTGAAGCCGGGATTATGGGAAATGGTGGCGAAATCTTTATGTTCGATATGGGCAAGCCAGTTAAGATTGCTGACCTTGCTTATAATATGATTCGTTTGAGCGGTCTTGAACCTGAAAAAGACATAAAAATCGTTTATACGGGATTACGACCCGGTGAAAAATTGTATGAGGAGCTTCTTTATGATAAGGAAAAAGGTCAGCAGACTCATCATCCGAAAATCTCCATTGCAAGGGTAAGATATAACCGTTATCCTGATGTGAAGATAAATGTCGATGCACTTGAACTTGCTATGGAAAGCTCTGACAAATTCTCAGTAGTAAGACAGCTAAAAAGAATGGTACCTGAATTTATAAGCAACAATTCAATCTATCAGATTATTGATGAAGAAATAAATGGAGTAAGAACTATGGATGAATCAGCTGAATCTTTGGAGAATTAAACTGATTTTAGAAAAAATTAATGTTTTAAGAAATATCATGATATTAGTGGTGTAGCGAAATGAAACATTTGGTGAAGAAAATCTGACGTATGAGTAGAAAGTTACTTTTAGCAAGTCTCCTTATTATTTTTATTAAATCCCTGTACTCGCAGTCAATAACTCTACCTCTTGAGAGGACACAAAGGATTGAACAAGAGAGGAAGTTAATACTTGAAGGGACTCAATGGCATCCTGTTTATCCATTTAGGTCCGATACTTTCTATTATTCGGCATATAACGACATTTCAAACAAAAAATCTTCGCGAACTAAAGGCGATTTTAAGGAGTTGCTTAAGTCAAAATTGTTTTTCGAATCTTTAATTAAGGTAGATACCGCCGGGTTAAAGCTGATAATTGATCCAATGGTTTTCTTCAGCATAGGACATGAATCTTTTATGGGGAAAGGAGGGTTAACAGGCGAATCTGGTAATATTCAAAAACCAGATGAACGAAATACCTGGGTAAATACTCGGGGAATTCGGGTTGAAGGGTCGATTGGTAATAAAGTTTCTTTCCATTCAGCTTTTTACGAAAGTCAGGCAGTCTTAACCACCTGGGCAGATCAGCAGTCTAATGATCTTAGGGTAGTACCTGGTCAGGCAATGTATAAAAGGTTTAAAGGAACCGGATTTGATTACGCATTTGCAGAAGGACATGTATCTTATTCTCCTTCAGGATATTTTAACTTCAGATTGGGACATGGGAAGAATTTTCTAGGCGATGGATATCGTTCTCTCTTATTATCCGATGTAGCTTTCAACTATCCATATTTTGCCATTAATACACGAGTATGGAATATTGAGTACGTGAATATTTTCAGTCAACTCATGGATATCAGTCAGCCTAAAGGTTCCTGGGATCCCTGGCCTAAAAAATATACAACCACTCATTATCTGAGTTGGAATGTCACACACTGGCTTAATATAGGGCTTTTTGAATCCATTGTATGGCATGCAGGCGACTCAACCGGAAAAAGAGGTTTCGAATTGCAATACCTCAATCCAATAATATTTTACCGACCTGTTGAATTTTCAATGGGATCACCCGATAACGCTCTTATGGGGGGAAGCATTCGCCTCAAGTTCCTTAAGCACAACATGCTGTATTTTCAAATGTTACTCGACGAATTTAAACTTGAGCATGTACTTAAAGGAGATGGCTGGTGGGCTAATAAGCATGGTTTTCAGGCAGGTATAAAGAGTTACGACTTTTTCAACATTCCTAACCTATATGTTCAGGCAGAGTATAATCATGTCAGGCCTTATACCTATTCTCATAACTCAGCTATACAAAATTACGGTCACTATAATCAACCTCTTGCACATCCTCAGGGAGCTAATTTCAGAGAGATTGTTGTATTGGTGGATAAGAGAATAAAGCGGTGGCAATTTGGGTATAAACTAATCTATAGTACTTATGGTGCTGATTCTGCCGGTAGTAATTACGGACATAACATATACTTTCCTTACAAAACATTCGTAACAGAATTTAATAATAAAATTGGCCAGGGTGTTAAAACAAATCTTGTACAGCACGACTTAAGAGTCGGTGTGATAGTTAATCCTGCTACTAATCTTACTTTTTCATCAGGAATTACATTCCATAACAGGACATCCGAAATAAGCAAGGAACAGCAGATGTACATTTGGGTTGGATTGAGATCTGACATGTTTAACAGATATTACGATTTTTAATCTATATTTGTACAAATTAAGATCCAGCCACATGATAAGAAACATTGGTTCCAAAACTTCCATCTTCAATCAGTATCTTTCAGAGATTCGGGATGCACAGATTCAGACTGATTCACTCCGTTTCAGAACAAATATGGAAAGATTGGCGGCAATTATGGGATATGAGATTAGCAGGGAGATGGAATACTCAACAAGGGAAGTTACGACACCATTAGGAGTGGCTGAAGTTCCTGTGCTAAAGGAATTTCCGGTTTTAGCGACTATTCTCCGTGCCGGTCTTCCAATGCACAAAGGGCTTTTAGCTGTATTTGATCAATCAGAGAACGCTTTTGTTTCAGCCTATCGCAGGCATAAAAAGGATGGAAGTTTCGATGTACAGGTTGAATATGTCTCCTCTCCGAACATTTCCAATCGGGTTGTAATACTCTCCGATCCTATGCTGGCTACTGGTTCTTCTCTTGTACTGAGTTACAAAGCACTTCTTACGAAAGGACGCCCAAAACATACCCATATTGTTACACTCATAGCAAGTATGGAAGGAGTTGAATATATAAGAAAGAATCTTCCACCTGATGAAGTTACCTTATGGGTGGGTGCTATTGATGATGAACTTACAGCCCAATCATATATCGTTCCTGGTTTGGGTGATGCAGGCGATCTGGCTTTTGGCAGTAAACTCTGAAACCTCTCTTAACCAAAGACAGCATGACGACGCTGGTTAAAGAAAATATTAGAATTTCAATTGATTCCATAAGAGCGCACATGACACGTAGTGTTCTTACAATACTTATCATTGCATTTGGAATTATGGCATTGGTTGGAATATTGACCTCTATTGATGCTATTAGGTTTTATCTTGATAAGAATTTTACCATGATGGGTGCTAACACTTTCTCTATCACCAACAGACAATCGAGAATAGAGGGTGCATCTCGAAAATCATTAGCCAAATATTATCGCATCATAACTTGGCAAGACGCTTCTCAGTTTAAGGCTCAATACAGTTTCCCCGCTGTTGTTTCAATCTCAATGCAGGCAACTTCGATTGCAACCGTTAAGCATGGTTCAGAAAAAACCCATCCTAATGTGCCTGTAATTGGAACCGATGAAAATTATATACTTACTTCAGGTTATGAAATTGAAAAAGGGAGAAACTTTACTCCTCATGAAGTTTTTTATGGAAGTTATTCCGCGATCCTTAGTTCGGAAGTTGCAACTAAAATATTCCCAAATAATGCAGACCCTTTAGATAAGATAGTAAGTATTGGTACGGCAAAATATAAGGTAATAGGAGTTCTCAAATCTAAGGGAGCCAGTTTGATGGGATCTGATAAACTATGTTTGCTGCCTGTCACAAACGCAAGGCAAACTTATTCCCGTCCAAATGAGTCGTTCACAATAAATGTACTTGCTAAAGATCCATTACAACTGGACGCTGCCATAGGAGAAGCCCATGGATTAATGCGTTCAATCAGGGACGCCAGGACTACTGAAGAAGATCCTTTTGAAATTACCAAAAGTGATAACCTGGCAAACATGCTTTACGACAATATAAAATACCTCCGTCTTGCAGCCACAATCATCGGAATCATTACACTTGTGGGTGCTGCAATTGGATTGATGAACATTATGCTAGTCAGCGTAACAGAACGAACCAGAGAAATAGGAGTTCGTAAAGCACTGGGAGCAAACAAGTCAACCATTCGCAATCAGTTCCTTATGGAAGCGATTGTGATAGGACAACTTGGTGGTCTTGCCGGGATTATTCTGGGCATACTTATAGGTAATGTGCTTGCCATGATTATAGGTGCAGGGTTTATTGTTCCATGGATATGGATTATTCTTGGTGTAACCCTATGTTTCATTGTTGCAATACTTTCAGGCCTTATCCCGGCACTAAAAGCAGCTGCTCTTGATCCTGTTGAATCCCTAAGATATGAATGAAATCCTCATTTACGCAGAAGGTATTTCTCCACGGTTAAAGTATATCACAAACCTGGTATTACATGAATTACTTGGTTTGAATGTTGAAATAATTGCTGATCAGGACGTGTTTATTGGTTCGGTATTGCCAAAGATTTGTTATAACAGCCGACCGTTATCTCCAAAAGAATGTCTGATTGTGCCTGCAGGTTTAATTAATGAACGAGGCATTAACATTCATCAGGTTAATGTGATCGATTTTGCCGGCACTAAGGCATTATTCCCCGTATATTCAAAAGAGAGTTGTTTGCCTTTTGATATCTTTTCAGCTGCCTTTTTTATGGTAAGCCGCTATGAAGAATATCTTCCTTTTATAAGAGATGAACACGGACGATTTTCTGCGTTTTCTTCACTTGCACATCAAAAAGATTTCCTTCAAAAACCGGTTGTTAATATTTGGGCACGGGAGTTAGGAGAAATCTTAAAGAGAAATTACCCGGATTTAGAAATTGAGGAAAGTATTTTCACTGTAATCCCGACCATTGATATAGATGCTGCATGGGCATTCAGACATAAAGGCTTTATTAGAAGTGTTGGGGGATTTTTGAAGGATGCAAGAGCACTTGATAAAGAAGGCTTTTTAAGGAGATACCGCTCAATAATGAAAATTGAGAAAGATCCTTTTGATACTTATACACACATTCACTCACTTCACCGTAAGTATGGATTGAGCCCCATTTTCTTTATTCTCTTTGCCGGATACGACACGTTCGACAAAAATACTCCTGTTAGTAATTCATGGTTTCTTCAACTCATCAAGTCACTTGAAGACGAGGGAGAAGTAGGAATACATCCTTCTTATGCGTCGAACAGCATTGAAGGATTATTACAAAAAGAAGTTCAGGAACTTTCTCAGGTCATACACAGGGAAGTGACATCTTCAAGACAACATTTCCTACGGTTACATTTGCCTGATACTTATCGGAATTTGATTGCTCAGGATATTACAAATGATTATACCATGGGATTTGCTGCAAAGACAGGTTTCAGGGCAGGGATATGCCATTCCTTTTATTGGTATGACATTGAAATGGAAAAAGTAACGAATCTTCGTGTTCATCCCTTTGCGTTGATGGATGGTACATTACGCGATTACCAAAAAATAGATGCAGCCGAAGCTCTGACTCATATAATACCACTTATTGATTCAGTCAAAGCCGTTGGTGGAACCTTTATCAGCCTGTTTCATAACGAATCATTTTCAGAATGGCGAAGATGGAAAGGATGGACAAAAGTCTATGAAGATATGCTTGACTATGCTTTCGGCAAGAGCAATTCAGTTTCAAATGACGACTAAGAAGGGTAAGTATAACTCCTGAAATGTAATTGATATCAAAGATTAGCCTGAATGATCAATTTCAGGTGAAATCAAACTTTTGTCAATTGTAAAAACTAATCCCTGTCCAATTTCTGTTAATCTGACAAGAACTTTATGATTTCCCTGGTGTCTGATCAATTCCCCATGAACTCCAATTAGGGTCCCTCCTGTAATTTGAATTTTTTCCCCCGGTTTTATATCCGAAGGAACTACTTCCACTTCTTCTGCATCACTTGCAATTCTCTTAATAATTTCAATTTGCTCATCAGGTATTGAAGCAGGTATTCCACTAAAGGAAATAAAACCGACAATTTCACCTTCCACTCTTGTTTTATTGAATTCATGCTCCTCTATCTGAACAAAAATGTATGATGAAAACAATGGAACGGTAACAGTCTTAAGTCTGTCAGACCATCTCCTGCGTTCTTTTCTCAATGGAAGGTAGCAATTTATACCTGCCCTGATCAAGCGAGTCTGAGTGGTTTTCTCAGCTCTTGGTTTCGTATAACAAGCATACCATTTCATCAAAATAGCTGTTGATTCCTGTATTAAGCAGATTTCTGCAAAATTAGAACAAATTGATAAAGGTGGAAAGAATGACAGACCAGGCTACAACAGAAAGTGTTAGCCAGCCTAATTTACCCCGACGATATGAATAGTATCTCACAATCAGGAAAGTACCTAATGGTATAGAAAGTAGTACTGGTGTAAGGATGATCAAACCCGGGAATCCATATCTGTTTCTGATCTTGATAATCCATCTGTTTCTGCGAGTGAACACTTTTGGAGTTTCCACCTGGTTGATTTTTATTAAACCTGCTTTAAAAGAGCCGCCTGTAACTCTGCGATAAAATCTTCGGACCAATTTTTTCCAAAAAGAAAAATGTGAAAAAATATACCTGCCTAAATAATAAAAAATCAAAACGCCAATCCAACCGCCTATAGTAGTGTTCAGAATGGTATGCAAATATGAATATCCAAAAAGGTATGATGCCGGGGCTGCTACCATGAATTTAATGGCGCTTAAAATAAGGATGCTTAATTGCTTAATCAGAAAATCTTCCATCAACATGGTTACACTTGTAATTTTAGTTAGGGCTGTGAATGTTAGTTAATTACTGAATTTCGAAAATGTAACACGAGTTATAGATAATCTGACCGTATATGGCGTAGGATAATATCTATAACGTTAATTTCACCAGGAAGTTTTTATTCAAACCACATGCCATCATTTTATAAAAAGTAAATTGGCTAATTTTGCCTTATGGCGAAATTCTTATTACTGATTACTTTACTGATATCGGTTGTTTATACAGATCTAAAGGCACAGAGCTACCCAACCGAATACTTCATGGCTCCTCTTAAAGGAACTCTTCAATTATCCGGCTCCTTTGCAGAATTGAGAAGAAACCATTTTCATTCGGGAATTGATATCCGCACCGGTGGAAAGGAAGGACTACCTGTCTATGCTTGTGCTGAAGGTTATGTTGTTAGGATAAAAATTGAACCTGGTGGTTTTGGCAAAGCCGTTTATATCAACCATCCTAATGGATTTACAACGGTATATGCACACCTACAAAAGTTCAATGCGGCAATAGACAACTGGATACGGGCAAGGCAGTATGAAAAAGAATCTTTTGCGGTGGATCTTTTTCCGCCAAAAGGGCTTTTAAAAGTATCTAAAGGGGAAATAATCGCCATATCGGGGAATTCCGGCTCATCAGAAGGTCCACATCTTCATTTTGAAATCAGGGATACAAAGACCGAAATGCCAATTGATCCTGTTCTCTTCGGTATACAGGTCAAAGATTTTATTCGACCTACGCTTCATGGTCTTCGCATATATCCTGAAGGTATGAACTCTACAATCAACGATAAGGCAACTCCGGTAACTCTTTCTCTTGCAGGATGGGGACCAGTTTACCGTTTGAAGATTTTTGATACTATTTATATAGCAGGTAGATTCTCACTCGGCGTCAGCGCATCTGATCTTATGAATGAAACAAGCAACAGAAACGGTGTGACTGAATATGCTGTCTTCATCGATTCACTTAGAGTGTTTGAGTGGAAGGCGCAAAAATTCAGCTTTGCAGAAACCCGATACATCAATAGTTTTATTGATTATCCTAATTATTATAATAGCAATGTTAAGTTTATGCGAACTCATACTGATCCGGGCAATAAACTGAATATGTACATTTATAATCCTTCAAAAGGAGACTTCACTGCTGTGCCGGGAATGCTGCACCATATCAAGATTACTATTAAGGATTCCCATTTAAACGAATCAGTTCTCAGATTTTATGTCAAAGGTGTTAAACCACAATCAAAAGTCTCTGATAAAACCACTGGTGGGATAAAAACTGAAGGCTTATTGTTCACCGTTAACCAAACTAATAATTTTGCAACACCTGATATGAGGATTAGCCTTCCAGGAAACTGTTTATATGATAGTATCCGTTTCATCTACGGGAAATCGCCATCTCTCAGCAATTCATACTCATCAATACATTCTATTCATACCCCCATGGTACCATTGCATCAATATTACGATTTGAATATCAGGGTAAAAAGTGATGTAAAAGTAGATACAACGAAACTGGTAGTAGTAAGACTCAACAATGCCAATAAGCCTTCATCGGTAGGGGGTAAGTTTGAAAATGGATTTATGAAAGTAAAATTGCGCGATTTTGGCAAGTATACTGTAATGGCTGACACGATTCCACCTATAATTCGTGCTCAAAATTTTAAGGAAGGGATGGATGTTTCGACGACAAATGAAATAAGAATAACGATTACCGATAACCTGAGTGGAATAAGCACATATAGAGGAGAGATAAATGGCAAATGGATATTGCTCGATTATGACGCTAAAAACAGGATGTTGACGTATCGTAAAGATGCAATCATGGAAAAAGGAGTAAATCTATTAACTCTTACTGTCGGCGATGGAGTGGGGAATATGGCTATCTCTCAATGGAATTTGCGTAACTAATTAAAAGTAAAAATTGCCTTTTTTATGTGAATGTGCAATAAAAGACAATTCTAAGAGTTATTTGTTCTAACCTTTAAAAGGAGTTAATTTTGGTCGTTATATAAAATTAATCAATAAATTTGCACTTTTCATTCAAAAATTACTGTATGCGCTTTAAGCACGTTCTTTTAAGTTGCCTTATTTCAGGGCTTTTTTTGGTTTCAGGAAGTAAATCATTCGCTCAGCAATCAACCGTTATTGGTCAGGAATTAAATACAATAACAACTGCAGTACCTTTTTTACAAATTGGACCTGATGCCCGGTCAGGAGGTATGGGTGAAGTTGGTGGAGCCAGCGCACCCGATGCTAATTCATTGCATTGGAATCCTGCAAAATATTCCTATTTAAAGAGTGATATGGGCTTTTCATTATCATATAGTCCATGGCTAAGGGCACTTGTTTCTGATATAAATCTCGCTTACCTTTCCGGTTATAAGAAACTCGGTGATGATCAAGCAATAGCCGGCTCATTATTATATTTTTCATTAGGCGATATCGTGTTTACTAACGTTACTGGCGATGTGGTAGGTAATTACCGTCCTAATGAATTTGCTATATCAGGAGCTTATTCACGAATGCTTACCAACAGACTTTCAGGAGCCGTTTCAGCAAGATTTATTCATTCAAATCTTACTCAGGGTCAGGAAGTAGCAGGTTCTTCAACCAAACCAGGTAACTCAGTAGCTGCTGATATTGCCATTTATTCTGAACATCCTTTTGAGATGAATAATATTGAAGGGGCAACTTTTGCCTGGGGTATTAACATTAGTAATATCGGTGCAAAAATTTCTTATTCTGACGATAATACTCAGAGAGATTTTATCCCGACCAATCTTAGATTAGGAACTAATCTGACATTAGATATTGATGACTTTAACAAGCTATCATTTATGTTAGATTTTAATAAGTTATTGATTCCCACTCCTCCGGTTTATGAGACTGACTCAAGTGGAGCCGTAATATATGATGACAATAATAACCCTATTATCTTTAAGGGTAGAGATCCTAATGTTTCCGTTCCGGTTGGAATGTTCCAGTCATTTTTTGATGCTCCCGGAGGCTTAACCGAAGAACTTCATGAAGTAATCATAGCTGCAGGTATTGAATATTGGTACGATAATCAATTCGCTCTCAGAGCCGGTTATTTCCATGAACATGCCACTAAGGGAAACCGTAAATTCTTTACTTTGGGAGCCGGATTGCGATACAATGTATTTGGACTCGATTTCAGTTATTTAATTCCGACTGATCAGTTGAATCCGCTTGGAAACACCCTAAGATTTACCTTGCATTTTGACTTTGATGCTTTCAGAAAGCAATCGGAGAACTAATAATGAAAAGCCCGGCATTTTTCTCCGGGCTTTTTCAAATCAATTCAGCTACAAATAAGAGTTAACCCACAATTATTTCTGATCAATTACCTATCGTTTAATAATAGTGGAACCGGTAATCATCTTACCATCGGTCGATATTTTAATATGGTAGGTACCTGGCGAAAGTGATGAAATCTCTTTATCGATTGTCACAGAAGCTCCACCTCCAAAAGTAAATTGCAATAATTTTCTGCCCTGCATATCAAAAATTTCAATCAGCCAGTTGTCATATATTTCTTTCGACATAAGTGTAATTCGCTCACTAAATGGATTAGGAAAAATTCTGATATCACCCGCAGCTTTTACTCTGTCATCCTGTGGAAGATAAGCATCCCAATTAATGGGAATTCCACGGTTGTCCCACGGCTTGGTATTTCTGACGATAACAGGAGAATCTTTTAATGAGTTTCCATTCCCAATACTTGCAATGAAGTTAGAACCTTCTGATGCCCTGAACCCCGGTAGGAGTCTGATTCGAACAGATGATTCTATTACCGCAGTTCTATTTGCGGGAACTACAAAATTATTTGCGGCTTCGATATTATATTGATAGAAGAAAATTTCTGGATTCCTGTAAGAATTTGTAACTGAATAATTATCCAATTGAGCCAACTGATCTTCGGCATAGAAAATTCCATATACTCTCCCATCCACAATATTATTTGGATTTACCAAGGGAAGCGTCTGGCCTGCAAACGTATATGTGCCATCATATCTCAACATGCTATTTCTTAGGTATGCAGAATTTCCTCTCAGATCTTCCCATTCTTGCCATAACTTATCAATATAAGCATGGTGTAAGTAAAATACAGGGTCGCGTGGAGAAACTGTTGCCGCCATAGCGCCACCTACCCAACGATGAGCTCCATGGTGGACAGGACCTCTTTCCATCAAATCTGAATAAAGAAAGAAGTTAGTTAATGATTGCACCTGGTTCACTTCCGAAGGCATAGGCAATTGATCATTTCCTCCAAGATTACGATTTAACCCCCAATCAGAGTTAAATTGCCCTAAAAAGTTAGTGGCCCATAAAGGAGAATTAATAGATTGGTCGACAGATGAATTCCAATAAGGAATTGTAATGAAAGGGTTGATGTTTTGCATAGCTCTCTCAAGTTCCAGAACGAACTGGCGGTGCCACGCAAAAAACACTTCCCTTTCAGGTTCATCGGGTAAGTTAAAATGAATGTCGAGCCTGGTGGGATCTTCAGTGTTATCAAAATTGAAAAATTCCCCGTGATAAACAGCCAACTCGTTGATTAAATCCGGACCATTCCTGAGTTGGTAAAAAGCATTGACCAGATTATTTCTTTCATTGTTAGTCATTTCATCATAGCTTTTCCTTATTCCTTGTGCAAAAGCCATCGAACATGATAGAAGGATAGCAACAGTTAGTAAAAGTATCTTTTTCATTGTGATTGATTTCATAACTTGATTTATAGACTAATTCTTAAACACCGTTAATGAGGCGACAAAAATGTATAAGTTACCAACTATATATGCCATCCCTCAAACGGTAAAAAAATCAATGATATTCTTTAATTTTCCTGTTCTTTTTCAAGCTGCTCTATTCTTTTATTCAATTCAATGATATACAGAGTTAATTCTTCAATCTTTTGAAGAAGTTTAGTATTAATTTCAGCCAGTCCAACACCATTTTCCATTACTTCTGATGCAGAAGGAATGTCTTTCAAATGACCATATTCCTTAATGTATAGCTCCACTTCTTCAAGAGATGGAAGATAATAATCATCTTCAAAAACAAAATCTGACCAACCCGACTCCACTATAACTTCCTTTGCCCTGATATCACCATTGACAGAAAGCTGGAAATTGGCATTTGGAGTTGTACCTATCCCAACGACTC
Organism: Bacteroidota bacterium; assembly: GCA_023434665.1. GTDB lineage: Bacteria > Bacteroidota > Bacteroidia > Bacteroidales > Lentimicrobiaceae > Lentimicrobium. The sequence goes on along the minus strand of JAEYSM010000023.1, from coordinate 119,749 downwards.
CTGCAGCATAAAGATTTCTTGCCTGCCAATCGACGGTTGGTAAATTGGAGTTAGTGGAAGTATAAGTTACTCCATCACCACCTCCGCCTCCGGAGGTTGTAGTAACATTTATGGTGTTGCTGGGGGGTGAAATATTGCCGGCAGCATCAAGAGCAAGCACATTAAAACTATATGTTGTAGAAGAATTTAAACCTGTAGCATTATAAGTAGTAGTATTACCACCGACAGTACCAATGTTTTGATTATTTCGTCGTATTTGATACTGAGTAACTCCAACATTATCGTTCGAAGCATTCCATGATAACGTGGTTGCATTGGAAGTGGTATTAGCAGATGTGAGATTCGTAGGAGCTGTTGGAGGTTGAGTGTCTCCGCCTCCCCCTCCTGCAGTAGTGGTTACCTGAATGGTATTACTGGGAGGTGAAATATTACCGGCAGCATCCAACGCAAGTACATTGAAAGAATATGTAGTGGAGGCATTTAAGCCAGTTGCATTGTATGTGGTTGTATTACCATCTACAGTCCCAATGTTCTGGTCATTCCGTCTTATTTGGTATTGCGTAACTCCGACATTGTCATTAGAAGCACTCCATGACAGAGTGGTTGAATTTGAAGTAGTATTTGAAGCTGTAAGATTTGTTGGAGCTGTTGGGGGCTGAGTGTCTCCACCACCACCGCCACCTTGTGCTGTTACAGTGATATTATCAATGAAAACTTCCTGTCCTGATGCAGCTCCGATAGGGGCAGCATAAACCACCATAACAGGATTCGCATTAGTAGCAGTTAAAGTGAAATTGTACTGAGCCCAGTTGGTCCCATTTATTACTCTTGTTTGAAATCCCTGGAAACCTGTCCAGTTAGCAAAAGCAGGGTTGTTACTTGGGGTACCCCTCCGAGCCCATATAGATATTTCATACACTGTCCCTACTACTGCCTGAAAAGTAGTGCGGGCGTCCCGACTGTTTCCATTTGATACTATCCTGATAGCCCATGAGCCATTCTGAGGTGTGGTATTAACTGAAGTAATATTAGCGGCACCTGTAAAACCTGTAGTACTATTAGCTTCGTTATTCGGTGATGCAGCATTTTGTGCTGTATATAGGTTCTGAGAATGCAAACCCATTGCGATAAGAAGGAAGATTGCTAAAAGTAAATTTGATTTCTTCATACCAGTACATTTTTAGGTCGTTGTGGTAAAATGAGTGAGTTAATGTTGGATTTTGATAAATATGCAATTGATTTTATAAATATTAGGAACAAATCACAAGTTATCAGTAGTCTAACGACCTAATAATGAGAAAGTTCAACATCTAAGAGAATTATTAATAAAAATGCAAAATATAAATATGAATATCTTAAAATGTGGAAATTGCATTTGAATAAAAGAAAGTTACTTAATAAGCATTTGACTGAAGATTCAAATTCTCTTCAAGCTTTTTTATTTTTTTATTTGCTTCAATTATGTATAAAGTAATTTCTTCAATTTTTTGAAGGAGTAATGTATTCATTCGGGCGAGTCCAATACCATTTGCCTTAACTTCAGCAGCCGAAGGGATATCTTTTAAATGCCCGTTTGCTTCAATATATGCTTCCACCTCCTCCAGAGTAGGAAGGTAATACCCATCTTCAAATACAAAGTCTGACCAACCCGACTCAACAATGATTTCTTTCGAACGCACCGTGCCGTTAACAGAGAGAGCATAATCCTCATTTGCCGGAGTACCGATTCCTGCTTTTCCTGATACTGTCAGGTTTTTTGCTTGCCAGTCAACAAAAGGTAAATTAGCGTTTTCCGAAGTATAAATAATCACTCCCGTACTTTGCAGTGTTCTCACCTGCACTTGTGAAAGATCTGAAACATTTCCAGCAGCATCTCTGGCCCTAACACCCGCTGTATAGGATGAATCAGATGCTAACCCTGATAGAGTAGCTGTCATGACATCAGAAGCTGTTGAATCTCTTAACACTGAATCCAGATAATAATAATATCCTGTCACAGCGATATTATCAGACGATGCATCCCATGAAATCGTGAATGAGGTTGTAGTAATATCTGATGCGATCAGTCCGCCAGGTGATGTAGGTGGAACATTATCAACCACAATCTCCAGAGTGGTGACTTCAAGTGTATCACTAAACTCCGAAACATTCTGGGCTGCATCTCTGGCAGAAACTGCAAATACATAAGTAGTGCTATCCAGCAGGCTCGTAATATTTATGGTTGTGAGATTTCCGGCTACCGAGTCTGTCAGCACGGAATCAACATAAACATAATATCCTGTCACGCCTGTGTCATCAGATGAAGGGCTCCAGGATAAAGTCAGTGATGACTGGGTAATATTATTTGCAACCAGTCCTGACGGAATGGATGGAGGAATTGTATCAGGTAATATCTCTAAGGTAGTGACTGTTAACTCTTCACTTGGTAGTGAGAAATTTCCTGCTTCATCCTGTGCTGTTACAGTATACAAATAAGTAGTATTTTCAGTTAATCCTGTAATAAGTAAACTTGTATCCGGGGCATTCACATTATTTATAGTATTGCTATCCTGTGATACTATATAAGATGATACACCTATATTATCTGATGATGCGTTCCAGGTTAATATAAATGAATCGGAAGTCACCTCTGACGATGTCAGGCTTGATGGAGGCGTAGGTGGATCATTATCAGCCGGTGTTTGAGGCATAATAGAAACAGCATCTATAAAAACCTCTCTACCGGTAACCGCCCCAATTGGACCAGCAAAAACCCTGATAATTGGATTTGTTATATTGGCTGTTACTGTAAAAGTGTATTCAGTCCAATTAAGATTATTAATTACCTGAGTAGAAGCACCTGTAAATCCGGTCCAGTTTGCAAATGCCGGACTCTGGCTATTGGCTGTTCTTCTGGCCCAGATACTAATATTATAAACTTCACCAGGGACAGCTGTAAAAGTATATCTGGCTTCACGACCGCTACCATTAACGACAAAACGTAACGAGTAATCACCATGATATGATGTCGAAGAATCGGCTTCTATGATTGCATTACCATTCCACCCTGTTGTGGAGAAAGCTTCCTCTTCAATCGAGGCTGCATTTGGAGAATTGTGTAGATTTTGTGCATTAGTGATAGTGGCTACCACCATAAAGAGCCAGAAAGCTAAAGTAGTGATTTTCATGCAGTTAGAGTTTAGTGATATGAAACTTTATATAAACGTGGAGCGTTGGGATATCAAACTAACGAAATGAGAAGTGTAATGTTTACAAATTTGAACGTTAAAGTTTAGTTAAATAATGTATTTATATATCTGATATTTAAGGCACTACGACGACTACTTCAGTGTATTTGCACTAAGTGTTAAAATGCTTTACTTTTGTCGCTCAAGCTTAATTTTTTCACTTGGAGTATCAAAGAAATCAACATAACAAAATCTGATATATGCTTTGTTTTGTCCGTCACGAAACCGATCCTTATTTCAATATAGCTGCTGAGGAATATGTTTTAAAACACTTTGAAGATGACTGTTTTATGCTTTGGCGTAATGAGCCATGTATAATAGTTGGGAAGCATCAGAACACTGAGGCTGAGATAAACACAGAGTATGTCGAAAAAAATAGGATAAAGGTGGTAAGGAGGCTGACCGGTGGAGGAGCTGTTTTTCATGATCTGGGTAATCTGAACTTCACATTTGTATCAACCATTAAACCTGGTGACAACCTTGTTGATTTTCATAAATTTACCTTGCCAATAATTGAGGTTCTGCAAAAATTGAATATTAATGCTGAATTTTCCGGTAGAAATGATTTATTAATAGAAGGAAGAAAATTTTCGGGTAACGCGGAACACGTGTACAAAAACAGAATACTTCATCATGGTACTTTATTATTTTCATCAGTAATGTCAGATTTGATCAATGCTCTCAGAGTGGATCCGTCAAAATTTACCGGAAAAGCTGTAAAGTCAGTCCAAAGTCGCGTAACGAACATAAGTGAACATTTGAAACATCCATTAACTGTTCTTGAATTCAGGGACATGATTATGAAGCACATTGTCGATGTTACGCCGGGCTCCAAAGAATATTCATTTACTGAAAATGACAGGCAGGCGATAAACAAGCTACGCGATGAAAAATATGCCACTAACGAATGGAATTTTGGCACTACATCAGAATACAACTTCCAAAGGAAACTAAAGACAGCGGGAGGGAATATACAGATTGCCATGGTAATTGAAAATGGAATTATTCAAAACGTAAGAATATTTGGAGATTATTTTCATATTCAGGACCCTAATGAGATTGAAAAAGCGCTTATAGGGGTTAAGCATGATATACAGGAAGTCGAAAGCATAATCTCAAAGTTCCGCCTTCAGGATTATTTTGTTGGAGTTACCGAGGGCGAATTATTATCAGTCTTAATATAATCAACGAGCATGTACAGAATTGGACAAGGATTTGATGTTCATAAACTGGTAAAGGGAAGGAAATTAATTCTTGGTGGAAAAGAGATACCGGATGATTACGGTTTACTAGGGCATTCAGATGCGGATGTACTAATACATGCCGTATGCGATGCCCTATTGGGAGCTGCTTCATTAGGAGATATAGGTACGCATTTCCCCGACAATGACCAAAAATACAAAGATGCAAACAGTTGCAATTTACTCAGCAAGGTAGTTCAAATTATTTTGGACAAAGGACTCAGGATAGGAAATATTGATTGCACCATCTCACTTCAACAACCAAAGATTGCTGAATACATACCTCAAATGCGAAGTAATATTTCTGAGATATTGGGAGTGCCTTTCAATGATGTGAGTATAAAGGCTACCACCACCGAACATCTTGGTTTTATTGGGAGAGGGGAGGGTATTGCCGTTTGGGCAGTTGCTTTGTTATATACCGATAGTTAATGTTACAATGCTTATAATATGGAAATTCGGTATATAACCAACGATTTCATCAATAAAGTAAAGTGGGACCAATGCATCAAGCAATCAGTCAATGGCAGAGTGTATGCATATTCCTGGTATCTGGATATTATGGCAGACAATTGGGATGCCCTCGTTATAGGAAATGAAGAGTACGAGACTGTTTTTCCTCTCACTTACAGGAGAAAGTTTGGGATATACTATTTACATCAACCATTTTTCACACAACAATTAGGGATATTCTCGATCAAACACATAACACCTGAAGTGGTAGATGCTTTTTTATATGCAATACCGGCCAAATTCCTGTTTGCAGAGATCAATCTGAATACTTTGAACAAACCGGATGAAAACAAGTGGAAAATATTTAACAATGCAAACTACGAACTTGATCTGATAGAACCATTCGACTCATTGTACAAAAGATTTTCATCCAATATCAAAAGGAATGTATCAAAAGCTGAGCAAAAGTATATAAGAGTTTCAGATTCAGTTAATCCCGAAGAAATAGTCAAATTATTCAGACAGAACAGAGGAGCATCACTGCTCAAGCTTAAGGACACAGATTACAGGCGACTTGTACAACTTATTTATCATGGCATACACAAACAAATTGCCTTCAGCTACGGTGCCTATACAGAAACCAACACTTTATGCGCCGGCATGATAATATTTATAAGCCACTATAAAGCCACTTTCTTATTCTCAGCTACAAATCAGGAAGCCAGAGAAAGTGGAGCTATGTCGATGCTCATAAGTCAGTTCATTTATTCGGCGGCTGGCAACCACTTGACACTCGATTTTGAAGGATCCAACAATACTCAATTAGCCCGTTTTTATAAGAGTTTCGGGGCACAGCGAATAGAATATCCCTCAGTTACAATTAACAGATTCCCGTTACCTGTAAGACAAGCTTTTAAAATATATAAAAATATCAGAACTATCAGAGAAAGCAGGGAACCCTAACTCTCGAGACATCCCACCCATTCGCTTGACGAAATATTCTTGTTACCTTTTGTATTATAATGTCTGGTATTGACTTTAAAGGCCGCGAAAACATCAATTTTATCCCCGGGTTTAACAATATAATCATCTATTAAAGCAAAACCATCACTACGGGTCACCCCATTTGGATAAAAAGTGTAAAACTCATCGTCCAAAGAGCTGTACAATAAAATAATAACAATATCATTATCATGAAAAGGGCTACCGGGTATTGTTCCGTTCCATTCTATCTTGATTTTCTTTGCGTCAGTAATTTCGGCTGAAAAATTTTCCGCACTACTCAATTTTCCTCCTGAAAACTGAAGCCACCTGAAGCCATCAAGCTGACCCTTGTTTTTCAACAGCTTTCTATTTGTGCAATTAACGGATATAGCGGTAGACCAGGTGTGGTTTTCGAAACCTACTTCAAGCAATTTTTTAATTCTTGAAAGTGTTCTTGAAACACCTCCAAAAGATACACGAACATCAGCTACTAAGGGAGATGAGTCACTCCTGTGCGGAGTGCGGGTTCGCATGACCCCACAACCCCGCTGTTCATACAAGACTAATTGTCCAACAATACCTACGTACTCACCATTCGGTTTTCGTTTTGCCATTTTTTAATACTATTTAAGTGCTACCAGCGATTAAGTAAAATTTTTAGTTACCATAAGAAATTAATACAAAGGTAAACAAATGAAATTGATATGAAAATAGGATTGGTTACATTTTTTAACTTAGCAGAAACCACTTTTAAGTGATTTCTAACCGATATTTTACGCTTAGAATATGCTTAAAACACGCTTAGGGTACCCTTAGGATGAAAACAGCACCTCAGCCTTCCACCATCATATGGTTTTTAGTTACCCATTTGAGGATTCAATTGTATAATTCAGTGATCGTCGATAAAAATTATTATTATTTTTTGTAAAAACTATTGCACATGTCAAATAAGGTTGTAAATTTGCAGCCTCATTCAGTAATACACTAATGGGAGCATAGCTCAGCTGGTTCAGAGCACCTGCCTTACAAGCAGGGGGTCACAGGTTCGAACCCTGTTGCTCCCACACAAAACTGCCACTTTGTTCATTCAAAGTGGCAGTTTTTTTTCTCTTTGGATTCAAACATATAATTATATCAAATCTATAGATTAATAACATATTGTTCAGGAATTGCCTGTAATCCATACTTATTGCTTTCATGGATTATAAAATATATGGTCAATTATATTTCCAGGTATTTTAATAAAACGATTTATAAAGTCCTGAAAAGGAATATCAATCAAGGATTTTTATTGAAAAATACGTATTATTACGTATTGCAATAGGCCATATTTATAGATAACATTAATATCGAAAAATATAGACACAAGTTAAATAAAAAATTCTGCGTATGTAACAACACTACTCCACAAAACACAACCCTTTTAGGTAAATTTCTCAATCCTTATTTTCTGATTATTAGGCCATTTAAATTTAGCCTGCTTTGGAATATTACAGATATTCCATTTTCTTCCCACCCCCCAGATGTCAGCAATTGAAGCAATTTTAGAAGCTCAAAGCTTCATTCTGCACAATTTTCATTTATTAATAATTTAAAATTATTTCTATGGAAAAAAATTAACAAAAGAGATTCGTGCATTCTCTGGTATCGTGTTAAGGAGTTTAGGATAATGCTCATACTACTATTTAGTATGCTCATTATCCAGAATTCTCAAGCACAGATATATGGAGATGCTCCTGTCCAGCATCCTACGGGAGGTTTTGCTGTTGATGGGAATGGGTATGCAAACTATTCTGTCCCTGGCGTAGGTGACTGGTTTAGTTCACCACTTTACCCGGGATCTGGTGGAACCATATTCAATATGGGCACACCAGAGTATTATGATCTTAATTATCCCTCAATCAGTATTCACTTCGCTGATCACTGGGGTGCGGGAAAAGATCCAACAGCATTTGGACCCCCATCTGCTAAAATTCATTACCCTTATGATGTAAATTTTCAGTGGTGGGAGGGAAATGTTCCTGACAAAAATGACATCGGTAATGCAACAGTATTATTCACTCGGGGTGATGAATCTTTGGGAGGTAATCCTGATGACCTGTGGTGTATTTTCGCGGGTGACCGTCTTTCCGTTGATGGAGACGCTTACATTGATTTTGAGTTTTTGCAGAATCCTTTGTATATGCGAACAACCACCACTAATCCTGCAAGTGGATATTTTGAAGGGATGGGACCGGATGGCACCAGGACATTAGGTGATATTTTGGTTACCATACGTTTTGAAAATGGAGGAATACAAGCCAATCCGGTTGTTCATAAATGGGTTTTAATATCCCCAGGCCCACCCGCTGTCTATGGATGGGAGGAATTACCAATGAGTGATTGGCCTGCTAATTCTTTGTATTTATCAAGTAATCAGGAGATTACAGATGCACCATGGGATCCTTTCGGACAGCCCGAGTACCTTATCAATCAATATGCAGAAGGTGCGATTAATCTTTCAGCATTCGTAACTGGTATAGGATTTGATGAGTGTAACTACTTTGCGACAGTATTTGTAAGAACCAAAACATCACAATCAACCACAGCGGAATTAAAAGACTTCGCTGGAGAGCCATATCAGATAGATCTAACACCTATTCTGGCATGTTCTGCTGATGTGGATGTACCTGCATGTGCCTCATTAGACGATATCCGTGCTGAATACCTTGTATGGAGAGCCGGTTTTGGTTTTAGTGGAGGAATTACACCAACATCTAACTTATCAAGTCTACCGGCAACATTTGATGATGTTCTGGGTATGCCCGGAGTTGAGATAACGGATTGTGGTGGTTCATATACATTCACATTAGAAGTTGATGATGTTTGTTTGGACGAACCGGAGACATGTGAAAGTACATTTACGATACTTGGTCCTGAAGACTTCACCATGCCTGCAGATGATGGCGAGACCATTGCCTGTGCTGATGACCTCTATACTCCTGAGCCTCCGTTAGTAAACGATTACTGCGGCAACGCGATCACTCCTACAGGACCTGTTGTAAGCCAGACTCCTGGTTGCGAGGGAGATGTTACCTATGTATGGAACTATGAGGACTGTGAAGGCAATAACCACGACTGGACCTATACCTTTACCATCGAGTATGAAGACTTCACCATGCCTGCAGATGATGGCGAAGATGTTGAATGCGTTACAGAAGTTACTGAACCTACTCCTCCAACTGTGTATGACAACTGTGGTAATTTAATCACCGCTGAAGGTCCGATCGTTGGAGGCACTTATGTAAGTTGTAGTGGTACGATTACCTATTCATGGACTTATACTGATTGTGAAGGAAATAGTCATGACTGGGTTTACACCTATACCATAGACGATGAGACAGCTCCAACAATCACTTGCGAGCCTGACATTACGCAGATTTGTCCGGATGTTGTTATTGATTTACCTGTGTATTCTGATAACTGTACTGATGTAGCAGATATTATCCTTGAATACAGCTTTAATGGTGAACCATATGTTGTTGTTGAACCTGGTGATTTCCCACTCTATGAAAATGATCTCTTACCTGGTGTGTATACTGTTATGTTCAGGGTAACTGATATTTGTGATAATATCTCTACCGAAGATGTAATTATCACTATAATCGATGCTTGTCTCTATGTTGATTTTGAGGCTAATTTTGGAAATCCTGTCTTCTGCTCGATGGTCAATAATACCCTGACAGCAACAGTAGGAGTTCCATATGCATCGTTATCATGGAGTGTTGCTCCAGGATCTGATTGGGTAATTACCAGTTCAGGTTATGGTCATTCAATTACTTTTGATGCTATGGCTGATGCTTCAGCAACATTTATCCTTACAATTACTGATGAAGATGGTTGTTCGGTTGAATGTGATTACACTGTTGAATGTGAGCCTGCTACTGAAAATTGTACTCTAACTATGGGAGGCTGGGGACAACCAGGCGGTAGTTATTGTGATGACTTATCACAACACGATCGTCTTGTCGAATTACTGACCCCTGTTGGAATTACAATTGGCCGTACCGGACACTCATATTATTCAACTGATGGCGAAGCCGGTGCTGAATGTATTGAAGATCTGTTACCGGCAGGAGGACCTGCAGCAGGATTAAATGCTGCTTATACCTGCTATAACAGTGATAATAACCTGAAAAAGAATGTTCTCCTGGGACAAGGATTGACTCTGGCAATAAATCTTAGGAATAGTGAACCTGGACTTGCAGGATTGCCACTCAATGAACCGTTCCTGATAGCCAACAATGCCTACGGTTGTAGCACGGTCCCTGATGCATATACATTTAGTTACATGACTCTGAATGTGGCATCTAATGTTGTTACTTATCTGAATAATTATTACGGTGGTGCAACAGTAGGTTCATTACTGGAGCTTGTAAATGATGCTCTGGGCAAGGTTTACATACCTTCGGGAAGTAATCCTAAGTTGAGTGATATTGCAAATGCTGCAACAGTTATCAATGAAGCATTTGATGAAAATTGCAAGTGGGCTGTTAACATGGGTTCTCCGATTTCTTCACCATTATTGCCTGGTGAACCAATGGTTGATGAACAAGATGTAATTCTGACAATGTCTCCAAATCCATTCAATGATCAGGTTGAGATTAAATACATACTCAAATCTGATTCAAGAGTAACACTGGAGATTTACAACCTACAAGGTTCGAAAGTAACTACTTTATATGAAGGAGATGCTACAGCGTCAACTGAATATATTCATAGGTTCAGTCCAGAATACAAGGGACAACAAGTATTCCTAGTCGTTCTTCGGACTGTTTACGGAACTACTATCGAAAGAATAGTTCATACTTACTAACTAATCAGGATTTATTTCCTTTGAATAAAGAGGCCGTCTCATTTAGGACGGCCTCTTTAATTAATTACCATTTTGCAGATGTTCTCAGAGGAGAATCACTGAAAATTACAATAATTATTTTATAATGATTCTTTTTGAAACTGGTGTAGTGTTATCCTGCAACCAGATGTTAAGTACATACATTCCTGGTAACAACTGAGCTTTATCAAATATCAATTTAGATCCCTGTATTGTGTTCCAGCTGTTTGTGAGTGTTCCTTTAAGGTTATAAAGTTCTGCTTTAACAAATCCTTTTGAATTTATACCTTGAACAATGATGTAGTCGGTGGCAGGATTAGGATAAATTTTTATTTTTTCGGATAATCCTGAATTAATTCCCGTAGTTAAACCAATAAGCACATCAACATCAGCTCCTTCAACAGTGACTGTCCCGGTGAGGGTATCGTAACCTGCTGCTGTAAGTATATAATCATAAGTGCCGTTTGACAGAATGATACTTGCGATACCCAGATCATTTGTTAATAAAGCATCGCTGGCAATCAGGATCTGTGCTCCTTCAACCGGAGTTCCATCATAGTTAACCGTGAATGTAACAGTGAATTCCTCAATAATAATCGGAAGTATGACATTCTCAGTTACATCAGCTCCGTCAACTGTTACATTTCCTGTGGTAGTTACATAACCGGCTTTGGATACTTCATATGGATAAGTGCCGTTTTCAAGCATAATTGAAGCGATACCAGTGTCATTGGTAGTGAGAATTATGCCATTGATGCTGATAGATGCTTCTTCAACAGGTAATGCTCCATCTGTAACACTGAAAGTGACAGTATATTCTTCGGTCACATCACAACCAGCAGGCATGAAATAAACTCTTCCAAGTGCCGGATCGTCAACAACATGGCTGATCACTGTTTCAATACTTGCTGAATCCTGAGATTCTACTCCCCAACAGTTTCCCATTGCCATCTGAGCAACAGGCCCATTATTGAATAAATCGTAAAGTTCTCCTTCATTGCCATTATTGCTGAAAATATTATTTCCTGGATTATAGTTGGCAACAGCTGTATCACCCATATTAATCTGAGGGTATCCGATAATGGTAATTCCCCATAAGTTGCCAGTTATGACATTACCAGTAACCACAGCATGCTGTTGAGATGATGCAGTTGATGCTGTAAAATTAATACCACTGCCACCAAGTGCTGGATTGTTTTGTATGTTATTGTCACTGATGATGTTATTTTTAATAACACCGTTTATTGGACTGCCGGTAAGCGTTATACCATATCTGTTATTCTGAATGATATTATTTTCAATAATAGTATTACCGGGAACACCGACAAGCGAGGAAAATGCAATTCCGCCTGAATTGACAAATCCATTGCCAATGATTGTGTTTCCAATAATAAAAGTTGTGTCGGATTCTCCAGACGGACCCATATTGATCTGGGGTCTGTTGCTGTCTTCAGTCACATTGCCAAAGAAGTAGTTATTTAATATGAGGGCTGATGCATTTGCATTAGCAGGTGATGAAATTCCTCCTCTCTGGTTTGCGATGAAATTGTTACCAATAATTGTAGCATGCCCTGAAATATCAATAACTGAACTTCCATATGATCCTGTTGATCCTGAAGCATAGAAGTTGTTACGGAAAGAACTGCCTTCTACATGTAAGAAGCCATCTGACAAGGCCCTCATTCCTCCGCCGTATTCCATTACCATGTTTTTAAAGTAGGCATAATAAGAATCTGCTAGTCGGAAACCACGCCATCTGGTGGTGCCAGGAACATCAGTTGTGAATTTGACTGAATCAGTGGCATTGACAATAAACCCTCCTGAACATTCAATGAAAGTTGCATCATTCATGATAATATTTGCACCAGAAAGGATAGATATTGTATCGCCAGCAGTTATATACAATCCTGCTGTAAAGCGATAATTTGAGCCATCCTGTATAACAGCACCCGAAGAGTTTGCCACTAATTCATTCAAACCCCAGTTGATTCCTGTACCCGGAGTTGTGTATTGTGCTTTGGCCGTGAAGGCAAAAGTCAAAACAATCCCTAATAAAGTAAAGATTTTTTTCATGATAATTAAAATTTAAGTGAAATAGATTTTTTAGTTTGGTTTTAGTATCCCATCATAGAGGCCAGTGTCCGGCTGGTTTAGAGTGCGCATTTGTGCTTCAAAGATACAAAATAATTTAGTAAGTTTGCCTCATATTCCCGTATATGTCATTAACCTTAAGACACAGTTGTAAAGCTTTTGTTTTAATACTGTTAACTTTTTTTCTTAGTTCCTGTAGTGTATCCAAAAGGATAGAAAGAAGGGGTGGGTATATATTAACCAGGAATGTGGTGAAAACTGATCGCCCGGGGATTTCGCAAACTGATATTCTGAATTTTGCCCAGCCTAAACCCAATAAGAAATTTCTTGGCTTGTTCAGATCGAAAGTGTGGATGTGGGATGCTTTTGGAAGAAATTCAAAAAGCAGGTTTAACCGATGGGTGATACGAAATTTTAGTGAACCGCCTGTTTTGCTTGACACCATACTTGTTAATAACTCGTTGGTTCCTATGCGACAGTACCTGTCCAATAAAGGTTATTTTGGGGCAGATATCCTTAGCTCGGTAACTATTAAAAGGGGGAAAGCAACAGTGACTTATACTTCGGTAACCCCTGAGCCATGGAAAGTAGGAGAGTTTACACATGAGATTAGTGATGATACGCTGGCAGCTAAGGTTTATAATGAAAGTAAGTTTTCACTGATCAAAGAAGGCGAACAGTATGATGCTTATAAAATGACTGCTGAGCGTGACAGAATAACGCAATTATTGAGAAACAATGGTTATTACGCTTTTACCAGCGACTTTATATATTTTGAGGTTGATACAGTTGGTAAGGATAAACTGGCTGATATAAAACTGGTTATACTAAACAGAAGAAGTCAGGATACTACGGAAATACAACCATCAGAGACACAGGATTTTTCTGATATTTCATCAAAATTTCATCAGAGATACAGGTTCAACAATATTTATATTCATACAGATTATCCTGGAATAGGGGACACAATCCGAAAGTTCGATACTCTGGTCTTTTCGCGCGAAGCAGATGCTTTCAGAAATCCTGACTTCCTCCAAATATATAGAAAGTCCTTAAGATTAAGACCTGAGGCCCTTGCCAGGGCAGTTTTCGTTAAGCCTGATGATTATTACAGCCAACGAAATGTGAATCTTACTTATAATAGGATACAGAATCTTGGTTTGAGTAGCTATGTCTCGGTTAACGTAAAGCCCGTTGAAAGCACAACTGAGGGAAAGAATCAAAAGCTTCTTGATATGGAAGTCAGAATGGTAAGGGCTCCGGTAAATGGTTTTACTATTGAGGCTGAAGGAACCAATGCTGATGGTTTAATGGGATTAGGGGGAAGTTTAAACTTCAGAAACAGGAATATTTTCGTTGGTGCTGAAACATTCAGGATAAGAACTTTTGGAGCAATTGAGATAAAGCCAAAATTTGGAGTGGAAGATGAAAATGCACATTTGGGTATTTTTAATTCATTGGCGGGCGGGGTAGAAACCGGACTGGATTTCCCAACATTGCTAAGCCCTTTTCCTGTGAGAAACCTCTTCCAGAATGCACGGCCTAAGACAACGCTGGCACTTGGTTATAATTATGAATCAAGATCGGGGTTGTATGAGCGTAATTTATCAAAGTTCACTTTAAGTTATGAGTGGAATGCTTCGGATGTTTCACGACATTTCTTTTCTCCTGTTGATTTGAGCAGTATTAGTATTAATCGTGACCCTGCCTTTACAGAGATATTACTAAATCTCAAGGACCCACGCTTTTTCAATCAGTACACCAATCATTTGATACTGGCTATGAAATACTCATATGTATTCAATAACCAGGCTTTACGTGACAGGAGCAATTTCTTTTATTTCAGAATTAATCTGGAGCCTGCTGGTAATATGTTCCAGTTGTTCAGCAATATTACCAATGCATCCAAGGATGAAGAGGGCAGATATACTCTGTTCGGTCTTAAGTTCGCACAATATTTCAGGATTGATTGGGACTTAAGGTATTATAAAACGATTACAATGCGCCAGAGGCTAGTTTACCGACTTGCTTTTGGTATTGGTGTTCCTTATGGAAATTCTATTTCGCTTCCTTTTGAAAAGGGATTTTTTGCCGGAGGGGCAAATGGTATGCGTGGCTGGCCGGTGAGATCACTGGGCCCGGGTGAGTATTATTCTGAAGATGAGAATGTGTTGGAGAATGTGGGTGATTTATGGTCGGAAGCAAATATCGAGTATCGTTTCCCAATCTACAGTTTCTTTAACGGTAGCCTGTTTGCCGATCTGGGGAATATATGGTTGTTACATGAAGATACTGATTTTCCGGGAGGGAAATTCAATATTGACAGGTTGTTAAACTCACTTGCACTCAATACTGGTGCCGGTATTAGGTTTGATTTCAGTCTTTTTGTTTTTAGAATTGATGGTGGTTTGCCATTATATGATCCTGGAAAACCTGAAGGAGACAGACACTTTAAACCAAAGTATTTCCAACTGAAAGACATTAACTGGAATTTTGGTATTGGATATCCGTTCTAGATGCAATCAATAATATATAAGAGCGAGGGATGATTGAAATGAATAGCCGACAAATGTCGGAGTGGATTTTGAATGAATTGGGACATGAACCTACAGCAGGTCAAACGAGCGTAATAGGTTTGTTGTCGGATTTCCTTACAGCTCCCTATGATATTAATAAAAGACCGGCATTTCTGCTTAAGGGGTATGCCGGAACCGGAAAGACGACACTTGTAAGCTCAATGGTAAGAGTGCTTCATCTGGCAGGAATGCAATCGGTTCTTTTAGCACCAACAGGAAGAGCTGCTAAAGTGCTTGCAGGTTATTCAGGGAAGCAAGCAAATACTATTCATAGGAAAATTTACAGAGCAATTACTGGTGAAAACGGGTGGCTAAGAATGATGCCTTCTATTAATCCACATAAGTTCACCTTGTTTATAGTTGATGAAGCCTCTATGATTCAGGGCTCAGGTACAGCTTCTGAACCAGGGATTTATTCGCACCGTGATTTACTGGAAGATCTGACAGAATACGTGTACTCGTCTCAGGGATGCAAGCTACTGCTCATTGGCGATACAGCTCAGCTTCCTCCTGTAGGAATATCAGAAAGTCCGGCACTTGACATGGAAGTGCTAACCAACCAGTACCATCTTGATGTGATTTTTTATGAATTAAATGAAGTGGTGAGGCAATCGCTCAATAGTGGTATATTGTCAAATGCTACATTGCTTCGCGACCAAGTAAAGCTGGAGCAACCTGAAGTACCATTCTTTGATTTAAGGAAATTTATTGATATAAAATCCATTGATGGGTCGGAATTTGAAGATGCTTTGAACTCTTGTTATGGAAGATTTGGGATTGAAAATACAGTCATTATAACGCGTTCAAATAAGCGGGCCAACCTCTTTAATCAGGAAATTAGATCCCGGATCCTGTTCAGAGAAACCGAGATATCGGCAGGCGATTACATGATGATTACTCGTAACAATTACTTTTGGATTCCAATATCAAGCAAGGCTGGTTTTATTGCCAACGGAGATATCATAGAAGTTAGAAGAATTATCAGGAAGTGGGAAATGTATGGTTATCATTTTGCTGATTTGGTCGTTCAGTTGGTCGATTATCCCGAAATGGATGTTATTGAGATCAGGATGTTGCTGGAATCGGTTACAATTGACGCTCCTTCATTGCCATACGAGGAAATGCAGAAGTTGCATGATGAAATACTTTTGGATTATACCGAGATACCTTCGCGAAAAGAGCGACTGGAAAAAATTAAGAATGATGCCTACTATAACGCTGTACAGGCAAAATTCGCCTATGCTCTTACTTGTCACAAGACGCAGGGCGGTCAATGGGATGCTGTATTTGTCGATGCCGGATATATTAAAGAGGAAATGATTGATACTTCATTTGTGAGATGGCTTTATACCGCCATAACGAGATCGACAAAAGAATTGTATCTGGTGAACTTCAACGAGATTTTCTTCAGGAATTGATTTTACACTAATTTTGCTTTTTTAAGTAACAATAAATATGAGTTCTATAAGCGAGAAACTGGAGCAGTTGTTTGAAAAGTTTAAAGGTCTCAAGGTTCTTATTCTTGGTGATGTGATGATTGATTCATATATCTGGGGAAAAGTGGATAGAATCTCTCCAGAGGCTCCGGTTCCGGTTGTTCTGGTCAACCAGCGTACAAATATGCTTGGTGGTGCAGCTAATGTTGCATTAAATATCAAGTCATTAGGTGCTGAACCTATCCTATGTTCGTTTGTCGGAAATGATTCGCAAGGCAGGGTATTTGTTAATTTGCTCAAACATGATGATATTTCATCAGAAGGAATTTTACATAGTGAATCACGCATAACAACTACCAAGTTCCGAATAATTGGAAATAAAGTACAATTGCTCAGAGTTGATGATGAGTCAGATCATGACCTGAGTGAAGAAGATGAGAATCAGTTGCTGTCTAAAGTTAAGGAACTCATCTCAAAAGAGACTGTTGATGTGATCATTATACAGGATTACAATAAAGGAGTCTTAACTCCTGAAGTTATAAGGCAGGTTATTGAATTTGCTGGTACGCTTAATATTCCTGTAGTAGTTGATCCTAAAAAGAAGAATTTTGATTGTTATAAAAATGTTGATTTGTTTAAGCCTAATTTGAAAGAGTTAAAAGAAGGGCTTAAACTGGAAATTGACATTAATGACCTGGTGTCAATTGATAAGGCTTCAGCAGAATGGCAGCAGAAGCAATCAATAAATTCACTGATGGTCACCCTTTCGGAAAATGGCATTTTTCTAAGAGACCAGATTGATGGAGAGTCCAGAAGATTTCATATTCCTGCGCATATTAGGAAGATAGCTGATGTTTCGGGTGCAGGTGATACTGTAATCAGCGTTGCTTCATTGTGCAGGGCATTAAATGTTGATCCACATTTAACAGCTGCCCTGGCAAATATTGCCGGTGGGCTGGTATGTGAACATGTTGGTGTGGTTCCCGTGGATGGTAAACAATTGCTTTCAGAAGCTATTCTGCTTCTGAAATAAAAGAATTTAAAATAATATACTTTAAAAACCGTTAATGAGAGTAAAATTTAAATCCGTGCAATTACCTGCAATACAGTCGAAAGTTGTAAAAGCTTTATTATTCTCTCTTATACTGTTGGGAATTAGTATTCAATCAAATGCCCAGCACCGGAAGGTTCGTAACCTGACAGGCTATGATGATGCACCTTATCATTTCGGATTTATTCTGGGCATGAACCATATGCTTTTCACTATTAAAACAGTGCCTGAATTTCAGAATGTTAAGTATTACGGCTCTCTTAATCAAATACCTGATGTGTTCGCTGATTCGGGAAATTTGTATGGTGTCGGGCATAATCCAAATTATGGTTTCACTATCGGTATTGTATCAAATCTAAGGATAAATGACAATCTTGATTTGAGGTTTATTCCGTCTCTTTCATTTGGAGAGCGAGATATCAAATACCATATTATGGGATCGTTTTTGGGTGTTCATGATTCAATACCGATGCTCATAACAAGAAAGATACAATCTACTTTCGTTGAATTCCCGCTTAACATTAAATACAAAGGCTCACGATATAATAATACGCGCCCGTACTGGCTGGCAGGTTTCAGGTATTCTCTCGATCTTGCAAGTGATTCAAAAGTTAACAGGGAAAACAATGACGTGAGCGTAGTTCTTGAAAAAAGCGACTTCTATGCAGAACTAGGAGCAGGTATTGATTTTTATACCACTTTTTTCAAGTTCGGTGTTGAAGTGAAAATGGGTTACGGACTTCTGGATATTCTAAGAAGAAACGAAACTATATATACTCAGGGAATCGACAGACTGAACTCGAAAATTTTCTTGTTATCGTTTACTTTCGAATAACAACCATGCAGCCCTGGCTGTTATTACTTCCTGATGCGGAAAATATTAGAAATTAAACTTAATCCTTCAGAAGCATATGACCCAGTAAGATGGAAGCATGCAGTTTCGCGCATTACAGGTGTTCCTCAAGGTCGTATATATCATATCAATCCTCTTAAAAGATCAATTGATGCAAGGGGAAAGGTCATTTTCAGACTTAAACTTGAAGCTTTTATTGGAGAGCATCAGCCGGAATCTGAAAAGATTAAACCTGTTGCCTTGCCTTTTGTCGGTAACAAAAAGCAAGTGATAATTGTAGGTGCTGGTCCTGCAGGTCTTTTTGCTGCAATTACACTGATAAAAAGAGGCTTTAAGCCAATAATCCTTGAGCGGGGTAAAGATGTTAAAGCACGAAAGTATGACATCTCAATGCTTAACAGAGGGGTTTCGTTGAATGATGACTCAAACTACTGTTTTGGAGAAGGAGGTGCAGGGACTTTTTCGGATGGCAAACTCTATACCCGATCAACTAAAAGAGGAAATGTAGGTGAAATTTTAAGGGTTTTTGTAGAACATGGTGCGTCACCAGAAATCCTTTATGATGCACACCCTCATATTGGCACAGATAAACTTCCCAATATAATTTCGAACATAAGAAGATCAATCCTGGAGGCAGGAGGTGAAGTCCTTTTTAATAAAAGAGTGACTGATATCATCATCAAAGGTCAAAAAGTGAAAGGGGTTATTGATCAGGCAGGAAACGAATATTTGGCTGATAGTGTAGTACTAGCAACAGGGCATTCGGCAAGGGATATATACACGATTCTCCAGGCGAGAGGTATTGAGCTACAGGCGAAACCTTTTGCATTGGGTATAAGAATTGAGCATCCTCAGGAATTAATTGACAGGATACAGTACAGATTGCCGGACAGGGGACCTTATTTGCCGGCGGCTACTTATAGTTTGGTATCACAAATTGATGGGAGAGGAGTTTTTAGTTTTTGCATGTGTCCTGGTGGTACTATAGTGCCTGCATTAACTTCCATTGGTGAAACAGTAGTTAATGGTATGTCAAATTCACGCAGAAATTCTCCTTATGCGAACTCCGGAATTGCTGTAGCTATTGAACCTGAAGATTGGAAGGAGTTTAATTCTTATGGTGATTTTGCGGCTCTGGCATTCCAAAGATCTATTGAAAGCAGAGCCTACGAATCCTCAGGAAGAACGTTTAAAGCACCGGCACAGCGGATGGTTGATTTTGTTGACGGCAAAGTTTCGGTGAACCTTCCCGATTGTTCTTATAATCCCGGTTTGATTAGTACTGATTTAAGAGAAATTCTTCCCGGTTTCCTGTCGACAAGATTACAAAAAGCCTTTGTAGAATTCGACAGAAAGATGAAAGGATTTCTGACCAATGAAGCAGTCCTTACAGGTGTTGAATCAAGGACTTCATCTCCGGTAAGAATTCCCAGAGATGAGGTAACTTTTCAGCATGTAAGTATTTCAGGATTATATCCATGCGGGGAAGGTGCAGGTTATGCAGGAGGAATAGTTTCTAGTGCTATTGATGGTGTTCTGGTAGCAGAAGCGGTGAAATAGAAAAAGATTTTTACCTTTGATAGAATAAAAAATCTACAAAATGCAAAATCAATTATTTGAAGCACTGCGAGGTAAGTCTTTACTTAAGCAAGATGTGTATAGAAAGACTCAGCAATCATTTGAAATATTAAGAAAGGAAATCAGAGGCCTAGTCTACACATATGATGAGACATACGCCAATCAGGAAAAAGTTGATTTCGAAATGGTGGATGGTGATGATTTCAGGATTCAATTGAAATTTGGAGGTGATGTATTAATTTTTATACTGCATACGAATATCTTCCAGTTCCCCCGTTTACATGAAGTGATGAAGACTCAATACATCAACGATGATCCGGCAAGGAGTTATTGTGGAGTGATAAATATTTACAATTTCCTGGCCGATTCATTCAGGTTCAACAGATATAACGACCTTGGCTACTTAATTGGCAGGGTTTTTATAAATAAAGATGTGCATTATTTTATCGAAGGTAAAAGAGAAATAGGCCAGTTATATAATAATTTTTCCACTTCAGTTCTTGATGAAACAGCGTTAAGAGACATTATTAAATCATCGATCCTCTATACCACGAACTTTGACCTTCTTACCCCACCATACGACGAGGTTAAATTAGTAAGGGTAGGAGATATGCAGGCTGAATCGGATATAAAATTAGTTACCGGAAAAAGGCTTGGTTTTAGGTTCCAGGGAGACCATGTTGAAATAAAAGAGCCTAAAGTTGCAGAATTAAAAGACAAATTTTAAGTTTTCAGAGAATATTTTTGAATAAATTGTAGCCAACTGCCTGAAAAACATAGTGTTTATAGGCTTTTGGAGAAAAAAGCGTGTTTTTGAAAAAAAATTAATTCAGTGTTTGGAGGTTTCAAAAATAGTTGTACATTTGCAGTCCCTTAACAACACGGTCCGTTCGTCTAACGGTTAGGACGCCAGGTTTTCATCCTGGTAATAGGGGTTCGATTCCCCTACGGACTACAATAAAAGATTTAAAAAATGGCAAATCATAAATCCTCTCTAAAGAGAATCAGATCAACAGAAAAGAGACGTATCCGTAACAGATATTATAGCAAAACTATGCGTAATGCTGTACGTAAATTCCGCACTCTGGAAAATAAATCGGAAGCTACCGAAAAGTTACCGAAGCTTATTTCTATGATCGATAAACTTGCTAAGAAAACTATTATTCATAAGAATAAAGCAGGTAATTTAAAGTCAAAGCTTACTCGCTATGTTAATAAATTAGCCTAAAAATATTTCTGATATCGAGGAGCCGCTTTACAAAGCGGCTTTTTTTTTGTCTTATTTTTTTTATTTGATTGATCAAAAGTTGTAGCTTTGACGGAATTATCATATTAAAAAATTTGTGAGTTATATGGATAAGGTAATGGAGAAAGGAATAAAAGGGTGGGCTGATGAAGACAAACCAAGAGAGAAATTGCTTCTAAAAGGGAAGTCTGCATTGAGTGATGCTGAGTTGATTGCTATACTTTTAAGATCGGGAACCCAATCACTGACAGCTGTTGATGTGGCCAGGGAACTATTATTTGCCGCCGATAATAACCTGAGTAAATTGTCGAGGATGACAGTGTCAGATTTAGTGAAGTTTGCCGGTATTGGTGAAACAAAGGCTTTGACAATCATTGCAGCCCTTGAATTAGGCATGCGCAAGAGAGCCCACGATTTACCTGTTGAAAGAGATATTAAAAGTAGTAATGATGCTTTCGAAATTCTGTATCCGCAAGTTGCGGATTGCCCCTATGAACAGTTTTGGGTGCTATATCTGAATAAAGCTAACCGAAAGATATCAGTGCAATGTATAAGCGAGGGAGGATTGGACAGTACTGTGGTCGATCCCAAAAGAATCTATAAAATCGCGCTTAAAGAGAATGCTGCAAATATAATTCTGTGCCATAATCATCCATCAGGAAGGTTGTATCCCAGTGACAGCGATATACGGATCACCGAAAAAATTAAAAAATCGGGCGAGTTTTTAGATATTAAGGTACTCGACCATCTCATTGTCGGTGATGAAAAATATTATAGCTTTGCTGATGAGGGTAAATTGTGAAAAAATGGTAAAAATTCTTACAATTATCGGGGCCAGACCTCAGATTATAAAGGCAGCAGCAGTTAGTCGTGCAATCAAAAACCATTTTGAGGGCAGAATTGCTGAAGTAATAGTTCATACCGGCCAGCATTATGACAATAATATGTCACAGGTTTTTATTGACGAACTGGGCATCCCTGAACCACATTATAACCTTGCCGTAGGAAGTGGACCGCATGGTAAACAGACAGCTTTGATGATTGAGGGAATAGAAGACATTATTAAGAAGGAAATGCCCGACTATCTGCTTGTGTATGGGGATACAAACTCAACTCTTGCAGGTGGAATAGCGGCATCTAAAGTACACGTTCCCATTATACATGTTGAGGCAGGGCTAAGATCATTCAATAAAAGCATGCCCGAAGAAATAAACAGAATACTCTGCGACCATGTATCCACATTATTATTTACTCCAACAACAACAGGATTTAATAATCTATTAAAAGAGGGATTTTTAAATACAAATAGTGGTAAGGCTTCTATTGATAATCCCCATGTACATCATTGCGGAGACATTATGTACGATAATACTCTTTTCTTTTCATCTATAGCTGAAAGGGAATCAACGATAATTGAACAGTTGGAATTGCATGGCATACAATTTATTCTTGCAACTATTCACAGGGATAACAATACTGACGATGCTTCAAGATTAAGCTCAATATTTAAAGCACTTGATATACTTAGTAGGAAACACGGTATAAGAATCGTTTTACCACTTCACCCCCGGACATCAGGGCTAATGAAAGTTAAACTGGATTCAGATTTGTTTGAATCAGTAATGAATAATGAACTATTACAGATAATACAGCCTGTTTCTTTTCTTGATATGATATGCCTGGAGAAATATTCAAGTATGATAATAACAGATTCTGGAGGAGTTCAGAAAGAAGCCTATTTCTTTCAGAAACCCTGCATCATTGCAAGGCAGGAAACTGAGTGGCTCGAGATAATTGAAGCAGGTGCCGGTAAAGTGGTTGATGCTGATACAGATAGATTATTACAGGGTGCTGAACATTTTTTGGACAATCCATCAATTGAATATAAGCCTGTATTTGGTGATGGTAAAGCCGCTGAGTTTATCTGTAATAAGATAATAGAGAACTCAATTATTTAAATTAAAATTCCTGCTGTCGCCATTTTCATCATTCCTGATGGTCTTTTGCCAACATATTAGTGGAATGTGGAAAAATGATGGAAGTTTTTTATAAAGATTGCTTGTTAGGGCAAATAATATAAAAAATATTTGTACTTTTGCAGTCCGTTTTAAAAACCTATTGGATAATAGCAATTAAACTTAAGAACAGATGTTGAAAAATTATGAGACCGTTTTCATTATGACTCCCGTTTTGTCTGATGATCAGATGAAGGAAACGGTTGGTAAATTTCAGAAATTACTGAAAGACAAGGGGGCTGAAATCATCCACGAAGATCATTGGGGCTTGCGTAAGTTGGCCTATCCCATCCAAAAGAAGACTTCGGGTTTCTATCATCTGATTGAATTTAAATCAGAAGGCAGCCTGATCAACGAACTGGAAGTGGCATTCAAACGCGACGAACGTATTCTTCGATTCCTATCCGTTTCACTCGACAAGCACGCAGTTGCATACAATGAGAAGAAACGTTTAAACAAAGCTGCAAGCACTGCTGATGAAGTAGTTGCTAGTGAACCAGATGCTATTAACTCTTAATCTTTAATGCAATGGCTAATCAGGCAAATTCAGAAATAAAATACTTAACACCGATAGCGGTTGACGTTAAGAAGAAAAAATACTGCCGTTTCAAGAAGAGTGGTATTAAATACATTGATTATAAGGATGCTGATTTTTTGATGAAATTCGTTAATGAGCAGGGTAAAATTTTACCTCGCCGCATAACTGGTACATCCACAAAGTTTCAGAGAAAAGTTGCCCAGGCGGTTAAGAGGGCCCGTCATATTGCCCTAATGCCTTACGTGGCTGATCTTTTAAAATAAGGAGGAAATAACATGGAAGTAATTCTTAAAAAAGATATACCCAATTTGGGTTTTGCCACCGATATTATTAAGGTACGTGATGGTTTTGCACGTAATTATCTTATTCCTCAGGGACTTGCTGTTATGGCAACTGAATCAAATAAGAAAATGAATGCAGAAACTCTCAAACAAAAGGCTTTCAAAGAAGATAAAATTAGAAATGAAGCTGAAGCAATGGCTAAACTTCTCGAAAACGTGAAAGTTAGAATTGGTGCCAAAGTTGCTTCAACCGGTAAAATCTTTGGAGCTGTTAATTCTCTCCAGATTGCTGAAGCATTGAAAGAGCAGTTCAATTATGATGTTGATCGTAAGAAAATCCACATCGAAGGTGAAAAAATAAAAGAGGTTGGTGAATACAAAGCAACAGTTATGCTTCATAAAGGCGTTACTGTTAATGTTGACTTTGAAGTTGTTGCTGAGTAATCAAATCTTCAATGATATTAAAATCCCGGGCATCGTCCGGGATTTTTTATTTTTGCATTATTCTTAAGCAGGCATGCTTAATTATTAATTTCTTACTAGATGATAACGAAAGCTCAGATAAAATTTGTTCACTCACTCCGGGATTCATCTTCGCGTGAAAAAGAAGGTCTTTTTGTTGTTGAAGGTGTAAAAATGGTTGATGAGTTATTGAATTCTTCCTCTGCCAAAGTGGTTGAAATATATGCTACCAGTAAATGGGAATCTCCATATGATTCTATCCATAAGGCCACATTGGTTCAGGAATGGGAATTGGAAAAAATGAGTTCTTTAACAACTCCAAATAAGGTATTGGCATTAGTTGAAATTCCTGAGTCAACAAATGATATTCCATCTAATTTATCTTCAGAGTTGGTGCTTGTACTCGATCGGATTAGTGATCCGGGTAACATGGGTACTATTATCCGAACAGCCGAATGGTTTGGTATTGATAGAATATTTGCTTCAAGTGATTCTGTTGATTTCTATAACCAAAAGGTTGTGCAGGCAAGTATGGGCTCTATCTTTAGGATGGCGTTGAATAAAGGGATTATATTAGAATTGTTTAAGAATTATGCCGGTAAAATGCCAATTTACGGCACACTTTTAGAAGGTGAAGCTTTAGGTGAAGTACATCTTACATCTTCAGGTTTGATTATTATTGGAAATGAGTCACATGGAATTGCTGAAGAATTGAAAAGGTTTATTGACCGACGTATTACAATCAGTGCTTCACATGGTTCGAAGTCCGAATCACTGAATGCATCTGTTGCAACAGCTATTGTTTGTTATGAATTCAGACGTCAATATCCAAAACAATAAGCCTTTGTCGTTGTTTACAGTGGTTGTTATATTAAATTTGCGCAATTAATTGAATAAAGGGGATAATTATTATGATTTTAAAGGTATTGTTATTGTCAGTTATACTAGTAGGAATTGCTCTTGCTGCAATTGCTGTAAAAATGTTTGTCAAAAAGGGCGGAGAATTTAAAAAACAATGCAGTAGTGTGGATCCACACACTGGACAGCGTTTGGGTTGTTCCTGCGAACACGGAGGTAAAAGCTCTTGTCATAACGAGGTAGCCAGATTGAACTAAAGACTACTATTCAGAGAATAAAAAAGAGGCTGAATCAAGTTAAGATTCAGCCTCTTTTTATTAATACTTTACTTACTGACTGTTTTGCTTACTTACTGACCGTTTCAGAATCAAATACAGCATCCACCACCATGTTAGGAGGATTATGTAAATGCCTCTTTACCGCGCATAAATTAGCAGCATTAATAACAGGCAGTTTGTATTTCTGCGGGAAGTCGGATGGAAGATGGATAGTGATAGTTAAATCACTAATCAGCATGGTTTCTGGATTGTGTTTTGTTTCCTGGGTGAGACGAATTCCATCAGTTGGAATTCCTCTTTGATCACAAAATGATTTTACATATATTCCAGCACAAGTGCCAAGAGAAGCAAGGAATAGATCAAATGGGGCCGGAGCTGATCCATCACCACCAGCCCTAACCGGTTGGTCAGTTACGATCTTAAAACCTTTGTAATCAGCGATTACTCTCTTACTTCCTTCAAAATAAATTTCCATAATATAAAGATTTAAAATTTTCGCAGTTTTGATCTCAGATAAAAGTGAGACTTACCTCCTTAAGGAATTTCTCTTCAAGGAGATTTGCAATCCTCTTAATAACAGTTCTCCTTATTTCTAGTTCAACAGGAAGACTGGGATCCTGATGTGCGATGTTAATTCTTGTTCCAATTATAAAATGTATTTCGTCGCTTTCAATGAGCATTTTAACAATCCTGTCAGCCGGTCCTTTGGTTAATCGGGTGGAACTGTTATAGGTTTTTAAAATTTCAGTAACCTTGCCAAGAGTAAGAATCCCTTCGGTTATAAGGTCAACACCATCCATATAAGAGACTGGAGGCAAATCGGGGTCTTCAAAATCAAAAGTATCGACGATCTGCTTGTTTAACTCTCTGGCAAGAATATCTGCTGTGGTAGCACCACATAATATTTTTTTGCCATTAAAACTATTTACTTTCTCTGCTAGTAAACAGTCATTTTCGTCCTCAAACGGAGGTCCTGAACAAATGAGAAGTTTTCGGGGTTCCCTGAAATAGATTACGCCACATGAAGTGTCATCTTTTGAAGCATAACCATCAATCACATTAGCCATATTAACCACCTTATGAGCAAGATCAGGAGCAGCCATATCCGGCTCATGTGAAATTAGTTCTGTTAAATAGGTTGCAACATTATCCCGACCCCAGCCAAATGGGTATTTACCACTGCCAAGTCCTGATTGTGCAACGCCATCGCTGAAAAAAACTATTCTGTCTTCCTTTTCGGGAGTAAATTCGCAACTCTTGATTTCTTTTCCACTATTCTTTTCACCTTCCATAATCACGCACGTCCATTGAGGTTCAAAGATTTTATTGCCACGCAGGATTACAGCCTGAGGGTTGTCGTATTCAAGGATTCTGACATTTCCATCGAATTCAATATCAAGAATTGTAAATGTGGCATAACTCATCTTTCGTTCGCTACAAACGGGAAGAGTATTCATGATGATTTCTGCAATACGATGTATTTCTTTGTGTTCCAGGGTAAAATTAAGCGCCATTGTTGCAGTAAGAGTTGCAAGCATGTTTGCTTTAACACCATGTCCCATTCCATCGCTTAAAACCGCAATAATTCGGTTTTCATCATTTAAACGCCTTGAAAGGAAAACATCACCACAAATACGCGATTCATGATGAAATTTCAGTTCGGCATTGACTTCTATATAAAATCTGTTGTCCAAAGTTATTTTTTACCTTCTTTATGAGATTCGATGATAGAATTAAGCATACGTTCAGTTTTTGCAGCACCTTCTCCCAAGAGGAATGCAATTTGCTGCACTAATCCGAGGTTTTCATCAATTACCTCAGTAACCCGGTTTATAACTTCTTCCTTTCGCACTTCGGGAAGGTACATATCACGAAGGACGGCACCCACTATTTTTCCTTTCTTTATGGAGAATACTGAGACATTCAAAAGCCTGTCGCCCAAATGCACATCTTTATTTACAACGTTTTCGTTATTAGTAAGAACGGCAGTAAACAACTTGTAAAATTGGAAAGGAAGGAGAGTTTTCAAATCTGCGCCTACCAAACCGGGTATAATTTCATTTATTTCAGCAGCCTCTTCACCTAATGTTTGAATGAAACTTTGATTTGATTCAATAACTTTGAGATTTTCGTCAACTATAACAATAGCACTTGGCAGTTTCTGAAGCATAGATGAAGTTCTTTCAAGTGCTTCCTGTGCCATTTGTTGTTCCTGACGGGCTTTTCTTTCAGAATCTAAAAGAGCGTCCTGGGTACGAGCAAGCTTTTCATTCGTTAACTTAAGAGTTTTGATGAAATCATGCTTACTCTTCATAGAATATGATATACACATGTCAGCTTTTGTAAGGCCTTTAGCAACAGCTTCAGCAAATCCGCGGCAACTATCATAACCGCATCCGGAACAACCAATCTTTCCTTCGGTTTCTGTTTTGCCTAAGATCTTCATCACCTCGTCTACCTTTTCAGGTGAAGGTTGGGCAACTCTTTGATCATCAACCTCAAAAATGGCCTTAAAATCAGTTGTGGCAGAATGCTGAGTGCAAGCTTCCTGCCAAACATCTATGTTAAAATCTTTGAGTTTTTTGTTAGCGTAATCCGTTACAAGCGTTTTCCTTACATATTTTTTACCTCCGGGTGAAGTGCCGGGACCCATAATACATCCTTCGCAGAAAAATAAATTGAAATGCTTTCTGATAAAATCAACCGATGCATCAAATTCACGAATTGATTCAAGCACATTATCTTTGCCTTCACTTGTAATAATATTCCCATTCATAAGATCTTCGCTAAGACCTGCAGCTTGTAATATACCATTACTCACAGCATAAAGCGAGCCTTTGTAACCTAGAGGGGGGTCAAAATCGGAATACTCAACAGTACTTTCTTTAATATGGAATTCGGTAAACAGTTTCCGAAGTTCCACAAATGTGAGAACTGCATCTACCTTTGAAAGCCCATGGTAGCGTAATGCTTCATTCTTTGACCCTATACATGGGCCTATATAGACCACATAAATGTCCTCACCATACAATTGCCGGGCAAGTTGTGCTGATGCAATCATGGGGGAGATGATAGGGGCAAGATTATCGATAAGATCGGGAAAATATTTCTCAACGAGCGAAACTATAGGTGGACAATTAGCTGATATATAATAGAGTCCCTTAAAACTTGTAAACAAATCCCTGTATTGGTCGGCCACCATATCAACACCAAAAGATACCTCATTAACATAGCTGAACCCAAGTTCCCGGATCATTCTAACAAACTTGCGATAATCAGTAATATCCACAAATTCACCTGAAATGCTAGGTTCAATCATCGCGACAACCTTTTTATCAGATTGGAGTAGTTTTTTGACTTCTTCACGACTGTCGCGCGAGGTAATTGCTTCAGGAGAACAGACCTTTAAACAGCTACCGCAACCAATACACCGCTCGTTGACCACAACTGGGGCTTCTTGGTCAACCCTGACCTGCAATGCATTGACAGGACAGACTCTTACACAAGCATAACAGGCCTGGCAAATATCACTATCTATATGTATGAGTTGATTGTTCATTGTATCATCCTTATATTTTGAAGAGTTCATAAAGGACTTCCTTTACAGAGTCTTCACTCAAATTGTTATAATATTTGCCATCAGCACGTAATGATGGACCTTTTTCGCATTTAGAAAAACAGTGACTACCATGAAAATAAACTTTTTCAGATAAGTTGTTTTTCCGGATATATTCATCAATTATTTTAACGATAGTTTTATTTCCTCTCGAAAAACAAGAACTACCAAGGCAAATCTGCAGGTCTATCTTACCATCCATTTATGACATCCTGATCTAAAAGATTTATAGTAATGTTTAAGCAAAAATACGAAAAAAATCTAAGAAATTTCTGTTATAATGCTAACATTGTTAATAAAATAACAGTATCTTAGTGGTGTAATTAAATTGAAACTCAAGATGTCGGAGATTTTGGATGATATTATTAGTAGATACATTAACACCCGGCGAGATAGCCTGATTCCTCTTTTACAGGAAATACAGAACGAAATGGGCTATTTATCTGAAGATGCTATTAATCGCATTGGTCAGATGACAGGTTTGCCGACCGTTAAAATTTATGGTGTTGCTACTTTTTATGATCAGTTTCGATTTGAACCTCAGGGCAAATACCATATCAGAGTTTGTCATGGTACTGCTTGTCATGTTAATGCTTCTATGCGTATTATTCAGGAACTAGAGAGAATACTAAAAATTAAAAACGGACAGACAACAAGAGATGGTACATATAGTCTTGAAGTTGTAAACTGCATGGGGGCATGTGCTGTAGGACCTGTAATAAACATTAATGGAGAATATATCCATGATGTCGAACCTCAAAAGATCAAAGAAATCCTGGACAATTGTTTAACCAATCCTTCTGTCTATGAAACTCGCCACTTATAAGGAAAATACAATCCAGGAAGCCGGAAAGAGTCTTTCATCCTCAGCAGAAAAGTTGAGCCTTTTACGCCGTGACACAGTGATAAAACCCGTTGTATTCATAGGGGCGGGGACTTGTGGTATGGTTTCTGGCGCTGGTCGTACGATCAAAGTTGTTAAAAACTATCTTACAGAAAAAGGAATAGATGCTGAAGTAATTGAAACAGGCTGTAATGGGATGTGTGTTAATGAGCCTGTTATGGATATTCAGCTTCCGGGGAAACAAAGGATTTCTTTTGCAAAAGTAACAGAACAGAAAGCTGAATATATTCTCGACCATATTCTGAATTATTCAATTCCTGAGGGAAATGTACTGGGACAGTATCCACATGAAAATTTGCAGCCTTGGGAAAACGTAAATAACATTACAGAATTGCCATTTTTTAAATTCCAGAACCGGCTTGTTTTACGCAATTGTGGAATTATTGATCCTTATTCAATAGAAGAATATAAAGCATGGGGAGGTTACAAGGCATTATCCCGAGTTTTACGAAAGTATTCGAGTGATAAAGTTTGTGAAATAATTGAGGAGAGCGGTCTCCGTGGCAGGGGTGGCGGTGGTTTTCCTACAGGGCACAAATGGAGAAAAGCATTAAATACTACTGATGATGAAAGGTATTTAATCTGTAATGGTGATGAAAGTGACCCCGGTGCTTTTATGGATAGGGCTATTTTTGAAGGGGATCCACATAGATTGATAGAAGGTATAATTATTGCTTCATATGCTGTAAGAGCAAGGAGAGCTTTTGTATACTTAAGAGCATCTTATACGTTGGCTGTTGAAAGGTTAAAGCATGCAATTAATGAGGCGCTAAAAGCAGGATACCTCGGACAGGATATTCAGGGCAGCGGATTTAATCTGAATATTCATATCAGGGAGGGCGCCGGAGCATTCGTCTGTGGAGAGGAAACAGCTCTAATTGCAAGTATTGAAGGGAAAAGAGGAACTCCAGGTCCAAAACCACCTTACCCAGCTCAAAGAGGCCTTTTCGGTAAACCTACAGTTGTTAATAATGTTGAAACCCTGGCTAATATACCCGAAATTATCGATAAAGGGCCTTCATTGTTTGCCTCAATAGGTACCCCGGGAAGTAAGGGAACCAAGGTTTTTTCCATTTCAGGAAAAGTAAAAAATACCGGTATGATTGAAGTCTCTATGGGAACTTCTTTCAGGGAAATGATTTACACAATAGCAGGTGGAATCAAAGATCAAAAAAAGCTTAAAGCTATCCAGATTGGAGGACCTACGGGAAGTTGCCTGCCAGAAGAAAGCCTGAATGAGATTGTAGATTATGAGTCTCTAAAGAATGCAAATGCAATGATGGGCTCAGGAGGTATAGTAGTGATGGATGAGGACAGCTGCATGGTTGATATTGCAAAATATTTTGCAGATTTTCTACAAAGAGAGAGTTGCGGAAAGTGTATTCCATGCAGGGAGGGCTCTCGTCGCATGCATGAAATATTATATAATATTACGCGTAGGCCCGTGAATGAGGCAGGATACGAAACTTTAGAGAGGTTTAAGGGAGTTATACAACTCGAAAATCTAGCAGAGGTAATCAAAGATACGTCTTTATGCGGACTGGGTCAAACTGCTCCTAATTCGCTCCTGAGTGCCATGAAATACTTCAGGGAAGAATTTGAGGAACATATTTTCGACCGTAAATGCCGCTCAGGAGTTTGTCGGGATTTGAAGGTGTATTACATAGATGTGGACAAATGCTCCGGGTGTACGGTATGTTATCGGAAATGTCCTACTAATGCTATTATTGGTTCTCCAAGGATGCCTCACTTCATAGTAGAAGAAAAATGTACCGGATGTGGGATCTGTTTTGATGTATGTAAGTTTACAGCCGTATTAGTGAAATGATAAAAACTGACGTGCAATTATGAATTTTCCAATAGAAGTAAACAACAAAGTCATTATAGCAAGAAAAGGAGAGACGATCCTTGAAGCCCTGACTAGAAATGGATTAAAAGTTCCCACTTTATGCCATATGACTGATCTTAATCCCTCAGGTTCATGTAGGATGTGCGTTGTTGAAGTTGAAGGGAAAAGTAATCTGATAACCGCTTGCTCACATCCTGTTGAAGAGTGGATGAAAATTAAGACTCATTCACCAAGGGTAGTAAATGCACGCAAAACAAATGTTGAATTATTATTAAGTAATCATCCTGATGATTGCCTTTATTGCGAAAGAAACGGAAAATGTGAGTTACAGAGTTTTGCTGAAGAATTAAATGTAAGGGAACGTAGATTCCAGGGAAAAAAGAACAGATATAAGACTGATCCGTCAGGATCAAGTATAGTAAGAGATCCTGCAAAGTGCATTTTATGTGGTCGCTGTGTAAGAACATGTGATGAGGTAATTGGAGCATCAACACTAGGATATATTGGAAAAGGAAATCAAACAATTATTGGTCCGGCGTTTAACAGAGTTATTAATCTTTCAAGTTGCCTGACATGTGGCCAATGTATAATGAGTTGTCCTACCGGAGCACTACATGAGAAGAGACATTCAGACGACCTGCAAAATGCCCTTCATAGTTCCGATAAGCATGTGGTAATCCAATATTCCCCCACAATCTCAGTCTGTATTTCAGAAGAATTTGGAATAAAACCTGGCAAAGACCTATATGGTATTATCAATGCTGCACTGAGAAAAGTGGGTTTTGATAAAGTTTTTGATGCCTCTTTTTCTGCTGACCTCTATATAATGGAACTTGCAGCAGAATTCGAACATAGGTTAAAAAATGGTGGGGTACTACCAATGTTTAG
This sequence comes from Bacteroidota bacterium, assembly GCA_023434665.1. Lineage (GTDB taxonomy): Bacteria > Bacteroidota > Bacteroidia > Bacteroidales > Lentimicrobiaceae > Lentimicrobium. The sequence goes on along the minus strand of JAEYSM010000023.1, from coordinate 86,451 downwards.
TAGTGACTGTCCATCATGGGTTAAGCATGTGGAACAACGTTATCCTGAATTACTGCCAAACCTGAGTGCATGCAAATCACCACAACAGATGTTTGGTGCAATTATCAGCAGTTACTATGCTAAAATGTTCCATATTAATCTTGATGATTTGTATACTGTGTCAGCAATGCCTTGCACAGCACGTAAGTTTGAATCAAAGAGAGAACAAATGACACAGAAAGGGATTAGTGATGTTGATGCAGTATTGACGACAAGAGAGTTTACCCAATTCATTAAATTAAATGGGGTGGATACTCATCAAGTAGAACCTGAACTGGCTGATTTCCCTTTTCATGTACAAAGTTCTGCAGGGAAACTTCTGGGTGTTTCAGGCGGTCTGACTGAGTCACTTGTTCGTACACTTCAGTACCGAATGACAGGGCATGAACCTAATAATCCCAGAATCAATGAACTAAGAAATATCAAAGATTATAAAGAATACTTTGTGAAAATTGGTGATTATAAACTTGGCTTCGCTGTAGCAAATACAATAAGAAATACTATTGAAATTTTAAAGGAAATAAAGGATGGAAGGACTGACATTCATTTTATTGAAGTTATGGCATGTCCATTCGGTTGTGCGAACGGTGGAGGTCAGCCTTTTGTAAGAGATAATAATACTATAAAATCGCGAATCAAAGCGATATATGAAAATGATGAAAAAGATCCAATAAGATTTGCTCATAAAAACCCTTCAATAAATGATTTGTACCGGGAGTTTTTGGGAGAACCAATGAGCGAGATGTCTAGGAATTTATTGCATACTACATACAAGAAAAGAGAAGTTTCATTTTAGAAATTGACTGCATGAAGACAGATGCATCGTGTGAAAAGCCACCATTGGTAAGCACTATTAAGGAAAGATGCAGGGTTTGTTATACATGTGTGAGGGAATGCCCAGCCAAGGCCATTAAGATCATTAATGGTCAAGCCGAAGTAATTCCTGAGCGATGCATAGGATGCGGTAACTGTATTAAAGTTTGCAGTCAGAATGCTAAGGTTTTCAGGAAAGAAATTGATAAAGTTGAAAAGTTAATTGCTGAGGGAAACAAAGTAGCAGCCATAATCGCACCAAGTTTTCCGGCGGAGTTCACTGAAATAATTAATCACCGTTTGCTGGTTTCAATGATCCGGGGAATTGGGTTTAATTATGTTTCCGAAGTATCTTTTGGTGCCGATTTAGTAGCAGTTGAGTATAAAAAGATTTTTGGCAATAATAAAATGCCTCCTGTGATTTCTTCCGACTGTCCAGCAATAGTAAGTTATATTGAGCATTACCATCCAACACTTGTCGAATCACTAGCTCACATTGTATCTCCAATGATTGCAATGTCAAGAGTGGTAAGAAAGAAATATGGAGAGTCATTGAAAGTAGTGTTTATTGGTCCTTGTATCGCCAAAAAAGATGAATCAGAGGAAATAGATGCTGTGTTAACCTTTCGTGAGTTAAGGGAAATGTTGAATAATAGGGATATTAATACCACAAGGGTTCAACCTTCTGATTTTGATCTTCCACACGGTGGAAAAGGAGCTATATTTCCTATAAGCAGAGGTTTGATTTACACAGCCGGAATAACTGAAGATATTTTTGAAAGAAACATAATCATTGCCGAGGGAAGAAGTGATTTTCAAGAAGCTATCAAGGAGTTTGAAAATGGACATATTTCACAGGAGCATCTTGAATTATTATGTTGCGATGGCTGTATTTTAGGCCCCGGGATGTCACCTTATCCTTTCTTTTCATCCCGTAGTAAGCGATTTAGGAAGAGAGCGGCTGTTAGTGATTATGCAATGGATAAGATGGAGAGGCTTGATGTTGCTCAATGGGAACGAGATATAAAAGAGTTCAGTAGTATAAGTTTATTCCGCTCCTTTTCAAACAGAGATAAACGTCTTTCTCGCCCAGATGAAAAGGATATTGCAACGGTTTTAAACAAGATGGGCAAATTTGAGATGAAGGATCATCTTGATTGCGGAGCTTGTGGCTATGATTCATGCGAAGACCATGCAATAGCAATAATTAATGGTTTTGCTGAACATGAAATGTGTTTGCCTTATAGCATTGAAAAACTTCATAATTATATAAAGGAGCTAAATATTTCTAACGAAAAACTGGCAAATACCCAGGAAGCACTGAAACAATCTGAGAAACTTGCAGGTATGGGACAACTTTCGGCGGGCATTGCTCATGAGTTGAATAATCCGTTAGGGATTATTACAATGTATAGTAATATATTAAAAGATGAAGCTCCGGCTGATGATCCAATACGGAAAGACCTCGATTTAATAGTTGAACAGGCTGAAAGATGTAAGAAGATAGTTGGAGGCTTGTTAAATTTTGCCCGTAAAAACCAGGTTAATATTGAAGAAACGAATATTAACCAATTACTTGAGCGCTCAATTGCTGCTGTAATTTCTCCAGGGAACGTGAAAATATCCCTTGAATCAAAAGTGAAGAATCCAATGATTGAGCTCGATTATGATCAGATCGTTCAGGTAATTACTAATTTGATCAAGAATGCAATTGAAGCTATGCCACCTGGTGGAGGACGAGTATATCTTATTGCTGAGGACAGTTCTGCGGATCTTTCAATTCATATACAAGATACAGGTTCAGGAATTCATGAAGAAAACATGAGCAAGCTATTTACTCCTTTCTTTACAACCAAGAAAGTTGGAAAAGGTACAGGATTAGGCTTGCCAATTATATATGGTATCGTTAAAATGCATAAAGGTTCAATTGAAGTTAAGTCAAATGCTGACAAATTGAGAGGTCCTACCGGAACGACCTTTTCCATAACATTGCCTCGCAAAAGGACTGATCTTAAAATGGGAGCCAATGGCGAATGAATAATCTTTAAAAGTTGGGAAAAATAAACGATATGAAAAAGACAATTTTAATTGTGGACGATGATCCTGATTACTTATTTCAAATCAGGTTAAAGGTTGAGCAGTTTGGATTTGAACCTATTACTGCAGAAGGGCAAAAAGAAGCAGAAACTATCATTGAAACGGTAAAACCTGATTTGGCAATACTAGATCTTATGATGGAGAGTGATGACAGTGGCTTTATTCTGGCATATAAAATAAAACGAAAGTACCCTGATGTACCCATCATCATTGCTACTGCTGTTACCGCCGAAACTGGTATGACATTCGAAATGAATAGAGATGATGATCAACAATGGATTAAAGCTGACCTTTTCCTGGATAAAGGTATAAGGGCTGATCAACTTCACAGAGAAATCAACAAACTATTAAAAATATAGCTAATGGCTGAATATAAGATTCTTGTTGTAGATGATGAACCAGGTATTAGGATGGGCACCCATCGTATACTACAAAACTTCAAGGTTGATTATCCCTTCATGGATGAACATATTGAATTTAAGGTTCTTGAAGCTGCTACAGGAGAAGAAGGAATAGAAATAATTGAGAAAGAAAATCCGGATATAATTCTTCTTGATAATAAGCTTCCGGGAATTCAGGGAGTGGAGGTATTAGAGTATGTTAAAAAGAAACTATATGACATTGTGGTGGTTATGATTACATCATATGCTTCACTTGAATTGGCAGTGAAAGCAACCCGCGATGGTGCATATGATTTCATCCCTAAACCATTTACTCCTCAAGAATTGCGTTCTTCAATTGAGAATATAACCAAGCAGTTGTTTCTTAAGAGAATGACCCAAAAAATGAATAAGGAAGGGAAATTGATCCGATTTCAGTTTCTTTCCGTTCTTTCTCATGAACTCAAAGCTCCTTTGAACGCTATTGAAGGTTATCTGAAGATAATGAATGATAAAACATTTGGTGACAACCTCATTAGTTACCAGGAAATGATTGACCGTTCGCTAGAAAGAATTAAAGGTATGCGGAGTTTAATAATGGATCTTCTTGATCTTACAAAAATTGAATCCGGGGTTCCTGTTCAGCACTTGCAACCAATTGATATAACTGCTATTGCCAGGATTTCTATGGATACCATGCGACCGTATGCAATACAGAAAGATGTTGATATTTACCTGAATTGCAAGGAGCAAGTAATGCTGGAAGCTGATCCCAATGAAATTGAGATAATTTTTAACAACCTGATTTCAAATGCGGTTAAATATAACAAGACAGGTGGAAGAGTGGATATATTTATCAAGAGCAAAAAAGAAGCTATTGAAGTAAAAGTGAGCGATTCGGGAATAGGAATGACAGAAGATGAGAAATCAAGATTGTTTCAGGATTTCGTTAGAATAAAGAATCAAAAAACAAAAAACATTACAGGTTCAGGTCTTGGTCTGTCAATTTTGAAAAAGATAGTTGACATGTACCATGGTGAGATTAATGTACAAAGTGTGCCAGATCAAGGTAGTACATTCACAATCCTGTTTCCACTCAATTAACTATTAAATCTAATTTTACTATATGGTCATCAATAAAAAGCTACCCGATAAAACGGTTGAACGATTAAGTATGTATCGCCGGGCATTGTTAAATTACATAGCAAGCGGCAAACATCATATTTTTTCTCATGAAATTGCCAGCCTCCTTCACATAACGCCTGTTCAGGTTCGGCGCGATATTATGCTTATTGGATATACCGGGACTTTGCGTCAAGGTTATGATGTTAAGGAGCTTATTGAAATAATAGGTAAAATAATTGATACCAGGGAAGGGCAAAAAGTTGCCGTTGTAGGTATAGGTAATCTTGGACGCTCGATTATGGGATATATCAGCGGCAAAAGAACCAAAATGTCGATAGTGGCAGCTTTCGACAATAATTCCGAAAAAGTCGATCGGGTATACGCAGGAATTCCATGCTACCATATTGATAAAATGGTTGATATAATTAAAAAGGAAGGAATTTCGATCGCAGTCATTTCCGTACCTGGTGAAGAAGCAGTCAAAATAGCTGAAATATTAGTAATGGCTGGAATAAAGGGTATATTCAATTTCTCTCCGAGACCTTTAAATGTACCATCGCATGTTTATTTACAGGAATATGATATTATTACTATGCTTGAAAAAATATCCTATTTTGTAAAGAAGGGGTAAATACCTATTTAAACGACAAGGTCACATAGGATATGAAATGGACAGAAAATCACTAATGAATAAAGAGCACTAGAAACGAACGGAGCAAAATAGCGATGAAAATTCATTATGGATTTGATAATGTGGGGAAGTTGAAAAACCCGGTTATTACTACCGGATCTTTTGATGGCGTCCACATCGGCCATAAATTTATAATTGACCGGATAAATGAAATAGCATCTGATATAGCAGGAGAATCTGTATTGATAACATTTCATCCCCACCCCCGAAAAGTATTATATCCAGATACCGCAGGTAAAAACTTGTTACTTATCAATTCTCAAAAAGAAAAAATTGAATTGCTGTCAAAGACAGGGCTCGATCATTTAGTCATTATTGAATTCACAAAAGAGTTTTCAGAGATCTCTTCTATTGATTTTATCAGATCGATTCTTGTTCAAAAGCTCGGGGCAAAGAAAGTTGTCATTGGATTCAATCATCATTTTGGGCACAATAGAGAAGGTAATTTCGATTATTTATATGAACTTGGTCAGTATTATGGTTTTGGGGTTGAGGAGATACCCGAACAAGATATTCATAGAGAGACAGTTAGTTCGACTCTGATAAGAAAGGCTTTACTTGAGGGTAAAATCCAAAGGGCCAATGCTTACCTTGATCACTTATATATTATTATGGGTACTTTAAAGGAAGGTAGTTCAACGTGTAAAGCCCTTAAGTTCCCTACTTGCAGAATTCCTATTACAGATGAAAATAAACTGGTTCCACCTGATGGTGTATACGCAATTAGTGTATTAATTGAAAACCATTATTACAAAGGTATACTGAATATCAAAAATTCACATGAACCTGAAAAACGAAAAATTGAAGACATACTTATTGATCTTCATCTTTTTGGAGAGGATGATATTAAAGGAACTAAAAATGGGAGTAACTCTTTAAATCATAAAAATCTTATTGGGAAAGAGGCAATTATATTCTTTGTAAAAAGAATCAGGGACGAATTGGAGTTTGAAAAGGGAGGAGATCTGAAAGAAAGGTTAAAGGCAGATCTTCAGGAAGTTGAAGAATTAATATATTAATTTGTTGCTTCATGTATCTATATCTTTTATGTCTGTAAATAAAGCAATTACCCTGACATTTTTAGGGACCGGTACATCAACCGGAGTTCCGGTAATTGCGTGTAATTGCCCTGTTTGTAAATCAAGTGATGCTAGAGATAAACGGTTCAGAACATCAGCAATGATAAATACAGGCAATGAAAATATTATCATTGATTGTGGCCCTGATTTCAGGTTTCAAATGCTTAAGCAAAATGTTGAGGATATTGATGCTGTGTTGTTTACACACGAACACCGCGATCATATCGCAGGACTTGACGACATTAGAGCGTTTAATTATGTGTTAAATAAAAGTGTCCCAATATATGGAACCAGACATGTGATGGAAGCAATTAAGACCGAGTTCCCTTATATTTTTACAGAATCAAGATTCTTTGGGGCTCCTCAGCTTATTGTGAATGAAATTGACAATGAAAAGTTCATGATTGGCCAGACTGAGATTGAACCTATTTCAGTAATGCATAATAAATTGCCGATTTTGGGCTTCAGAATTCATGATTTGACTTATATAACAGACGCCAGCTTTATTGAAGAAACTGAAAAGCAAAAAATAATCGGTTCAAAGCTCCTGGTTGTGAATGCGCTCAGGAATTCAAAACATATTTCGCACTTTTCATTGAGCGAAGCTCTGGCTCTGATTGAAGAAATAAATCCCGAAATAGCATACATTACCCACATAAGCCATTTCTTAGGACTACATAAAGAAGTTGAAAAGAAACTTCCTACCAATGTTCACCTGGCCTATGATAATCTGATCGTAGAAATATAAGGCCAGAAATAGTATCTAAGTATCACATAATGAAATTGATAGACACGTGAATTAATGCGTCGCTTATCATAATTAATGTGTTTTTTGAGAACAATGAGTGGCTATATATTGTATCTTTGTATTCTGAATTACACCTTGTTAAATCAAAAGAATCATGATATTCACACCTGAAAAATGTCGTATCCCAGATCAAAGAATGAAACCTTTTATTGATCCAGAAGAGATATGGGATCTTATTAATAAAACCGTTCCGGAAAAGAATAGAGTTAGAGAGATTATTCAGAAATCATTAAATAAGCAAAGATTGACGCTTGAAGAAACGGCAGTTCTAATTAATGCAACTGATCCCGAACTCATTGAAGAAATAAAGGAAGGTGCCAGAGAACTTAAAAAGCGTGTATACGGTAACAGAATTGTACTTTTTGCACCACTATACGTTGGAAATAAGTGTATAAATAATTGCCAGTATTGCGGATTTAGAGTTTCGAATAAAGAAGCAATCAGAACAACTTTATCCGATCAATTGCTTGTTCAGGAAGTAGAAGCGCTTGAGAAAAATGGACAGAAAAGGTTGATTCTTGTCTATGGTGAACATCCGGAATATTCTCCTGAGTATATAGCTCATACGGTAAAGATTGTTTATGGTGTAAAAACAGGTTCAGGAGAGATTAGAAGAGTAAATATTAATGCGGCTCCACTCGATATTGATGGATTCAGAATTATTAAAGAAGCAGGTATAGGTACTTACCAGATTTTTCAGGAAACTTACCATCCTGAAGCTTATAAAAAGTACCATTTAGGAGGAATTAAAAGGAACTTTGAATATAGGCTAACATCCCTTGACAGAGCTCAGGAGGCTGGTATTGACGATGTTGGTATTGGTGCTTTATTTGGTTTATATGACTGGCGATTTGAGGTACTGGGGCTTGTCCGTCACACAAATCATTTGGAGGCATGTTACAATGTTGGGCCTCACACCATTTCTTTTCCGCGAATAAAAGATGCTTCTTCATTGAAGATCGGAATGGATTACTCAGTAAGTGATGAAGATTTTGCGAGATTAGTAGCAATTTTACGATTGGCTGTACCATATACAGGTATGATTCTAACCGCGCGCGAACCAGCCAAATTAAGAGAAGAAGTTATTCAGTTTGGCGTTTCTCAAATTGATGGAGGAACAAAGCTTGAATTAGGATCTTATGCAGAACATTCCTTAAATGAGCAACAGAATCTTAATAAGGAGCAGTTCCAGATAAATGACAATCGCTCGTTGAATGAAATTATCGATGAGCTTCTTCAGAAAGATTATCTTCCCTCATTCTGTACTGCATGTTATAGACTAAATAGAACTGGCGAACATTTCATGGAGTTTTCAGTACCCGGGTTTATAAAGAGATTTTGCTCTCCAAATGCAATGCTTACCCTGGCTGAATACCTTGAAGATTATGCTCCTCAGAATACAAAGATAAAGGGTTGGGAAGTAATTGAGAAAAATATTAAAGATCTTGAAGGTCAAAGCGATGCTGTGAGTATCAAAGAATTAAGAAACAGGCTTGAATTAATAAAGGATGGCAAAAGGGATATTTACTTTTAAAGTAATACATTATGAAACAAACACGTATTATTGGATTGATTATCCGCGATAGAATTAAAGAAGCGGGTCGTTTACAGAAAATTCTTTCTGAAAATTCTCACTTGATCAAAAGCAGGTTAGGTTTTCATGAGTTAAATGAAAACACATGCAGTAGAACAGGCTTCGTAATATTAACACTTTCAGGAGAGGCAACAGATTGGATTAACTTTGAAGGACAGCTATCTGATATAGATGGTGTAGAAATGCAAAAGATGTCTTTTATACAATAACATTCAAACTCTTCACATGAATATAAGGATTTTAGGGATACAAGTCACCAATCGCTTTCAACTAGCTGGTGAAGTTCAGAAGGTGCTCACCCGTTATGGCTGTTCAATCAAAACAAGATTAGGTTTAAATGATGAGGACATGGAATCGGATGCAGCTGGATTAATTATTTTAGAGTTGACCGGTGATGAAAACGAATGGATTAAACTTGAAAACGAACTTCTGATGATTGAAGGCGTTTTGGTCGAAAAGATGAATTTTACCAGCAAAAAACTTATCTTAGAATAGTTACAGCTCCCTTAAAGCTCTCATTCTTGAAGTAACCATAAGTGTTTAAGCGGTAGTAATATGTTCCTTCCGGAAGATTTCCACCGTCCCAATCATTACGATAATTACTGTTATCGTAAACTTTACGGCCCCATCTGTCAAGAACAACCAGTTCCATCCTTATATACTCCTGATCTATAGGGATTTTTTGATCATTCTCTTGTTTGGCAATCTTAAAATAGTTGTTTATCTGATCATCCGGACCAGGTGTAAATACATTTGGGATAAATAAGTTCACTTCACTAATTGGAATAGAAACAGAAGCTGTGTCAACGCAACCACTTTGGCTAACAACGTTTAGTACCGCGATATATCTTTCAATTTCAGGATTGGATGCAGTGTTGTATAAATGAACCGGACTTTGTTCAGTTGAACCTTGCGAACCATCACCAAAATCCCAGAACCAGTTTACTACATCCTGGTCACCAGTAAAAGAAAAGTGAATTACAGGATTCTGAAGATAAACGGTATCGGGGGTTGTAACTAATTCAATCTCCGAGGCTTCCAGAACACTTACTGTGAAATTTGTGTCAAGCACACAACCATTGGCATCAGTTACATTCAGATTGTTTACACCACCACAGGCGCCTGTAAATACACTATCGAATATAGAAGGATTGCCCTGCCACAGAAAAGTATAAGGTTTGGCACCACCAGTCACAAAAGCTGCAATATTTGCATCACACTCATTTGGACAAGTGGCATCTATTTCTTCCAATATGACCGATAATAGCGGAAAGAGACTTATACCAGTACTTGTATATTCCGTATCAATGTCTCCAGATGAGTTTCTGAACCACGAGGCTTCTTCATTAAAACCTATACTCCCTGAATTCTTCATCACTCTGAATACAAGTTCAAGTAATTTATCGTTTACAATTGTTTGTGGATTATCTGCTGATACCCATTTTATGGTTACTGTACTATCATTAGGATTTTGAACGGTAAAAAATCCTGCTGCTTGTAAGAGCGGATTATGCTGCCGTTCACTTAGATATTGAAGAGTAGTTGGATTATACCTAACAGTTAGGAACAAAGAGTCAACGTTTTCAATTGAAGTCACCATCACAGGAGCAACAAACTGGTCGCCTGAACAAACCTGTTGCCCGGGGCCCGGAATGCTGGTAATATTTTGTGCGAAAGCATTAACCGCAGAAATTGAAAGGCAGGTAGCTATAAAAAATATTTGAAGCACCTTAGATAATCGGTCTATCATAAATAATAATCCTGATTTCAGAAAAACTAAGAATCAATTGGCTAAATTAATTCTTTTTATGCATGACAAGAACGATGCAGCGAACTTTTTGGTGTGCAGTTGATTAAAAATTAATAATAATCGCCTGAAATCATCATTAACGTGCAATTATTGGCAACCTCTATTTGAGCTTCCTTAGCTTTTTTTACCAATTCCGGGTTCCAGGTTCCTGGATTGAAAATTATTCTTTTAGGATTAAGACCTATGATATAATCGCAATACTCTCTCTGATTTGTTGGTGAAAGATAAAGTGTTACAGTGTGAATGTCTTCGAATGCCGGTTTTCCGGTTACTATTTTAACTCCGGCAACTTCGCCAGTTCTCAGACCAATCGCAAAAGCAGGAATATTATTATCAACTAAGGTATTTATGCATATATTAGAAAATCTTGAAGGGTTTAAACTCGCCCCTATCACTAGTGTTTTCTTATCTGTTGCTTTTACCATGAGTAGAGATTCTTTTCTTATAAACACTCAGATACCCCAATTGTGTTTAAACTTCAGACAATAAGGTATCAAGGTTTTCAAATTTCCTCCTATAATCTTCAATAGAGGCTTCAATTACCTCTTTTGCTTCTTCAGGTCCGTAGATATGTGTTATCTCCGAATCTCTTGTTACTCCAGGTAAATCCTTATAAGTAAGAAAATAATGTTTGAGCCTGTCAACAATTAAAAGTGGTAATTGGTCAACATGATTATATTCCCCATAAACAGCATCATTTTTCAGGACTGCTATTATTTTATCATCAGCTTCATTACCATCTATCATCCGGAATCCACCTATGGGGATAGCTGCAACCAGTAGATCCCCATGCGAAATGTACTTTTCAGAAAGAATGCAGATATCCAATGGATCACCATCCCCAATAATGCCTTCTCTGTTGGTTTTCTCACTAGCAAGATTTCCAACGTTCTCAGCACAAAGTGTCTGAGGAATAAAGCCATAGAGTGCGGGTAATACATTTGAATATTTCTGAGGTCTGTCGATTCTTAGATATCCCGACACTTTATCTACCTCATACTTCACAGTATCAGTAGTTACCATTTCAACGAAACAGGTCAGGATATCAGGTGCATCTTTACCTATATCAACACCATGCCATGGATGTGATTTATACCGTAATCCCATCAATCTTCCAATAGGATCCATTATGCGATTTGCCATTTTACATACGTTATTTGTGGAATGGCAAAGTTAACAGGTGTTAAGTTGAATTGTTTGTTTGATACGATATTTATTTATGTCAAGATGTCACCGGTTTTATAATCAATATTGTCAAAATGACTTAATACCTTGATTGGCAGGTATTTTGCCGTCACTAATTAAATGCATATAAGTATGGACAACCTAACTATTAAGACACAAAAAGCTATTCAAAAGGCTCAGGAAATCGCCTCTGCAAATAGTAATCAGTCTGTAGAAACTGCTCATCTGATGAAAGGATTGTTAGAAACCGATGAAAACATAACTCCTTTCTTATTAGGTAAGTTTGATGTCGACATTTTGAGATTTAAAAATATTATTGATAGTCAGATTAACTCATTCCCAAAAGTTACAGGAGCAGGGGAGCAATACCTCAGTCATAAAGCCAATAAGGCTCTTCAGGAGGCAAATCTCGTTTCAAAGAAAATGAATGATGATTATGTTTCTGTGGAGCATTTGTTATTGGGTCTTCTTGCAGCAGGGGATGAAATATCTTCATTATTAAAGAAATATGGCATAAATGAGAAAGAACTTACATCTTCTATAGTTGATCTCCGTAAAGGTTCTGGAGTAAGGACGGCATCATCTGATGAAACCTGGAATGCATTAAACCGTTATGCCCGAAACCTTAATGATCTGGCACGTGCAGGTAAACTAGACCCAGTAATTGGAAGAGATGATGAAATTCGACGAGTGCTTCAAATATTGAGTCGCAGAACTAAGAATAATCCGATTTTAATAGGCGAGCCAGGAGTAGGTAAAACAGCCATAGCCGAGGGTATAGCTCATAGGATAATAAATGGGGATGTGCCTGAAACTCTTAAAACAAAATTACTGTTTTCGCTTGACATGGGTGCACTTATTGCCGGAGCTAAATATAAGGGCGAATTTGAAGAACGACTCAAGGCAGTTATAAATGAAGTGATTTCATCGAATGGAGAGGTAATACTCTTTATCGACGAAATTCATACACTTGTCGGCGCAGGTGGGGGAGAAGGTGCAATGGATGCTGCTAATATCCTAAAACCTGCTCTTGCTAGGGGTGAATTGAGAGCTATTGGAGCTACAACACTAAAAGAATATCAAAAATATTTCGAGAAGGACAAGGCTCTTGAACGAAGATTTCAGATTGTAATGGTTGAGGAGCCTGATGCATTGAGTGCAATTTCTATTCTCAGAGGACTTAAAGAACGATACGAAACACACCATAAAGTAAGGATTAAGGATGAGGCAATTGTTGCTTCGGTTGAACTTTCCCAAAGATATATCAGTGACAGGTATCTTCCGGATAAGGCTATTGATCTTATTGATGAAGCTGCAGCAAGGCTTAGGCTAGAAATTAATTCAGTGCCGGAAGAGTTAGATCAGGCAGATCGTCGGATAAAACAACTGGAAATTGAGAAAGCCGGAATAACCAGAGAAGGCGATGAGGTGAGACTTAAAATTCTGAATGAAGAATTGTCAAATCTCATAGAAGATAGAAATAATATTGCTGCTAAATGGCAGAGTGAAAAAGAAGTGGTTGAACAACTTCAACAAACAAAAAAGGAAATTGAGGACTTAAAATATGAAGCTGACAGAGCTGAAAGAGAAGGTGATTACGGCAAGGTGGCTGAAATAAGATATGGCAAGATCAAGGAGGCTGAACAAAAACTCGACGATCTTAAGCAAAGGATACAACAAATGCAGGTCTCAGGTGCACTGATTAAAGAAGAAGTGGCTGCTGAAGAGATTGCTGAAATTGTATCCCGGTGGACAGGTATTCCTGTTACCCGAATGCTTCAAAGTGAAAGGGAAAAATTACTTTCGCTTGAAGAAGAGTTGCATAGGAGAGTGATTGGTCAGGATGAAGCAATTGAAGCTGTATCTGATGCAATCAGAAGGAGTCGTGCAGGACTATCTGATTCACGAAGGCCTATTGGCTCATTCATTTTCCTTGGTACTACTGGTGTTGGTAAAACAGAACTGGCAAAAGCTCTTGCAGAATTCTTGTTTAATGATGAGAGCTCAATGGTTAGGATCGATATGTCAGAATATCAGGAACGCCATACAGTTTCCCGCCTTGTTGGTGCACCTCCAGGATATGTAGGTTATGATGAAGGAGGTCAATTAACCGAGAAAATCCGTCGTAAACCCTATTCAGTTGTCTTACTGGACGAAATAGAGAAAGCACATCCCGATGTATTTAACATTCTTCTTCAAGTACTGGATGAAGGAAGACTTACCGACAACAAGGGCAGAACAGCAGATTTTAAGAATTCCATTATTATTATGACTTCAAATCTGGGTTCTGAATACATTAATGAACGTATGGAGGAATTGAATAAAGATAATGCCAATTTACTCTTCGATAATATCAAAGAGCAGGTTATGATAATGTTACGGAAATCAATCAGACCTGAGTTCCTGAACAGGATCGATGAAATTATCATGTTTAAACCACTATCAGAGGTTGAGATAGAACAAGTAGTAGCGCTCCAATTGTCAGGTGTTAAAGAAATGCTTCAAAAAAATGGAATAATTTTTAGTTTTACTCCTCAAGCAGTACAATTAGTGGGTAAGATGGGCTTTGATCCTCATTATGGAGCCCGTCCGGTAAAAAGAGTCATTCAGAGGAATGTCCTCAATGAATTGTCAAAGAAAATACTTGCAAATGAAATTAACAAGGATAATGAAATAATCCTCGACACTAAAGAGGGAGAACTTATTTTTCGCAATTAGGCCTGATAGTATTTTCACAGGCCGAAATCCTACTAAGTTTTATTGGACGTAAGTTATTACATTTCAAGATCTAGTCCCAACTGATCCTTCATTTCGCGAATTGTTGGGGCTTTCTTTGCCAGATACTCAAATTTTTCTGTGTCAGTATATGGTTTTCTTTCTATTTCTTCGGTCTGATCAAGTATAATTTCGATAGATAGGAAATCATTCTTTAATCGTTTTCGTAAAAAGGTAGTTAGTTTACCCTTGTTCTTCCACACTTCTTCCCGTTGAACTCCATTCTCAACCAGTATTTGAACCTGATTATTCTCAAATTTGGGTTTTCTATCCAGGAGAGTATTTTTTAACAATGGCAGTTCTTTGGCCAACTCTTCAACTAATTCTTGCCATATCCTTAATATAGCTGATAAAGTCACTGTTTCTTGTCCATATGAAACCTGTTCTTCTTCAGTTTCTTCTGCATTTTGATGTTTGGCTCTTCCAGAAATATTTCCACCTCCGAGGATACCTGCTAAATTCAATCCAGTGGCAGTGGATGTTTTTTTTGTTTTTTCTTTCGTATCAGCGTCTGTGGATTTATTTTGTGTCTGATCTCCGGTTTGTTTTGTTGGTTCAATCGTTGGTGGTTCAACGCCCTTTTCGCTTTTAGGTTGTGAGACTACTGGTGTGGATTGTTGCTTGGCAGGCTGAACCGTATTAGATGTTGATTGTGGGATTACAGTTAAACTTGGAGAACCTGACAATTTACACAATTGCATCAAACCAATTTCTACATGTAGCTTCTTATTATTACTTGTCTTATAATTGATATCAAACTCATTTATGATTTCAAGTGACTTTAGCAGAAAAGGAATGCTGCATAAAGATGATTGGTTAAAATACTGATCTTTTACACTTTGGGTAATTTCAAGGAGTGGCAGTGTTACCGGGTCTTTACTTACGAGAAGATTCCTGAAATGCTCCCCAAGTCCTGTCAGAAAGTGTTGTCCTTCAAAACCATTGTCAAATATCTTGTTAATCGTCAGTAAGGTTTCACTAATATTTCCGTTAATGATCTGGTTAGTGATCCTGAAATAATACTCGTAATCAAGTACGTTCAGGTGCTCTATTACTTGCTTATATGTAAGATTATCGCCAGCGAAACTAACAAGTTGATCAAACATGGACAATGCATCCCTTAATCCTCCGTCAGCTTTCTGGGCGATAATATGCAATGCTTCAGGTTCGGCTTTAATATTCTCTTTTTCAGCAACGAATTGTAGATGGCTTGAAATATCTTCGACACCTATTCTTCTAAAATCAAAAATCTGGCATCTTGAAAGGATAGTTGGAAGTATTTTATGCTTCTCGGTAGTAGCAAGAATAAATTTTGCATAAGTTGGTGGTTCTTCCAGTGTCTTCAGGAACGCATTGAATGCAGCCTGTGATAACATGTGAACCTCATCGATTATATATACTTTATAACCATGTTGAGGAGGAATTCTTACCTGATCAACGAGTGTTCGAATATCTTCAACTGAATTGTTTGAAGCAGCATCAAGTTCAAATATGTTAAAGGATGAGGATTTATTAAAAGAGGTACATGATGGACAGATATCGCATGCTTCACCATCTGCTGTTATATTGGTGCAATTTATAGTTTTGGCCAAAATTCTGGCACATGTAGTTTTCCCAACACCCCTTGGGCCTGTAAAAAGGAATGCCTGAGCAACTTGTTGATTCCTAATCGCATTCTTAAGAGTATTTGTAATAGCTGATTGACCTACGACTGTATTAAAAGCTGCAGGTCTGTATTTACGAGCAGATACAATAAAATTATCCATTTCTGATTAAAGGTTTTCGATGCCAAACTTACGTGTTTTTTCTATTCATCGATGATTTCAATGGCAATCAACTTGTCATACCGATATCCTTGTTCCCTGTTGTATACAAGTATGGCGTAACTATTCCTGGTTTCTGAATGATTGCCTTCGGCTTGCGAAAAATCAATTGCACCTGTCTTATCATCAACAAAGCCATACAGATAATTATAATAACCTTGTTTAAGAAGCACTCTTGCTTCGTAACCCTGCCTTGCATAATTGAATTTCATTCTTCCATCTTCAGGTTTGATCAGCGAATCAGTCCTCCAATTATTAAATCCTCCAAGGACAAACATTTGCCCTCCGGGAAAAGGTATTTCAAAGGGAATAAAAAAGTTCACCCAAGTGTATTCGCCCTCTTCATTCACATTCTGAGCATCTGTTGTTTGAATGAGAAATCTTCCGTTTATGTCTCTTTCAGTTATATAAGGCTTAAATGCTCTGGACCTGTCATGCAAAAGGTCTACTATATATCGATCATTCCTGATTTCAACCGATCGGATTTTTTCGGTTGCTGACCTAAGGCTCTTGGTATCAAAATATCTGAATTCATTGCCTCCTTCAAATGATAATGTTCCATCAGTGAACCTATAGTCCAATTCACCATTTCTGAGCATCAATGGCTTAACGTCGATTTTTGCATTATCCCACCTTAAATTTTGCAACACTATCACTTTTAATTGACTGTAAGGCTCATCTATTCGATAGTTAGGATTGAAAATAGAAAATCCAACTTCCTGGTGCGTGTATCTATTATCAATATCAAGAGCCAGTTTAACATCGGCTTTTACTGTTACACTTTTATCTACGACAAATACTTTTCTGGTAAATGCAGGATTATCTGGATCGCCTTCCGGATATACTTTTAACAGATAATTTCCGGGTAAACGGAAGCCTATATTCCGATTTGGAAACTCGACTGTGTAGTTAGTGTAAGGTTGAAGCGTATTGAAAGATGTTCGATAGTCTTTGATATAGTCATCCGTATAACCAAGTAAATATTCATTTTGCCATAAATCAGTAGGAGTCCAGTCCGCATTGCAATGGATAAATGTATATTGCCAGTTAGTGTATCCTCCTTCAAGATCATCAAATGAAAGAGTTAATTTCTCATCTGAGTTAAAATTTAGAACTGGAATAGATAATTCAGCACCTGTTCTGTATAATAACACTGTGCGAATTGAAGGATCAATAATTTGATCTACAAATGGTTGGGCACTGGTTAATTTAAAACTATAAAGTGAAGCCCAAAAAAGCACTAAAAGACCTGATTTTATTTTAACTTTCATACTGTTAAACTATGAACAATAGGAATAGTGCAGTTGTTTATGCACAATGATTTTTACAAAGGTAGTGATTGAAGGTCAATCAGAGTACTTTCTGCATATCCATAAATTACTATTAAAGCAACTCACTATCAACGTAAATGTAGTAAATTTACAGTTCTTCAAAATTATTTCGAAGTTTGATTCACATAAATTATGCCGAAGACAATTAAATTAAGAAAGGGGTTGAATATCAATATGGTAGGGGAGGCGGAAAAGACTCTTGCCGAGATTCAACCGCAAACATTCGCTATTAAGCCGGTTGATTTCATTGGTGCATTCCCCCGGCTTCAAATCAAAGAAGGCGATCAGGTGGAAGCTGGTTCACCACTATTCATCGATAAATACCGCGAAAATATTGTATTCACCTCACCTCATAGCGGTAAAGTGATTGAAATCAAAAGAGGTGATAAGCGTGCGTTATTGGAGATTCGGTTGGAAACCGATGGAATCAACAAGCAGAAAGACTTTTCACCAGCTGATCCTTTGACATCTTCAAGGGAGCAGGTTACTGAAAAATTACTTGAAAGTGGCTTATGGTCATTAATAAGACAAAGACCATATAATATTGTTGCTAATCCAGGTGGATCTCCAAAAGCTATCTTTATTTCTGCTTTTGATTCAGCACCTTTGGCTCCTGATTATGATTTCATTATAAAGGGAAAAGGAAGAGATTTCCAAACCGGACTGAATGCTCTTTCAAAATTGACTGATGGTAAGGTTCATCTCAATATTAGCCCTGGTACTAAAGCGGTTGAATTCTTACAAGCAAAAAATGTGACTATCAACACCTTTGCAGGACCACATCCTTCAGGAAATATTGGAGTCCAGATTCATCATATCGATGCTATTAATAAGGGTGAAGTAGTTTGGGTAGTTAAAATGCAGGATGTTGTCACCATTGGATATTTATTCAATAATGGAGTAATAACTCCTGATATCACTGTTGCTTTAACAGGATCAGAAGTTCTTAAGACAGGCTACATTAAGACTATCAGAGGTGGATGTATAAAGAAAATGGTAGAATCGAATATTACCGGAAAAGAATTAAGATATATATCAGGAAATGTACTTACCGGAAGTACAATCAGACCCGACAATTTTATTCATTACTATGATAATCAAATCACAGTGATTCCTGAAGGCAATTATAGTGAGTTCTTAGGGTGGGCATTACCTGGATTTAACAAATTCAGTACATCACGCGCTTTTCCTTCTTTCCTGTTCCCCAATAAAAAGTATGCTCTTGATACAAACTTGCATGGTGCCGAACGAGCCTATGTAATGACAGGAAAATTCGAAAAAGTTCTTCCTATGGACATTCTGCCACTTCAACTTATCAAATCGATCCTATATGAAGATATAGATCTAATGGAAAATTTGGGTATTTATGAAGTTGAGCCCGAAGATTTTGCACTATTGGAGTTTATAGATACATCCAAGACAAACATTCAATCACTTGTTCGTCATGGACTTGAGATTATGCGTAAGGAAATGAATTAATAAATTTTATAGAGACCTACTGATGAAATCACTCAGAAATTATCTGGATAAAATTAAACCTCAATTTCAAAAGGGAGGGAAATATGAAAAGCTCCATTCAACTTTTGATGCATTTGAGACCTTTCTTTTTGTACCTCCTCACACAACCCGTGTAGGAAGCCATATCAGGGATTCAATTGATATGAAGCGTACAATGAGTATTGTTGTTATTGCACTGATACCCGCTTTATTATTTGGTATCTGGAATGTCGGTTACCAACATTTCCTGTCCTATGAAATGCAGGTAGGATTTTGGGATCAAGTAGCGTTTGGAGCCTGGAAAGTACTTCCAATCGTGGTGGTATCCTATGTAGTTGGTTTGGGAATAGAGTTTGCATTTGCCCAATACCGTGGACATGAGGTTAACGAAGGATTTCTGGTTTCGGGAATGTTAATTCCTCTGGTTTTACCTCCTGATATTCCTTTATGGATGGTGGCGGTTGCTACCGCTTTTGCTGTTATAATTGGTAAAGAAGTTTTTGGAGGTACCGGGATGAATATTTTAAATCCTGCCCTTACGGCTCGTGCTTTTTTATTCTTTGCTTACCCTGCTTCAATGTCGGGTGATAAAGTATGGATTGCTGAGAAGGCTGATACCTTTTCAGGTGCAACTCCATTAGCTGACGCCGCTTTAGCAATAGGGGATAAAAGCGTTGAATTCACCCATTCCCTTGCTGATATGTTTTGGGGATTTATTCCAGGATCTATTGGTGAAACTTCATTAGTTGCAATATTAATAGGAGCGGTAATTTTACTAGTAACCGGTGTGGGTAGTTGGCGCATTATGCTTTCTGTGGTATTAGGTACAACTTTAACTGGATTGTTAGTTAACGTATTCAGTCTCAATTCTTATATGGAGCTCCCTTTCTACTATCACTTTGTGATGGGTGGCTTTGCATTTGGAATGGTATTTATGGCCACTGATCCTGTTACAGCTGCTCAAACTAACCGTGGAAAGTGGTGGTTCGGTTTCTTTATTGGAGTGCTGATCGTTATAGTAAGAATATTTAACCCCGCTTATCCTGAAGGAGTTATGCTTGCTATTTTACTAATGAATGTTTTTGCTCCACTTATTGATCATTACGTAGTGGCATCAAACATCAAAAGAAGGTTAAAGAGGGGTAAGAGAAGTGCTGAATTGCAGGCAAAAATTCGTGCAGTATAGCAGTATAAATAAACAATGAAGAAAAACTTTTATCATGTTTAGTAACAAATATATTTTTGGATATGCTGCCATAATGGTAATTTTTGTTGCAGCAGTTTTGGCTGGAATTGCAATGGTTTTGCAACCCACCCAAGAAAAGAATGTTAAAGTAGAAAAGATCCAGGATATGCTTATGTCGGCAAACATTCAATCTACGCCGGCCACAGCAGAAAAACTATATGCTGAACATATAGTTCGGGAGATAGTTATTGATGAGAATGGTCAAGAAGTTAGCATTTACAAGGATGGAAACTTTGAAAAGGGAAATATAAGGGCCTTTGATATCGATCTTGCATCTCAGCTCAAGATTAAACGGGATGCAATTCAGGGAAAAACTAATGAAACACCGGTGTATCCCATCTTTGAAGCCGAAATTAATGGAGATACTCTATATATTATTCCGCTTCAGGGAAATGGTTTATGGGGTCCTATATGGGGCAATATAACATTTCAGAGTGATTTCTCGACTGTAAAAGGAGTTTCATTCGGACATAAAGGCGAGACCCCAGGCCTTGGTGCAGAAATATCTCTTCCAGTTTTTGAGGACCAATTTCCTGGTAAGAAAATAATGTCGGAAAATGATGAATTTACTTCAATCAGCGTAATTAAAGGTGGAGTTGCCAACTCCAGTATTGATCCTGCACATGGTGTGGATGCCATTTCTGGAGGTACTATTACTAGCGTCGGAGTGCACAATATGCTGAGAAACAACCTGTCGAACTATATAGCTTATTTCAAAAATCACAAGAAATGAAAGATACTAAACAAAGAGAACCGCTATTTTCTGCCAAGAACAGAAGATTATTGACGGCACCACTTAACAAAGACAATCCAATTACTGTTCAGGTTCTTGGAATCTGTTCAGCTTTAGCAGTTACTGCCAAATTGGAACCTTCATTTGTTATGGCTGTATCTGTAATTGTTGTTGTTGCTGTCTCTAATCTAATAATCAGTCTTTTAAGGAATACTATTCCACCTAGAATAAGGATCATTGTCCAACTTGTTGTTATTGCATCCCTTGTTATCATTGTTGACCAAGTTTTGAAAGCTTATGTTTATGATGTTAGCAAACAATTATCAGTATTTGTTGGACTGATTATAACAAATTGCATTGTTATGGGGCGTCTTGAAGCATTTGCAATGGCTAACAAACCCTGGCCTGCGTTTCTAGATGGGGTAGGTAATGGTGTTGGTTATGGGATTATTTTAATAATTGTAGGTTTCTTTCGTGAGCTTTTTGGTTCAGGATCATTATATGGATATCAGGTTGTTCCCGATTCTTTTTATGAAGCAGGTTATGTAAATAACGGGTTCTTTATCTTGCCACCGATGGCACTTATTCTCGTTGGACTGATTATCTGGTTTCAGAGATCAAAGAATGCTGACCTTATTGACAAATCATAATTGTTAAAACTACTATGGAACATTTAATTAACATTTTCGTCCGATCAATTTTTATTGACAATATGATCTTTGCATACTTCTTGGGAATGTGTTCATACCTGGCAGTATCAAAGACGGTAAAGACTTCAATGGGCCTAGGAATAGCAGTTATATTTGTATTAGGCGTAACTGTACCTGTTAACTATCTTATTGATAATTATCTCTTGCAAAAAGGCGCATTAGCATGGCTGGGACCAGAGTTTGCAAACGTTGACCTGAGCTTTCTAAGCTTCATCATGTTCATTGCTGTTATTGCTGCTATTGTTCAGCTTGTTGAAATGGTAATCGAAAAATTCAGTTCTTCACTATATAACTCACTTGGTATATTTCTTCCCCTTATTGCTGTAAACTGTGCAATAATGGGAGGTGCATTGTTTATGCAGGAAAGAGCATATGAGACTGTGGCTGAAGCAACTGTTTTTGGTGTTGGTAGCGGTATCGGCTGGTGGTTAGCAATCATCTTAATTGCTGCAATCAGAGAAAAAATTCGCTATTCTAATGTGCCTGCCCCTATGCGTGGGTTAGGTATTACTTTTATAATTACTGGACTGATGGCTATTGCTTTCATGAGTTTTATGGGAATCAGTTTATAGAAAACTATGTGTATTAAAGAAAGAGTTAAATTATGGGAACCGGAACAATCATATTAATCAGTATAGCTGTCTTCCTTGTAATAATTCTCCTGCTGGTTGGAATTTTACTTTTTGTAAAGGCTAAATTAACACCTCCAGGTAATGTGAAGATTACCATAAATGAAGATAAAGAACTGGAAGTAAGGCCTGGAAGTACGTTGCTTTCGACACTTGCTAATGAAAAAATTTATCTGCCATCTGCTTGCGGTGGAGGTGGAACTTGTGCAATGTGCCGTTGTCAGGTTTTTGAAGGTGCAGGCGATATCCTCCCAACGGAGCAGGTTTACTTCTCCAGGAAGGAACAACAAAATCACTGGCGACTAGGATGTCAGGTTAAAGTTAGAAACGATCTTAAAATTGGTGTTCCCAAAGAAATCTTCGGTATCAAGAAGTGGGAATGTGAAGTAATAAGCAATAAAAACGTTGCTACTTTTATTAAAGAGTTTGTTGTTAAGTTACCTGAAGGGGAGACTCTCGATTTTGAATCAGGTGGTTATATTCAGATTGATGTACCTCAGGTTGAGGTTGATTTCAAGGATATTATTGTAGAAGAAAAATTCAGGGAAGATTGGGATAAGTTGAAGATTTGGGATCTCAAAATGAAAAATCCTGAACCTATATTCAGAGCCTATTCAATGGCTAACCATCCTGCTGAAGGTAATATTGTGATGTTGAATATTCGAATAGCAACGCCACCTTGGGATAGGGCTAAAAACCAGTTTATGAATGTTAATCCCGGTATCTGTTCATCTTACATTTTTTCTCGTAAACCAGGTGACAAGGTAATGGTGTCAGGTCCTTATGGAGAATTCCATATTAAACCAACCGATAAAGAGATGATCTATATTGGAGGTGGTGCGGGTATGGCTCCTTTAAGATCGCATATTTTTCATCTGTTCCATACAGAAAAGTCGACCAGAAAAGTTTCCTATTGGTATGGAGCACGCTCATTGAGAGAGGTGTTTTATGAGCAGGATTTCAGAGACATTGAAAAGAATTTTCCAAACTTTAAATTCAATCTCGCATTATCTGAACCACTTCCTGAAGATAATTGGGATGGATATGTAGGGTTCATACATCAAGTGGTATTAGACAATTACCTTAGTAAACATGCCGAACCAGAGGAAATAGAGTATTATCTTTGTGGTCCGCCTATGATGAATGCAGCTGTATTTAAAATGCTTGACAATCTTGGCGTTCCTAAGGAAAATATTGCTTATGATGACTTTGGTGGTTAATTTTTCGCATATTCTATCTAAGAATAAATTCTATACATCCCTATTATTGGTATTATACCTGATAGGGATGTCTTCTTGTAAAAAGGAGCAGATTCCAATTAGAATAACGGGTGAAGCTCAAGGTACATATTATTCAATAGTCTACTTCGATTCTCAGAACCGGGATTTAAGGGAGGAAATTGATAGTTTATTTAAAGCTTTCGACATGTCGGCTTCTGTCTATAAAAAGGAGTCAGTTATTTCTAAAGTCAATAGGAATGAATTGGTGAAAATTGATTCAGTTTTCCTTGCCGTCTTTGAAAAAGCAATGGAGGTGTCTGTCCGGACTAATGGAGCTTTCGACATCACTGTCATGCCTTTGGTTAATGCCTGGGGCTTTGGGTATGATAGTTCAGGTCGGGCAGATTCAACTCTTATAGACAGTCTTATTCAATTGGTTGGATTTAGCAAAATCAGAATTCAGGAGGATGCGATTATTAAAGATGATCCAAGGATTATGATTGATTTTAATGCGATAGCTCAGGGATTTACCTGTGATGTCATTGGAGCTTACTTTCAGAAACATGGAATTTCTAATTATCTGATTGATGTAGGGGGTGAAGTTTTAGCTAAAGGACAAAAACCAGATGGTAAATCGTGGATTGTTGCCGTTGAAAAACCGGCTGATAGTTCAAACTCAGAGAGAGAAATTCAAATTGCAATTAACCTGAAAGATAAAGCACTTGCAACGAGTGGAAACTATAGAGCATATTTTGTAAAAGATGGTAAGAGATATTCTCATACAATAAACCCTTCTACTGGATTTCCTGTAAATCATTCAGTTTTAAGCGTTTCAGTTATTGCTGATCAATGCATGACAGCTGATGCTTTTGCAACTGCTTTTATGGTAATGGGTTTAGAAAAAACCATCGCTTTTCTGAAAGAGAATAAAGATCTGGAAGCCTATGTTATATACGACGATACTGGTACCTATAAGGTATGGCAAAGTGATGGTTTCCCTCAAGCAGAATAGTGGGCAGAAAAAGCTACAATATATTAAAGCCTCTCGTCAACCTGGTCCTTCTGTAGAAATCCTTTAATGTCATATACAACCGAATTATCGTTAATCAACGATTTCAGTTCTATTTTCAGAAACTCATTATGAGCAACTGCCAGAACTATTGCATCGTAAGGCCCCTCAGGCTTATTCTTCAGATTTATATTATACTCGTGCTTAACTTCCAACGGATCTGCCCAAGGATCATAGACATCTACCCCGCAGGAATACTCTTTAAATTCATTAACAACATCAATTACTCGTGAATTTCTGATATCAGGGGTGTTCTCTTTAAAAGTAATACCCAATATCAGAACTTTACTTCCGGCAATAGTCAGTCCTTTTTGAATCATTTTCTTGATAACCCTGTTGGCAACATAGTAACCCATGTTATCATTTAATCTTCGTCCAGCGAGAATAATTTCAGGATTATAACCGAGTTCCTGAGCTTTGTGAGTCAGATAATATGGATCAACTCCAATACAATGTCCTCCCACCAAACCAGGGGTGAATTTTAAAAAGTTCCATTTGGTGCCTGCAGCTTCTAGAACCTCCTGAGTATCAATCCCCATCTTATTAAAAATCAGTGAGAGCTCATTTACAAATGCAATGTTTATATCACGCTGACTGTTTTCAATAACTTTGGCTGCTTCAGCAACTCTGATGGATGATGCCTTGTATGTGCCGGCAACTATAATGCTCTTGTAAAGATTGTCAACCTTTTCAGCAATTTCTGGGGTTGACCCCGATGTTACTTTAAGAATTTTAGTCACTGTATGTACTTTATCACCAGGGTTAATTCTTTCAGGAGAATATCCGCAGAAAAAATCAACATTATATTTCAGATTACTGAATTTTTCGAGAACAGGGACACAATCTTCCTCAGTTGCTCCAGGATAAACTGTTGATTCATAAATAACTATATCCCCTTTATTGATAACCTTTCCCACTGACTCTGACGCTTTAATCAATGGACTAAGATCGGGGCGTTTATGTTGATCGATTGGTGTAGGTACAGTAATTATATAATAATTGCAATCTTTAGTATCATTCAAATCGGTCGTATATGACAGATATATGGCATCCTTTAGATCATTATCTGATGTTTCTAAGGTTCTATCATGACCATTGCGGAGTTCCTGAATTCTTCCCAGGTTAATATCAAATCCAATAACATTAAATTTCTTACCGAATTCAACTGCTAGTGGTAGTCCGACATATCCGAGTCCAACAATACAAATTTTAATGTTTTCGTTCATTTTTATGATTTTTGTTTTGCTTGTCCTAAATCCGAGTGATATAGAAGAATTAAATTTTTTTCAGGTAAGGGTGGAAATCTCCTCTTACACCAATTGGGGCAGAATTTCTTATTTGATGTGCCAATTCAATACTTGGTCTTGCATCATTGAGAGTAAACCCTTTCTGAGACAAGATATGTTGATATGATACAGTATGGAGATCAGTAAATCCTTCGCTGAATTCAAATTCTTCACCCTCAATTGAAAGAGACCTGAAAGTTCGCTTGCCGGCTAATTTTATACTTTTAGGCAGTGTGTTTTCATTTATGCTAAGAAACCATCGAACTCTTGCTTTCTTTAATTGGAGAAATCCTGCAGCCATATCAGCTTTCGAGATATGAACTTGGCTCTCCTGAAGTTCTCCAAAAATCCATAAAAGCATATCAAAAAAGTGGATTCCAATATTGGTAGCAACCCCACCTGATTTTTCAATATCACCTTTCCAACTAATATAATACCATCTTCCACGACTTGTAATATAAGTGAGGTCAATGTCGTATATTTTGTCCGAAGGGGCATTTTCCACTTGTTTTTTTAAGGCCATTATGGAAGGATGCAATCTTAATTGAAGGATAGTGCTAATTTGCTTACCTGTTTCGTTTTCAATTTCTTTCAATGCATCCACATTCCAGGGATTCAGTACCAGTGGTTTCTCACAGATTGCATGAGCTTGGTTTCTCAATGCTAGTCTGATATGTGCATCATGCAGATAATTGGGTGAACAAATACTAACATAATCTATTTTTTGATCACCTTGTCGCCTGAGTTTATCAAGGTGACGGTCAAATCTTTCTGATTCTGTAAAAAAGTATGAATCAGGAAAGAAGCTATCTATTATGCCAACACTATCAAATTTGTCCAGGGCAGTTACAAGAGTATTACCAGTTTCTTTAATTGCTTTTAAATGCCTTGGGGCAATGTATCCTGCTGCACCAATAAGTGCGAAATTCAGAGGGGATTTGTTAATTTCTTCCATTATAATGACATAGTACTTTAGTTGTCAATATTTCAGACAATGCATTAACGGATTATTAGCAACAAAGTTAGTGAAGCATTAAGAATACAAAGCTTAATGAAGACTAAAATATTATCTTTTATTTATGCAAGTTTTGACAATGCATCTTTTATCCTATGTGCAGCTTCTTTTAGATCACCTTCAGCTGTTGCATATGACAACCTTATACAATTCGGATCACCAAATGCTTCGCCCGAGACTATTGCAACAAAAGCAGTATTCAGTAAATAATCGCACAGGTCTGTTGCATTGCTGATCTGTATATGACCATACTTTTTTCCAAAATAAGCTGTTACATCTGGGAAAAAGTAAAATGCACCTTCGGGATTGTTAGTGACGAAACCTGGAATTTCACATAATAACTTATAAAACAGGTCTTTTCTTTTTCTAAAGGTAGATACCATATTTTGAAGCTCTTCTGACGCCTGAGGATCGGTCATCATTGCTGCCACAGCGGCCTTTTGTGAAATGCTGCATGCACCTGAAGTGATTTGCCCCTGAAGTTTATCACACGCTTTTGCAATTGCAAGTGGTGCTGCACAGTATCCAAGGCGCCATCCGGTCATTGCAAATCCTTTTGAGACTCCATTTATGATAATTACCCTGTCTCTAATTGAAGGAAATTGTGAAATAGATTCATGCTTTCCCTTAAAATTGATTAGCTCATAAATCTCATCACTTATAATGAAGATATCAGGATGTTTTTCGAACACTTCTGCCAGTGCTGCAAGTTCCCTTTGTGAATATACTGAACCGGTGGGATTGCAGGGACTACTAAATAAAAATAAACGACTTGCAGGAGTAATTGCCTTCTCTAGTTGTTGAGGAGTGATTTTAAAATCGGATTCAACGGATGTCTCTATAATTACTGTCTTACCTTCGGCAAGTTTTATCATTTCTTTATATGATACCCAGTAAGGCGATGGGAGAATTACTTCATCACCTGGGTTAACTATACTAAGGATTGCATTGGCAAGAGACTGCTTTGCCCCTGTTGAAACTACTATTTGTTCAGGAAAATATACAAGATCATTATCTCGTTTTAATTTTTCACAAATTGCTTTTCTGAGGTCAGAATATCCATTAACAGGAGGATATGAAGTGAAATTTTGATCTATTGCTTTGTGGGCAGCGTCTTTAATATATTCTGGTGTGTTAAAATCGGGCTGACCAATGCTTAAATTAATAACATCTATTCCGTTCTCTTTTAATTCACGACACCTCCGTGTCATAGCCAAAGTTTCTGATTCAGATAAACGGTTTATCCTGTCGGAGAGACTAATGCTTGATATTGTTTGCATAACCTTAGAATTGTAGTTTATCAGAGCAAAATAAGGAAATAAAAAAACCTTAAACAAGGGAAATGCAGCCAAAATGAAAAGTTTTCCGATATTTGCATTAAAATAGAGCAATCCCTTATGGCTGAATATGTAGGAATTATAGTTCTTTTGATAAACTTGATTGTTATAGGCCTTGTTTCTTATATGGCAATCAAGTATTATATAAAAACTGAAAAGGAAAAGTTGATAGTCAAGATCGGACTGTCAAACAAAGAAATAATTACACCGGTAAGGTTGCAGGCATATGAAAGAATTGTTTTGCTGCTTGAACGTATAGAGGTCTCTCAAATCATTCTCAGGAATATTACTTTAGGACAGACAGTTGTTATGCTACAACAAAAATTAGTGAATACTATACGTGATGAGTTTGATCATAATCTTTCTCAACAGCTTTATGTCTCATCTGAAGCATGGATGAAGATTAAAAGTGCTCGTGAAGAAGCACTGACAACTGTTAATGAAGCTGCATCAAGTCTGAAACCAGATGCACCGGCATCAGAACTTGCCGAACTTTTATTTACATCTGAAACAAAAGAAGGTGCGTCAAGTATTCAACAGGCACTTGAATTTGTAAAAGCTGAAGCCAGACTACTCTTTTAAATTAAGGTTAAGTGATAAAGTATTTCCGTTCTTCCGTTTTTGCTGGATCTCTCGCTATTGGTATTTCTGCTATTTCATGGGGATTAGATGGTATAGCCCTCACTCCTCATTTGTATAATCTGAATATAGGATTTGTTGTGTTTATTGTTCATGTCATTCCTTTTATAATAATGCACACTTTTTTGTATAAGGAATACAGAAAACTAGCACTGGTATCCGCAAAAGATATTTTCATTTTAACCCTGGTTGCTATTACGGGAGGTGCTATTGGTACAATGGCGATTGTTAAAGCTTTGTTTCTAGTGGAATTTCAAGATCTCTCAGTGGTAGTGCTGCTTCAGAAACTTCAACCAGTATTTGCTATCACACTTGCATATTTTTTCCTCGGAGAGAAAATGAAAGAAAGATTTTTTCTATGGGCGGGGATTGCGATTGTAGCAAGTTACTTTTTAACATTTGGTCTTAAATCTCCGAATTTTTATACAGGATCCAATACTGCTATTGCAGCCGGATATTCACTCATTGCAGCATTTGCTTTCGGTTCTGCGACAGTTTTAGGTAAAAGTGTTTTATCAAAACTTTCTTTCTATTCAGCCACATTTTTCAGGTATGGTCTCACCTCGGTTATTATGCTGGCTGTAGTTCTCATAACCGGAAATTTTAATGAAATTCAATTTGTTACAAGAGAGAATTGGGTAATCATTATTATAATATCGCTTACAGTAGGCTCAGGGGCAATATTCCTTTACTATTACGGACTAAGAAAGGTTCCGGCAATGATTGCAACCATTTGTGAACTTCTGTTTCCTCTTTCGGCAATCGTTTTTGATTACTTATTTAATGATCGACTATTGAGTCCTGTACAATGGATTAGTGCTGCAGTTTTATTGTATGCTATCATTCGACTCACTCTATCTCCACAACAATAATCTATTGCGTCAGCATGAATGATTGCCAGCATTTCTTCGGAAAATTGGCCAATTATCATTATTCTTTGAACTCAATAATGACTATATGATCGGGCTTAAAACCTAATAAAGTGGATGCATTTCCTTTATTAACAGCAATTTCAACAAAACCTGTTGTACTATATAAGACTACAATTTCACCTTCAGCTACTTCACCATATGCATTTTGGATAGTCGTAACTTTTTCAGGACGCCCTTTAACATAAACGGAGAAATGCCTTCCGTTTCCCATTTGTTTGAATTCTTCAGAAGTGACATTTAAAAACAAGTTTCCATAATTATCAACATACATTACTCTTGCTTGTAATTGATTGCCATTCAGTCTTGGTTGCATATTGATAAATGTTGTCAGTTCATTTCTCGGAACACCTAATTCTTCAATATCATTTCCAAGAGCAAGGTGAATTGCTGCTTTTACAAAGCGATCACGGGTTGAAAATGTAAAAAAGTTAGTATCCTGAGGAATACGTAATTCGAATATCAATTGAGGAGCTGAATTGAAGAGTAACGAGAAAATTCCATTATCAGCACCAATAAAATACTGGTTTTCATTAAGAACCACAATATGAGGAACGGATTCTGATTCTTCAGTACTAATACCGATAATGTGTATTGTTTTTGGCGGATAATGCTTATATATATTCTTTAAAATAAAGGCTGCCATCTTCAGATCAAAAGGGGGAATCTCATGTGTTATATCAATAATCCTGGCATCCGGCAATCGACTAATTATAGTCCCTTTAACCGCTGCAGCATAATGGTCGAGAGTTCCCCAATCTGAAGTTAAAGTAATTATAGCCGACATTAATTATCCGAACTGATGATTTGCAGAGCAAATTTAGTGGATAGTTTGCAATATTTTCATTGATTTTTTTTCAATTATTGAATAATATGGTTAAATGAAACATAATTGGCAGAAAATTTGTGATTAAATTAAATGATTAATTGAGTTTTAAATAATCCTTAATCGTATTTTAAGTATTAATAAACCTTTAAATAATACTTAGAATACGCTTAAAGTATAGTTAGGCTAGTTTATTTAATGTGTCGATAGATTAACATAGCATTTTGTTCCAGATTAAGGCACAATTTGCTTTCTTTGCTCTTAAATTATTTTCAATAATATTAAATTATGAAAAAGTTAATTTTCCTCCTTTTTATAACCATTTTGCTGACTTCCTGCCTGGATGAAGGCAGCAATTACTTAAAATATACCGGTTGGATTAATATTGATAGTTTGCAGGTACAGGATTCTGCCATCGTTGGTGAAAGTGTGTCTGTAATGGTCAAAGGAGGTGCACCAAACGGATGTTGGTCTGCTCTTGAATTGTATATGAATAAAGAAAACGACTCTGTTTATCTGATTAATGGATCAGGGATATTTGAATCGGATAACGGAGTATGTACTGATGTATATCAGATAGTGGACAGCACTTTTACATTCAAACCTTCAAGAGAAGGAGTCTATAAGTTTTATGGTCAATCACCAGGGAAATCACCAAAAATTGACTCTCTTGTTGTTTATAATGGGGAAATTTAAGTTCGCACAAAGCTTCATGGCTTGTGAAGAAAATAAATAGATAAATGTAGGCTTAATAAAATGCCGTTTCTTTCGAGACGGCATTTTTATTTGTTTCTGTGAATTTAGTCTAAAATCAGATTATTAAGCACTTAGAATTTTCTAATCAAAATTAAAATGTCTAATCTTAAAACACTATTTTTGCAACTCAAATATTATTGGGTAAGGTTTCCTTTTTTTTATAAAAATACATTATGAAGCTGGATAAAATTTTTCAGATGTTAGTGCCAAAGGATAAAAAGTTCTATCCTTTGTTTTGTCAGGCAGCTGCCAATCTTGTTGAATGCACTCAGGTTTTTAACGAATTACTACTTACAACCTCAGAATCGTCGAGAGATGAGCTTGTAAAAAAAGTTAAGAAGCTGGAGAAAGCAGGTGACAAAATTACAAGTACGATCTTCGATGAATTGAATTCTACATTTATTACACCTTTTGATCGAGAAGATATCCATAAACTCACTACCAGAATTGATAGTGTTGTTGACCTAATTAACACATCAGCAAAGAGAATTCAATTATATAAACTGTTCGAAATACCACCGGTTTTTCTAAAAATGAGTGAACTCCTTATTTTATCAGCTAAAGAAATTGAAACAATTACTCTTGGTCTAAAAGATATTCACTCGATTGCCAGATTTAAAGATAATTGTGTTCGCATAGGTGAATGGGAAAATGAATCGGATGCTTTAAATTACTCATTCTTATCGGAGATTTTTGATAATGAAACCAATGCCATAAGCCTTATAAAAAAGCGCGACATACTAAACTCTCTTGAAAAGGCAATGGATAAATGTGAAGATGTATCCGATGTATATCAAACCATTATAGTTAAAAACGCCTAAGGCATTTATTTTCGGAAATGGAAGTAATAGTAGTTATTTGCATAGTTATTGCTTTAGGCTTTGACTTTCTCAATGGAATGAATGATTCAGCAAATTCGATTGCTACCATCGTTTCAACAAGAGTTCTTTCACCAAAATTAGCTGTTGCCTGGGCTGCATTCTGGAATTTTGCTGCTGCATTAATCCTGGGCCTTCATGTTGCTAATACAATTGGGAAAGGTATAATTGATCCAAGCATTGTAAACGAATATTTTATACTTGCTTCTTTAATAGGAAGTATAAGCTGGGTATATTTTTGTACCCATTTTGGATTACCTATAAGCGTTTCACATGCATTGATTGGTGGACTTATCGGACCAGCTGTTGTTATTGGGGGATCAAAGTACTTAATTGCTGCCGGAATTATAAAAATTGTTCTTTTTATTTTCCTCTCACCCCTGATTGGGTTCATTATAGGATTTTTAATGATGTCCCTCACAATGTATTTGTTCAGAAATAAATCACCCTATAAAGTTGATTCATTTTTCCGAGCTATGCAGCTGTTCTCGTCAGCAGTATTTTCTCTTGGCCACGGTGGTAACGATGCTCAAAAAACAATGGGTATAATTGCTATTCTTCTATTTAGTACCGGACATTTGGGGCCGGAATTTTATGTTCCGACCTGGGTAGTAATAAGTGCATATTCAGCTATAGCACTTGGAACATATTTGGGAGGATGGAAGGTTATTAAAACATTGGGAGCCGGCTTAACTGATCTTCGACCGGTTCATGGTTTCAATGCTGAAACCGCCGGTGCAATAACTGTAATTGCCAATACATTAGCAGGCATACCTGTTAGTACTACGCATACCATCACTGGATCAATAATGGGAGTGGGTGCTACGCGGAGATTTTCAGCAGTTAGATGGAAAGTTGCTGTGAATATAATTACAGCATGGTTTCTGACTATTCCCGCTGCAATGATTATTTCAATGCTATTGTATGCATTTCTTCGACTGATTGTTCCCGGGCTGTAATTTTTGTGTATAGAAATGATGAATCAATACTTGCAGAGGCTAAATATTGAATTATTAAAGCCTATGCAGATTGAGGCTATTAAAAAAATCAAGCCTGGAAAGGATGTAATAATTCTATCACCTACAGGTTCCGGAAAAACACTTTCTTTTCTCCTTCCATTGATCGA
Organism: Bacteroidota bacterium; assembly: GCA_023434665.1. Lineage (GTDB taxonomy): Bacteria > Bacteroidota > Bacteroidia > Bacteroidales > Lentimicrobiaceae > Lentimicrobium. Next base: position 53,005 of record JAEYSM010000023.1, on the reverse strand, counting down.
AATGCTTAGTCGATCAGTTAATAATGTTCAGGCACTCATCCTTACCCCAACCAGAGAACTGACTCTTCAAATTGAGAAGGTTTTTAAGATGATGCAAACGGGGCATAAAGTTAATGTATGTTACGGAGGACATCCAATTAGGTCAGAATTAAATAGTCTTACAGTTCCCCCTGCTGTATTAATTGGGACTCCCGGCAGAATAGCTGATCATATCAGAAGAGGAAGTTTTGTTACTGATTCAGTTACATTTATAGTTCTTGATGAATTCGATAAATCTCTTGAGTTAGGGTTTGAAGATGAGATGTCCTTTATTATTGGTTCATTAAGCAGTATTAATACCCATATTCTTACTTCAGCGACAGCTTCAGTTGAAATTCCTTCTTTTTTGAAATTGAAGCAACCGGTTCGGATTGACTATACAGATAGGGAAGAAAAGATTCTGTTGGAAAAATATTGGTTACGATCACCAGGCAATGATAAATTGGAATTGCTTTTTAACCTTATTTGTAATTTAGGTATTGAAGCTAGCGTAGTTTTCTGCAATCACAGAGAAGCAGTAGAAAGGATTAGTAGTCTATTGGTTGAAAAAGAAATCTCTCATGGGATTTTTCATGGTGGAATGGAGCAGGAGAAGAGAGAAATATCCCTGATAAAATTCCGCAATGGTACTCATCATATTTTACTCACCACTGATTTGGCTTCAAGAGGTTTGGATATTCCTGAAATCAGAAATGTTATTCATTATCAGCTCCCCGGTTCTAAAACTGCCTGGACACATCGTAATGGTCGTACTGCCAGGATGGGTGAAGGCGGCAAAGTATGGATACTGTTAACCGAAAATGACTACATTCCTGAATATATCGATGAAGAGATAATTGAAGGCTCAATAAGTTCAAATGTAAATCTACCTCCGGTTGCACAATGGGAAACATTATACATGAGCCTAGGTAGGAAGGATAAAATAAGCAGGGGAGACATAGTTGGTTTTTTAATGCAGGTGGGTAATCTTGAAAAAGATGATATAGGCAAGATAGAAGTGCTTGACTATGCATCTTTTGCAGCTATAAAGAAAATTAAAGTAAATAAGACTTTACGGATAGTAAGAGGACTACCTTTAAAGCGGAAAACGATTAAAATTGATGTTGCCAGAGGTTAAACTTTTGCTACTCCGGCATTCTATATACAACCGCATTTACATTCATTCCTGCACCAACTGATGCAAATACAAAAAGATCTCCAGGATGTAAACTGTGGTTATCTACCTGCTTTGCAATAATAAAATCGTATAAAATTGGTAAGGTTGCTACTGAATTATTTCCCAAACTTCCGATAGTCATAGGCATAGAGAATTCAGGGCGTGTTGAAATTCCGTATAATTCATACAACCTATTAACGATAGCATCATCCATCTTCTCATTAGCCTGATGTATTAAAATTCTTTCAATCTCCGCAATATCAACAGATGCTTTTTCAAGACATGCTTTTATTGCAGCAGGAACAGTTTTAAGAGCGTACTCATATAACTTCCTTCCATTCATTTTTAAATACAATTTATTCTGGACATCACTATTGTATGATTTATCCATTTTAAGGAGGAAAGCCTGTTCTTTTGTATCAGAACGCGTAACGTGAGCTAATACTCCAACGGGTTGATTGCTCTCCTTCGCACTAATTACTACGGCACCAGCTCCATCCGAATAGATCATGCTATCGCGGTCATGAGGGTCTGAAATTCTTGATAAGGTTTCACTTCCTATTACTAGAATATTTTTAGCATCGCCTGATTTGATATAATAATCAGCCTGAATAACTGCTTGTAACCAGCCAGGGCATCCGAATGGAAGATCGTATGCAACAGTGAAAGGGTTTTCAATACCTAATTTATTTTTTACCCGAGAAGCAAGAGTTGGAACAATATCAACAAAAGTTTCACCTGCTTTAACGTCACCAAAATTGTGAGCCACTATAATATAATCGAGAGTTTCTTTATCGATACCGGAATCAATTATTGCTCTCTCAGCAGCAATATGAGCCATGTCAGAATTAACCATATCATTGGCGATATAGTGGCGCTCATTGATTCCTGTAATTTTTTGAAATTTGTCAATGATTTCAGCCATCGGTTTTTCAATTCTGGCACCTGTTGTCTCGAAAAATGAGCTCTTTTCGAAATCTATATTTTTTATAGTATTTTCAGGAATGTAGCTACCTGAACCGATTATTATACTGTATGTCATTTTAATTTGAAATATTCTTGAAATGAATTGTTAAATACCGTACCACAACAAACTAAAATCTATTAAGTTCTAACTGTTACTTAAACTTTACTTTTGTTTATTTTCAATGTTTTGGGCAATTTGCAATACCTGTTCAAAGGTATTTAATTCTAAGTGGTTTGTATTATAATATAAATCCTCTCCAAAGATAATTGAATTTTGAGTCTCTTCGTACCTGAGATAATCCGGGTTTAGATCATGTGCTCCTAGTCTGATTCGATCGAGGGCATCAGCATCTTTTAGAATAGCAAGAGTAGGATATAGCTTGTCGTCTTTGGGTAATTCCCTGGGCAATGAGTGACGAGTAACTATTTGTCGTATGGTCTTTAAATCTTCATAAGAAGCTCCATTTTTAGCAAACAGCGTAGTGTAAAGAGGTAATTTGTACTTTGCAGAATCTGCACCATGCACAGTATCATAACCATCATGAAGCCTGGCCATATCGTGTATATATGCACCAAAAAAAGCAACGGTTGCCTCTTTTATTCTCTTTGTCATGACACCAAGTCGCAAACAATGCACCATCACACGGTAAGTATGCTTAATACCATGCAAGTAACTTTGCTGGTCAAACTGATTTCGGTCCAATGAGAAAGTTGAAAAATTAATAGGATAAATATTATAATTGATCATAATCATGTGCCTTGTCACAATAATCGAGCCGCAAAATACATTGATATTCAGACACTTTTGAGGATATCTATTAAAATAGGTCTTAAACCTGCAAAGAAGAATTCAACTGCAATAACCATCATAATTAAACCCATCAGTTTCATCATTATTTTATTTCCGGTTGGGCCTATTATTTTTAACAATTTACCAGAACTTCGTAATACAATCCATGTAATGAAAAGAGTAAGAATTATTGAAAAAATAAGAACAATCTTTAATTCTATCGAAGGACTATCCTCCATTAGTACTATTGAATTAGTGATTGCACCAGGCCCAGCCATAATTGGTATTCCCAAAGGTGTTATAGAAATGTCGTCAACGTATTTTGTAACCATTTCCTCATCCATTTTGATCTTACTTACTTTTGCTTGTAAAAGATCATACCCCATTATAAAAAAGATGATTCCACCGACAATTCTGAACCCGTTTACCGAAATGCCAAAGAATTTAAATAGCAACTGACCTGTTAACGCAAATAACATTAATACTATAAAAGCAGTAAATACGGCTTTAAAGGCAGTCCTCTTACGCTGTTTTTCTGAAATGTCGGTTGTCATTGTCATGAAAACCGGCATTACTCCAAGTGGATTAATGATTGCAAAAAAGGATGTAAAATAAAGTATTGCGGTAGTTAACAATTCATGTGTCATTTCGGTAAACGAGAGTTGTTTAAATTACTGTATTTTGCTATTTACGATTTCAAGAATTTCATGCTCCATCTTAATAGCTTTCTGCTGTATTTCTAATCCTTTGCTTAAAACCTGGTCAACAAATTCTTTATCCTTCAACCCTGAGGCATTAATTTTAACATTCAAATAAGCACCCATAACTGCGGAACGTGCAGCAAGTGCTCCAACCCCGGCATCTGATACTGAATTAGGATTGCCAATTTCAGCCATAGCTTTGATTATTTCAAATGCAGCAAAAGAATTCTCCATTACTTTGAAAGGAATTTCAATGGCATATTTAGTTGCATCCTGAATGGCTTGCGTTCTTAATTTCTTTTCTTCATCATTTCCTTTGGGCATTCCAAAGGCATCCATTATTTTGTTAAACGCATTGGTGTCTTCATCCACTAGATGGATCAGAGAGTTTTTTAACTGTTGTCCTTTCTCAGCCCACTCAGAGAATTCCTCCCAGCGATTATCCCAACCAGCTTTATGCGATGAAAGGTTGGCAACCATAGTAGCGAGTGAAATTCCTAATGCACCCATATATGCTGAAATTGACCCTCCACCAGGAGCAGGAGATTCAGATGCAGTCTCATCTGCGAAGTCGGAGCAAGTCATATCCATAAGTTTTTTATTATGGTTGTCTTTCTCTAAAACATATTCAATTATTTTTTCAGATGGATGAAAAGGTTTTAAATCATCAAGACCTAATGATTTGACAGCTATCTTAATGAGTTCAGACTCAGAAACTCCAACTGATCTGTTTTGCTTTTTAAGGAAATACTTACCAGCATCAGTAAAGACTTTAAGAGGCGCAAGTCCAACAAGTTCTGACCCGGTTACTCTCATTCCTCTTTCCTGAGCTTTTTTTAACGATTCCTCAAAAGCAATATGAACAGGAGTTATATTGATATTAGTCAAGTTAATAGAAACCTGCGCAATTCCATATTCTTCAATAAACCAACCTATTGCTTTGCAAGCTTTGAGTGAACCGGGGATGTTAATGGGATTGCCATTTTCATCTTTAACAATCTTGCCAACTATAGGGTCACCCTCTCGCATTGGTCTTCCTTTTTCACGGATGTCAAAAGCTACTGCATTAGCCCTTCTGGTTGAAGTAGTATTCAGGTTAATGTTATAAGCTACAAGAAAGTCTCTGGCACCAATTGCTATTGCACCGGTGCGTGGAAGGAATGTAGCTTGACCAAAGTCGGGCTTCCATTCAGGATCTTGCAGCTTGTTGGGCAGACCTTCATATTCACCTGCACGGCAATTAGCCAGATTTTTCCTTTTTTCAACAAAGGCAGCATTTTCGTAACAATAAACCGGAATGCCTAATTCATTACCAACTCGCTCAGCCAGTTTTCGGGCATACTCAACTGTTTCTTCCATTGATATATTGGAAACTGGCACTAAGGGACATACATCTGTTGCTCCAAAACGGGGATGTTCTCCTTTGTGTTTACTCATGTCAATCACTTCCATTGCTTTTTTAATTGCTCTGAAAGCAGCTTCAACAACCGCTTCAGGCTCACCTGCAATTGTCACAACCGTACGGTTAGTAGCGGCTCCTGGATCAACATCTAAAAGTTTAACTCCATCAACAGTTTGCATTTGGTCAGTAATCTGTTTGATTATTGACATATCACGACCTTCGCTAAAATTTGGAACGCATTCAATAATTCTCATCATAAGTAGTGTAATTTATCCAATTAATTTGTTTTGTTGCCAGATTTACTTGAAATCTTCTACCTTATGTAGTTTTCCTTTAAGTACAATTGACTCAATTTTATTATTCCCATAAGAATAAGGCATATACTCAATGGAAGGTATTTTTTTAGTAATAAACAAGTTGGCAATTTTGTTTCTAGTAATTGATCCAAGACTTTTTTCAACACCCATTGCATAAGCTCCATTAAGGGTACAAGCATTAATTGCTTCATTTGGAAGCATTCTGAACATGATACAACCCATTGAAAGAATTAATTGCATATTTCCAGATGGTGACGATCCGGGATTAAAATCGCTGGCCAAAGCAATGGGCAATCCCGAATTTATCATTTTCCTGGCAGGAGCATATATCATATTGAGGAAGAACGCGGCACCAGGAAGTAGGGTCGGCATAGTTCTAGTTCCTTTTAGCACTTCAATTTCTTTCTCACCGGTATATTCTAAATGATCAACGGAAAGCGCATTATATTTAACTCCAACTTGTATACCACCTGAAAAGTCAAGTTCATTTGCATGAATCTTAGGAATTAAACCGTAAGAAATTCCAGCTTCAAGCATACGCTCTGTCTCCTCAACTGTAAAAAAGCCTTTGTCACAAAAAACATCAATATAGTCGGCAAGTTTTTCCTCAGCAACACGAGGGATCATCTCTTTTATAATAAGATCAACGTATTGTGACTGCTTACCGCGATATTCAAGAGGAACAGCATGAGCACCCAAGAATGTTGATTTGATTGTAATTTGACTTGTTTCTTTTAGTTTCCTAATTACACGGAGCATTTTTAATTCATCAATAGTGTTCAGACCATAGCCACTTTTAATTTCCATGGCTCCGGTTCCGAAGCTCACTGCTTCATTAATTCGATTCATTGCATCTTCATATAACTCTTCTTCAGAGGCTTTGTGCAAACGAGCTGATGAATTTAGGATGCCTCCTCCTCTTTTAGCAATCTCTTCATACGACAAACCTTTTATCTTGTCCATGTATTCGATTTCACGACTGCCAGCATACACAATATGGGTATGAGAATCGCAAAAAGAAGGAAATACATATTTATCTTGACAATCAACAACATCACTGTTTTGAAGATAGGAGTCCGGAACATCAATTGTTCCATAATCTATAATATTTTCTTCCTCAATATATAACCACGCCTGTTCCAAAATGTCTAATTGTGACATCTCTGCTCCCGATTTGAAAGATGTTTCATTATCATCTATTCCAACTAAGGACTTTATGTTCTTCAGTATCAGATTTTTAGACATAAAAAGGAAGATTTAAATGCTTAGGCAAAGTTAATAAAGCCTTTTTAAGTTATGACAAATCAGGCTTTTCTTTGTTAACTATTAAAATTCAGTATAACATGAGACATAATTACATATTTGCAATCAGGATAGTGGCAGTCCTATTAATGTCATTTCCAATTTATGGTTTCGCTCAGAATCATCACAATGAGTTTCAAGATGGGAAATTGTATTTAAAATACAAGGATACGCAACAGATATCCTTTTCGGTTCTGTCTGACAAACAGATAGAGTTAAGCACTCTGCCTTTCATCAGTAGTTTAAAAGATTCATACTCTATTTCTAAAGTCAGCCGTCCTTTTGATATACACAACGACCACAAATTATTGAGGACACTTTTAATCGAATTCAACGAAATCGATAAGATAGATGAATTGATTGCTGAATTATATCAGGATCCTTCAGTAGAGTATGTTGAAAGGGTTCCTCTTGACAAAGTATCATACACACCAAACGACTCACTGTTTCTTTTATACAATGGACCTCAGAACTGGAATTGGCATCTGGAATTAATTCATGCTGAACAGGCTTGGGATATTACTAGAGGAGATCCTGATATAGTAGTTGCTATAGTTGATAATGCAGTTTGGGTTGATCACCCTGATTTAATTAGTAAGGTGGTTGCCAAACGTGATGTTTACTACAATGATGATGACCCTAATCCTCCTTCTACAGGAGATCCCGGTGATTGGTCACACGGCACTCATGTTGCCGGTTTAATTGGTGCTGCTACAGATAACTTCATTGGAATCAGTTCAATTGGTTATAATATTAGTCTCATGGCAATCAGAGCATCCAGTAATAGCTCGCCGAGATCAATCAGTGCAGGTTATCAGGGTGTTCAATGGGCTGCTCAGAATGGTGCAAATGTCATTAACATGTCGTGGGGTTCAAATCAGTTCTCTCAAACCAATCAAAATCTATTAAATAGCTTGGCCTCACAGGGCATTGTTTTGGTAGCAGCTGCTGGTAATGATAATAATTCAGTATTGCATTACCCATCAGCATATCAAAATGTTATATCAGTAGCATCCATAGATTGGAATGATATAAAAAGTAATTTTTCTAATTTCAGCAGCACTGTTGATGTTTCCAGTCCCGGAGGGTTTGCATCACCCGGTCCATCCGGATTGTTAAGTACTACTTTCAGTTCGGGAAATTTTGGGTATTACGATACTTTTTATGGTACTTCTATGGCAAGTCCTGTTGCAGCAGGTTTAGCGGGTCTTATATTGTCTATAAATCCGGATTTGACTCCCCTGCAGGTTGAGGAGATTATGAAATTAAGCAGTGATGATATTTCTGAACAGAATCCAAATTATATAGGATTACTTGGAGCAGGAAGAATAAACGCCTACAAGGCTGTTAATTTCACTCCATTTTCTCCAACTGCTGCATTTTTTACTCCTGTCCAGGAGATCATTCCAGGGACATACATTGATTTCGCTGATCTTTCAACAGGAATTCCATCGGAATGGGAGTGGACATTCGAAGGTGCCACCCCGTCCATGGTAAATGACACTAATCCTCAACAAATTTATTATCCGACTGAAGGTACCTATGATGTAACTTTGACAGTCACTAATGAATGGGGTACGAGCACAGTAACTATAAATGATTACATTCGTGTTGTTACATCCCCTTCCCCTTATATTTTTATAAATATTTCAGACAGTTTGCCTTGTATAGCAGAAACAGTGACTTTGGCAGACAGTTCATTGTACGGGCCTGACTCATGGAATTGGAGCATAGAGCCATCAACATTTGAGTTTGTTAATGGAACTTCATCAACCTCACAAAATCCCCAAGTCACCTTCTTACGCCAGGGTTATTACGACATAATTGTATCAGTAAGTAATCAAAATGGAATGAGTAATAAACGAATTGAAAATGCTATTCATGTGCAGGGAGTTGCCCCACCTTATGAACTTGATATGGAAAATGGAACTTCAGAATATTTTGTATTGTGGGATACAATTAAGTCTCAATCGGCAGTTGATTTAAGGGCGGCTAACAATAGTTCATACGGTATTCATTTCCATGGTGATCCAATTCCTGTCGGTTGGAAAGGTGGTCCTGAAAATGGTACTTCCCAGCAAGCTTGGGTTGATAACCGTGCTTTTCACAGTGAAGCACATATTTGTGGAGTGGATGCCCGTGGATTCACTAATGTGAAGTTAGCTCTTGATTTAAAACAAACCTACAGCTTAGGATCTAGATATTCATGGTTTAGAGTTTTGATTAACGGGACACCAATTGCAGATTATAACGGTAATGTTGATTTTAATCCAATGACAGCCTCAGATGATCCTTGGCAAAGAATTGAATATGATTTATCTGCATTCACTGGTCAGATTTTTGATATTACCTTACAAGGGTCCAATCGATTTTCGGATAAAGTACAAGGTGAAGGAGATAATGTTTTTATTGACAATATTCAAATACTAAACAGTGTGCCTGCTAAAAATATCAATTCTGCTAAAGATGGTATTAACATTTTTCCTAATCCTGCAAAGGAGTTATTCTATATTCAAATAGAGGGAGTTAATATTTATTCAAGGGTGGAAATAAATGATTTGCAAGGCCGAAAGGTTAAATCTATAAACACTTTAAATAACTCGATTATAAAAGTAACCACGACTGAATTAAATTCGGGTCTCTATATCATAAGATTGATTTCTGACAATGAAATTCTGACCAGGAAATTGGTAGTTGAAGAAAAAAAATAAGCTATTTTTATAGAGTAGTCTGATTGATGTTATTTTTTCCTATTTTTGAGCCCAACGTAATAAATATCATTAAATAAGGATTCCCTATGAAATTTGGAAAATTACTTTCTTTAATTGTAGCATTATTGTTTGCCGGTAATTTAATGGCCGCCATAGTGCAACCAAACGATGCGGCTAATATTGCCCGCAACTTTATGTATGAGCGTTATGTTCAAAAAGGAATATCAACAAATATTTCGGATATTATTCCTGTTTTATACGAAACGAGAATGACAACTGACCAACCAGCTTTTTACATTTTCGATATTGAAAATGGAGGGTGGGTAATTGTTTCTGCAGATGACGTGTATTCTCCCATCATTGGTTATTCAACTGAAGGCAAATTTCCAAAAGGGGAATTGGCTCCTCATTACAATTCATTTCTTCAGGAATATATTGATCAGATCGACTTTGCTCGTCAAAATAATGTAATGGCAAGTAGCGAGGTTAATTATCAATGGGCTGAATTATCGACTTTAACAAATCCCAGGATGATGCTTGATGGAAACAGAGATGTTGAGCCACTCGTTGACATACTTTGGAATCAGGATTTTCCATATAATGCCTACTGTCCTGAGGATGACAATGGTCCGGGTGACCATGTTTATGCCGGTTGTGTTGCAACTGCCATGTCGATGATAATGTACTATTATCGCTATCCCGAAGTTGGAACAGGTACATATTCATACAATGCAGCTGGCTATGGTGTTCAAACTGCTGATTTTGGTTCTACGTACTATAATTGGGACGCTATGACTAACTCCTTGAATGCTGGTATGGGAGAATCTGTAAATGCAATTGCTGAACTTCAATATCATTGTGGGGTGGCAGTCAGGATGCAATATGGCAGTGATGGATCAGGAGCTTATAGTAATGATGTGCCTGCTGCTCTGCGTTCCTACTTTAAAATTTCAAATTCTGTTCAACATGTTCAGAAAATGAGCTATCCTGCAACTACCTGGGATAATATGATAATTGAACAAATCGATGCTCAACAACCTCTCTACTATTCAGGACAATCTTCTGATGGAGGACATGCGTTTTTGTTGGATGGTTATCAAATAACAGGTACAGGAAAAATGTATCACTTTAACTTTGGGTGGAGTGGAAGCGGAAATGGTTATTATGCCATTTCTGACGTTAATGGTTTCTCATCTCAGCAGGCAATGGTAAGGAATTTTATTCCTAATCCTGAGTATTATCCATATGCTCCTGATAATAAGACTATTACCGTTCCAATCGGGAGTATTCAGGATCCCAGCGGCCCTATCGCAAACTATTTATCTAACAGTGCATATACATGGTTAATTCGTCCAACCGACTCAGTGACAAGTATAACTTTAAATATCCTTGAAATCGATTTTGGAACAGGAGATTCACTTAAGGTATACGCAGGAAGTGATGAAAATGCGCCTTTGCTAGCTTCTTACGGACAAGGATCAGCGGTTTCACCACTTATCGCTCAAGGAAGACAAATGTTTATCAAATTTCTCACTGATGGTTCAGATGAAAGTAATGGTTTCAGAGCAGAGTTTTCATCCACTTATCCCGTTTACTGCACAAATAGTATAACCAATTTAACAGAGCAAACAGGAACAATTTCTGATGGTAGTGGTCAATACCGTTACAATAATGGAACAGTATGTAAATGGAGAATTAATCCTGCATGGGCTACAGATTTAACTTTATCTTTTAACTCTTTTGATCTTGGCGAAGGTGACTTTCTTAAAGTGTTTGAAGTGCCAAGTAATACTTTGTTAGGTGATCTCACAGGTAATACAATTCCTGAGCCAATCGTATCTTCAACCGGTCAGATGATGCTTATGTTCTCCTCAAATGGTTTTAATAATGGAGAGGGTTTTGAAGCTGATTATTACATAGCTAATGTAAAAGCATCAAACGATGAGTTTACAAGAAATCTTTCGATATTCCCTAATCCTGCAACATCCTATACTGATATAAAGTTTAATGTTGCTGAGACAGCACAAGTAAAAATTTCGGTAATGAACTTATTGGGCGAAGTTGTTTATACTGAGCCTTCCAAACTCGAAAGTGGGTACGTTAATCGTACTTTACAACTTGGAAGTTACTCCAAAGGTGTTTATCTAATCAAGATTGATAGCGATAAAGGATCGGTCACAAAGAAACTGATCATCAAGTAAGATTATAAGACTTGAAAAAATAGAAAAGGAGGCGTTGGATAAATGCCTCCTTTTTTGTTATGAATTGTGTTCTTGTCTTACTGAGATTCGTAAGCTTTTATGATTTGAGCCACTAGCTTATGGCGCATAACATCAGATTCGTTTAACTGGATAACATCAACACCTGGAATTGAAGAGAGGATTTTTGTAGCATGCATCAGGCCTGAATTTTGATTTCGAGGTAAATCAATTTGTGTTATATCACCAGTAATAAAAAATTTGGCATTACGCCCCATACGAGTTAGGAACATCTTCAATTGATTGCTTGTGGCATTTTGTGCCTCATCAAGAATAGCAAATACATTATCGAGGGTCCTTCCTCTCATAAAAGCTAATGGTGCAATCTCAATAGTTCCATCTTCAATATATGTGAGTAATTTTTGCGGAGGAAGCATGTCTCTCAGGGCATCATATAAAGGTTGCATATACGGATCGAGCTTATCTTTTAGATCCCCAGGTAAGAAACCTAGGTTTTCACCGGCCTCGACGGCAGGGCGAGTCAAAATAATTCTTTTAACTTCTCGGTTCTTCAAAGCCCTCACAGCTAATGCTACTGCAGTGTAAGTCTTACCTGTACCGGCTGGTCCTATTGCAAAAACCATATCATTTTTATCAATACTTTCAACAATCTTTATCTGGTTTGCTGATCTGGCTTTAATAATCTGACCATTTCTCCCATGAACCAAGACATCCGGAGAACTCTTGATTAAAGTATCTGTGGTTCCTGGTTCGGCCAATTGTTTAATATCATTTTCAGTAATTTTTCCAAAATGGTCATAGTGAATAAGCATTAACTTGAAAAGGTTCTCAAAATGATCTATTTCATTTGGATCTCCTATTACTTTAATGTGTTCTCCTCTGGCAACGATTTTAAGTTTTGGCAATAATTCTCTGACAATATTTAGATTTCGATCACCTACCCCAAAAAGTTCAAGCGGACTATATGATTCAATACTGAAGATCTTTTCGCTCATAAAGTTAAATATAATGATAAAAGAATAACCTTGTGATGGTTTTGTAGTTCAAATGTATTGCAAAAATAACCATTAGATTCTTTGAAGTCCTATTTATTGTAATTTTGGTTATTGGAGTATACATGTCAATAGGAAGTTATAAATAGATACTCCATTGAGAATTATGTCTAAGGGAAAAGAAATAAAACCGCATATTGGAATTTATGGGCGACGAAATTATGGCAAAAGCTCTTTAATTAACGTATTAGCAGGGTTTGAGACAGCTATAGTTTCTCCTCATGCCGGAACAACCACTGATCCGGTTAAGAAATCGATGGAAATACCAGGTATTGGTCCGGCTATTCTTATTGATACGGCCGGAATCGATGATACAGGTGAGCTTGGTCTTAAAAGAATTAACAAGTCTTATGATACTCTTAAGACAATAGACATTGCGATATTATTAATAAGTAATAACTGTATAGGAGAATTTGAAGAGAATCTTATTGCCCGGTTTAAAGAGTTTGATGTGCCATTTATCTTCTTGCATAACAAGAGTGACATTGTTGCGCTTGATACAAAATTTGCAAAGAGTTTGGAGCAGAAGTATCAGACAATTGTCTATGAATTTAGTGCATTGAAAGCAGATGGAAATGAGGAATTGCTAAAAATATTAGCGCAAGCTATGCCCGAAACAGCATACACTTCGAGAGCAATGGTTGGTGGGCTATTCAAACCGGGAGAAACCGTGTTACTTATTACCCCAATAGATTCCGAAGCTCCTGAAGGCCGTATGATACTCCCACAGGTCCAAGCAATTAGAGATGTTCTTGATAATGATGGAGTTGCGATGTTATGCAAGGAGAATGAAGTTGAAAAACTTATGAAAGAAGTACAACCAAAACCTAGCCTTGTTATTACTGACAGTCAGGTTTTTGAAAAAGTTGGTAAATTCATTCCTGAAGAGATTCCTTTTACCAGTTTTAGTATCCTTCTAGCAAGACAAAGAGGTGATTTTGAGAATTATTTAAAAGGCACTCCATGTATTGATAATTTGATGGATGGTGATAGGATTTTAATTTTGGAATCGTGCACTCATCATGTATCTTGTGATGACATTGGAAGACATAAAATTCCAACCTGGTTAAAGAAATATACTGGCAAAGAACTATTATTTGATGTTGTGGCTGGATTAGGTAATTCACCAAGAGATATTAATGACTATTCTTTAGTTGTGCAATGCGGAGGTTGTGTTATAACTAGAAAGCAAGTAATAAACAGAGTTAGGCAAGCGGTACTTGCCGGGGTTCCAGTGACCAATTATGGTATGGCCATCGCTTGGATGCATGGTATTTTTCATCGATCAGTATCAATGTTTGAACGAGTTAAATAATCGTCAAAATGAATATTATAATTACAGGTGCATCTGGTGGTATTGGACAAGCAACAGCAAGAGAATTTGCGAAAAATGGAACTCATAACCTGGTATTAATTTCGCGGAATGAAGAAAGACTTATACAATTGTCTAAGGATCTGAAGAAATATAAAAGTAAGGTATTGATACAACCATTAGATATAAATTTGCATGAGATTTCGGAGTTAAAACATACGATTGACGGTTTAGGTGGGAAAATTGATATTCTAATAAATAATGCTGGATCGTTGATTAATAAACCATTTTCTGAAATAACAACTGACGATTTTGATCAGGTTTGTGATACAAATTTTAAGAGTCCCTTTTTTCTGATTCAGACACTATTGCCTTTTTTCAATAATGGTGCTCATATTGTTAATATTAGCAGCATGGGAGGATATCAAGGGAGTGTTAAATTTCCTGGATTATCAGCATATAGTTCATCAAAAGGAGCTCTTTCTATCCTGACCGAATGCCTTGCCTTAGAGTTATCAGAAAAAGGAATGTCAGTAAATTGCCTTGCATTGGGGAGTGTACAAACCCCAATGCTTGAGAAGGCATTTCCAGGGTTTGTTGCTCAAACTTCTCCTGACGAAATGGCACAATATATTAGCTGGTTTGCTATGCATGCACATAAATGGATGAACGGTAAGGTATTACCGGTTTCACTCTCCACTCCATGATCTGGATAAATAAACATTAATGATAATCAGTAGGTTAATTAATTAAGAGCTTTTCTATTAAATAAAAATTACTATACAAGTCGAATTTGAGATGAGACAAAAAGAAGATTGTATTATAAAAAGCGGTGTTGTTGAAACTATAGGTGACAAATACATTAAAGTAAGAATACACAATCAAAGTGCTTGTTCTATGTGTTATTCGAAAGGAGTTTGTACATCATTGGGATCAGGAGAAAGATTAATTGATGTGGAGAAAGACCGTCATAAAGTTGTGTTGCCAGGAGATACAGTTGATATAAAAATGATTTCTGGTAGTGGATGGCTTGCGGTTTTGTATGGATACATTATTCCATTCATATTGTTGATAACAACTCTTTTGATTACCGTTGAATATAGTTCTGAAATTGTAGCTGCACTCTCTTCTCTTATCGTATTAGTTCCCTATTTTCTAATACTTCATTTTTTCAGAAATAAAATGAAAAAATACTTCCGTTTTACACTATCCTGATTTTTGGAAAACTATTATCAAACTTGAGGTTTCTATGGGTTGTTACAGAAGTAAATATGGAAACTTTCTGAGTTCATAAGTCAGGAAACTTTCTTCTGTTAATAGAAGGAAAAAGATATATAGTTATTTAAATTGGTTCTAAACAAAACCCTCAAATAGTTAAATTTCACTATGTTATGAGGCGAATTATACTTGTGATATTCAATAACTTACAGAAATATTTTTTTGTGTTTTTTTGAAATGTAATTTCTATAATGTTATTTTTGCTTCGCTTAAGCTATTTTAAGTGTTCAAACAAAAATGACGGTTAGTGAACGAAACTATTTTATTTGCTGTAATAACTTTAAGCGCCCTTGGGGTAGCTGCAGCAGTTATCCTTTACTTTATCGCACAGAAATTCAAGGTAATTGAAGATCCCCGTATTGATGTCATAAGTGATCTGCTACCAGGAGCAAATTGCGGAGGGTGCGGTATGGCAGGTTGCCGTGCATTGGCAGAAGAAATTGTGAAAGCTGGTAATCTTGATTCTCTTAATTGTCCAGTTGCAGGTAATGAAGGTATGAAGGCTATTGCTTCTGCCCTTGGACTAAAAGCAGTTGATTCTGATCCTCAGATTGCTGTAATTAGGTGTAATGGATCTCATACGAACGCGCCTCGGAAAATGGAATACGAAGGAGCAATCTCATGTTCTTTTGCGCATTCATTATCAGCTGGAGAGACTGGATGTCCATTTGGATGTCTTGGTAATGGCGATTGCGTGAGGTCATGTAAATTCGATGCTATCATTATGGATGAGGAATCCGGGCTTCCAAAGGTACTCGATGATAAATGTGTTGCTTGCGGGGCCTGTGTTAAGGCATGTCCCAGAACTATTATTGAGCTCCGGCCTAAGGGTAAAAAGGACAGACGAATTTTTGTTTCTTGTATAAATAAAGAAAAGGGAGCCATAGCCAGGAAAAATTGCTCAGTAGCCTGTATAGGTTGCGGAAAATGTGTGAAAGAATGCGCCTATGATGCAATCACAATGGTCAACAATATTGCTTACATTGATGCATCAAAATGTAAATTGTGCCGTAAATGTGTACAAGCTTGTCCAACAGGGGCAATACTGGAATTAAATTTTCCTCCCAGGAAAGAAAAAACTGAAAGCGGAAACATTATTGTCGGTGCAGAAAGTATTTAACATTTAATTTATCAATCCTACATAAGTAAAATAATAACGGAGGGTAATTCATTGAAGACTTTTAAACTTGGGGGAATTCATCCTGAAGAGAACAAAATTACAGCAGATGTTTCTATTACCACTGCAAACGTACCTTCAAAAGTTAGTATCCCTCTATCGCAGAGTTTGGGTTCTGCATCAAAACCTATAGTTGAGAAAGGTTCATCAGTAAAGGTTGGACAATTGATAGCTGTTGGAGAAACTTTTATATCATCAAATATACACTCATCGGTTTCAGGGAAAGTCACAAAGATTGAAGAAATAATTGATGCAACAGGTTATAGGAGACCTGCAATTACAATAGATGTGGAAGGTGATGAATGGGTTGAAACCATTGATAGATCATCAGAGATTAATACAGATATATCCCTTACCAAAGATGAAATTATATCCCGAATTAAGGATTGTGGAATAGTTGGTTTGGGAGGGGCAACCTTTCCTTCGCATGTGAAACTAATGGTTCCTAAAGACAAAGTAGCACAATATCTAATTATTAATGGGGTGGAATGTGAGCCATTTTTAACCTCAGATCATAGAGTAATGCTTGAATATGGCGAGGAAGTTATAACTGGTATCAGAATTCTGATGATAGCTCTTCAGGTGAAAGAAGCTTTTATTGGAATTGAAAATAATAAACCCGATGCAATTGAGCATTTATTAAAGCTGGCTTCTGCATGTCCTGAAATACAAGTCATTCCACTTAAAGTAAAGTATCCGCAAGGAGCTGAAAAGCAATTAATAAAAGCCATAACGGGTAGGGAAGTTCCTTCTGGGAAATTACCAATTGAGACAGGTTGCATTGTTCAAAATGTTGGTACTGCTCTAGCTGTTTATGAGGCTGTTCAGAAAAATAAGCCATTGATTGATAGAATAGTTACTATAACAGGTCTATCACTACAAAATCCAGGTAACTTCAGAGTGCGCATAGGAACATCTATTGATTATATAATAGAGATTGCCGGAGGATTACCCTCTGATACAGGTAAAGTAATAAGTGGGGGTCCTATGATGGGAAAAGCATTGACTTCTCTGGATATTCCTATCGTAAAAGGAACATCGGGCATTCTGGTGCTACCCCAATCAGACAGCAGAAGAGTTAAAATTCATAACTGTATAAGGTGTGCACGTTGCATTTCCGTATGTCCGATTGGTCTTCAACCAGTGCTTTTGGCTCAGCTTATTGAGAATGAAGTATATGATGAAGCCGAGAAAGAGAATATTATGGACTGTATGGAATGTGGTTCTTGTCAATATACATGTCCCTCAGGCCGGCCAATCTTAGATTATGTCAGATTGGGGAAAAATAAAGTTGGTAATATTATTAGAAACAGGGTAAAAAATTAATATGAGCTTATTAACTGTATCAGGATCTCCTCATGTTCATGCTCAACAAGATGTGAAGAGCATAATGTATGATGTAGTGATCGCCATGATTCCAGCGACTTTAGTAGCCGTTTATTTGTTTGGTTTAGATTCAGCACGAGTAATTTTCATCTCTGTTGCTGCTTGCTTGCTTTTTGAATGGTTAATTCAAAAATATTTGTTGAAGGGACCAGTTACAGTTACTGATGGATCGGCAATAGTTACCGGGGTCCTTCTGGCTTTCAATGTTCCTTCAAATCTTCCTGCCTATATGATCATTTCCGGAGCTCTGGTTTCAATTGGTATTGCAAAAATGTCATTTGGAGGTCTTGGAAAAAATCCATTTAATCCAGCTCTCATTGGCAGGGTTTTCCTGTTAATATCTTTTCCTGTTCAAATGACTACCTGGCCAGTACCTCAACCTTTGTTTAGTCCTGAAGTAGTGGATGCTCTATCAGGTCCTACAACTTTGGGAATTTACAGAGAAGGAGTTATGGCAGGTAAGACTGTTAGTGAAATTATTACTTCGGCTGATTACCCTGGAATAGTAAATGATCTTACCGGATCACAAGGTGGATCATTGGGAGAAATGTCGGCAATTGCCCTTTTGCTTGGTGCAATTTACCTGTTAATCAAGAAAATTATAACCTGGCATATACCGCTGACGTTTTTAGGAACTGCTTTCATATTTGCATCTATACTTTGGCTTATTAATCCCGAAGGATATATTGATCCTTTAACTAGCATTCTTGCCGGGGGTATGCTTCTTGGGGTATTTTTTATGGCTACAGATATGGTGACAACACCTATGAGTGTAAAAGGTCAATTAATTTTTGGCATAGGCGCAGGGATTATAACAATTACAATTCGTAATTGGGGTGCATATCCTGAAGGAGTTTCTTTTGCAATTTTGATAATGAATGCATTTACACCATTGATAAACAAAGCATTTAAACCTAAGCGCTTCGGTTCATCAACAAGTCTCAAAGCAGCAAGTGTTACTAATAAAAGTATGGCATATGGCAAAGCTTAAATCATCATTAAAAAACATGACCTTATCGCTTTTACTGATATCTGTTGTCATGTCAGCTGCATTAGGTTTTGTTTATAATATTACAAAAGAACCTATATCTCAAGCAATGAAGGCAAAGGAGATAAATGCTATTAAGGTTGTTCTCCCTTCTTTTGATAATGATCCTATGGCTTTCGCCACAGAAAAAAATGGCTTGATATTTTATGTGGCCACTAAAGGGAATGACACCATTGGATATGCAGCCAAAACTTTTACCGATCAGGGATACAGCGGTCGATTTGAATTGATGGTGGGTTTTCTTCCAGATGGTTCTATTAACAATGTGGTTGTTTTGCAACAGAACGAAACACCCGGGTTAGGTAGTAATATGTCGAAAGAAAAGTTCGTTGGTCAATTCATTAAATTAAATATTGGTGAATTAAAGGATGGTCGGTTGAAGGTCAAAAAGGATGGTGGAACGATTGATGCAATTTCAGCTGCAACTATTACCTCAAGAGCATATTGTGACGCATTACAAAAAGCATTTGATGAATTAATGAAGATCCAGGAGGGGGAAAAATGAATAATTTCAGATTTTTTACAGATGGTATTGTAAAGAATAATCCAACATTTGTTCTGGTACTTGGTGCTTGTCCGACCTTAGCAGTCACTACATCTGCTATTAATGGTATTGGAATGGGAGCTGCTACAACATTTGTTTTAGTTTGTTCAAATTTTCTAATTGCAGCTTTAAAAAATGTTATACCTGATAAGGTTCGAATAGCTGCATTTATTTTGATAATAGCATCTTTTGTGACAGTAGTTGACTTGGTTATGAAAGCATTTACCCCAGATCTTTACAATACACTAGGTATTTTTATTCCCCTTATAGTTGTTAACTGTATAATATTAGGCAGAGCGGAAGCTTTTGCACAAAAGAATAATGTATTTCCTGCAATTTTAGATGGTTTAGGTATGGGAATAGGATTTACACTCGCTATCACTTTGTTGGCAAGCATTAGAGAGATATTGGGAAATGGTTCCATTTTTAATGTAAATATTGTCGGTGATAATTTTTCAACATTCCTTCTATTCATTCTTCCTCCGGGTGCTTTTATTACATATGGATTTCTTATAGCAATAATGAATCGATTGAGAGTTAGATCTGGCAAGTGAATATTAATTTTATCAAGGTTTCGCTAATAATTAAGACAAGATGGAATATTTAAGTATTATTATTTTAGCACTTCTGGTTAATAATGTCGTATTAGCCCAATTTCTTGGCATTTGTCCATTTCTGGGTGTTTCAGGCAAAATATCCACTTCATTGGGAATGGGAGGGGCTGTTGTGTTTGTAATGGCGCTCGCCAATTTAGTTACATACTTGATTTACAATGTTATTCTTGTGCCGTTGGGTGTTGAATTTATGCAAACAATCACCTTTATCCTGGTTATAGCATTCTTAGTTCAGGTAGTAGAAATTATTCTTAAGAAATCAGTACCTGCATTATATCAGGCTTTAGGCATTTATTTGCCTTTAATAACAACGAATTGTGCTGTTCTCGGTATTGCTCTTTTAGCAATACAAAAAAATTACTCTCTGGTAGAAAGTGTGGTTTATTCGAGTGCTACTGCAGTGGGATTTACCCTGGCATTAATACTTATGGCTGGGATTCGTGAGCAGATTGAGCTTCTTGGAGCACCTAAAGGAATGAAGGGGTTTCCGCTTACATTGATAATAGCAGGCCTACTATCAATGGCATTTATGGGATTTGCTGGACTGGTTAAATAGCTTTTCTCTTAATATTCTATGGACCAGCAAATTAGCTTTGAAGAATTTATTTCCTCTTACCCTCAGGTTATAGCAGAAAAGGCAATTCTCACCCGTGAATTAGTTCTAAGTACTATTGCACAAGTAGATGAAGAGATAGACCTGTCTGCAAGAATTGTTGGATATTCTCTTGGAAAAGGGTATAAGAATACTCTTTGTACAATTATACCATCACAAAATTCTCTTAAACTTGGTTTTTACAAAGGGTCTGAATTAATTGACCCTGAATGTATGTTAACTGGTTCAGGTAAAGTTCACAAGCATGTTGTAATTACAAACTTATACGGACAGCGAACATACATTAAATATCTACTAAATGAAGCATTCAAGATGTGGAAAAATAGATAAGTGTTGTTAGCCCAATTTATTGAATACAAAAACTTCCTTAAGAATTAATCCTGAATTTTTGCTTTTTCTTTAGCATTTGATAATCGAGATAATACAGGATTTTAACGCTGAGATTATTGACCTGAGGAGAACTAATCATCTGATCGAAGTTCTGGAAATACCTTACCTGATATTTCTCATCTTCTCTTTGTAATGCATTTTTCCAGACTAAATTGATCATGCTTCCGGGTGAAAATTCCCAACCATAGACAAGATCTATATTAAACGAATTATAATTATAATTATGCACCCCTGGATATGCATTAAACTCTGAAAGCTTTCCGTCATCAGTAAGCTTATAATAATTGGTATATTCCCCTTTCTGCCAATAATGTCTTACCCAAAGAATAAGGGACATCTTATTATTGAATTTGTATTCACCGGAAATGGCGGTAGTGAATGTTTGGATATTTCTATTACCAAAAATTATGGACAAATCAGATGGGGTTTCGGGATCACGAAAGAAAGAAGCAAAACCTTTGTCATCTTTGCCTAACTGAAGATAACTTTCAGGAGCGATTTTAAATTTATCACTTATTCTGATGATTGGTTTAAGTTTAAAAAATTTCCACGTGGTCTCGTGCAAATCTTCGCTAACCTCAATATCACCATCAAGGGCTAGAATTTTTCTATAATCGCTTGAGAAGCTTAAATTTGCAGAAATGTACCCAGGAATAACCCAATATCTTCCCGGAAATCTTGCTTCATAATAATCATATCTATCGAATGGAGCGTATGATGCTCCACCCCAAAGAGAAAGATAATTTTTTAGTGTTGTATTAAACCTATAAGTGAATGAAGTATTAATATTTTTACTCGTGCTAATCCTTATTTCTCTGAAGAAATTAATACTTTGTGAGAAATACCTGAAATACCCATATGGTTCAAAAATATTATATCCTAAAGTTAGTCCCCGATCAAGCCAATCATTAGTATTATTGACGCCAAGATCATTTCGATTATACTTTTCATCCATTCTTATCTGATAAAGGCTGAACCTGAATTTCCCTTTTGTCTTCTGAAGCTCGAAGTTATAATAAACGCCTGGTTTACTATGGTCACTTCCGGTTTCTGATACTTTTTGTGGATCAGCGATGCTTGAAACACTTACATCTACGATCCATTGATAAGTGTTTGATTTTTCACTTAACTTAAAACCACCCCCAAAAACGTTTGATTTTTTCCATCCAACAGGCCTTGTAACATTTGTATTTATAAGGTAAACTGATGAATTATTAGGAAGTACTTGGTCGAAGACAGTGATGTTATAATTTGTAACAGGATCAGTTAGTATTTCTCTTTTTCGATCAAGGCTATCGACGCAACTAGCATATGTATTGCCAGTAATTGCATTTAACACACCTATCCCCAGCCCTGAAGATGTTCTACCCGATACTTTTACTGCGTTCAATAATTTTGATGTGTAAGGATTTGCAGTAATTCTCTCTCCCTCCCTTAAAGAATCGTAAGCTGAATAATACTTTAATGGAACATGACCAATTCGACGAGAATAGAAAAGGTTGCCTTTCTGAAAGAGATCTGTGCCTTCATTAAAAAATGGTCGATTCTCATCATAAACTATTTCAAATGGGGATAGGTTTTTTTCAATTTCATCAGACTGCACCTGACTGAAGTCAGGCATCAATATCATGTCAAGAGTAAAGCTCTCATTTAGTCCCCATTTAATGTCCATTCCTCCATTGTAATTGTAACTATATGGGTCTTTGCTGATTACCGGATCGCTATTATGTTGAATCCCTGCTGAGAGGTAAGGGATAAGAGATAAGCGTAAAGGGGGATTGATGTTTTCAAGCCCTTTGAGTGTTCCCCAATATTTAAGAGTGTTGTCAGTGTCTTTAGGCTCTAATGACCACTGGTCTTCACCTCTGTATCTTCTAACTTTCCTTACCACTTGCATTCCCCATTCCTGTATTGGAGTGGCTGGAAATCTTAAAGCAGAGTATGGTATTCGGAATTCAACAGACCATCCATGTGGAGTTAATTTAACAGCACTGCCCCATACGGCGTCATATGTTTCATCTAAAACTCTATAATCAATCTGCACTCCGGCAGCAGAAACTCCAAATGCATATGCATCCTGACGCTTATTCCATGTATCAAAACCAATAAAAAAATAATCAGCATTTGCTTCATCGTTATCCCTGGTGGCAATTTCTTTTTTAATACTATCAGGGAATGGATCGTACATGTCTGCTGCTACATAAATCGCCCTATCATCGTATACTATTCTTATATCAGTTTTGAATTTAGACTGAACATTATAAACAGGTTCTTTCTGCATAAACCCGGACGAAGGATTAACTAATTGCCAAACGGCATCATCCAGGTGCCCATCGATATCAGGTGCGACCTCAACTCTGATCGCTCTCATTTCGGGGGTAGTATTTGCCAGTTGGGCAAAAGCACCCTGAATTATAATTAGTAAGTAAAAGATTAAGCCTAAGATTTTTCGCATACGAGGGCAAAGATAATAAATCAAATTTTTGTAACATATGCTTCTTTTTGGCAATAGTATATTTTTTTTTGCAACCTTCTTTTAGTGCTATGCATCTTGAAAAAATTACAGCCTTTTACTATTACAGAGTACCCTTTGCTGAGTAACCAACGAATCCTAACATGATAAAATTCCGAATACTGATAGTACTTGTCTTTTTTTCAGGTAGCTTGAAAGCACAATCTTTTTATGAGCCGGTGGAGAGTTTCCCCGCATTTATAGGATTAGAAACTGGCATTGTAACGATGGCAACTCGTCTTGGAGACATCGATTTCATAAGGGGTGGAGTAACCAATAATCCTTATTATTATACAGAACCTTACATAAAAGTTACCTCTACTATTACTTATTTTGGTATCAGACCCGAGTGGTTTTTTAGAGAAAACCGACTAAGCTTGTCGGGAGGATTGCGCTATACGGTATGTGAGAATGAGATTGGAAAAGAAGATTTTAACGAATTTTTCTATTGGAAGTTTGGCGAAACAGGTATTAACACTGAGTATTTGAGAGTAGTTAATGCTATTCAACACTGGAAGTATTTAAGTATCCCAGTCGAAGCAAAATTTTTTCTTTTTGAACCCGGATTAGTCAGAGGATATATAAAGTTTGGAACGGAGTTAGGTATTAGAGTAGCAACTGAAACTGATATAACTTTTTTACAAGAGGGTATGGAATTATATGAGGAGGAACTTGCCACAATGCTTTCAAAGCCGCACAAAGTTAGGACTGTAATTTATTCAGCATTTGGTTTGCGAATTGGAAGAGCAAACACTCCTTCATTGAATTTTGAAATGATGATGCCTTATTATATTATTTCGCGTGAGAGAAGTGCGACCATCGATCCTTTGATAGGAGTGGGTTTTCAAATAGGAATTCAATGTCCAATCAGATACATCAATAACCATGAATAGATTTCTTTTATTGTTTTTATTAGGTTTAGTCTTTGAAATGATATCAGGTTGTTCTAAAGACAGTGATCTCAACGACTCAATATGGCTACCTGATCCAAAGGACCCTGAATTACCACAATATTCTGAATGGGGGTACAATACTTTTGGGGCTTTTGTTGATCGAGTGCCCTTTACTTCAGATAGATACAATGGGGAAACACCTATAAAAGTTATCAGAACAAATCAACAGATTTCTTTCAGGTTTTTGGGAAATACAGACAGTAATAATCTTCCGTTCAATTCTATTATCCTGACTATGGAGCAAGGGGGCATTGTTGATTTGTTTGATCTGATTGTTTTGAATGATAGTCTTGTAGATCTTTTGGATCCACGTATAAGCGTTGGAGTTGAAGATTATTCAGGATTTTATCCAATTGAAGTTATAAAAGGTGAATTTAATTTTAAAAGAACTCAGAAACTGATTATTGATGAAGAACCAATAGAGGTCATTCTCTCTGGAGTGTTTGCTTTCCAGGCATTGATTAATGGCAATCCAGTAACCATATCTGAAGGTAGGTTTGATTTTGGAGTTAATGAATATAATTTCTTTAGTTACTAAGAAACTGTGATTCTAAGGAGGAAAATAGATTCAACATTATCATTTTGGTTATCTTTGGAGTCAAAATACTGAATTCCATGGCTCTTGATACGATAATAGATTTAAAAGATTTAAGTGTATTTCAGAGAAATATTCTCGTGTTGTCTGAGGTTAATGTAACTATTGAAAAGGGAGAGTTTGTTTATCTGATAGGTAAAACCGGAGCTGGGAAAAGCAGCTTGTTAAAGACTCTTTATGCAGAACTTCCTGTTATAGAAGGAACTGCAGAAGTAGTAGGCTATGATCTAACTAAACTTAAGAAGAAAGATATACCTTACCTTAGACGAAAATTAGGTATTGTTTTTCAGGATTTTCAGCTATTATCAGATAGAAGCGTGATTGAAAATCTTCTTTTTGTAATGAAGGCTACAGGATGGAAAAACAAGCTTGAGATGCAGGAAAGGCTCGAAGACGTGCTAGAAAAAGTAGGGTTAAAAACTAAAGGTTTTAAAATGCCTCATCAGTTATCTGGCGGGGAACAACAAAGAGTTGCAATAGCCAGAGCATTGATCAACGATCCTGAACTAATTCTGGCAGATGAGCCAACCGGAAACCTCGATCCTGAAACCTCTTATGGAATCATGGGATTATTGACTGAAATAAGCAAAAACGGAAGAGCTGTTCTAATGGCATCCCATAACCATGCTTTGATGGAAAGATTTCCATCAAGGACATTAAAATGCGAAGATGGAAGGGTCTTAGCTATTGAAAATAGTTTCAATCATAAAATCAGCATTGACTGAGTTGGAGAAATCTCTTTGCAGTACTTTCTCTCTCTTAGCTATCTCATCTTCATTGAAATTTTTGGTTGCAACCGCATCAATGATACTTTTTATTTCAGGAGTACTATGACCAATCAGGCACAATTCATCCAGATCGGTACCATTGAGCATAGTAGGGTTTACAATACAAAATCTTCCATTATAGAGGGTGTTGAGTAATTTCAGTTTAAGCCCCGAAGCCTGAAAGGTTACTAGTATATTTGCCTGAGCCTCATTAATTAATTGGAACATTATGTCATCATTGGGATTACCAATCACTTTTATGTTCTTGCATTTAGCTGCTAGCTGAATAATGTTTTTGGGTGGATTCATACCTGCAATGATGAGTTTATGTTGAGAACCAGTAAAAACCCGTTTAATCAAATATTCTGCGGCAGCTTCATTCTCAGGTACTTCAATATTCCCATGATACAGGAAGTAGTCACCTGTGCCTACTTTACTTACAACACTGTTATTTGCATGGAAACTGGGTAAAAAGATTATTTTCTTTTTTGGAAAAGCCTTTAATAAATAATCCCTGTCGCTTTTGGATACTACCAGTGAAATATCGGCATACTTAATTTTTCTCTGAAATAGCAGGAGTTTAAAACTCTCCATAAGAAAATATACTTTCTTACCCCAGTGTTGTTCTGCTTTAAATAAGTTGTAATAGTAGTGGTGCTCAATATTGCTTTCCCTATAAATGAGTTTACGACCTTTCAATCGCTTGTCATCAAGATAATAACATGAGTGTAATCCTTCAAAAAGAATGGGATAATCATCTTTAAGCAGGTTATTGATCATCTCATTTGACTTTCTGCTCTGGACAATATAAGGGACCAGACTGAATGCTGATTTCATTCCGGTCACTCTGGGATAATAATTTATAGTTTCACAATATTGTTCAAGCTCAGGTGCTCTTTCACGTCCGGGGTATTCAATAATATGTAGGTGTATCTTAATGCCTTTTGTATGCAGTTCTTTAATTTTATAAAAAACATCAATTACTCCACCATAATTGGGGGGGTAGGGGACATCAAATGAGATTATATGTAGATTTCTTTCAGACATATTTACTGTATACCTGTTTTAATACTTCCTCTTCATTCTCCCAGTTTAATTCTTTAGCGGCATGAAGAAGGTTATTTTTTAATTTTTCTTTATAATTTTCTTCCAGCATTTTATTAATGCAAGAAGCAATATGTTGGGGATTATGATTTTCAATTAACATCCCAACTTGATATTTTTCTACAATCTTTTTGACTTCAGGCAATGGAGAGGCCAGAACTGGAGTTCCTGCTTGTATATAGTCGAAAAGCTTATTAGGGAGGCTGAATCGATAGTTTATATTAGTGTCTTTATCGAGCGTTAACCCAATTTTTGCAGCCGCGGTATATTGCATTAGTTCATTATATGGCTTACGTGGCATAAATATTACTCTTTCTTCCAGTCCCAGTTCCATTGTCATTTGTTTCAAGAGTTCTATTACATCACCGCTCCCTATAATGAGAAGAATGGCATTATCAACATATTCCATTGCCATAATTGCCTCCTCTGCACCTCTTTGAATATTGATTCCGGCTCCCTGCAAAATTACAAGATGTTTTGTTGAATCAAAACTATTGGAAGGAAGTGCTGCAGATATGATGTTATCAGGTTTTCGGGGTACATTCCTTACTACAATAATTGATTTATTATACTCTTCAGAATAAAGTCTGGCTATAGAATCGTTAACTGTAATGATATCAGTAAGTTTAGGGAAAATATATGCTTCTATTTTTTTCCAGAAATTTCTAATTTCAGGACGATTAACCAATTCAGGCGTTCCAGTATAGTATTCATGACTATCATATACTATTTCAGCATTCTTTATTTTATAAGCTAAATAGCAAGATAGAAGTGTATCAAGATCATTCGATACAATTAAGTTGACTTTATGAAAAAGAAGATAGATGAATAGCCGGATATTGTATTCTGCATAAAAAAGTGGGCCTTTTTGCGAGAGTAGTTTCATTCTATGAGTTTTGTAATTTCTACTCAAAGACTGACTGTCTGGAAGAAGGCGACCTACTAACGTTACATGAAACCCCATTGACAAGAGGGTGCAGCATACTTTATTAACTCTCTGGTCGGTACTTAGATCGTTAGTGACAGCGACAATGACTTTTTTCAAGGGTTCTCAAGGATTATCGAAGAGCAAATGTACTATTTTTGTCGTATGGAAAAGAATGTTGCTTTATCTATTGAATCAAATGTTGAACTCAGGCAGTTTAATACATTTGGAATAAATGCAAGGGCAAAAAATCTGATAAGACTCAGATCAGAAATTGAGTTACCTGAAATTCTGAGGTTAGCGTCTTCTTATGAAGGAAATATTCTTTTTCTTAGTGGTGGTAGTAATCTTTTATTGACCAAAGACTGGGATGGTTTGGTGATTAAAATTGAAACTAAGGGTATTGAGATACTTGATGAAGATCAGGAGTATGTATATGTTAGAGTTCAGGCTGGAGAGATTTGGGATGACTTTGTTCAATTCTGTATTTCACGGAATTTTGGAGGTGTTGAGAATTTGACACTTATTCCTGGATGTGTGGGGAGTAGTCCGATTCAAAATATCGGAGCCTATGGTGTTGAAGTAAAGGATGTATTCTATATGCTAGAAGCAGTCTCACTTCGAACTGGCGAATTCAGAGAATTTTACAAAGACGAATGCCAGTTTGGATATCGGTATAGTATATTCAAAGGGGAATACAAGAACCGATATTTGATACTTTCGGTCACTTTTCGTTTACACAAAAATCCTCAGTTGAATCTTTCTTATGAAGCCGTAGAAGTGGAGACTAAAAGACTTGGCTTACCTTTAAATATTGAAACGATTAGTAAGGCTATTACAAACATCCGTAGGAGTAAGTTACCAGACCCAAAGGAAATTGGAAATAGTGGAAGTTTCTTTAAGAATCCTCTAATTGGCGAAAGAGACTTTAAATTATTAGAGAGCCGTTTTCCTGAAATCAGGTATTTTAGGAATGAAGAGGGCTACAAGCTTGCTGCAGGGTGGCTTATTGAAAGTTGTGGATGGAAAGGATTTAGAGAAGGAGATGCAGGAGTCCATGATCGTCAGGCCCTTGTTTTGGTCAATTATGGGAACGCATCTGGTAAGCAGATAAAGGCTCTTTCAGAAAAAATTTCAGACTCCGTCTATAAAAAGTTTGGAGTTAAGTTAGAAGCTGAAGTGAATATTTTATAAGGTATTAAGCACTTTTTCTATTGAGTTCCAAAGTCGTTCGGCCGATTTATCCCAAGTAAATTCTTGTGCCCTCGTTGTTCCTGCTTCAATTAACTTTTCTCTTAAATTATAATCCTCACTTATTTTTTGCATTGCTGAAGCAATATCATTTGGATTAAAGGGATCAATTAAAAGTGCGGCTTCACCTGCCACTTCGGGCATAGAAGTAACATTAGATGTTATTACAGGTACGCTACTCCTGAACGCTTCAACGATCGGGATTCCAAATCCTTCAAAATATGATACGTAGGTTAAAGCCAGGGCAGAACCCATAAGGTTTTTAATTTCATCTGTTTCTAATCTTCCAGTAAAAATTACATCAGCCTTATAACTCATATTACTGTACACAGATTCCATTTCTTCGGTCCACCATTTTTTTGCACCTGTAATAACCAGCTTTACAACATAATTAGAATTCTCTCTGAAAAGATCAAAAGCTTTAAATAGATTTACAAGATTCTTTCGTGGATGTAAAGCACCAATAAAATAAAAATATGAGTGGCCATCTGTAAACTTGAGCTTTGTTTCTTCAATTATCTCTTGCGGTAATGGACCGTATATTTCGTTTGCTCCATTGTATACGACATCAATAATATCTGGTGATATATTATATAGTTTGACTATATCTTGTTTTGAGAATTCTGAAACAGTAGCAATCCGATCAGCTTTTTGAGCGAATTTTTTAAAAAACTTTCTGTAATACCATCTTTCCAGGAATGGTATATCGAATGGGTAATGCTCAAAGTTTAAATCATGAAAAACATTAAACGTCTTAACTTTACTACTTAATGAAACATAACCATCGGTTGATACAAAAAGGTCGGCATCAATCTTTTTTAAAGCTGATTTAACAGAAAACTCAAACCAGATATAATATAGCACAGGATGTCGGGCTTGAGGATTCAACACAAGCGGAGTTACATTATCCGAAAAGATGAACTCAGGACTATATGATCTGTCAAATAGAAAATAAAATTGGTGTTCAGGGTGATTATTGGTTATTCGCCTTAAGTTTTCATAAGTAAACCAACCAATTCCCTCGAGCCTTCCTTTTAGTAATAATCTTGTATTAATGGCAATTTTCAAAGTAATAGTTCCTGCTAAATAGTAATTACAATGTGTGATTTATTATGTTAATCACTTATTAAATTCTAAATTTGCGCAAATTTAGAATTAATAGCGACAGCTCAAGAGCTATCTGACTAAAATAAAGTCAAACAGATCTTTATTAAAAGTACTATACCAGATAACCATGCAAAGAAAGTTTCTTACAAATTTAAGTTTTTTATTGCTGGTCAATCTGATTATTAAACCGATATGGATTTTCGGAATAGATTTAAGTGTTCAAAATACGGTTGGAGCTGAGCAATATGGTTTTTATTTCAACTTATTCAACTTTTCATTTCTTTTCAACATTCTTTGCGATTTTGGAATAACCAACTACAACAACAGGAATATAGCTCAAAACAATCAGCTTTTAAACAAGCATTTCTCTAGTATAGTGATCCTGAAGGTGCTTTTAGGAGTATTTTATCTTTTTATTACTTTATTTGCTGCGGTTATATGGGGTTATAAGAATGAAGAATTACAAATGTTGGTTTTTCTGGCAATCAACCAATTTCTTATTTCATTCATTCTGTATTTGAGATCGAATATCTCAGGATTATTAATGTTTAAAACAGACAGTATACTATCAGTTTTAGACAGGGTAGTTATGATTGCCATATGTAGCGTGCTATTATGGGGTGGTATTACACGATCACCATTCAGAATAGAATGGTTTGTTTACTCACAAACGGTTGCATATATAATTACAGCTTTAATAGCTATGCTACTGGTTGTCAGAAAAGCATCTTTCAGAAAGTTTACTTGGAATTACCCATTCTTTTTGCTTATTTTAAAACAAAGTTTACCATTTGCTATTCTAGTACTCTTGATGTCGTTTTACAATCGTCTTGATACTGTGATGCTTGTAAGACTAATTGAAGGATCGGAAGGGAAAATACAATCAGGGATTTATGCACATTCTTACCGGTTACTGGATGCTTCTAATAGCATAGCTTACCTTTTCTCACTTTTACTTTTACCACTATTCGCAAGGCTTCTTAAAACCAAGAGTCCGGTTGATAAAATGGTTAAGCTCTCATTTTCTATGTTATTTGTAATCTCAGTAACCATCACTGCTGTCTGTTTTGCTTATAACGTTGAGATAATAGATTTCCTTTACGATCATTATATAGAAGAATCGGCTAGACTTTTTCCGATTTTAATGACTTGTTTTATTGCAATATCGACCACTTATGTCTTTGGAACACTATTAACTGCAAATGGTAATCTTAAACATCTCAATTACCTTGCAGCAGCGGGAATGGTTTTGAATCTGGTTTTAAATTTAATCCTTATACCCAGGTTTGGTGCATATGGGTCAGCATGGGCTAGCTTGGTTACGCAGGTAATAATGGCATTACTACAAGTGATTCTATCTATTTACTTTTTTGATTTAAAGTTTGAGTTTTCCTATCTGGTATCCCTTTTCTTTTACATTATAGGTATCATTGTAACAGTAATAATTATTCATAATTTGTCAATTGATCCTTTCATTGGTGGTGCTGCAATAATTATTATTTCAGTATTAATTTCGGCATTATTAAGACTATTAAATATTAATAGTTTAATTGAGATCTTAAAAAGTAAACCAATGTGATGATTTCCTTTCATTTAGTGCTATAGTTTGTCCTTTTCAACGTTGGATTTAATCAAAAAGCACTATCTTTGAACGCTTCAAAAAATACTACAGAGAATTATTACCATGTTGGATAATCAATTTCAAGGTGTAAAAGATTTCGACTCCACTAATTTGGGGGTTTTTCTTTATGCGTGGCGTAAACACCTCATTATAGTGGCAGTTGCTGCTTGTCTGTTATCAGTTCTATTCTCCTCACCATGGTTTATAACACCACTTTATAAATCCTCTGTCATTTTATTTCCCGTTTCAAGTAATTCTGTTTCAAAAGCTTTATTGTCTGATCAACCTTCAGCAAAGACAGATATTTTAGAATTTGGTGAAGATGAGCAGACTGAACAGATGTTGCAGATCTTGAATTCAGGTATTATCAGAGATAAAGTTGTTGAGAAATTTGACTTAATGAGTCATTATGAAATCAACCCGAAATCTAAATTTAAAAATACTTTACTGATTAGGCAATACGAAGACAATATTACTTTCCGTCGTACAGAGTTCATGGCAGTTAAAATAACCGTTTTGGATAAAGATCCTCAAATGGCTGCTGATATTGCCAATACAATATCAGAATTGCTTGATTCAACAAAGAATTCTATGCAGCGCGAAAGGGCTGTAAAAGGGTTTAAGATTGTTGAAAAAGAATATCTCAACCTTCAGAGTGAAATAGCTGCAATGGAAGATTCGCTTGCCAGGATCAGAGAGATGGGGGTTTTTGACTATGAAACTCAATCTGAAATGATGAATCAGCAGTTAGCTGTAGAAATCGCCAGAGGCAATCAAAGAGGTATTGATGCATTAAATAAAAAGCTTGATGTTTTGGCAAAATACGGGGGCGCATACGTATCTATTCGTGACCAGTTAGAACATGAGAAGAAACAACTAAGCAGTATAAAAGCAAAGTACGAAGAAGCAAAAGTTGATGCAACAGAAAATCTTCCACAAAAATTTGTTGTTGAATCGGCATTCAAGGCTGAAAAGAAATCGTACCCTATTAGATGGGTTATAGTTTTAGTTTCATTAATTGCTTCATTCTTACTTGCTGTTTTAGTAATAATAAGCATTGAGAAGTTAACAAATAAGGGAATTATCAAGACAAAAAATACAGTTCGTCAAAAGCAAGATATTTATTCTGAATGAACAAAGTAAAACCGGATATGGAAAATTACTTCAATAACCTTAGCCTGATGAGAATATTCCTCAAATGGAAATGGCAATTACTTATTATTGCTGTTATTGCAGCACTTGTGGGAGTTATAATATCGTCCCCCTTTATTATAACGCCTAAGTTCAAGTCGGATGCATTAGTGTATCCATCAAACATTGCACCTTATTCAGATGAAAGTGAATCTGAACAGATGCTGCAATGGCTTCAATCGAAGGACATAAAAGACAGTGTTATAAAAAAATTCAATCTTGCAAAGCATTATGAGATAGATTCATCATACAAATACTTTTATTCCACTATGATGTATATGTACAATGAGAATGTAAGTATTAATAAAACTCAGTGGGAGTCTATTGAAATTGTAGTTACTGATAAAGATCCGGTGATTGCTTATGAGATGGTTAATTCTATCATGGAATTCTGCAATCTGAAAATCAGAAGTATACATAAAGAAAAATATAATGAGGTTGTTGTCAGTCTTAACAACACGCTTAATGAAAAAAAACAACAACTCGATAGTATTGAAAATGCGCTTGCCGTCCTGAGGAATGATTATGGATTGTTTGATTATGAAAGTCAGGCACGTGAAATAACCAGAGGCTTTCTTAAAACATTTGATGGATCCTCCAGTAATCGCCCAAGTCAGGATGTGAATCTGATGAAAGCAAATTTTGAAGAGAAAGCAGGTGAATTAGCACAACTTACACAACGTCGTGTTGATGTTATGAGAATTTATTATGAATTTGAACTCAAAAGGGACCAGGCTTTATACGATAGTGCAAAGGAATTTACTTATTTGAATGTTGTTACACCTCCGACTATCGCTGATAAAAAAGCATATCCCATTCGGTGGCTTATTGTTGTTTATTCAGTAGTTGCTGCTCTTTTCTTCTCAGTTGTAGTGATTTCTATCAGGGAGAATCAAAAAATTAATAGTGTGATAAGAGATCTCACACAAGTTGAAAAAGTATAGTTTTGAAGTGCGGCAAGTATTAGCAAATATAAAAGTTAAGTGGTTTTACCTGGTCAGTGGACTTTTTCTGTTGCTGAACTCGATATTTATTGTCAGGGAAAACTATTGGGGTATATTTATTCCGGTGCTTTTGATCATCGGATTGATGTATATCTTTTGGCTTGATAAACTGTTGTTATTTATAGTTTTTTTAACTCCTTTGGCGGTAAATATTGCAGATAAAGAGATGGGAATCGGAGTGTCAATTCCTTCTGAACCGTTGATGGTAGGAGTGCTTATACTTTTTTTTCTTAAAACTATTTTCAATGGGCATTATGATAAAAAGATATTGGGACATCCTGTATCAATCATGATTTCAATAAGCCTTTTATGGATTTTAATAACAAGCATTACAAGTGAAATGCCTGTAGTTTCTTTTAAATTTCTTTTGGCTAGGTTATGGTTTGTAATTCCCTTTTATTTTTTAGGTATAGCTTTATTTAAAAATGTAAAAAACATTACCAGGTTTAATTGGCTTTATGTCTCAAGCTTAGTCATTGTAATAATCTATACTACTTATTTACACAGTAAGTATGGCTTCGGGGAACGTCAAGGCCATTGGATAATGAGGCCATTTTACAATGACCACACTGCTTATGGCGGCATTCTTGCGTTTTTTATTCCGGTTTTTATAGGATATATGTTTAACAAAGCACGATCTAAGACTTATAGACTTTATGCTGGTATAATATCAATTATACTTTTGGGAGCTTTGTTTCTTTCTTATAGCAGGGCTGCCTGGATTAGCGTAGCATCTGTGGTTGTAATATGTCTGCTTATTGTGTTCAAAATTAAATTTAGGTGGATCGCAATTGCAAGTATTTCTTTTATTCTTGCTTTTTTTACGTTTCAACATCAGATTGTATATATGCTTGAAAAGAATAAGCAAGACTCCTCCGGTAATTTTGTTGAGCATATACAATCAATTTATAATATATCATCCGATGCCTCGAATCTGGAAAGGATAAACAGATGGCAATCAGCTATAAGGATGTATAATGAAAGGCCTGTTTTTGGATGGGGGCCAGGTACATATCAGTTCATATATGCTCCATTCCAGCGTTCTCAGGAAAGAACCATCATAAGTACAAATGCTGGAGATTTAGGTAATGCTCATAGTGAATATATTGGCCCTTTATCTGAACAAGGATTTCCAGGGATGATATTCTTTATTGGTATTATGATTATTTCACT
This sequence comes from Bacteroidota bacterium, assembly GCA_023434665.1. GTDB lineage: Bacteria > Bacteroidota > Bacteroidia > Bacteroidales > Lentimicrobiaceae > Lentimicrobium. The sequence continues at coordinate 17,785 of JAEYSM010000023.1, read as the reverse complement.
TTACACTGGTATAAAAGTGTATAAGAATGCTGAGAATAAAGAAATCAAACTATTTAGTCTGTTAGCAGTCTTATCATTAAGTACCTATTTTGTACATGGTGTGCTTAACAACTTTCTGGATACTGATAAAGCTTCAGTTCCTTTCTGGGGTTTTATTGCTATGATTGTGGCAATGGATATCTATCATAAAAACAGGAAAGAAATAAATACACCTCTTCAGGAAGAGTGATTTATTAAGACTCCTTGTTTGAAATAGAATTCCTTATTTGCTCTATGAGAGAAGGAAGCATTCGTAGAGCGGCCAGTTCACGCCATTTTTTGCGTGCTTCGTCAACAGGAACACCAAAATATGTCTTGCCCCCTTCAATACTTTTGTCAACTCCAGAAGTTGCCAGGATTATGGCACCTTTTCCGATAACCAGGTCTTTATTCACAACTACTTTACCCCACAGGATGCAATCATCTTCAATTCGCGTTACACCGGCAATTGCACAATGAGATCCTATCAGGCAGTTGTGACCAATGTATGTATCGTGACCAATTTGTACATGATTATCTAGTTTAGTCCCGGTACCTATAAAAGTGTCCCCTGAGACGCCTTTATCGATAGCACACAGTGCTCCAATCTCAACATTATCGCTTATTACCACTCTGCCACTTGACTCAAACTTCCTATAACCTGATGGTTTCCGTTGAAAATAATAGGCATCAGCTCCGATTACACTTCCTGAATGAATAATCACATTATCCCCGATTACAGAGTGGTCGTAAATGCTGACATTGGCATGTATAATACAATTCTGCCCAATAATTACCTGATTACCAATGAAGGAATTAGGTTGTATAATTGTTCCCTGACCTATGACTGCACTTGAAGAAATTGCAGAAGATGATGGAACAAATGGTCTGAATTTTTTAACCAAAGTAACATAAGCCGCAAAAGGATCTTCATGAAGTATTAGTACTTTATCATCAGGACATTTTACCTGTTGATTGATAATTATAAACGTAGCTTTTGATTGAAGGGCTTTATGATAATATTTTGGATGGTCAACAAAGGTAATATCTCCTTTTCTAACCATATGTATCTCATTAATACCCTCAATAAGTAGTCCGGGATCATCGGTTGTACTGCCACCTGTAATTTCAATGACAGATTTTAAAGTGATTGCAGGCTTAAAATCCATGTGTATCTTATTAAAAAACCGGGCACGAACCCGGTTTACAACTTTATTAAGATTTTACTCTTTCAGAATAATCACCGGTGCGGGTGTCTACTTTAATTCGTTCTCCTTCATTGATGAATAAAGGAACATTAACTGTAGCTCCTGTGTCAACAGTGGCGGGTTTTAAAGTATTTGTAGCGGTATCACCTCTTAAACCTGGTTCGGTATAAGTGACAACTAATTCAACAAATGGTGGAAGGTCGCAACTTAGAGGTGTTTCTGTTTCAGCATGAAACATAATCTCACATCCTTGTCCTTCTTTCAGAAATTGAGGTGCACTTATTATACCTTCTTCTATTGAAACTTGCTCGTAAGTTTCACTGTGCATGAAGTTATATCCATTATCATCTTTGTATAAGAACTGATAAGGTCTACGTTCAACACGTGCCACATCAATTTTAACACCGGCGTTGAAAGTATTAGGAATAACTTTCCCGGTTTTAAGATTTCTTAGTTTGGTTCTAACGAAAGCTGCTCCTTTACCAGGTTTTACATGCTGGAATTCTACTACAGAATATAGGTCACCATTAAATTCTATACAAAGGCCGTTTCTAAAATCAGCGGTTGTTGCCATAACGATATTTCATTTTTTGAGCGGCAAAATTAGTAAAATATATTGAATCAACAATATGCCTTTATTGAAATCGAACTTCGACCATTAATCAGGATAAGACATTATATTAGCATAGAAAGACAATTATTTTTCTTAAACTAGTTCAAATCCGGGAAATTAAAAAAGTAGCAATGAAGGATCAGTTGCAGGTTTCTTTTTAAAATCTTCAAGAATTATCCTCTTAGTGCAAAAACCATATTCATGCATGATTGAGTTGGAGCTAACTACAATCGTCCTGTCTTTTTTATATTGCTCAATAAGTTCTTTGTACCATTCAATTCCTTCCTGATCAAGATTTGTTGTGGGTTCATCAAGTAGAAGTATAGGAGTATCACTCATTATGGCTAATGCCAGTTTTAGTCTTTGTTTCATGCCAGATGAAAAATTGCTTATGAGTTTATGATAACTATTTTCAAGGTGGCAGATAGTAGTAACCTCTCTTGCTGTTAAGTTTCTTATTAAGGGTTTGAGTCGCCTGTGGAAATTAATCATTTCTTCGAGTGTAAATTCTTCAATCAGTTCTATATATGGTGCACTGATTGACATTAGGCGAAATGCATTTTGCACACTTATCTTAAGGCCATCCTTTGTATAAGAAATAGCCCCGAGAGTAGGGGTAATACAAGAAAGTGTGATCTGCAAAAGTGTAGACTTGCCAGATCCGTTTGCTCCAAGGATTACTGTATGTTCAGAAGGGGAGAATTGGCATGATAAACCGGAAAAAATCCAATCAGAATTATATTGTTTACCAACATCAATAAGTGTGATTTGGACCATTTTTAAAATAATTAATGCGAATCAACAAATTTCCATTTGTTGATGACAGCTCAAACAGTAGTAAATTACTAAAGTTGTTTAGTGTAACCTTTCATTATTCCTCTGCTTGACTTGGAAATAAAAGTAATTATTTCATCTCTTTCGCTGGTTGCAGGAAGATTAGCTTCAATATACTCTACAGCCTGACTAACATTGTTTCCTCTGAGGTAGATATATCTATAAATATCCTGAATTTCATTAATTTTCTCAGATGAAAAACCTCTTCTGCGCAAACCAATGGAATTTACACCGACATAGGACAATGGCTCTCTTGCTGCTTTAGTAAAAGGAGGAACATCCTTTCTAACAAGAGATCCTCCCGAAATCATTACATGTGAACCAATATTCACAAATTGATGAATAGCCGACAATCCTCCAATTATTGCCCAATCATCGATTACGATATGACCACCTAATGTAACACCATTCGCAAGAATAACATTATTCCCGATTATACAATCGTGTGCAATATGCACATATGCCATTAGCAAGCAATTATTTCCTACTACTGTTTCAAAATTTGCTTTAGTTCCCCTGTTTACGGTAACGAATTCGCGAATAACAGTATTGTCTCCTATTCTAACAATAGTATCTTCATTGTCAAATTTCAGATCCTGAGGAATTGCAGATATCACAGCTCCCGGGAAAATCTTACAATTTTTCCCAATTCGAGCTCCTTCCATAATGGTGACATTAGAGCCAATCCATGTTCCTTCCCCTATCTCAACATTTTTTTCAATATTTACAAAGGGCTCTATTACTGTATTTTTCGCAATCTTGGCTTGTGGATGTACGTATGCCAGTGGTTGATTCATATTATTAATTTTGCTTTTTTACAATTTGAGCCATAAGTTCGGCTTCAGTAGTTATTTTATTCCCAACATAAGCAGTGCCTCTCATATGGCAAATTCCTCTTCTTACTGGTGTAATCAATTCGAGTTGGAATATAAGCGTATCACCTGGTACAACTTTCTGTCGGAATTTAACATTATCTATTTTTAAAAAATAAGTGATATAATTCTCAGGGTCAGGAACTGAACTTAAAACCAGGATTCCGCCTGTTTGCGCCATTGCTTCGAGTATCAATACACCTGGCATGACGGGTTCTTCAGGAAAATGACCAACGAAGAATCCTTCATTCATTGATACATTTTTTAGACCGACTACTTCCTTTTCATTCATTCTTAATATCTTATCGACAAGCAAAAATGGTGGACGATGAGGGAGTAACCTTTTAATTTCATTTATATCGTAGAGGGGGGCAGTATTAGGGTCATATTTCGGGGATTGGCTCTGCAATTTTCTACTTTGGAAATGATGCTTTATCATTTTTGCAAAGTGAGTGTTGCTACTATGTCCTGGTTTTGAAGCAATTACATGTCCTTTTATTCTCATCCCTGCCAAAGTTAAGTCTCCAATAACATCCAGTAACTTATGTCGTGCAGGTTCATTGTTAAAATGTAGTTCGAGGTTATTTATAATCCCCTCTTGCAAAACTTCAACATGAGGTTTATTAAAGAAAGTGGCCAGTCTATCGAGTTCTTCTTTGCTAATTAACCTGTTAACAAAAACAATGGCATTACTTAAATCCCCACCCTTGATCAGATTATGTTGAATTAGATATTCAAGCTCATGGAGAAAGACAAAAGTCCTGCAATTACTAATTTCTGAAGCGAAGTCTTTTAAATTTAGTAAATGCGCATTCTGTGTACTAAGTACTTTCGTATTATAATCAATCATAACTGACAACTTGTAATCGTTATCAGGGATCAAAAGAAGCTCAGCATCTTTTAATTCATCGTAATATCGAATGACCTCTTCGACGACAAAGTAATCTCTGTCAGCATTTTGTTCGACTATACCTGTCTCACTGATAGCTTCTACATAAAACCGTGAACTTCCGTCCAGAATAGGTGTTTCCGGACAATTCAGATCAATAAGAATATTGTCAAGGTCCATTCCGGTTAGAGCGGCAAGTACATGCTCAATTGTACTAACCCTTACTCCATTACGCTCAATACTTGTACCTCTTGAAGTATCAACAACAAGATCGGCATCTGCTTCAATAATTGGTTTTTCTGGAAGATCGATTCTACGGAATTTGAAGCCGTGATTTTCAGGAGCAGGATGTAATGTTAAGGTAACTTCTTTCCCAGTGTGCAAGCCAGCTCCTGATATAGTAACTGACTCTTTAAGTGTTTTTTGTTTTACTGACATAATGCCGGCAAAATTAGTATATTTTTGTAAAATGATTATTTCTTGACCTTAAGTTCCTTTTCCAGGGCAGTTATTCGATCCACTATTTTATTGAGGTTCCTGAAATGAACGTATGATTTACGGTAGGATGATATATCATAAGCAGGACTTCCCATTATTATAGCACCGTCAGGGACAGAAGTTGAAATGCCAGATTGTGCTGCTATTTTAACATCATTTCCAATGTTTAAGTGACCAGTTATGCCAACTTGACCTCCAATCATACAATTTCTGCCAATTTTTGTTGAACCAGCGATACCGGTTTGAGAAGCTATAACAGTGTTTTCCCCAATCTCAACATTATGAGCAATCTGAATAAGATTGTCTAATTTGACCCCTTTCCGAATAATTGTTGATCCAAGAGTAGCTCTATCGATGGTTGTATTAGCACCTATTTCTACAAAATCTTCAAGAATAACATTTCCAATCTGCGCAACTTTCTTGTACTGGTTGTCGCTTTGAGGGAAAAATCCAAATCCATCAGATCCTATAATGGCACCGGCATGTAATGTACAACCTGAGCCTATTTCGCATCCGATATATATCTTCACACCGCTGTAAAGCACCGTATTGCTCCCAACTGTCACATTATCACCCAAATAGCAACCCGGATAGATCTTTACATTATCACCTAGCCGGACATTGTCACCAATGCTTGTAAATTCTGCAATATAACATCCTTCTCCATAACTAGCGGTCTTGGCAATACAAGCCTTTGAAGAAACACCTTTTTTATCTTGTATAATCTGATTGTAAACTTCCAGCATACCTGCAAAAGCTTCATAAGGATTATTGACACGGATAATTGTGAGATCTAATTCCTTCTCAGGGACAAAGTCATTGCTAACAATTACAATGGAGGCTTTGGTCTCATAAATAAAATGTGTATATTTTGGATTTCCTAGAAAACTGATAGAACCATGTTCTCCTTGTTCTATTTTTGATATTTTGTTGACCTCAATATCAGGATTGCCTTCCACGGTTCCACCAATCATGGATGCTATGACTTGCGCAGTAAATTTCATGTATCTATGTTAATAATACTCGTCTGAATAACAGAGTGATTCATCCGAAGAAAGTTCACTTAATTCAGATTTCCGTTCAGGCTGCAAGTTACTCATTTTAAATACACAACAAGAAGTGTTTCTAAGGTATTTCAGAAAGTATTGATTATCTTGGGATAACATAAGAAATACTTCGAAACTGCTTTTGTTAATATCGACACATTCAATTGATCAGATGAATCATAAATGTCTACAACATAACCATCTTTGTTCAGGATGTTAATCCTGTCATGCTCCGGGATGTATGCATTATTTGTTATTGTTCCAGTATTAACCAGATAGTCAATTTCATCTTGTTTAATCGGATTAAACTTAACCTGAATCTGAGCTCTAATTTCATCTAGTTCGTCTTCTGATACAGGATCGTTTCGTAATTCTGTACGAAAGAGTTTCCGGTCGACAAGACTAGTTGAAAGATATGAAAGGATTAAGTCAGGGTGATTTGCCCAAACTTTTATACTGGCAAAAACATCATAGTCATCTAATTTGGAGAATTCTTCTATTAGTTGAGGTGATTGCAAGAAATCCTCTTTAGTAAAATTATTTTCGAGAAAAAAAGATAGAGCCGGAGTAGCCCAAAGTTTCTCTCTTTTTGCCGAAAGTTGTTGTGCTCTTTTCAGCGCATTAATTAAAATATTCTCTGCCCCTACAACAGTTTTATGATAATACACCTGCCAGTACATTAATCTTCTTGCTACAATGAACTTCTCAACTGAGTAGATCCCTTTTGCCTCCACCATAAGTTCATCGTCATGCACACATAGCATTTTAATAAGCCTATCACTATTTATAACTCCTTCTGAAACACCGGAATAAAAGCTATCTCGCTTCAAATAGTCAAGTCTGTCCATATCGAGTTGACTAGAAACCAGTTGATGAAGGAATTTTTTTTGATAAGTGTTCTGAAAGATGCTTATAGCCAAATCAAGCTTTCCATTAAATTCATGGTTAAGTTTATGCATTATTAATAATGAGAGATCCTCATGGGTCATTCCTTTTACAATGCTATGTTCTAGTGAATGGGAGAATGGCCCATGACCGATGTCATGAAGAAGAATTGCAATCTGTGCAGATTCCGCTTCTATATCTGTAATTTCTATTCCTTTTAATTTAAGTGTTTCAATAGCCTCAGTCATCAGGTGTAAGGATCCCAGGGCATGGTGAAATCTGGTATGAAGTGCCCCTGGATATACAAAGGAAGTTAATCCCAGCTGCCTTATTCTTCTCAATCTTTGAAACAAAGGATGCTCGATTAGTTGAAACAACAAATCACCTTGAATGGTGACAAAACCATAAACTGGGTCATTGACTATTTTTCTTCTGTTTGGAAATATTTGGCTCACGAAATCTATCTTTGTGTGTTATTTAATGTTTATTATGACAAAGAGCATAATAAAATCAGTTGTAAATCCTTAATATAGTTTAAGGTTATAACAAAAGTACAATATTTAAATAGTAATCACTTAGATTAAAACTCCATGGAAAATATATCAATCTTATGGGCAGATGATGAAATAGACTTGCTGAAGCCACACATTATGTTTTTAAAAGACAAAGGTTATAATGTAGTTACTACTAATAATGGCGTGGAAGCTGTTGAAATAATCAAGTCACAACCTTATGACTTTGATATAGTATTTCTTGATGAACAAATGCCAGGTTTGTCTGGCATTGAAACATTGATGCAAATCAAAAATGCATTTCCGGGTTTGCCTGTAGTGATGATTACCAAAAGTGAAGAAGAAACTATAATGGAGGATGCTATTGGTTCAAATATCTCAGACTATTTGATAAAACCGGTGAATCCAAATCAAATACTTCTCAGTATAACAAAGAATCTGAAAGGTAAAAAGCTAATAAGTGAAAAAACTACCCACGCTTATCAACAACAGTTTCGCAATCTCGGAATGGAATTTAGCAACAGACTAGACTATAACGAATGGATTGATATTTATAAGAAGCTTGTTTATTGGGATATAGAGCTTGAGAAATCAAAGGATAATAGCATAATAGATGTACTTAAAATGCAACGCGTGGAGGCGAGCCAATTGTTCAGTCGGTATATCGAAAACAATTACCTTGATTGGATAAACGCAAAGGCCAAAGAAAGACCTGTTATGTCTCACACACTTATGAGAGATAATGTTTTTCCTATCGCTGAAGAAATTCCAGGGGTATTCTTTATTCTGATAGATAACCTTAGGTATGATCAATGGAAAGTGTTGCAGCCAATTATCGAGGAATATTACAGGGTAGAACGGGATGAGATATTTTATGCCATTCTTCCGACTACAACTCAATATGCACGTAATTCATTGTTTGCTGGGTTGCTTCCAACTGAAATAGAAAAAAAGTATCCTAAGTTTTGGGTTAATGAAGATGATGAGGGTACAAAAAATCAGTATGAAGGTGAATTATTAGGTGAACAGCTTAAGAGGTTTGGAAAGGATTTCAAGTATTCTTACCACAAAATCCTGAATCTTACAGCCGGTAGGAAATTGGTGGAAACCCTTCCTAACATTATGAATAACAAGCTTAATGTTATAGTTTATAATTTTGTAGATATGCTGTCACATGCTCGCACCGAGATGGAAGTTATCAGGGAACTGGCTGATGATGAAGCAGCATATAGATCAATTACAGTAAGTTGGTTCGAACATTCTCCTTTACTTGATATTATCAGATTCCTAGCATCTAAAAAAGTACCAGTGATAATTACCTCCGACCATGGTTCTGTTAGAGTGGATTCACCTGTAAAAATAATTGGGGACAAAGCAACTAACACTAACTTACGTTATAAAACAGGTAGAAGTTTAAGTTATAATAAAAAAGAGGTCTTTGAAGTGAAGAATCCAGCTGATGCATTCCTTCCCCGCACAAATGTTAGTTCAAATTATGTTTTTTGCAGAAACACTGACTTCTTTGCCTATCCTAATAATTATAACTATTATGTTAATTACTACCGAAATACTTTCCAACATGGAGGTATATCAATGGAAGAAATTCTTGTCCCGTTTATATCTTTAATTCCCCGATAAATGAGTACGCAAGAATTTATTTGCTCCGACATTACAAAATTAGAATCCATTGCCCAATTAATAATCAACCAGTACCATAATAAAAAGATATTTCTTTTCTCAGGGAAAATGGGAGCAGGAAAAACAACTCTTATTAAAGAAGTATGTAATGTGCTGGATGTTGTTGATATTGTTAATAGTCCTACCTTTTCTATTGTAAATGAATACCGGACGGTTAATGGAGATAGTATATTTCATTTTGATCTGTATAGGATTAAAAATTCTGATGAACTCCTTGATATAGGATATGAAGAGTATCTTTTTAGTGATTCTATATGTTTAATTGAGTGGCCTGAATTAGCAATGAATTTAATGCCCGCTGATTGTGTGCATATTACAATTGAAGTGGAAGAATCAACTGGTGCCAGAATTATAAAAACTAATATTACAAATAGATAAAACTGATGTTGAGATAGTCAGCTGTTTAGATCATCATGATTTTTTAATAGCTTTGCATTTAATGGAAAACAATTTGTAAAATGGAAGACCAGAACAAAGACTTTAAGTTGTTTCCATCTTCAACAACTCAATTAATGCCTCGTGAAGAGCGCTTGGAGATTCCTAATAAGGCCTGTAGATTATCAATAGGTGTTCCAAAAGAAACCGTTTGGTTGGAAAACAGGGTAGCTTTATCGCCAGAGGCTATTCGAATTCTCGTAAGAGAAGGCCACAGGGTGATTGTTGAAAGTGAAGCAGGCAAAGCTTCTCATTTCGAGAACAGCCATTTTAGCGAGGTGGGAGCAGAGATCGCATATGAGTCGAATGTGGTTTTTCATGCAGATATAATTGTTAAAGTTGCACCACCTACCTCCACTGAAATTTCCATGTTAAGAGGAAAGCAGGTGCTATTCTCATCTCTAAACATAGCAGGATTAACAGATTTTCATTTTAAGCAGTTATCTGCCAAGCGCATTACCGCACTAGCTTATGAATATATTAACGACCGTGATGGTAATTTTCCCATTGTAAGAGCAATGAGTGAAATAGCCGGTACAACTTCCATATTGATTGCTGCTGATTATTTGTGCAGTCCGGAATATGGACGAGGTATCATGTTTGGAGGTTTGAGTGGTATCACACCAACAGAAGTTGTTATTCTTGGAGCAGGAACCGTTGGCGAATTTGCTTGTAGAGCTGCAATTGGAATGGGTGCTTTTGTCAAAGTTTTTGATAATTCAGTATATAGGCTTAGGAGATTACAAAACAATATAGGAATGCGAGTTTATACCAGTGTAATTCAACCTGGTATGTTAAAAACTGCATTAGCCTTTGCAGATGTGGCAATTGGAGCTGTAAGATCTAAAGCCGGCTTTTCCCCTGTGTGTGTTTCCGAAGAAATGGTCATGGGAATGAAACAAGGATCGGTTATAATTGATGTGAGCATTGATCAGGGTGGTTGTTTTGAAACTTCTCTTATGACCGATCATAAAAATCCTGTTTTTGCTAAGCATGGCGTAATCCATTATTGTGTCCCCAATATTGCCTCTAAGGTTCCCAGGACAGCATCTCTTGCATTAAGTAACCTAATTGTTCCAATAATCCAAAGAGTTGGGGAAGAAGGAGGAATTACAAATATTCTCCGGGTAGACCAAGGAATAAGAAACGGTGTTTATCTATACAATGGCATTTCAACCAATCGATACATCAGCGATCATTTTAAATTACCCCATAAAGATATTGAGCTCTTACTTGCTGCTTTTCATTAATAGTAAACCGGATTTCTTCATTAGATATTATGTAGGTGTCTGATATTCAATGTTTTTACTTCATTCTAAATAAACATTATCCTCAAACAAGTTTCATCAGAAAGTGTTATACAGCTAATTAAAGGCTCTTCAACACAACTTTAGACACTCAAAAAGCTAGTTTACATGTTAGAATATTCAAAAACAGTCTTAGAAAAGGTGAGTTTTGACAGGGAACTTTTCAGAAAAGAACTCGAAAAATCAAAGAGAGTTTTAAAAGAAGATGAAGTACAAATGCTCATTAAATGGTGTCGCTTAAGTTTTACAGAAAAATATCCTGATATTCTTGGGGAAGTATTCGATAATTATCAGGCATAATCTCAAAATGCATTACTCTTTTGAGGAGTGAATTTCACCTGTTTTGATGAAATTTATAATCCAATCGATAGTCTGAAATTACAAAGTTTTCTGCAAACTTCTTTGTGAATATAGTTGCTATTTATATTTGCAAAAAAAATATCGAATGGAATACATTAACTCAACTATTTCAGCACCGGGAATAATCGAAGAAGTCATTACGAATCTGAAGAAAAATTTTTTTGAGGCTATTTTCATAAAGAACAAAGTTGAAGCCCGCGATTATATTTTGAATCAAATTTACCCGGGAATGAAAATAGCATTTGGAGGTTCAATGACTGTTAGATCAATGGAGATTCAGTCATACTCTAAAGATCGTGGTGCTATCGTACTTGATCATGGTATTGCAGGGTACAGTCAGTCTCAAAAGATTGAAATTATGCGAAAGCAACTGACGAGTGATATCTTTATCAGCAGTACTAATGCAATTACAAAACATGGTCACTTAGTTAATGTTGATGGAAACGGGAATCGTGTTGCATCAATGATTTTCGGCCCTAAAAAGGTCATTATTGTTGCAGGATTGAACAAAATAGTCCATAGTGAGGAAGAAGCGTTTAAAAGAATTGAATTCGTGGCTGCTCCATTGAATATGAAAAGACTAAGTAGAAGAACACCATGTGCAGAAGATGGCATCTGCCATGACTGTACATGCATAGAAAGGGGATGCAGAGCTTATACAATTCTAAAAAAACGTCCTGCACTTACCCCAACCGAGATTATCATTGTTGGAGAAATGCTTGGCATGTAAATATTTTAAATTTTAACTCGATTCTAATTAAAAATACTTGAATTCTCTTCTGTCCTTGCCTATATTTGACCAGAAGTAAAACACCACAAATGGAATTAACTAATTTAAACGCCGTTTCTCCTATCGATGGGAGGTACCGTAAACAGATTGAAGGCCTTGCTTATTATTTTTCTGAAGCAGCTTTGATTAATTACAGAGTATTCGTTGAAGTTGAATACTTTATTGCTTTATGTCAATTGCCTTTGCCACAACTTAAAGATTTTGACCAGTCTAAACTTGAGGATCTAAGATCCTTATGCCGTGATTTCACTTTTCAGGATGCTCAGGAAGTTAAAGATATTGAAGCGACTACTAATCATGATGTCAAAGCAGTGGAATATTACCTTAAGAAGAAATTTGACAAATTAGGGCTTGCTAAATATAAAGAGTTCATTCACTTTGGACTCACATCACAGGATATAAATAATACTTCATCTCCATATGCACTGAAACTTGCATTAGAAGAAGTTTATTTACCAATGCTTGAAGATGTTGTCCAGCGCATTGCATCAAAAGCAAAGAGTTGGAAGAATATTCCAATGCTTGCCCGAACACATGGTCAGCCAGCCAGTCCGACCAGTGTTGGAAAAGAATTGTATGTTTTTGTTGATAGGCTTAAACAACAGATCAAACTACTGAAGGCTGTACCTATTACTGTAAAATTCGGAGGAGCAACTGGTAATCTAAATGCCCATTATGCAGCGTATCCTGAAATCGAATGGGTGACATTTACTGATAACTTTACAAAGTCACATTTGGGACTAGAACGTCAGAAAGTGACAACACAGATAGAGCACTATGATAATTTGGCAGCAATGTTTGATGGGATGTCCCGTATAAATACAATCTTAATTGACTTCTGTAGAGATATCTGGATGTATATCGCAATGGATTATTTCAAGCAAAAAATTGTAGCCAACGAAGTAGGGTCTTCAGCAATGCCTCATAAAGTGAATCCTATTGACTTTGAAAATGCTGAAGGAAATTTAGGATTAGCAAACGCGATATTCGGTCACTTATCCAACAAACTTCCCATATCAAGATTACAAAGAGACTTAACCGACTCCACTGTTACCAGAAATATTGGTGTTCCTTTCGCACATACATTGGTTGCTTTAAAATCAATAGGCAAAGGAATAAATAAACTTATTCTTAATGAAGAGAAGATATTTGCAGACCTCGACAATAATTGGGCAGTAATATCAGAAGCAATTCAGACTATTCTTCGAAGAGAAGGATATTCAAAGCCTTATGAAGCTTTGAAAGAATTAACAAGGACGAATGAGAAAATTACGGAAGAAAGTATTAATGCTTTCATAAATAATCTTTCAGTCACACAAGCAGTCAAAGAAGAACTAAGAGCTTTATCACCTCATAATTACACAGGTTCATTACAATTTAATTCTTAGTTGCATTATTTTTTGCCCTTCGTATTTTTTCAAGCTGAAGCAAACGAAGTTCCCGTGTTGTTTGGCCAGAGATAGCAGTATTTTCTTCTGCTCTCCTGAGTAAATATGGCATAACCGATTTTACAGGACCATACGGTACGTATTTAGCAACATTGAAACCATGATGGGCAAGATTAAAACTTATGTGATCGCTCATTCCATATAATTGGGAGATCCAGATTCGTTTGTCGCCTGGATTTATATTTCTCTTAACCATCTCCTTTGCAAGCAGCATATTGCTCTCTTCGTTATGGCTTCCTGAGAACAAGGCTGCAATATCAAGATTTTCTAAAGTTAATATCAGTGCTTCATTATACAATTTGTCGGTTTCTTCTTTTGTTCCGCATATTGGAGATGGATATCCCTTATCAATCGCCCGTGCCCTTTCCCTTTCCATATATGCACCTCTCACAAACTTTATCCCTATGAAGTATCCTTTTTCTCTTGCTTTTACCAAACTTTCTCGCAAAAATTTCAATCTGTCATGACGATACATCTGAAGTGTATTAAAAACAATAGCCTTCTGTTTATTATACTTCAACATCATTTCTTCGATAGTCTCATCTACAAGATGCTGGTACCAACTTTCTTCAGCATCAATCATTATTGGAACTCCTAATTGAAATGCCCGATTGCATAATATGTCAACACGATTTTTAAAATCGCCTAATAATGAAAACATAACGTTGTCTAATGGCTTACCTTGAATTGCATTTTCAAGAAGATGTGGAGAAGCAAAAGCACTAGGTTTAAAAACTGCAAAAGGGATATACTTGTTATTTGAAGCATTCTCAATTGTTCGCAGTGTTTCCTCCATAGTACGATCCATTCCATCTGGACTGGTGTTTCCTTCAACTGAATAATCCAATATACTATGTACGTTATACTTGCTAAGCTTCTCTACTACAGAAGTACTTTCTTCAATACTTTTACCTCCAACAAATTGTTTGTAAATAGTGCTTTCAATAACCCATGAATAGGGTATTTTCAATCGCATAGCTAAAAGTAGCATTCTTTCACTAGTTTTAACTAATCCTCTGTTTTTCATAATTTTAAACAGATAATATGCACTTTTTAGCTCTTTATTTGTTTTCCCCTTAAAAGCAATGGCTGTATCGTAAAAATTGATTTCCATAAGGTTAGTGTAAAGTTGATGTAATCACTTCCAAATATAACAAAACTTGTCAGTTTGTTATGATACATTCAATTAAATTTAGTTACTTTCGTAAAGGACAATATTCCATACTATGACTAAAAAGCTCAGAACACTTGAAATTGCGGGAACGCCGGTTAATCTTGGTTCCGATTCCTTATCTTATCTGGCTTCACAATTACGAACTAACTATTTAGAACGATCACCTATTGTTGTATTAACAGATAGAAACACAGCTGAATACTGTTTGCCAAAATTAGTTGAGCAAGTACCTTCACTTAACAATGCCTGCAGAATAGTTATTGAACCAGGGGAAGAAAATAAAACAATTCAAAACTGTGAAAAAATTTGGAATCAACTTGCTGTAATGGGAGCGAACCGTAACTCATTGCTAATCAATTTAGGAGGAGGTGTTATATCTGATATTGGTGGTTTCGCCGCATCTACTTTTCACAGAGGAATGTCTTATATAAATATTCCAACTACTTTGATGGCCATGATTGATGCCGGAATTGGGGGGAAGACAGGTGTTGATTTATCATCTCTCAAGAATATGGTGGGATTATTTGCAAATCCACTTGCCGTTTATGTATGGCCTGAATTTCTGAAAACTCTGCCTTTCCGATATATGCTTTCAGGATATGCAGAGATGATGAAACACGCTTTGATTGCTGACTCACATTTTTGGAAAAGACTCAATGTAATGCCTATGGCAGTTAATAAATCATGGGATGATTTAATTTATGATGCAGCAGAGATCAAGTGTAAAATAGTGAACTCAGATTACTATGAGAATGGCCCCAGGAGATTGCTAAATTTTGGACACACTATTGGTCATGCCTTTGAAACATATTCACTCCGGCATGATAGTTCACCCCTGAGTCATGGAGAAGCAGTAGCAATGGGAATGATTTGTGCCTCCTATATTTCATATCGTATTTGTAATCTATCGCATGCTCACCGGGATGAGATTATTCGAAATATCCTCTTGAATTTTGATCACTATAAAATTGAAACAGCAGCAATTGAAGAACTTGTTGAGATTACCGTCTATGATAAAAAGAACAGAAATGGTAATGTTCTTATGACACTGATTCCTGAAATCGGTAAGAGTATTCATGGACAAAAATGTGATATTTCGCTTATCAGGGAGAGCTTGTTTCGATATACAGATTTTGTTAGGTATGTAACCAAGTGATGATACCGTGAAAAAAATCTTATTAACTCCTCCTTTAAAACTTTCTGAAAATATTGTAATCGACCTTCCATTATCGAAGAGTATCGCTAATCGGATGTTAATTCTTAATTATCTCTCTGGTCAAAGAGTTCACATACCCATTCCTGACAGCAACGATTCACTGTTGATGAAAGAGTTGATTGACAAACTGCCGGCATATCGGCTGAACTCTTCTCAAGATCAGGAACTATCTAAGATTGAAATTTTTTCAGCAGAAGATGCCGGAACAGTTTTCCGATTTCTCTCAGCCTTATTTTCTATTATCCCAGGGAGACGTATAATCACAGGGTCCGAAAGAATGAAAAGAAGACCCTGCGGACCATTAATTCAATCTTTACAGAATTTAGGTGCTAAATGTTTATATACGGAGTCAGATGGCTACCCACCAGTTCTATTCGAAGGTGTTGACCTGAATGGGGGAGAGGTTGAAATCGATCCTACAATAAGTAGCCAGTTCATTTCAGCCTTGATGATGATAGCGCCTGAAATGAAGAATGGATTAAGAATAAGTTGGTTGGGCTCAGTTGTCTCGTATCCTTATATTAAAATGACTGCATCTTTGATGGAAAAATGTGGCATATGTATTGAGTTGACTGATTCATGGGTAAAAATTAACAGCGGCGGTTATTCGGTAGATTCAATAAGTGAACCTGACTGGTCAGCGGCCTCTTACTGGTTTGCTCTTACTTCCTTACTATCTGAAGATAATTACCTACATAGTGGATTCTTGTTAAAAGGCCTTTCGATTGACTCAATTCAAGGGGATAGAGTATTAGTTGAAATATATAGTCGTTTGGGCGTAAAATCTGAAAGGGAAAGTGGTGGATTGAGAATTAGGAAATATAAACCAGCAGAAACGGATCTTAAATTTGATCTCAGGGATTTCCCAGATCTTGCTCCTGCTTTAGCTGTCTCATGTGCTGCGCTTCAATTAAATGCCGAAATTACTGGTCTTGAAACACTTAAAATTAAAGAGAGTAACAGGTTGCTAACAATAAAAACCGAACTTGTAAAGCAAGGATATAATTGTGAAATTGAAGGTGCTGAGACCCTCCGATTTATTCCTGGTAAGATAATAACATCTGATGCAAATATTGAGACACATAATGATCACAGGATTGCTATGGCCATGTCTTTACTCACTTTGAAAAATGGGCCATTAATTATCAACGATCCCGATGTTGTTAACAAATCTTATCCACAATTTTGGAACGATTTTAAAACAGTTGGATTTAAAGTAAGCACAATTTAACGTTATTACCTTTTTGAGTAAGTAATTTGAGTGCATTTATATTTGTTTTAGCTTTGTTCTTTTAAAGTGAATTGATGAAGGTTGATATTTTTATTCCCTGTTATATTGATCAGGTTTGTCCGGAAACAGGATTTAATATGATCAAAGTCCTTGAAAAAGTGGGCGTCAAGGTTCAATATAATAAGAATCAAACGTGTTGTGGCAAGATCTCTTTCGATGATGGATATTGGGATCATGCAAAATCTATTGGCGAAAAGTTTATAAAGGATTTTTTTGGCTGTGAACTGATTGTAGCTCCATCTGCATCTTGTGTCACAATGGTGAGGAAATATTATCATGAGTTATTTTATAATGCCGCTCTTCACAATGAGTATCGTCAATTAAGGAAAAACATATTTGAATTTTCTGACTTTTTAGTTAACAGACTTAACATTAAGGATGTAGGAGCCACTTTTAATCATAAAATTCTGTTTGTTGATAGCTGTGTTGCCTTGGCAGAATATGGCATAAAAGAAGAGCCCAGAATGTTGCTGAAAAATGTGAGAGGTCTTCAGATTGTAGAGACTGAGAATCAACCCTTGAATTGTAATATTGAAGGATTCGCAATTAATCGTTTTGAAACAATTTACAACGAAATGGCAGCAGAAATTATACAACAAGCAATTGATCTGGGTGCTGAATTCATTGTTTCAACTGATGCCAATTGCTTATTATTCCTTCAGGGTTATATAAACAGGGAGTCAGTCCCTGT
>JAEYSM010000006.1 GCA_023434665.1 Bacteroidota bacterium | reverse complement strand
ACCTTCGGGAAATCAGGATAATAATCCCGATTCAGAAGTAACAGATGTAGACTTCGAAGAAGTGAAATAATCTAAGTAATACATAAAAGAAAAACCTGCACAATAAACATTGTGCAGGTTTTTGCTTGTGTGCCGTGCATGATTAATAACTTGAAGGTGAAAGTCCTTTATGGGGGTTTTTAGCCGCCAACCATTAGCCAAGAGCAAGGGTGTCTGTCGTGAGACAGAATCTGAAGGAAGCTGGAGGCAAAGCTCCGCCTTGAGGAACACGAACTATATAAGGCACTTCAAACAGGATGAGATTGCAAGACAAATCGAAGTCCAAAGGCTAAACGGATGTTTGAGTGTAAATATGGCAAGGGCATGGAGTGAAAGTGATTAATCTTACCACGGGAGATCTCACGGACGTATGTAAATGAATAGTGAAATACGGTTGAAATAAGATTTATCGTGAGAAGTCAGCCGAAGCCATAGTAGGGACTAACGACAAGTCACCGAAGGGCTGAACCTTAATAAGTGAATCAATGAATGTTACTAAATGAAGGAACGAATGCAGAAAATCTCGGGAGAATTTGAGACCTATCCGCAAAAGAATAAGACAGAATCTGAAGGATATGTGGAAGGGCAGACCTTTATGTGGATGACTGAAAAGGAAGTCACAAGCAACACTTTAAGTGAATTTGGATTGATGGAGTTTATTTTGTCGCCTAAGAACTTGAATGAGGCATACTTACAAGTAATGCGTAACAAGGGTGCAGGTGGGATTGACAAGATGCAAGTCGAATCTTTAAGAGATTATCTTGTTGATCATAAAGATGAACTTATTTCATCCATCTTGCAGGGTAAATACCGCCCTCAAGCAGTTCGAAGGGTAGAAATACCAAAGGAAGACGGGAAGAAGCGCCAGTTAGGAATACCCACAGTAGTTGACAGGGTAATCCAGCAGGCTATATCCCAGGTATTAACACCAATCTATGAGCGTCAGTTTTCAGATTACAGTTACGGATTTAGACCCAAACGAGATGCCCACAAGGCATTGCAGCAGTGCAAGAAGTACATAGACGAAGGATATGTGTATGCTGTAGATATGGACTTAGAAAAGTTCTTTGACACAGTTAATCACAGTAAGTTGATACAAGTGATATCAGAAACCATTAAAGATGGACGTGTGGTATCTTTGATTAACAAATACTTGAATGCTAAAGTACTGATCAACGAGGGCTTTAAAACCAATGAGCAGGGGGTACCACAAGGGGGGCCATTAAGTCCTTTACTAGGTAACATTATGCTTAACGAGCTGGATAAAGAACTGGACAAGAGAGGGCACAAGTATGTACGCTATGCTGACGACCTGCTAATTTTATGTAAAAGTATAAGAGGTGCAGAAAGAGTAATGGGAAACATAATCCCATACATTGAGAATAAACTCTTTCTTAAAGTAAATAGGGAAAAGAGCAAAACTGATAAAGTTAGTAATGTGAAATTCCTTGGCTACTCCTTTTACTGACTGAAAGGTAAATGTCGTTTTCGTCTACACCCCACATCGGCACTTAAACTTAAGGCAAGGCTTAAAGTGCTAACAAGTAGAAGCAACGGATGGGGAAATGAAAGAAGGAAGGAGTTACTCAAGCAATTTATAACAGGCTGGGTCAACTACTTCAAACTAGCAGACATGCAAATGCTTCTTAAAAAGTTAGACGAATGGTTACGTCGGAGAATCAGGATGGTGATATGGAAACAATGGAAACGAGTAAAGACCAAAATGAAAAATCTGATATCTTTAGGAGTTGATAAGAGCAAGGCATATGAATGGGCAAATACCAGAAAAGGCTACTGGCGCATCGCTGGGAGTTACATTCTAAATACAAGTATTACTATTGATAAACTTGCTAAAGCCGGCTACATCTTCCTCTTGGATCATTACTTAAAGGTTAGAATCGTTTATTAAGGAACCGCCGTATACGAGAACCGTACGTACGGTGGTGTGAGAGGTCGGAAAATAAAATAGGAGGAAAACTATTTTATTTTCCTCCTACTCGATTGGATTCTATTCCGAACGATTTGATACATAATTGAATTTTTATTCCATTTTAGCATCATTTTTGTTAAAGGATAGGTAAAGTTATAACCAGTTGCTATATTTGTAATATAAAGCTTAAAAAATGAATAGATTAAATTTCCTATTATTGGCAGTATTGCTTCCATTTTGTTCCTATTCTCAAAGCAGTGATGTATTCCCAATTGATGTGAATTCTCAATTGGTCACTTATCAGGATGTAGTTCAACAACCAGGTACACAAGACGAACTCTACATCAGAGGAATTGAATGGTTGAACAGTTATTATAAGAATCCTGCAGATGTTTCAAGAGTAAGGAATAGGGAGAGTGGAGTTATTGAACTTCTTCACCGGATTGAAATAGAGAATATGGATGGTGACGTTAGAGTACAGGCAGGAATTGTCAATTATGAGATGAGAATTGAATTCAGGCCCGGAAGATACAGATACACAATCACTAATCTTACTTTACGTCAGGCGTCGCGTTTTCCTGTTGAACGCTGGTTTAATAAAGATGATCCTATGTATTCTCCATTATGGGAAAATTATATCACACAGGTTGACACAAAGGTTAAAGAAATTATCGCCAGTTTAAAAGCCGGCATGGAACCTAAAGTTGAGGTTCCTGAAGAAAAATGGTAAGAACTAAAATTAAGTTAACTTTTGGTTGTGTCTTCATCTGACACCTTCAGAATCAATGGATCTCTTTCTTGAGCCTTGAGAGAAGAAACCAGCTATTTAACAAATGCTCTTTTTACTCCTTTGTAATTTATGTCCTTTTGGCTTTTAATATAATTTATCAGCGTTTCTGCTGTTGTAATATATAAAGATTTTCCTGGATCCTTGTGGTCAAACTTATAACTGCTGGCGATGTAGCTATTCAAACCGACATTTATTTTTTTGCATTTTTTCACTTTCTTACCATCAGGCCATTTCAGTTCAACGTTGCCAGCTTTATTATTCTGATCAGTTATAACTGTGTAGGTGAGTCCTGAAACCTGAAGATCAATGCTATTTCCTGCCTGAATATAAGCGTTCAGAATAAGTGATTTGATTTCTTTTGGAGACATAGATATCAATATTACTTCATTACCAAAAGGATCAAGTTTATAAACATCTTTTACAGATATGTCACCTTGCTCCAGCATATCAATTCTGATTCCGCCATTATTCTGAAAAGCGACATCTACTTCTTTTAATGAAGTAACAGCATCTGTCATCATAGAACCTAATTCATCCGATCCATGCATTCCTGATGTTTTGCCGATTACCTTGTTTAGCTCTTTGTTATCATTAAATAACCTGAGCTTGTTCTCAATTTCAGGATCACCTGGTTTATACTTGGTAAGATCAAGCATTTCGGGTGTTATTTTAACTGCTTTGCCGTTTACAATGTAGATAGTGGTTTTTGAAAGATTTCTGACATTAGAACCTGCTTGCAATATGTTGATGCCATTCACAAGATGTGAAGGCTTGGTAAGAGTATGAGTATGACCACCTAAAATGAGATCAAGTTGTGGCATTTGTTCCGCAAGTTTAATGTCCTCCTCAAATCCAATGTGTGTCAGCGCTAT
Organism: Bacteroidota bacterium; assembly: GCA_023434665.1. GTDB lineage: Bacteria > Bacteroidota > Bacteroidia > Bacteroidales > Lentimicrobiaceae > Lentimicrobium. Next base: position 68,578 of record JAEYSM010000006.1, on the reverse strand, counting down.
AAAAATATCGCAACTATCGCGGAGGTTTTTATATTTTAAAAGCTCGGATATCCCATCATTAAAAAAAAGACCTTTAAGATTTGACGGATGTGAATCAGGGGTTCCATCTGTGCCTAATTGAATTGCACTAATTACAGCAACCCGAATCCCATTATTCAACTTAAAGATATGATATGGCTTATACTTGGGATTCCCTGATTCATCTTTAATATTAGAATTCAGGAATGGGAAAGAAGCTTGTTCAATTCTCCTGCCTAAAGTTTCCTGCCCATAATCAAATTCATGATTACCAATGGCCGTTGCATTGAAGCCAACAGTATTCATCAAATCAATAATCGGAAATCCTTTATCAACATATTGGTCAACAATAGGATTACCGGTGAAATTATCACCAGCAGCAAAAAGTAATACGTCATTGTTTTTGCTTCTTATTTCATCTAAAGCTGCTTTCAGATGTCCATAATTATCAATTTTAGCATGTTGATCATTTAGTGAAAGAATTACAATTTTAACTGTATCACTTGTTACGGCTTTTGTTTGAATAACCGAAAAGGATAAAAGAAAAAAAGTGACATAAAGGATTAAGGTTCTTGATTTCATATGTATTACGCTGTTTCAGAGTCTATGATTAATTCTGCACCCGGCAGTAGCCTGCCTCTATCCATTAATGTGTTTCCATATTGGTCAGTAACTTCAGTTGCTAAATGGTTCTTCAGGTATGGATTAGAGCTCAAATATAAATTGATAGCGTCAATTACGCGTGCTCCTTCAAAGATCTCATAGGGCTCATTATTGATAAAAATTGTCATATCGGTATAGGAAAACAATTAATAATGAAGTTAATGAATAATTTTTCCAGTATAAATGTTCAATTGTCAATATTACGCATATTTTAAGAAATACAGAACAGAAACTCTAATGAGCCTTCTTATTTCCTAAATTTGTACTATCAGTTTGCGTTATCAGGAAAAGTTAAATTAAATTGCCATGTCCCAGAACCATGAAATTATGAATGATAGAAGCGTGATTAAAGGCTTTTCAAAATTCTCAAAGGAACAGAAGATAGATACAATTGTTTCCTTTTTTTCTGCTCCTGATGAAATTAAGAATCTTATAAAGTCGTTCTGGCATTCAAATCCACAAATCCAGCAAGCTTTTGATGAGTTCAGTGAGAATACGCTCACAAATTACTTTATACCATATGGTATTGCTCCCAATGTTCTTATAAATGGGAAAATGTTTATGGTTCCAATGGTCATTGAAGAAAGTTCAGTAATTGCTGCAGCATCAAAAAGTGCGAAGTTTTGGGCAACTAATGGGGGATTTAAAAGTGAGGTGATTTCTACAATAAAAATCGGACAGGTTCATTTTATATGGAGTGGAGATATACGGATATTAAGAGAGCACTTTGCTTTATTAAAACAAGTAATGCTTGAAAGGTCATCTTCCATAACTGCCAATATGGAGAAAAGAGGTGGAGGTGTCATTTCGATGGATCTAATTGACAAGTCAGCTGACCTCAAAGATTATTATCAGTTGGAGGTTCGATTTGAGACTGTAGATTCAATGGGTGCTAACTTTATAAATAGTTGTCTGGAAGAATACGCTACTGCTCTCAGAAGTTTCGTAAACGAGAGTGGTTTGTTTGAAGAGAAGGATCTTCAGGTAATTATGTCGATTTTATCTAACTATACACCTGAATGTCTGGTTAAGACATGGGTGGAATGCGATATTTCTGCATTTGATAAAATTGACGAAAGCCTTACGGGATATGAATTTGCACGGAAATTTCAAGTAGCAGTTGAAATAGCTAAAATAGATGTATACAGAGCAACCACTCATAATAAAGGGATCTTTAATGGTGTAGATGCAGTTGTTTTGTCAACAGGAAACGACTTCAGAGCAGTTGAAGCTTGTGGACATGCCTTTGCTGCCCGGTCAGGTAAATACAGAAGTCTCACAGATATTGAATTAGATAAGGACAGATTCAAATACACACTTACACTTCCAATTGCATTGGGAACTGTTGGTGGTCTCACATCCCTTCATCCACTAGCTAAATTATCACTTGAAATTCTTGGGAATCCCAATGCAAGGGAATTGATGCAGATTGCATCAGTGATTGGTCTTGCAAATAATTTCGGAGCGTTAAAATCTCTTACAACCAAGGGAATTCAGGTAGGCCACATGAAAATGCATCTTTTCAATATTTTGAATGTTTATGGTGCAAGTGAAGCAGAAAAAAGACTGGCAGTTGAACATTTCAAGAGAAACAAGGTTTCGCATAGCGCAGTCCAGTCTTTCTTAATTGCATTGCGTAGTCAGTCGCATTAACATGACAAAAGGAACATTCCTTCGAGCCAACGGAAAATTATTGTTGACTGGTGAATATCTTGTTTTAGATGGTGCTAAAGCGCTGTCGGTTCCCGTAGTATATGGACAGACACTTGAATGGTTGCCCAAAGCAGATGGTTTAATTTCATGGAGAGCCTCTGACACTAATGGTGTTTGGTTTGAAGCCAAATATAGTACCGATTCTTTCACAATCCTCAATGCCTCAGAAGACAAAACGGCATCTTTCATTCAGAAACTATTAATAACAGCCAGTCATCTGAGTGTTGGATTTCCATACCAAAATGGTATGGATATTCATACTCATTTAAATTTTGATCGGTTTTTAGGGTTAGGAAGCAGTTCAACCATTATAGCATTAATTGCATCGCTTTTCAATTCCGATAAGTATAAATTACACTCAAGCGTTTCAGAAGGATCGGGTTATGATATTGTAAGTGCAGATGTCAATCACCCAATCTTTTATCAAAAGATTGATAAGTCAACTGCAGTGTATTCAAATGCAAATTTTAATCCATCATTTTCAAAATCACTATTTTTTGTTTACTTAGGGAAAAAACAGGACACAAACAAAGAAATCAGCAGATACAGGCTTATTAAGAAAGACAATTTAGAATATCCATTAAAAACTATATCAGAAATTTCCAGTAAGATCGTAGAAGTACAGGAATTAGTTACCTTTGCATCTTTAATGGAAAAACACGAGCAAGTCATTGCATCTGTGTTAGATACTACCACAATAAAAGAGAAGTTATTTAGTGACTTTAACGGCTTTATCAAATCACTTGGTGCCTGGGGAGGCGACTTTATTCTTACTGGTTCGGCAGAAGGTGAAGGTTATATCAAAGAATATTTTAGGAGGAAGGAAATAGAAGTTATTTATTCTTATGATGACTTGGTGTTAAACCATAAAGCGTATAATGATCATGAATCTATCATCAGATTTTAGAGAAAAGCTGTCAAAGACAGTGCGAACATGCTGGTTAAGTCCTTCCAATATTGCCTTAATAAAGTATTGGGGTAAGAAAGGTTTCCAATTGCCAGCTAATCCTTCGTTGAGTTTCTCCCTGACTGAGGCGTATACAATTACAAAAGTTACGGCCGAATACAATACTGATGAAAATGGTCCAGAAGTTAGTTTTATTTTTGAAGGGGAACGTAACGATGAATTTGCTCAAAAAATAGAAAACTTTCTTTTTCATCTTCAGGGGCACCTGGAGTTTCTTCCATACGTAAAGCTATATATAGAGAGTGGTAATAATTTTCCTCATTCGGCCGGAATCGCTTCATCCGCATCAGCAATGAGTGCTTTGGCACTATGTTTGGAATGTATCCAGCAACAACTTTCAGATAAAAGGCTTCCTGATAATGAGATAATAAGAAATGCTTCCTTTATAGCACGATTAGGCTCTGGTAGTGCCTGTCGCTCAGTTTATGGAGGCTTTAGTATCTGGGGCCAACATCCGGATTTTGTGGGATCATCTGATGATTATTCAGTTCCCATAGACTTTGAACCTGGAAAATTGTTTAGGAATATCAGAGATTCAATTCTTATTGTAGATCAATCACCTAAAAAAGTTTCCAGCAGAGCAGGGCATGAATTAATGAAAGGTCATCCATTTGCCAATGCGAGGTATGAACAAGCCATGGTTAATTTGACAAGATTAAGAAAGAGTTTAAAGGAAAATGATTGGGATGTTTTCGCTGAAGTTGTGGAGAATGAGGCACTTTCACTTCATGCAATGATGTTATCATCCTCACCGGGATTTATACTGATGCATCCAAATACTTTAAATATTGTTGAACATTTTTACGAATTACGTAAACAAAATAACATCAGAATGTGTTTTACGCTGGACGCAGGCCCAAACCTTCATATATTGTATCCTGAGGAAGAAACTGAAAAGGTGAGAAATGTGTTAGAAACGCTGAGATCTTTCTGTTTCGATGGAAAAATATTAAACGATATGATTGGCATAGGGCCCCAAAACAAGCAATGTAAATAGAATGAAAAAAAGATCGGGCATTTTTTATGCCAAAATTCTTTTATTTGGAGAATATAGTATCCTTTGTGATTCCATGGGTCTCACGATTCCATATACACATTTTAAAGGCGAGTTAAGTTACATTAACGAGGACAAATACACTGATCTTGATTTTGCTCAAAGTTCGAATAAACTTTTAAAGGAATATTCTCTATATATACAGAATCTTAAAGACAATGGAACGCTGAAATGTAATTTTGACATTGAAGCATTCAATAGCGATATTGATAAAAGTCTGTATTTCGAGTCAAGTATTCCTCAGGGTTATGGTATTGGAAGTTCAGGGGCACTTGTGGCAGCTCTATACGAGAAATATGTAAAATCGGATTTTGCAAGAGATCGAAAGTTATCTAAAGATGAAATGCTCGAGTTGAAAGAACAGTTGGCTCAACTTGAGTCTTATTTTCATGGGACAAGCTCTGGAATGGATCCTTTGAATTGTTACCTGAAGCATCCACTTCTTATCCAGAATAAGAAAGAAATCAGTATGGTAGGCATCCCACGGTATAAACATGATCAAAGAGGAGCTATTTTTCTTATAAATACTGGTAAACCAGGAAAAACAAGCGGTCTTGTCAATACTTTTCTTGACAGATGCAAAATTGACTCTTACATGTCACGTGTTAGGGAAGAAATGATCCCACTCAATGATCAGTGTATTAGAAGCTTAATAAAGGGAGAAACAAAACGATTCTTTAATACTCTATTCTCATTATCAGCATTCTTATATGAAAACCTGGAGCCAATGATTCCCGAAGCTTTCAAAAAGGTTTGGAAGCATGGCCTTGAATCCCAATCATATTATTTAAAGCTTTGTGGTTCAGGTGGTGGAGGTTTTCTTTTAGGCTTTACTGAAGATTTTGAGAAAGCTAAGCGTGATTTGCGCAAATTGGATGTTGATATTATTCCGGTGTATAAGAGTTTTCCAAACCAGTAAAACCATTCCATTAAAGGCTGGCTAGTATTCTCTAATTTGCATACATAGTTACATAAATTCCATTACAAACATAAAATTGTTAAAACAATGTTTATGTTTGTACGTTCATATTTCTATGTCAGAATATCTGTAATTGGTTTATTTTCAGAATAGGTATGCAAAACTTTTCAATTAGCGGTCAGATTGTAGATGTTGTTTCAGGAAGAGTTTATCCTGGAATAATTACGGTTACAGATGGTGTAATAGCATCAGTAGTCGAAGATCCTGGTGTTTTCGGCCCATTAATCATTCCTGGTCTGATTGATTCGCACGTTCACATTGAAAGTTCCATGATGGTTCCATCTGAATTTGCCAGAATAGCAGTCATTCATGGAACCACCTCAGTGGTTTCTGATCCTCATGAAATTGCTAATGTGATGGGAGTTGAAGGGGTGAGATTTATGATTGAAAATGGAAAAAAGGTACCCTTTAATTTCTATTTTGGTGCTCCTTCTTGCGTTCCTGCTACATCCTTTGAATCAACTGGTGCTGTGATCGGACCTGAAGAAGTTGCTGAAATTTTATCTTGGAAGGAAATCAATTATTTGTCTGAAATGATGAATTATCCGGGTGTTTTAAACTCTGATAAGGATGTACTTTCAAAAATTGAATATGCTAAAAAGTTCAATAAACCGATTGATGGGCATGCACCGGGTCTTAGTTGTGAAGATGTCAGAAAATATGCAAACGCTGGTATTTCAACAGATCACGAGTGCTTCTCTAAAGAAGAAGCACTGGTTAAAATAGAAAATGGAATTAAGATCCTAATCCGAGAAGGAAGTGCAGCCAGGAATTTTAGTGAGTTGATTAGTCTCATAAGTGATTTTCCTGAAATGATTATGTTCTGCTCAGATGATAAACATCCAGACGACTTGTTGATTGGACATATCAATCTTCTTGTAAAGAGAGCCATTGATGCCGGATATAATTTTATGGATATTATCCGTGCATGTACTTTAAATCCGGTAATCCATTATAAATTAGACGCTGGACTCCTTCAACCAGGTGACAAAGCTGATTTTATCCTCGTGGATAATGCTCAGAATTTCAATGTGCTGTCCACATATATAGACGGTCAACTGGTAGCTAGTAATGGGGATACAAACATTGAGAAAGTGGTTGTTGAACCGTTTAACATCTTTAATGCAGCGCCCATTACCACAAACGATCTTGAAATTGAGGTAAATGAAGGGAAACTCAAGGTAATAAGAGCTTTTAGCGATCAATTGATTACATCAGCTTTTTTTACAGATCCAAAAGTGGAAAATGGATTTGTTGTCTCGGATACAGAAAATGATATTCTGAAGTTGGTTGTTTTAAACAGATACAGACCTGAAAAACCAGCGATTGCTTTCATTAATGGCTTCAATTTAAAGCAAGGTGCAATTGCATCCACTGTTGCCCATGACAGTCATAACATAATAGCTGTAGGCACAGATGATTCCTCTTTAATTCATGTTATTGAGTTATTGAGGAAAAATAAGGGAGGAATTTCTTTATATGCAAATAATAAAGATTATTCCTTACCTTTGCCCATAGCAGGATTAATGTCAAATGAGGATGGTGATAAAATTGCACAAATCTACAAGACAATGAATAAGGCGGCAAAAGAAGCAGGTTCTAATTTAGAAGCTCCTTTTATGACCTTATCATTTATGTCTCTTCTTGTTATACCAGAATTGAAATTAAGCGACAAAGGCATCTTTGATAGTGTAAATTTTAAATTTTCAGAATTGTTCGATAAAAACTAAAATAGTGATGTTACATATATTTATTTTGTAACTTTGCATCAAACTTAAACCCAAAGCACCATGGCAAAAGAAATAGTTCTAGACATTGTAAAGCTTGAAGCAGCAGCTAGCAAACTTCGTGCTATTGCTCATCCTATGAGAATTGCAATAATTGATTTGCTGAATGAAAAGAAAAAGCTCAGCGTAACTGAGATATATGAGTATTTAAAGATAGAGCAAGCTGCAGCTTCTCATCACTTAAATATTCTCAAGAGTAAAGGCGTTCTTCTTTCTAAAAGAGAAGGAAAGCAGATTCACTATTCTGTGAAAGCTTCTGCACTTACTGAAATCGTTCAGTGTATTGATAAGTGCAACGGATAACATCGATTATCCTTTTTAGTTTAACTCTCAAAAATCAAAAAGAGATTATGATTTATATATCAGACCCGGCAGTATTCCTGTCCGGGTTTGAGAGTTTATTGAATCAACCAATGCTCCTCTACTGTCCAATTTGCCCTTAATTCCAATTCTTTTTCAAAATAGAAGACTCTCTCAGGATATCTCTTTAAAAGATATTTTCCAGTGTCCCAATAACCATTTCCATTTCTATCCTCAATGGCTTTTATCTTATATTTCCCAGGAGCAATATAATTAAAGTTAATAGTTGTGGATTCTGAAATAAAATACTGATGAACCAGTTTTTCTTTAGTGTCAAGTAATTGTATTATATGAGGCCCTTCATTCAGGAGGTCCATGACAAGAGTTATTTTTGAAGTTTCTTCTTCAGTGATTCCATTAAAGGTAAATGCTGTACTGTCATTAGTGAGTCCCATTATACCAATAAATATACTATCGGGAACAATTAATGTATATTTTATTCCTTGCTTCCAGGGATAATTTATGAGCAACTGCTTATTGAGGGAGTCACTAAAATTCATCCTGAAACTATTTACTGTAAGAGAATCTTCAAGAAGTTGAATTTTTTCAGTCATGTGTGAAACAAGCGGTTCTGAAAAAGTAATTCGTAATGATTGGTCTGGTTTGATCTTTGATGAAATTATGTTTGTAGCGATACCGAGTTTCTGAACTTTAGTTTCTTCCATATTTCTGTTTATCCTAGCAGGTGTTTTTACACTCATTTCAATAGTATCAATAACCACATCTGAATCCAGAACTTTCATTTTTACGCTATCGGCCGTATATCCGGGAAGCCACATTGTCAATGTATCCTGAATTCGGTTTGGAACAACTACAGGATTAAAATTGAGATCCCCATCCATAGATTCGAATTGAGGATTTTTAACAGGGAATCTGTAACTTAGGCTAATAACATTATCTTTAACCAATGTTGCTTTATTGAGTGATTGTATTGAATCCAGTTCCCTGAAGTGAAACATTTGAACAAACTGTTCAGTTTTTTCCTGTTGCAATATGGAGTCGGAAATCTGCTTTAGCGTATCGGCTGGTATTTCCTGAACGAAAAGGGAATCGGCTTGAATTGTAATTTGTACGCTATCAACAACCGGTTGATCTACAATGTTATCAACTTTAGTTGTATCGGATCCAAACATAATAGCCCCGGAGGCTGGTTTAGAATACCATGGTTCAATAAGTTGGTCGATAAAAGCGATATCCTCTGAAGGCATATCATAGATGTAATTTGCATTTACATCAGTTAAAGCGAAAATCTTGTATGGCAGGTTTCTAAGATTAGTTAACTGAAATTCGCCTTGAGCATTGCTGCGGCTTATGTAATAAGGAATTTGTTTGTATGGTACGGAATCGTATATTGTATCGTAAAGCATAACAAAAGAAGCTGCCACCGGAGTCATATTAAAGGCATTTACAAGTCGCCCTTTAATCATCATTGAATCGAGTACGTTACCTGTCGAGAAAGTAAATTTATAACCAGGTATTGGATTTGATTCGGTAATATCCACAATGGCATCACCAAAGAAAATACTGTATGTAGTTTCCTCGCGCCACTCATCCTTAAATGAAATTTCAAGACTCCTACCCCTGGTCCTGAACTCAGGCATGTTTGCCAACGGCGGAGAAATTATCATTTGCTTTGCAGCATCCTTAAGAGAAACAAACTCATTGAAATACAAAGTAATTTTCTGACCCTTGAAATTCAGTGACCGGTCTGCAGGAATAGTTCTTAAGATCACAGGAGGATCAACATCCTTAGGGCCGCCAGTTGGTGCTACAGGATTAGCACATGAACCCAAAATAATAGTTATGAGTATAAAAACGGAGAAGTATATTAAGAGTCGTCTGATTATAAGATCCATCTATTTGGTTTTTAAATGCAAAGATGATAATTTTATAACTTATAATTACCTCTCATATTGCTATTGTAAACCCATAATTGTTACTTGTAGGTTTTAAGATTATAAAAATTAATAAGGTGGCATAGTTATTACAATTTGCTATTTTACTGACTTGATTGTTTATCAATAAAAATTATTTGCCATGTACCATTTTATAAGGGTGTTGATAGCGATAGCCCTGATTGCTATTTTACCTTTTAAGCCCTACAGTCAGGCCACATCAGAAAGGTTTCTCTATGATAATTCCGATAAAGACCCATCGTTTAATTCATACGATGTAAAGTATGTGAAAATGAATTACAAAATTGATCCTGCATTATTTTATATAGATGGATCAGTCAGTGTTAAATTTGAGGCGCTAAGTACCTTTAATTATATTCTGATGGAGTTATCAAAAACCTTTACCATAGATTCCATAATTTTTCAAGATGCGCATCTGAATTTTTATCACGACTTACCATGGGACCTGAAAATTTATTTTCCTAACACCATAAATACAGGTCAATTGATAGAAGTTGAGATTTTTTACAATGGTATACCCCCCTCTGACAATGGTTTTGGGTCTGTTGGTCAACAATATCATAATGGAGAACCGGTTTTATGGACTCTGTCAGAACCTTATGGAGCAAGAGACTGGTGGCCAGGTAAGAATGATTTGCAGGATAAGATTGACTCATTGGATGTTTTGATAACCTGCCCCGATAATTACCGTTCTGCTTCAAATGGTTTACTTGTAAGTGATATTTTGATCAACGGGTACAGGTTTAACCATTGGAAGCATAGATACCCAATAGTTTCGTATCTGGTAGCGTTTGCGGTTACCAATTATACTGTGTATACTGATACAACTTATTCTTTAGGCACTATGGTTCCGGTCATAAATTATGTTTATCCCGAGAATCTTGAGCAAGCAACCCAGGACACTAAGGCCATAATACCTTTGATGGAACTATATAGTGATTTATTTGGAGAATATCCATTCATAGAAGAAAAATATGGTCATGCCCAATTTGGATGGGGAGGTGGAATGGAGCATCAAACTATGTCTTTCATGGGTTCGTTTGATTTTGGCCTGGTAGCCCATGAGTTTGCTCATCAATGGTTTGGAAACCTTGTAACAACGGCATCATGGCAAGAAATATGGTTAAATGAGGGTTTTGCATCCTATCTTACTGGATTGGCTTATGAACATATGTTTGACGGTATTTTTTGGCCAATCTGGAAAAACCAGAATCTTAGTTTTGTGGTCAGCAATCCGGGGGGGGCTGTATTTGTGACCGATACTACCGATGTTTCCCGATTGTTTGATGCCCGGCTTACATATAGTAAAGCAGCCCTGGTACTACATAACCTAAGATGGTTAATTGGGGATGAAGCATTCTTTGAAGCATGTAATAACTATCTGAATGATCCTATTGCAAGGTATGGATTTGCGACAACGGCAATTTTAAAAAGACACATGGAAACAGCTTCAGGAATTTCTTTGACAGAATTCTTCGAAGATTACATTTATGGAGAAGGGTATCCATCTTTTGTGCTTAACTTTTATTCACAGGGTGACCACAATTATAAAGCTGTTCTCAGTCAGTACACTTCTCATCCATCAGTTGATTTTTTCGAAATGAAAGTTCCTGTAAAACTTTCAGGTGAAGGGTTTGATTCTATTTTTGTTTTTAATCATGAAATGAATGGGCAGGAATTTAATGTAAATACAGAATTCCGTGTAGAATCAGTTACTATTGATCCGGATATGTGGTTGATTTCAGCTAATAATAATGTTCTGTCGAACTCATTAAAACCCGAAGAGGATTTAAATCTGAATATTTATCCAAACCCTGCCAAAAATAAAATCCGGATAAAGGTGCCAGGAAAGAATTCAGATCTGGACATTTATGATTCAGATGGTCGAAAAGTAGCTAGTTTGCATGGATATAATCAAGATGACTGGATAGATATAAGTCGATTTGAGAATGGACTTTATTTCGTCATCCTTAAGGGAAAGAAAGTAAACCAGGAATATAGATTCTTAAAGCTCGACTAATTAGTACTAATCCGAACTGATAGACAAAGAAACATACTTTGCAAGGAAGAAAACTATAAGTGAATTGCATTAAAAGAATATCCTAATCGACTGAAATGCTCCAGCGTACGAGGCAGCGCATAAATCATTCTCTCTGAAGCTTTAATACTGTCGTGAAAGACAATAATACTTCCATCGGTTGAATTCCTGAGAGTGTATTTAAGAACCTTTTCTTTAGGGATTTTCTTATTATAATCGCCAGATAGGACCGACCACATGATAATGGAATAATTCTTTTGCAATTCTGTTGCCTGGGAATTAGTAATTCTTCCGAATGGTGGACGAAATAACTTTGATTTAATCAACAAGTTGCATTTTTCGACATCTCCCAAATAAGTAAGACCTTCTGTTTTAAAACCATTGAGATGACTATAAGTATGGTTCCCTGTTGCATGCCCATTTATAATAATTCTTTCATATACTTCAGGATACTTTCTCACATTGTCACCAACACAAAAGAAGGTGGCTTTGGCTTTGAATTCTTTTAAAATGTTCAACACTTGAGGGGTGACCTCCGGCACCGGGCCATCATCAAAAGTCAGGTATATTCTTTTTATGTTTGTTTCAGAACCTATGCCTTTCATATTCCAGTACAACCCTTTTGGGTATAATAGTCTGGCTATTAATGGGGCCGTAGGAAAATGTAATGCAGTCATTTTAAAAACCGGCTTCTTCGTAATTTGTAAAATGCCTATCCAATACTAAGGTAGCCTTCTCCATTAACCCTCTGTCGCCTTGTTCATTAGCCATTGAAGCAATTCCGTTTATTACCATTAATGATTGCCTGATGTCCTGTTCCAATAATTTAAGTTTAGCAGTTGGAAAGCTGAAATAATAATCGAGGTTTTCGGAGTAAATAAGTAAAAGCTGAGTAAGTAATTCATAAGCTTTCTGATCAGCTCCTGCTGCCAGATAACTTTCAGCCAATGGCAATAAATGATAGTTGAAAGGAATTGAATTATTTGGGGTTAATTGAAGGCAACGATCACAAACAGCTATAGCTTCCTCATTCCTACCTTGTTGAACCAACTTATTTGCAAGTCGACCAAACATAGACCTCAGATTATTTATCATCCTGATATTTGTTTCGTCGAGATAAATTGATGGGTCATCCATATTTCCGTAGCTGAAAACATTCATTAATTTATTATACAAAACATCGCTGTGCACATAACCATCAAAAACTTCCTCCGGAACATTTTTCACAGGAACTAAGCGAAGAGTGAATCCTTCTGCCCTAAGATAAGAATCAAGTCCCATATATGTATCAGCACCTGCAGTTGATGAGAAGTATATTGGGCGTTCCCAATTATTATGTGTGATAATATCAAGGGCAACTATCTGACTTTTTGTGAGTGCTCTTTCCTTAATTGTCCATTCTAATGATGCTTGTAATTGGTCAATCTCATCAGGTTGAACTGTTCTATTTTTTATTACCAGTAAAGTATCAACAGGAAGGGTAAATTTATCAGCCGGAATCACATCAACCATTCCAACTGAGGTATTTACTTGTAAAGCACCAGGTTGTTTATGTATTACCTCAAAAAGTTCCTGCAATTGAACATATCCCGTATATCTCTCATTAGGAGCTAAATACATTATATCGTATGATCCGCTTTTAAACTGATTAAAATTCAGACTGATAGGAAGGGGTTCAGAGTCGTAAACTTTTCGTTTCATCTGGCTAACATACCAGTCGCTATTAAGCAAGCTAAGGTTCACAACCCTGACATCTCGGCGAATACCTTCCACTTCCTGTGCATACCATAGAGGAAATGTATCATTATCACCTACTGTAAACAGGATGGCATTTTTATCACATGATTCGAGAAAATTAATTGCTATATCACGTGCTAAATACCTTCCCGATCTGTCATGATCATCCCAGTTTTTAGCAACCAGTATACCAGGGACTATCATGCAAACTATTGTAGCAATTATACCTGAATGTTTAGTTCTCAAGAACTTTTCGATTAAAGCAGCCACTGCAATAACGCCTAATCCTATCCATATTGAAAAAGCATAGAATGAAGCAGCATAAGCATAATCACGTTCTCTAGGCTGGGGCGCATATTGATTTAAATAAACAACAATGGCAAGCCCGGTCATAATAAATAGCATAGTTACAACCAGCGAATCCTTTGAATGTCTGTTTATATGGAATAAAAGACCAATTAATCCCAATATTAAAGGAATAAAATAGTAAGTGTTTCTTGCTTTGCTATTGAGATTGTCAGGCAAGTTATACTGTGGACCAATTCTATTTTGATCAATGAAATTGATACCGCTTATCCAGTTCCCATTCAGATCATCACCCAATCCTTGCCGGTCATTCTGTCTTCCTGCAAAATTCCACATAAAGTACCTGACATACATAAATTGGATTTGATAATTAAAAAAGAACCTTAGGTTCTCGGTGAAAGTTGGTTTTTGGATGGTCTGTCTCTGTCCATCACCCCCAGTTACAGTAACGGGTTTCCCTTTAATCTTTCCCCATCTCTGGTAGAAATATTTGTGTGAAGTTTCGTTTGAACTCCACATTCTTGGGAAAATCGTCATGAAGTCTTCATGGTAAACGGATTCATAACCTTCGCGCTTGTTAATTACCTCATATATTTTTTTCTGTTCATTCTTATGGTATACCGGTGAACCATCAGTATAATCTATAACAGGAGCATTATAGTAAGGCCCATAGAGTAGTGGCCAGTCTCCATACTGTTCTCTGTTTAGATAAGCAAGTAGACTAATAGCATTAGAGGGCTCATTCTCGTTGATAGGTGTGTTTGCGTTTGAACGTATAACTATCATAAAAAAGCTTGAATAGCCGATAAGTATAAATGAAAAGGCAAGAAATGCTGTGTTCCAAAATAGCTTACGTTTAATTCTGGTGTACCATATTCCACCAATAGTCAATCCTATAAGCAGCATAAAATAAATGATGGCGCCTAAGTTGAAGGGCAATCCCAAGGTATTTACAAAAAAGAGTTCAAACCAACCAGCGAGTTTTACAATCCAGGGAATGATAAAATTCATTATAGCTGCAAGAAGTAATACCGATATTAGCAGAGCTACAGTTATTCCTTTTAATGAAGGGGTGTATTTCTTGAAATAAAATACGAGAACTATTGCCGGGATAGTTAATAAATTGAGAAGGTGTACACCAATGCTTAATCCTACCATGAATGCTATTAATACTATCCACCTTAGTGCCCTGATCTCATCTGTTTCTACTTCTTCTTCCCATTTAAGTATTGCCCAAAATACGAAAGCTGTAAAAAATGAGGACATAGCATAAACTTCACCCTCAACAGCAGAGAACCAGAAAGAATCAGTAAAGGCATATGCAAGAGCACCAATCAGGCCACTTCCGACAATAGCTATATTTGGCTTAGAGAATAAATCGGGATTGCGATTGATGAGTTTTTTAGCGAGCCGAGTGATCGTCCAGAACAAAAAAAGGATGGTAAACGCACTACTCAGGGCAGACATTGTATTAACCATACGAGCTACAAGCTGCTCATTACCGAAAGCAAAAAGGCTAAAAAAACGACCAATTAATTGGAATAGGGGAGCTCCCGGCGGATGTCCTACCTGAAGACCCGATGCTGTTGCAATGTATTCTCCACAATCCCACCAACTGGTAGTAGGCTCAGAAGTAATAATATAAACAGTGGCAGAGATTGCAAAAACAAGCCAGCCAGCCAGATTGTTAATTCGAGTGTAGTTCATTTTGGATATGATGAAATGCCATTTAAAATAAGATGCGAAGTTAGGTATTTCCTTGTCATGTATATCATTAACCAATATTGACTAATTTTGCTTAAAATAACCGATATCTATTAATTAATCATAAGAGACATGAAAAAACTGGTTTTGTTACGACATGGAGAAAGTACATGGAACAAAGAAAATCGATTTACAGGTTGGACCGATGTTGATCTTTCGGAGCGTGGAATAAATGAGGCTAAAGAAGCGGGAAAAGTTCTGAAAGAAAAAGGATTCAGATTTGACATTGCTTACACATCATATCTAAAGCGGGCCATCAAGACCTTGAATTATGTTCTGGAAGAAATGGATTTAATGTGGATTCCGGTCAAAAAAAGCTGGCGTCTGAATGAAAAGCATTATGGGAGCCTTCAGGGGCTTAACAAATCTGAAATGGCTGAAAAATATGGTGATGAGCAAGTACTTATATGGCGACGCAGCTATGATGTTCCCCCTGCTCCTGTGGGTGATAATGATGAAAGAAATCCCCGCCTAGATCCACGATATAAGAATGAAAATCCCGAATTAATTCCTCTGACTGAATCACTCAAAGAAACAGTGGGTAGAATGATTCCGTATTGGGAAAATGAAATTCGCGAGTCTCTTAAAACTCATGACGAAGTATTGGTTGCGGCTCATGGTAATAGTTTGAGAGCTGTTATTAAATATCTCAAAAACATCAGTGAAGAAGATATAGTGAGCCTGAATCTTCCTACCGGAATTCCCTATGTTTTTGAATTTGATAATCAGTTGAACCTGACAAAAGATTATTTCCTGGGCGATCCTGAAGTTATCAAGAAGTTGATGGAAGAAGTGGCAAATCAGGCTAAAAAGAAGCGATAACATCTCCCAGGCAGAACACAGATGAGCAAATGTTGGGTGATTTCTGATATCCACGGTTGTTATAATACACTCCGATATCTAATTGAAAATTTAATAATTCCATCGAAGGAAGATAAATTAATTTTTTTAGGTGATTATATCGATAGGGGGCCCGGCTCAAAAAGTGTTCTTGACTATGTAATGGGTCTTGAAGAACAGGGCTTTTCAATTGTTGCACTCAGAGGTAACCATGAAGAGTTCATGGTAAAAGCATACGAAGCTGAGAAACAATTGAAAAGCTACTGGTTTTTTAAAGAATCGAATAAGAATTTAGAAATGTGGAGCAGGCATGGCGGAAAGGAAGCAATTCAAAGTTTTGGAGTTGAAAATTTGCTTGACATCCCAATAATATATATTGATTGGATTAACCAAAGGCCCTTATATTATGAGACCGACAATTTTTTTATCGTACATGCCGGGCTGAATTTCGAATTGGAGGACCCATTACAGGATACACAGGCAATGACCTGGATCAGAGAATATAAGGTGGTACCTGAAAAGATTGGATATCGTAAGCTCATTCATGGACATGTGCCTGTCAGTCTCGACTTCATTGATCTTACAATTAAATCCGATAGCTATCCTTTTATTGATCTTGATAACGGATGCTACATGGCACATAAAGCCGGTTATGGAAACCTGATTGCACTTGAATTAAATAGTATGGAACTAAAGGTTCAGCCTAACATTGACCTTGAATAAAACATAAACCTCTTACATCCGCCAATAATCTGAACTTTATTTTACTTTATTAATTTTGGAGGTTTTCGCACCCGTTGATTTTCTATTCTTTAAAAGAACTGACAATTGGTTTGTAATATTCTCAATATCATAACTAAACCGGGCAAGTACTTCTTCAGCGTTTTCGTCCTCCTGTATTTTTTCAAACAGGTCATTAAGTGCCTTGCCCTGTGAGATGCCTGCTTTTAAGAGAGAATCAATCGCTCTGTCGCGTCGTTTTTGTTCCTTTTCATTCAGCAATAAAAGCTCGGCATCTGATAATTTAGTTGATGCTACTTCATAAACTGCTGCTGATTTTCGTAAAAACCGTGCACAGGCAAAAGAACATAAAGCATAAGCTTTCCCTGGATTTGAATCATTGCGTTCAAGGTAAAGTACAAAACTATCTATTGCAAGGTTTACCTCAAGATGAATCCAGGCTCTTAGTGCAGTCTTCAGATAATAGTTATTCTTACTTTTTTCGAGTTCTTTCAGCAAAATTGTGTCAGGTGTTTCGAGGGTAGCAAATTTTAAGACAGCAGTATCGGTTTTGATAGCATTTGATGCCATGGGTGTCCTGAGCAATAATCCCTGAAAGCTTGTGCATCTGCTGAGAGCCACATAAACCTGTCCATGTGTAAAAGCTTCATTCACATCAGCAATTACTTTGTCAAATGTCAAACCCTGACTCTTATGAACAGTAATCGCCCATGCCAGCTTTAAAGGGAATTGAAGGAAAGTGCCTATACTTTCTTCCACTACCTTTTTATTTTTGGGGTCCCATTTATATCTGATATTATCCCAGGTTTCCCTTAGGACATCTACAGTATTTCCTTCGGCAAACTTTACCTTTATTGAATTTTCGGAAATGCTCTCAATGTGTCCGATCTTCCCATTAAAGTATCTCCTGTTTCTGTCGTTACGCAACATCATAATTTGCGCTTCTTTTTTAACTTTTAGCAATCGGTCGGCCGGAAAATTGCCTTCAGGGAATATACCTTCAACATCAGCTTCAAAAAGCCAGTGTTCTCCGGGAAGTGCTTCGAGCCTCCTTTGATTGGTTTCTACAACCATTCTATTATGAGAAGCAAGTATAATATAATCATCTGCATCTTCGGGATCAAAACCATGAAGAAACCTGCTATTCAGAACTCTGATATCGTCAAAGTGAAGTTTATTTATTCTAATTCTGTTAAGGAGCTCAATGAAATTATTGTCCTTTTGGCGATATATTTTCTTCAGTTCTATATAGACCGGTTTAACAGTTTGCATCACTTTTGAGCTGAAAAAATGTGGACTACTGTAAAAAGAAGAAAGTATACTCCAGTCGTCCATATTTGCGATAGGAGGTAATTGGAATGTGTCACCAATGAGTAGAACCTGCACACCGCCAAATGGAGTAAAGAATCTTTTTCTTACAAACCTAAGAATCTGATCAATCACATCCAGCAAATCGCATCTTACCATTGATATTTCGTCAATAATAAGAAGTTCGAGGTTCCTGATAAGCTCCAGTTTTTCTCTTTGATACCTGAAATGATCAGTTATCATTGTTTTATCCTCATCTCTGGAGGGGACGGTATTCCTTAAGCGTTTGTCCCCTGGCACATAAACACTCGGCTTAATATTAAAAAATGAGTGTATAGTCTGTCCACCTGCATTAATTGCAGCAACTCCGGTAGGAGCAAGAACGACCATACGCTTAGAACAAACCGTCTGTAGGTATCGCAGGAATGTGGTTTTTCCAGTTCCTGCCTTACCGGTTAGATAAACAAGCCGACTTGTTTGCATTACGAAATCTAATGCAAAATTGAATTCAGCGTTGTTCTTATCAAGATTCGGAAGGTCGTACATTAGCGTATGATCGTATTAACTAACCTATAAATTACTTTATTTCAAACTCGATCCATTTGCTTCTGTCTGGTGGAGGCGGAGGACTGATTTTCTTCACAGGATTTTTCTCGAGTTGATCTAAAAGCTCTTTTACTGCTCTTTCGATACCCGGATCAATACCTTTTGCTAATTGTTCTGGACGATCAACAACTTCTATATCAGGATAAACACCAATACCTTCAATAATCCATTGCTCATTTTCGTCAAAGATTCCAAAGCGTGGTACTGAAATATAACCACCATCAACAAGTGAAGCGTTACGTGAAATACCCACGAGGCCTCCCCATGTTCTTGTTCCAATTAATTTTCCCAAACCAAGTTTCTTAAAATAATAAGGGAAGGCATCTCCTCCTGATGAAGAATATCCATTAATCAACATCACTTTTGGGCCGTCATGAGCAACACCCGGCGCTTTTCCTGGCTGCAAACCATTTCGATGCCAGTAGCTTAGTGTTTTGCGGTCAAGCAGATCAGCCATTCTATCAGGAATAAAGCCACCACCATTGTAACGGTCATCAATTATCAGAGCTTCTTTATCATGGTAGGTGTACATTCCTCTGTATAATTCTCTGTTACCTTCAACTGCTGTGTTTGGCACATGGATATAACCGATTCTGCCACCTGATAATTTATCAACGAGTGCTCTGCGTTCATTTACCCAATCGTAGTACATTAATTCAAGCTCACTGCTTATGGGGCGAATCGTTTCAATTCTGGTACCTTTTGCATCTGCTTTATTACTTACTTCAAGTTCAATAGTTCTATTGGCAGTGTTTTCAAGAAACTCATAAGGATTGTCATTAATTGATAATGGTCTACCATTAATACTGATAATATAATCACCTTCATTAACATTAACGCCCAGGTCACGTAATGGAGATCTTCTTTCGTTATTCCAGTTTTCGCTATCATAAATTTTGCCAATTTTGTACATTCCAGCCTGTGGATCAGGTACTAATTCAGCACCAAGAAGTCCACCTTCAACTCTTTTAGCTTTAGGGAAATCACCCCAATCCACATAAGCATGGCCAGTATTTGTTTCGGCAACTATTTCCGAAAGTATATAATCGAGATCGGCTCTATGAGCAACTGAAGGAAGCAGCGGACTGTAAAGTTCCTTAATTCCAGGCCAGTCAACGCCATGAAGATTATTTACATAGAAGAAATCCCTGAAAATTCTCCAAGCATCAGTATATATTTGATTCCATTCTTTGCGTGGATCAATTCTCATCTCAAGATTGTCGAGATTGAGTTTACCGGCTGGTGCTTTTTGTCCTTCTTTCACTTTGATAATTCCATAATCTTTCCCTGAGCGGTAGATAAGATTCTTTCCATCTGCGCTAACTGAAGCGATGAATCCTTTGTCCAGAATTTCAACTGTTTTTTCTTCTTCCTGATTGTAAAACATCAATTTATTATCAGAAGAATATACCAATCCACCATCGACAGCAAGTAAATTCCCGAAATTTCCTGATTGAACCGGAAGAGCGACAATGCGGCGTGTTATATTTTCGGTATCGATAACTACACTTGCTATCGGCTTTTTGTCGGAAATGCCTGGTTCTGTAGATTTTTGATTAGAGCCGGCATTATTCTTCTTAGCTTTTTGATCACCAACACTAGTAATATCTTCAGTCTCAGCAACAGGTTCAATGTCAACTTTCTTTTTTACAAGTGGTGGACCATCTTTTTTCAATACCATAGCATAAAGTCTGGTCGCTTTTGTATAAAGGTAGTCGAACTCAAAGCTTGAAAATTCAAGATTAAAATCTCTATCAGATGCAAAGAAGATATAATTACCATCTCTTGAAAAGACCGGCGACATGTCATTAAAAGTATTGTCGGTCAATTGATAATTTTTGGATTCTGCAATATTGTAAACCCAAATGGCTGACAACCCATTACTTCCTTCTCTTGTATAGGTAACCCATTTTGAATCAGGTGAAAAAGAATATTCCCTTATTTCATTAATCGTTGCTGTGTTTATTTCGGTTTCTTTCCCTGATTTTACATCGAGTAACCAGAGTTTCATATTCCTATCGGAGTATGCCAGAAATTTACTATCAGGTGACCATGTTGGTGGATATTTCCATGCTTTGGAACCAGTTGTAAGTTGTTTGGGTTCTGTTCCTTTTTTATTTTCAAGCAGATATATTTCATATTCACCTGAAGCATCAGATATATAGCTTATGAATTTTCCATCAGGAGACCATGAAGGATACATATCTCTTACACCCTGGCTGTTTGTAAGATTTATAATTTCTCCATGTTCAGCCGGGATTGAAAATATATCACCTCTTGCTTCAAATAATGCCCTTTTACCTGTAGGCGAGATGTCAAAACTTATAATATTGTCTTTAACATTTTTAAAGTAGGGTATTAAATTTGGATTATCGAAATTTATGTTTACCACTATTCGCTCATTAGCGCCTGTGTTAAGGTTTAATTTGTAGAGATATCCGCCGTTTTCATAAACCAATTGTCCGTTATCGCCGGATGGCCACATAACATCAAAATCTTTATGAAAGGTCATTTGTTCAGTCTGTCGTGTAGATTGATCGTATTTATAAATGTTAAGTTTAAGGTCTTTATCTGAAGCATAGTATATATTGTTACCAAACCATACAGGCCATTGATCTGCACCAGCAAAACTTGTTAATTGTTCTGAGCTGTGATTTTTCAGATCATAAATCCATAGTTCTGTAGCCCTTCCTCCTTTGTATCTTTTCCATGTTCGGAATTCCCTGTCTACTGGAGTGAAACAGATTTTAGAATTATCCGGTGAAAGAGCGGCAAAACCTCCATTTACAATTTCGAGCGGTGTTTCCAATCCACCATCAAGACTAACCAGAAAGTACTTTCCATTCCGGTCGCCGAAAGAAGTACGGTTTCCTCTGAATAGAATCTGCTTACTATCTGAAGTCCAATCAAGTACAACATTATCGAACCCACCTCTTGGAGGCATTACACCTACCGAATTGTAGAAAGTCAATTGACGTGGAGTGCCACCTTTTGATGGAATTACATAAACTTGTCTGGAACCTGAATATTCAGCAGAAAATGCTATCCATTCCCCATCAGGTGAAATCTTTGGGAATAATTCAAAACCTTCATGAGAGGTTAATCGACGAGCATTTCCACCGGTCGATTCAACAGTCCAGATATCGCCGGCATATACAAAGGCAACAAGATCTTTGTTAATGTCGGGAAAGCGCAGTAAGCGAGCATCTTCGAGGGCCAGAACAGGCAATGCACCTATTGCAAGCCATGCAAATAGCAAAAGTTCTTTAAAGAATTTCATTGTAATAGATTTAAGAAATAAGTATTGAAGTGATAGTTTGCGGCTACCAAATTACAGAATATTGTAAAAAGGATTAATTTTTTCTGATTTTTATTATGAAATCAGATCGAAAAGCGCTTCCTCAATTGTTCTGTAACGGAATTCAAATCCTTCATTCAAAAGCCGCTCAGGGTAGGCAGCTTGTCCTGATGTAAGACTTTTGGCACCATCTCCATAAATAATCCGCAATGCAAATTCAGGTACTGTCATAAAGGAAGGTTTTTTAAGTATGGAAGCAATAGCTTTGGTAAGCTGGGAGTTTCGAAGATAACCGGGAGATGCTACATTGTATATTCCTTCTTTTTGATTTAAAATTAAATGAGAGAATACCTTAACAAGGTCCATGATGTGAATCCAGGAAAACATTTGCTTTCCACTGCCAATTTTTCCACCCACTCCAATTTTAAATGGTAATAGCATGGTGGGTAAAGCTCCTTTTTCTGCATCCAGGACAATTCCAAAACGTGTTATAACTACACGACAGATTTGTTGAGCTTTTAAAGCTTCATTTTCCCAATCCTGGCATAGCTTACCAAGAAAATCATTTGCAAAGTCAGTTGAATTTTCAGTATGTACTTTATCATGGCTATAAATACCCATTGCTGATGCTGAGAATAATTGAACCGGAGGAATGCCCATTAATTTAATTGCGTTAACCAGCTTTTTGGTTGTATTTATGCGGGAGTTGTAAAGTTCAATTTTGTATGTCGGAGTGTGACGTGCTATAATGGGAGCCCCGGCAAGATTGATAATTACTCTGCATCCTATTAATTTGTCACTTAATTCCTGATCTGAAAGTAACAGATCATTGCGCGAAAGCTTTATAGTTTCATAACCACCTTCAGAAAGGTGTTCAGCGAGCCTTGTCCCGATTAATCCTGAAGCTCCACTTATAGCTGCTTTCATCTGTATTATTATAATTTTAAACTTATGATTTGTTTAAAAACCCATACCTTTGCACCGAATTTCAGAAACAAGCATTTGTGCTTAATGTTTCATTATAATACTCTAAGATAAACAAAAGTAAAATTCTATATCTATATCATTAAATAACAATATGGAAAAGGACAAAAAGCCCGATGGTTTATTTTCGGAATTTCCTCCGGTCTCAACCGAACAATGGGAAGCGAAAATACAGGAAGACCTAAAAGGGGCAGATTATGAGAAGAAGCTAATCTGGAGAACAGCTGAAGGTTTTAAGGTTAAGCCTTATTATCGTTCAGAAGATCTCAATGGTCTTAAGGAAATGCTTTCTAATCTTCCTGGTGAGTTTCCGTTTACAAGGGGGACTGTTTCTGAAACTAACAAATGGTTGATAGGGCAAGATTTGGAGACCCCCAATCCTGCCAAAGCAAACGCTCTTGCTAAAGAGGCGCTTGAAAGAGGTGCTGAAGCTTTACTTTTGAATTCATCCAATATTGATTCTGCTGCTTTATTGAAGGAAATGCTCAAAGGTCTTGACCTCAGCAAAGCAACACTATGCTTTAACAGTGCGCCTTCTTATCAAACTCTTTTAAAAATAATTATTGAAGTTTATCAAAGTTTAGGAATTGATTTCAAAGAATTCAAGGGTACACTGGATTTTGATCCATTAAGTTATTTCTTAATAAATGGACATTTTTATTCTAACGAGAGTGATGATCTGAATCAAGGGGTTGAATTATTAAAAGCATCACTAGACAATAGTGAGTTCAAGGTTTTAAGTGTTAATGGCCAGTATTTCCACAATGCTGGATCTTCATTGGTTCAGGAACTGGCTTTTTCTTTAGCAGCTGGTAATGAATATCTATCATGGTACACTTCGAAAGGATTTAATATTGACGAGGTTGCCAAAAAGATGGTCTTCCTTTTTGCAGTTAGTGGCAATTACTTCATGGAAATTGCAAAACTTCGTGCTGCAAGGTTACTCTGGGCAAAAATTGTGGAGCAGTATGATCCTGAAACAGCGGATTCTGCAAAAATGTACATACACTCAATGACAGCCAACTGGAATAAGACTATCTACGATCCATATGTTAATATGCTTCGAACTACCACTGAGGCGATGTCAGCAGCAATTGGAGGTGCTGATATAATTACAGTTCTTCCGTTTGATATGAATTATCAGGAGCCGGATGAATTTTCATTGAGGATTGCACGAAATCAGCAGATTATATTAAAAGAGGAGGCTAATCTTGATAAAGTAATTGATCCTTCTGCAGGCTCCTATTATATTGAAAGTCTCACTGCATCAATTGCAGAAGCTGCATGGAAGTTATTCCTCGAAATAGAAGATATGGGTGGTATGCTTAATGCCATAAAGAATGGATTCATACAGGGTAAGGTTGCTGAAGAAGCTTCGCGTAAGAAAGATGACATAGCCAACCGTCGTACACTTATATTAGGAACAAACCAACATCCTAATCTTAATGAGAATATGCTAAGTAAGATTCAGATGGAGGAGGAGTCGGAAGAAGAAGAATACCAGGAATTTACTTCGAAAGAAGATCCAAGATTCCAGACACTTCAGATAGCCAGAGCAAGCGATGATTTTGAAGATTTGAGACTTGCTACAGAGATTTGGGAAAATGAAGGTAACAAACGTCCATCTGTCTTTATGTTCACCATCGGAAATCTTGCAATGAGAAAAGCCAGAGCAGCTTTTAGTTCCGGTTTCTTTGGAGTTGCGGGATATAAAATTATTGACAATTTAGGATTCAGCACTCCGGAAGATGGGGTAAATGCAGCGCTTAAATCTGAAGCTGAGATTATTGTTATCTGCAGCTCAGATGAAGAATATGCTGAAATAGGACCTGGAATTGCCCAAGCAATAAAGTCGGCTGATTCAGAAAAACAGGTTGTTGTGGCCGGTTATCCAAAAGATATCTTAGACAGTTTGAAGCAAGCTGGAGTTGATGAATTTATCCATGTGCGGAGCAATGCTTTTGAAACAATGTATAGATTTCAGCAAAAGCTTGGTGTCATGTTATAATAGGATAAATTAAGGTTACCAAAACATTAAAATATAAAGTAAGCACTCAAATTAAAGATATGCGTCCCGATTTTAAAAATGTAAGTATCAGGTCTAATGGTACTGATTCATCCAAAAATGTTTCGGAAGGAATGGAATGGATGACAACAGAACAGATACCGGTTAAGCCCGTTTATGAAGAGGCTGACCTGAGCAAACTAGAGCATCTTAATTATGCTGCTGGAATTGCTCCTTTTCTCAGAGGCCCATACAGTACAATGTATGTTATGAAACCATGGACAATCAGGCAATATGCAGGATTTTCTACTGCAGAGGAATCTAATGCGTTCTATCGTCGCAACCTTGCAGCCGGACAAATGGGATTGTCAGTTGCTTTTGACCTGGCAACGCACCGTGGTTATGATTCCGATCACGAAAGAGTGGTTGGAGATGTTGGAAAGGCCGGTGTGGCTATCGACTCTATTCTCGATATGAAAATACTGTTCGATCAGATACCACTCGACAAGATGTCGGTGTCAATGACCATGAATGGAGCTGTTTTACCAATTCTGGCTTTCTATATAGTAGCTGCTGAAGAACAGGGTGTGCCAATGGAAAAGTTGAGTGGAACCATCCAAAATGATATTCTCAAGGAATTTATGGTCCGCAATACCTATATCTACCCACCATCACCAAGTATGAGGATTATAGCTGATATTTTTGAATTTACTTCCAGAAATATGAAGAAGTTTAATTCAATATCAATCAGTGGTTATCACATGCAGGAAGCAGGAGCAACAGCAGATATTGAACTTGCCTATACTCTTGCAGACGGATTAGAATACATCAGAACAGGTATCCATGCAGGGATACCTGTAGATGCTTTCGCCCCCCGTTTGTCATTCTTCTGGGGAATTGGAATGAATCACTTTATGGAAATTGCCAAGATGAGGGCAGCCAGGTTATTATGGGCAAAAATCGTCAATCAATTTAATCCTAAAGATCCTAAGTCAATGGCTCTCAGAACTCATTCGCAAACATCGGGATGGAGTTTAACTGAGCAGGATCCGTTTAATAATGTAGCCCGTACTACCGTTGAAGCTCTTGCTGCAGCTTTGGGTCATACTCAGAGTTTACATACAAATGCCCTTGACGAAGCAATTGCCTTACCAACAGACTTCTCGGCACGAATAGCTAGAAATACACAGATATATCTGCAGGAAGAGACTAATATTACTAAGGTTGTTGATCCTTGGGCAGGTTCTTACTATATAGAATCATTGACTAATGAGATAGCAACTAAGGCTTGGAAACTGATTCAGGAGGTTGAAGAATTAGGTGGAATGGCTAAAGCTATTGAAACCGGTATTCCAAAAATGCGTATAGAGGAAGCTGCAGCTCGTAAACAAGCCAGAATCGATTCAGGTCGTGATACTATTGTAGGTGTTAACAAATACAGATTAACAAAAGAAGATCCGATTGAAACACTTGAAGTAGATAATACTGCTGTAAGAGAAGCACAATTGCGGAGGTTGGCTGAATTAAAAGCAAACCGAAACGATGAGGAAGTTAAGAAAGCTCTTGACGCTCTGACCAGGGCTGCCGAAAATCAATCAGGCAATTTACTTGAATTGTCAATTGAAGCAGCTCGTAAGCGGGCATCTTTAGGTGAAATTTCAATGGCTCTGGAAAAAGTTTATGGGAGGTATAAAGCTGTGATAAGATCAATTTCAGGAGTTTACTCTTCAGAATCTCAGGATGACAGCAGCTTTAAACAAGCTGTTGAGTTAGCCGACAAATTCGCTGAGCTCGAAGGTCGTCGTCCTCGTATTATGATTGCTAAAATGGGACAGGATGGACATGATAGGGGAGCAAAAGTTGTTGCTACAGGTTATGCGGATATAGGATTTGATGTCGATATCGGACCATTGTTCCAAACCCCTACTGAGGCAGCCCGTCAGGCAGTTGAAAATGATGTCCATGTTCTTGGTGTATCTAGCTTGGCAGCAGGTCATAAAACCCTGGTTCCCCAAGTTATTGAAGAACTAAAAAAGCTGGGCAGAGAAGACATTATGGTTATTGTGGGTGGTGTTATACCTCCACAGGACTACGACTTCCTATATGAGGCAGGCGCAATGGCTATTTTTGGACCAGGGACAGTAATTCCTGAAGCCGCTATCAAGATGTTGGAAATCATGATTGCTTCCAGAAAATAATAATTAGATTTTTTCTGGCAGGTCGCTGATAGTGAGCTGGCAGAGTATATTCTAAATTAATAGTTAAAGGGATGTGCCGTTTGTGTGCATCCCTTAATTTATTTAATCTTTATTGTGAAAAAATGGTACTTTTTAGTCACTACATAATTAAAAGATATTGATAAATTTAGTAACTTTGTAAGTCTACTAATACTTACTATATTATTGAATATGAGCGATTTGAACAATATCTCTAAGGGTGAAGAAATTGGAGTAGTTAATGGAAATGGCAATAACAATTACACTGCTGAAAATATTCAGGTTTTAGAGGGTCTGGAAGCTGTTCGTAAACGACCAGCAATGTACATAGGTGATATAAGCGATAGAGGGTTACATCATCTTGTTTATGAGGTTGTTGATAATTCAATTGACGAGGCTTTAGCTGGTTATTGTAATAACATAGAGGTAACCATACATAAAGATAACTCAATTACGGTGTCAGATAATGGTAGAGGAATTCCAACCGACTATCATGAAAAAGAAAAAAAATCGGCACTGGAAGTCGTTATGACTGTTTTGCATGCCGGTGGTAAATTTGATAAAGGATCATATAAAGTT
The DNA here is from genome assembly GCA_023434665.1 of Bacteroidota bacterium. GTDB lineage: Bacteria > Bacteroidota > Bacteroidia > Bacteroidales > Lentimicrobiaceae > Lentimicrobium. Next base: position 40,699 of record JAEYSM010000006.1, on the reverse strand, counting down.
TCAGGTGGGTTACATGGTGTCGGTGTTTCTTGTGTGAATGCTTTGTCAAGTGTTCTTAAGGTGACAGTTCACCGCGAAGGTAAAATTTTCGAACAAGAGTACCATAGAGGTAAACCCGTTTATTCTGTTAGAGAAGTCGGTGAAACTGACCGCACGGGTACTACAGTTTACTTCAAACCCGATGACACCATTTTTATCACAACACAATATGATACTGATACACTGAAATCCAGACTCAGGGAACTTGCATATCTGAATAAAAAAATAAATTTATCATTAACGGATGAGAGGGAAACTGATGATTCCAGTATATCAAGAGTCTTTTCTTTTTATTCAGAAAATGGATTACTTGATTTTATAGGATATCTTGATAGCATGCGTGAAAAGCTCATGCCTGAACCTATTTATATTGAAGGTGAAAAGAATGATATACCTGTAGAAATTTCGATGCAATACAATTCATCTTTCAGCGAGAATATTCATTCTTATGTGAATAATATCAACACTCATGAAGGAGGAACACATCTTGCTGGTTTCAGACGGGCCCTGACCCGAACTTTGAAAGCGTATGCGGACAAATCCGGGATGCTGAAGAATTTAAAGTTTGAGATAAGTGGCGATGACTTTAGAGAAGGACTCACTGCCATTATATCTGTGAAAGTACAAGAGCCTCAATTCGAAGGCCAGACTAAAACCAAACTTGGTAATAATGAAGTGATGGGAGCTGTAGATCAGCTTGTTTCAGAGTTGCTAACTTATTACCTTGAAGAGCATCCTAAAGAAGCCCGAACTATAGTAAATAAAGTTATTTTGGCTGCAACAGCACGCCATGCTGCACGAAAGGCGCGTGAACTTGTTCAGCGTAAGAACGTACTCACAGGATCAGGTTTACCTGGGAAACTTGCAGATTGTAGTGAAAAGGATCCTGCTGTATGTGAGTTATTCCTGGTGGAGGGAGATTCTGCAGGTGGTACAGCAAAACAGGGCCGTGACAGAAAATTCCAGGCTATTTTACCATTAAGAGGTAAAATTCTTAATGTTGAAAAAGCTATGCAGCACAAAATTTTCGATAGTGATGAAATTAAGAATATGTTTACGGCTCTAGGCGTTTCTATTGGAACTGAGGAAGACAGCAAAGCTTTAAACCTATCGAAATTAAGATACCATAAAGTAGTGATCATGACGGATGCTGATGTTGACGGAAGTCACATTGCTACACTTATTCTGACTTTCTTTTTCAGATATATGAAAGAGTTGATTGAAAGTGGTTATGTCTATATAGCAACTCCACCATTATATTTAGTAAAAAAAGGTAATACTGAGAGGTATTGCTGGACAGAGGAAGACCGTATGAGAGCTGTTAACGAACTTTCAGGCGGAAAAGAAACCGGAGTTCATGTCCAACGGTACAAAGGTCTTGGAGAAATGAACGCTGAGCAGTTATGGATGACAACTATGAATCCTGAGTTCAGAACCCTAAGACAAGTTAACATAGAGAACGGAACAGAGGCTGACAGAATTTTTTCAATGCTAATGGGTGATGAAGTGCCACCACGCAGAGAATTTATTGAAGCAAATGCCAAATATGCTAAAATTGATGTTTAAAGTTCATAGGTGAACAATTACGCATACTTTCACATTAAGAATATTCGACTGCCCAAGGTTTCTTGGGCAGTTTTTGTTTTTGTGTCATTTTAGAAGTTTGATTTGCAATAAAATTATTATCGAACGTTACTTAGACGAAAGCTACAGTTTTAGATACAATCAAATTCTCAAGACTGTTGTTGTATTACCAAAATTTAAATAATTAATGCTATGAAATTGAGATATTTTGTGATTGTTGTTACACTTGTTTTATTTTCTTTTGGAGCTGAGGCTCAGAATTACAGAACCGGATTAGGAGCAAGATTAGGATATTTTAATGGTCTGACAGTTAAACATTTTGTAAGTGAGTCGAATGCAATTGAAGGAATAGCTTCATTCAGATGGAATGGATTCATCATAACAGGATTATATGAATGGCAAAAGCCAATAAGAAATGCCAATGGACTTGATTATTTTCTTGGGATTGGCGGTCATGTTGGCGCATGGGGACGTGGTGACAGATGGTGGGGAAATGCTCCTTATGATGATGATGGATTTACAATAGTCGGGATTGACTTTATTGCAGGATTAGAATATACATTTGCCGAAGTGCCTTTCAATATTGGGCTTGATTGGAAACCTGCATTAAATTTTGGTGGTTATCGGTGGTGGGGTGATGGTATTGCCCTGTCAATAAGATATACTTTCAGATAGTTAATCATAGAAAGCCCAGGAAATGCCAAATCGCAGTCCGCTATCAGGCATAGGATGACCTGGTATCAGGAAGTAAGTATAATCCATAAAGCCACTGTTCAAGTGTTTCATCATTAAAAACATTCTTGCCCTTTTTACCCGGATATTAATGAATGCGTCAATATAAGGGTAGCCACCAATTTCTTTATCGTCCTGCACATAAAATGCTCTTAGTGAAGGCATATAAGCATCCGCATAATATGGAGTATTATACATTGCAGTAACACCTCCCTGGAAATATAATGCTTTTTTAAAAAGTGGACGGGTGTAACTTAGAGTAGCCCTTCCAGACAGTTGTGGTAAATTAATATAACTCTTACTAGAAGTTTGAAGTACCCCATATATTTGAGTTTCAAAATGATGCCACTTTATATTTGTGAATGCCCATAATTGAGTAATTGCAACCGAACCACTTGCTTTAACCGGATGAGCTGTTTCGTCGAGATAAACATAATCAGTCAGAGTATAAACATTGAATCCTGTTTTAAAGAATCTATGTTCATAAGAAGATAGCAGACTGAAGGTTGTTTGTTGACTAAAAGCGTTTTCCCACTTAAAGTGGTTGGATAAATGAAACTGATATAAGTAGTAAGGTTGCTCAGATTTCAGAGATGCATTAAACCTTAAATTTCCCCACTTGTCTGTATTGTCATAACCTGGTATAAGCATTGAGCCTTCAATACCTTTATCTCCATTAAATGGTGTGCCTTGCGTGAACCAGACCTTTCCTTCGGCTTTTGCCCATCCAAAAGCATTGGCAGAAATATATCCATAAGGAGTAAAGTACTGATATGATTTATTAATTGAATCAGCACTATATTTGGCAGCAGTATGCTCAATTCCCACCCTCAGTAGAATTGCTTTTGAACTTCCTCTTGCTTTACCGACTCCACCTTCAATAGCAATGTCATTTATTATCTCATGAATCAGAACTGAATCATTGGTAAGGATCGAATCAAGTAAAATATGGTCATAATAACCTACACGGGGGTTTTTATCAGTGTACTTATAATTGTTCTTAGAATAAGTAAAAGTGTGTCTGATAAAGTTACTGCGTGAAGGATCGTAATACCTGTGCTTTGGTTTAAAAACAGTTGTGTCGCCTGTAGTAGTATCAGCTCGATTCCTTTCTTTCCCCGGATAATAAAACTGTCGTATTTGAAATCCGCTTTCTTTATTGGAACTCTCGGCTTCGCGAAGGTATATTGGAATTCGTTTCCTGTCAGTTTCAGTATTTTCAGTAAAAAGTTCTTCCTTTTGAATACCACCATTTTCTCTCCATGCAAGTTTACTGTGATGGTAATTTCCTAAAGCGACGTAATGATAATTTTTGCTTATAAATTGCAAGGTTCCGGCAAAAGTTATATCATCGGCTTTTTGTCGTTCATACAATCCTAATGAGTTTACGATACTTAAATCTAATCCAACACTAAGACCTCCGGCGACATTCTGAGCATGGGTAACTTGAAATAATTGCTCTTTTCCTGGACCCGTTGAATAAAATAGTCGTGAATAAGGACCTGTAGTCTGATAATACCTAATACTGTTATTATTCCATTTATATAAATCGTAGTTATAAGGAGTGAACCGGAAACCATTTTGTTGAGAGAGCGAAAACAAAAGTGATTTATAAGCCAGTCCACTATTCCCAGCTAATGCATATAATTGTGTCGCACCTTCAGTGGGCAGAAAGAACTGAAAACCTGAAGTAGTGGTATCTTCGATAGTCACAAGCGACTCCCCAGGCCATCGATTATTAAGAGTGGTATAATAATTAGTGGCAGTGTCAGGAGACCCAACCTCTTCTCTTCGCTGAACCATTTCTTGTGCATGAGAGCTAATAAGAGAAATTATCAGAGTGATAAAAACTAAAAAATACCGCATTGAGTTAGCTTATGTCTTTCTGTACAGTTATCGATTAATATTTTAACCGGTAATACTTGTACGTGCAAAGATAATATTAACGGAAATGCTTGTTACATCAGTATACGGTATTTATAAAATTACTATTCAGATATCAGAGAATTAAATCTTCGATCTTTTCGACTGGAGCATCGCATTCATGGTCAGTGCATTTATAAATAAGTGTCCTCCCTTGTTTGAACTTATGATTAAAAACAGGTAGTTGGCTTTCAAAAGGGGCTGCAGCCACCAGAGATAAAGGCATAAATGTAGTATTAAGTTCTATAGCTTTATGATAAGCATCTTCTCCAGCCACAACAAACATGCTTATGCCATGCACATGTGCAGCAATTACGTTTGCCCAATTCGCATTATAGGATGGGTATTTTTCAGTATTTGAAAGAATATAATTGCACATTTCAGCTGACCTGTCTATGTACTGATTATTTTCAAAATAATTACCCAATGCTAAAAGATTCCAAGCCATTACTGAATTGCCCGAAGGCTCGACACCATCGTTAGTTTCTAATATCCGGGACAGATGTGTCATGTAAACATCTTCATTATTTTTAGGCAAATACCAGAACAATGGTGAGGTCTCTTGTCCAAAATGCTCAAGTACATATTCCACCAATTTCCTTGATCTCAAAATCCATTTTTCATCAAATGTCAATTGATATAAATAGATGAAAGCCTCGGCTGCGAAAGTGTAATCATCAAGGAAACCATTGATTCTGGAAGTGCCATTTTTATAGGTTCTGTAGATCCGTCCATCCTTAATCATATTTTCCCATATGAAATTGGCTGCTTTAATAGCAGTCGCTGTCCAATTGATATTCCCTGTTGCAATTGCTGCCTGAGAATATGCTTTAATCATCAATGAATTCCATGATAAGACTATCTTATCATCCAGATGAGGTTTGATTTTAGTGTTCCTGTAATTAAGCATTACCCTTGAGGCCATATTGACCAGTTGCTTTAATTCTTCCTGGCTCAGGTGTTCTGCTTTAGCAAATTGTTCATCATAGAAAGGCCTTAGAAGTATGTTATACCCATTTTCCCATAAGCCCTGTCTTTCAATCCCCCAGTAACGACTAAGTAAGTCAGCATATTCAGGTAAAAGGTCAATTAATTCCTGTTTATTCCATACATAAAATTTACCTTCCTGTCCTTCACTATCCGCATCAAGAGCTGAATAAAAAGCGCCTTCGGGAGCTGTGAGTTCAGCATCAACAAATTGAAGAATTTTAGTCAGTACATCAAGGTAGTTTTGATTGCCTGACATCTTAAAAGCTTCAGCATAAATTGATGCCAATTGTGCGTTGTCATATATCATTTTTTCGAAGTGGGGGACTTTCCAATGAGCGTCAGTACTGTATCGGGCAAATCCTCCTCCAATCTGATCGAATATACCCCCCATTGCCATCTTATCAAGTGTAAGTTTAAGCTGCGTAAATGCATCCTCAGATCGTGACAAATAGTAGTAATTTAAAACGAACTGCCATACCACTGGCATTGGAAATTTTGGTGCTCCTTTCAAACCACCATTTGCTTTATCAAACTTAAATGCAAGATTATTAAAGATGTCTTCAAGTGTTTTTTTGTGGAAGGTAGTTGAATCTTCGGGTTTATTAATTATTCCCATTGATTTTAAGCCCTGGTGTAGTCGTATTGCCTGTTCAAGTATTTCCTCATAATTATTATGATATAAATCAGAGAGTTGTACTAAAAGTTCTTTCCAATGATCGGGTCTGAAATAAGTTCCTCCCCAAAAAGGTCTGCCATCGGGGAGGGCAAAACAATTAAGAGGCCAACCTCCTTGTCCGCGAAGAAGCTGCACTGCATTCAGGTAGTTTTGATCAATGTCTGGTCGTTCTTCTCTGTCGACTTTTATACAAACAAACAGCCTGTTCATTATTTCAGCTATATCCTGATCCCTGAAACTTTCATGTTCCATTACATGACACCAATGACATGCTGAATATCCAATACTTATAAGTATAGGACAATTCCTTCTTTGAGCTTCCAGAAGTGCTTCTTCTCCAAAAGGTTGCCAATGAACTGGATTATGAGCATGTTGTAAAAGATACGGACTACTTTCCGAGATCAATTTATTTGGCATAGTGTAACTTTTTAGTAAATTACCTTAAACATTAAAACATGACCTTTGTTGTACCACAAAGCTATGAATTTAGGGATAGTTTGTTTTGTGGGGACGAATATCAGAAACTTATTTAAAGGCCATACGTTGAATTGTTTAATTTGATGATACGGTAATTATAGTATAATGAACTACTTGAAATGACTTATCAGGACAATTCTGTGAAGGAAGGAAATTATAAACATTTATTTAAATATAATCCAATTCCGATGTGGATCTTTGATCAGGAATCGTTGGACTTTCTTGATGTAAATGATGCTGCATTGAATCATTATGGATATACGAGAGAGGAATTCCTTCAAATGAATGCAAGGGATATAAGACCTGAGAGTGAAGTCAAAACTCTAGTTGAAGACATCAATAGAACTAAAGGAACTGTGAATTATGCCGGAGACTGGATCCACCGGAAAAAAAACGGAGAAATCATCATGGTAAATATTGTTTCTCTCCCTTTTATTTTTGAGGGTAGGGAGGCCAGACATGTTATGGCAACAGATGTAACAGAACAACGAAAATTTCAAAAGGAATTAAAGAACAGTGAAGAACGGTTTCGAAAGATAGTTGAAGGAGCCCCGGAACCAATTATTATACAACAGGATAGAAAGATAGTTTATATAAATCCTTCAGGAATAAATCTTTTGAAAGCCAATGCTTCTGACGAACTAATAGGAAAAGATATTCTAGAGTTCACGCATCCTGCAAACAAGAAAAATATTAAAGAAAGAATTGAAAAACTGGATAATGGTATTCTTCCTTTGACTGAAAGTGAATTGCATCTTGTGGCATTGGACGGAGGTGATGTTTGGGTAGAAATTACTTCCCAATATATTGAATATGAAGGAAAGAAATCGGAATTGGCATTTTTGAGAGATGTATCAACCCATCGAAAGACAGCTGAGGCAATTAGTTATCAAGAGTATTTACTTCAAGAAATGGGCAGTCTTGCTAAGATAGGGGGGTGGGAGTTTGATCCGGTAACAGGTGAAGGAACCTGGACTGAAGAAACTGCCAGGATACATGGTTTGAGCGCAGAAGATGAAACGAGTGAGCAAAAGGGGATAAGTTTCTATACTGAAGAATCAAAAGACAAGGTCATCAAAGCTATAGATAAAACAATCAGTGAGAAAGTTCCTTATGATCTTGAGCTTGAACTGGTGCTTGGTGATGGAACGAGAAAGTGGGTGCATACATTGGGCAAGCCTGTTGTCAAAGATGATAAAGTTGTTAAAATAAGGGGCGCTTTCCAGGATATTACACAACGAAAAAATTCCGAACGTGCTTTAATAGAGAGTGAGCATCGTTACAGAGCATTTTTTGAGAATAGCCATGATGCAATGATCCTTTCTACAACCGAAGGGATAATTCTTGAAGCAAATGAGGCCGCTTGCCTACTCTTTGGCTATACAGAAGCTGAACTCAAGTCACTTAATTTAAGTACATTCATTGACTATGAAACCAAAGCATACAAAAAATTCATTGAAAAGAGAGCCCAGTCAGGAAAGACTGTCGGTGAATTAAAATTAATAAAAAGAGGAGGAACATTTATTGATGCAGAACTATCATCAGCGTTATTTTTTGATGCTGAAGGAAATCAGAAAGCAAGCCTTATAATCCGGGATATTTCTGATCGCAAGAAAACCGAACAAGAAATCAGTAACCTTAACAAGGAACTTGAGCATAGAATAAAGGAGAGAACTGCTGAGCTATCAGCCGTTAATAAAGATCTTGAAGCTTTTGCTTATTCTGTTTCTCATGACTTGAGAACTCCATTAAGAGGAATAAATGGGTTAACCCAGATTCTGACTGATAATTATGGAAATCTTTTTGATGAAGAAGGAGTGAGGTTATGTAACAGGATTAGGTCAAATTCACTTAAGATGAGTACGCTGATTGATGATCTACTTGCTTTCTCAAAAGCAAGCACAGCAGAAATCAGAAAGGCAGAGATTGATATGAATAAGCTGGTAGATATGGCTTTGGCAGAAGTAGGAGAAAAAAGAGAGCTCAAGAAAGTGAAAATAGATATCGGGGAATTGCCAAATGCAATAGGTGATGCAGCTTTGCTGAAACAGGTATGGGTAAATCTTTTAGCAAATGCGGTAAAGTTCTCTTCAAAGAAAGAAAATCCTCATATTGAAATAGCCGGAGGTGTCAAGGATTCAAGTGTAATCTATTCAGTGAAAGATAATGGTGCAGGTTTTGATATGAAATATATTGATAAAGTGTTTATTGCATTCCAACGGCTTCACTCAGAACAAGATTTCCAAGGTACCGGTGCAGGACTATCAATTGTCAAGCGGATATTGCATAAACATGGGGGCCAGATATGGGCTGAAGCAGAAGAAAACAAAGGAGCTACTTTTACATTTACACTTCCTTTATAATTTTTCATTCGTTTTATACCACTCCTTTGTGTCGCAGAAATGATTTGCTATAAATTGGGGTTATCTTAGTATTATTGCTAATTTTGAGCCACCCGATTTGTATCAACTCTAAAATATAATATCATGAAAAAAGTAATTTCTACAGAATTTGCACCTAAAGCCATAGGTCCTTACAGTCAGGCTATTGAAAAGAATGGTTTTTTGTATATTTCAGGACAAATACCTATTGATCCTACAACAGGGATGGTAGTTGAAGGAAGTATCAAAGAGCAGACAGAACAAGTAATGAAAAATATAGGTGCAATCCTTAAAGCTGCTGGATACAGTTACTCGGATGTTATTAAATGTGTCTGCCTTCTTTCCGATATGACAAATTTTGGAGCAATGAATGAAGTGTATGGTAAATATTTCGAAATTGAACCACCAGCACGGGCAGCATATGGAGTAGTGAAACTTCCGTTAGGTTCTTTGATCGAAATTGAAGTAATTGCTTCAAAATAAGTCTCTCTATCAAATTCTTATATTTTTATGAAGAAAAAAATTGCGATACTGGTCGTATCCTTAGTTCTTTCATTCAGGATTGGCATTGCCGGAGAAGGAATGTGGTTACCCTTATTCCTTCAACAGCTTAATGAATCCGAAATGGTAAGTATGGGAATGCGTATCACTGCTGAAGATATCTATAGTGTTAATAATTCCAGTCTGAAAGATGCTATTTTATTGTTTGGTGGTGGATGTACTGCTGAAATCATTTCTGATCAGGGACTAATTTTAACAAACCACCACTGCGGATATGGTAGAATTCAGCAACATAGCACTATTGAACACGACTACCTTACTGATGGATTCTGGGCTATGGACAAGTCGCAGGAACTTCCTAATCCCGGACTCACAGTAACCTTGTTAGTGAGAATGGAAGATGTCACTAATCGTGCTCTTGAAAATGTAAAAGAGAGCATGACAGAACTTGAGAGGAATGAATTAATTGCGCAGAATGTTAAGCAAATAGAAGAAGAAAGCATAAAAGGTACTTCTTATAATGCAAGAGTAAGGCCTTTTTATTATGGTAATCAATATTTTGTATTTATAACTCAAACATTCAAAGATGTAAGGCTTGTTGGAGCACCACCTTCAAACATCGGGAAGTTTGGTGGAGATACAGATAACTGGATGTGGCCCCGTCACACAGGTGACTTCTCTCTTTTTCGTATATATGTGAATAAGAACAATGAACCTGCAGAGTATTCTCCTGAAAATGTTCCTTACAAACCCAAAAGACATATACCAATTTCCCTAAGAGGAGTTGAAAAAGGTGATTTTACATTTGTATTTGGATATCCTGGTAGGACTCAGGAATACCTACCTAGTTATGCTATTGAAATGATAACTGCAAATGAAAATCCGGCGGCGATTCGTTTGAGAGAAAAACGCCTTGATATTTTCGACACATATATGTCTCAGAGCGACCTTGTTAGAATTCAGTATTCAGCAAAACATGCTGGTGTGGCTAATTACTGGAAAAAAATGATTGGCGAAAACCGTGGAATCAAGAAGTTGGACGCGATAACCAAGAAACAACAACTAGAGCAGGATTTCATCAAATGGGCACAAGCTGACCCACAACGAAATTCTAAATACGGGAATCTTATTAATGAATTCGAGTATACTTATAGAGAACTAACTCCTTTCTCAGTAGCTGAAACTTATCTGATTGAAGGAGGTCTTGGTATTGAGGCATTTACGTTTGCCCGCCGGTTTAGTAGGTTAATAGATAAGAGTATAGATAAAACTGTACCGGATGATGAACTAAACAAGATGGTTAGCCAGATTACAGGTAGTTTATCAGCCTATTTCAAAAATTACCATATGCCGATTGACCGACAAGTCTTCGCTTCATTGATGGAGGATTGGTTCAACCATCAGGAGGCAAATAGAATTCCTGCATTGTTAAAGCAAGAAAAGCAGAAATACAAAAGTTTTCAGGAGTGGGCGGATGCCGTTTATAGTAAAAGTTCATTAACTGATTCCACAAGTGTAAGAGAATTACTTTCAAATTACAAAGCCAGGAATTATAAAAAGATAGCAAATGATCCATTATTCCTTCTGTCAGAAGCAGTTTATAATTACTATGTTGAACAGATTTTGCCTTTTAATGAATCTTTGACTATTAAACTTGATAGTCTTCAAAGAATTTATATGACAGGTTTAATGGAGTTTCAGGCAGATAGAAGATTTTATCCAGATGCTAATTCAACATTGAGAATAACCTATGGAAAAGTGGACGATTATTTACCACGCGATGCAGTGAAATATGAATATTATACAACACTTGAAGGGATAATGGAAAAAGAAGATCCATCAGTTTATGACTATGTTGTTGAACCAGAATTAAAAGAATTGTATACAAAAAAGGATTATGGCGATTATGCAGCTCCTGATGGGACAATGAGAGTAGCATTTATTGCCAGTAATCATACAACAGGTGGCAATTCAGGAAGCCCTGTTTTAAATGCTGAGGGTCATCTCGTTGGTGTTAACTTTGATAGAAACTGGGAAGGTACCATGAGCGATTTGATGTATGATCCTGATCAGTGCCGGAATATTTCACTTGATATCAGATATTGCTTATTTGTAATTGATAAATTGGCAGGAGCAAAACATCTTGTGAATGAGATGACAATTATTAGATAGACATTTAAACTGACAATTTTAATAAAACAGGATGGAGGTTGCCTTCATCCTGTTTTATTTTTACTCTTTGAAGCCAATATTATTTCTTCAAAACTTTTAATAACTGTCCGGATTGAATCTAATTCATCAAAAATCTTACAGCTACCGGATTAATTCCAGCATTGAATTTAAATTTTAACTTTCCATCTGTTCCGAAACAGTACACAATGCCAGGGCTCATATAATCCTTGGCATCAGTGATATAAATGTTATTTTTTGTAGGATCAGCAGCGATGGAATATACGGTTTCGATAGAAGTATTGTCAGTAATAAATTGTTGAGATATGATTTGCTCTGTTTTGACATTAATTGTCATGATTTTAGAACCTTCGCCGGACATGAAATCATGATGGTAAACATAGGCTGTATCGCCTTTGATTGTCAAGTTATAGGCTTCAAAATCCTCAAAAGTGTGCTTAATTTTTTTTGTAGCCGAATTAATAATTCTCAATCGCATCTTTTCATCACCGTAATTTCCTCTTGTGATAAGATAAATATCTCCATAGTTATCTGCCTTCATAGTATATGGATTTGTCCCTACTTCTATCCTATCTGTCTCAATTAGTCTGTCGGGGTCAATAACTGAAATTGTGTTATCATAGTCAGGGAAGTTTAATCCTCCTGAATTTGAAACCCAGATTTCATTGTTAGTAGCGAGAATAGCATCAGGATTGAGACCAACTTCGATAGTCTTGATGATTTGGAGCGATAAGGTATCAATTACCGTAACGAGGCCATCGTAGGAAGCAATATAAACCTTATCACCATACCCGGCAATTGCAGATGGTTGCTGTGGTACACCATCCTTAATGAAAGATATTTGTTTTAAACTCTTAAACGTTTTTGAATCAACAATTTCCAGTTGACTTGATATATTGGTTACAATATATGCTTTGCCACCATAAATCAACATATCAGCTCCTGTATCACCCAATACACGGTTATTCTGTGTTTGAAAGTAATCACTGGTTACTACATAATCAGAAGGATTAAATAATGTGACTGATGCATTGTTCCCACTGTAAGAGCCTTGATTGAGTACGTAAACTGCCACACTAACCGGCGGAGATACAGGATGTGGTTTGTTCTCATCCTCAGGTTCTTTCTTGCAGGCGTTGAACAACAGACCAAGAATTCCTATAGACAGTAGCATTAATCTCCAGGTTGATGCTCTTTTGCCGTTCATTTTCTTTGTAGTTGTTGAGTGATTTCTAAGCAAATTCATAGTACTAAAATTTTAAAGGTTTAGGTCGAGATTTATAAAGAAGGCTCTTCCCATCATGGGAAATCCTTTCATCACTTCATAATTCTGATTAAATAAATTAGCGACTTCTATTTTGAATGATAATTCTTTTTGCTTCACTAAAAAATTCCAACCTGCTGTAACATCAGTTGTAATCCATGAGCTAAGAAGGTTTTCATGGGTGTTATTATTTGAAATGTATCTGTACCCATTATATAAAGTATTAATTCCAAGAACTAAATTGTTGCAGGTAATCGATAATAGTCCTCCTGCTGTTTCAAAAGGAATATATGCTAGTTGATCACCATAATTTTCATCTTGTGGATCAGATAGATTTTGGGCGTCCTGATATGTGTAGGTGCCTGACAATTCGAAGGACCATGCTTTACTTATTTTTCGGGAGAAAGCTAAAAATGTTTCAAGACCTTTAATTGTAGATTTTTCAATATTCTGTGTACGCCAAATAAAAAGGTTCATGGTTGGAACTGTAACAATCTTATCAGTGACCAGATTAATGAAAGCGTCTCCTTTAATGTGAATGCCTGTAAGTTCATTTATTGGTTTTTCATAAATTACACCCACATTAAACATTGTCACATTTTCTGGTTTAAGTTCCAGGTTGCCTGAAAGGGTGTAGTACAATTCATTGAATGTAGGAAGTCGGAAAATGTCTTTGTACAAGACTCTTATTTTTAATGAATGATCAGACAACAGTGAATGAATCAAGGATAACTCGGGCGACAATCTCATTTCCCTACTAGTTGAGGATAATGATTGATCACCATTAATCTTATCCAATGCATAAGTTAACAGAACGTTACCTTGTAACTCTGTCTTTTTATTGTTGTATTTCAGAGAGGCTGCAGTCAAAGAAGTTATTCTGTTCGGATTATTTATAGAATACGCATTTGTTTTGAGTCTGTTATAAATAAGATCAGTCGCAATAGAAGTATTAAAACTGGTGCCCAGAGGGATTAGGATAACTTCTGACAGATATATTTCGGACTGCCTATATTCGTTTTTCAATAATCCATTATGATTTTGCCAGTGAGGATCAGAATAAATAGTAGTCATGTTCGAATATCCGGCTTTTGTCATGAATCGAAGTGCACTCCCTTCATTGTTCTCATAAGTTATTGCAGTAGCAAAGTCTTTATTTTGAAGTCTTTGTCCGGAGAAAGGATTATAAATAATAATTGCACCTGGCAAGCCTCTATCAGAATTAGTAAAGGTAGCTTTGAGCTTCAATGAAGAACTATCTTTGAAAGTATAATTTGATTTTATGGATGCTCCTGTAATAGAGACATCCGAATTTGTTCGTTTTTGCTTGAGAAGATTCGAACCATTCCAGTATTCATATGGGAATCTGCCATCTGCCATAAAATGATTAATTCTGACAGTAGTTATTGACCGATTAATTTTAAAGTGAGAAGCAAAAGCAGGATTAAAAGTTCCGAATGAGCCAACTCTAAGACTAGTTTGAAAAAGAACATTTTTACCATTAAAGTCAGGGGTCACAGTGTTAATTTCAATCATACTTGCAGTTGAATACATTCTTCCGGTACGCAATCCTGCATCCGATTGGCCAATAGATAGACTGATTTTACTAATATCCTTCAACGATAATCTTCCAAGATCCGCTTGTCCTGTTGCAATGTCGTTACCGGGAATGCCGTCAATATATATGCCTGTATGAGTTGCTCCCAGGCTTCTGATCATCACAGTTTTGAGTCCACCAATTCCGCCGAAGTCCTTTATTACAACGCCAGAAAAGTTTTTGATTGCATCGGCTACACTGGTCGAAGGTAATGATTGTAGTTTCTGAACTGTAAGTATTTGAACCGGTGAGGCTGAATTATTATCATGTGCTGATTTCAGGCCAAGAACCTCTATTTCCTGAAGTGTGACAGTGTCAGTCTGGGCATAAGAAACAGACCTGATAAAAAAGAAAAATACAATGAACCAACATAGCCAAAAATTGTGATAACCTGTCAATTGCAATGGATACCGAATGTTATATAATGGAAGATTATGACAATTCCCTGATGAGCCAATTGCGAAAAAGATTTTAGTCAGCACCATTTCCTTTAGTTATAAAAAACGCGGGATTTGTTGCTACGATCGAATTCTATCTGATACTCAGGACAAATAGAAGAAACCGGAGTGCAGCTCATTCACCGTAAACTACAAATCCTACAAGTATTGGCTGGTCTTCTGACTCGTTCCGGTTTTGGTGCCTTCCCATCAATCCCGGGCAGGAAATTAAGATAGTGACATTAAACCTAACCTTATAAGGAACTTACAGCAGCGGGAACTGTTGCCGGATTTCACGGCATTCCCAATTATCCATTTTACTGGACCAATACCATTGCAAAAATACAATTTTTACAATTGAATAAGATTAAAAATGGAGCAAAATGATTCGAAGCTTCTCTAAAGCTTGATTTACAACTCAAAACCTCATCTGTCATTAAAACCTATAATAAGTCCCAATATTGATTAAGGATATTGTTCACATTTGCTAAAATGAGTATGTAATACCTCCCATTATATTAAACCTGTATGAGGGGTAGTTGTAATATTTGAAGTATCGTGTATTTGTAATATTGTTGAAATTTAGGAATCCGGATAATACTTTGGTATATCTGTATTCCAGGCCAAGACTTATATCAGCAAAGCCTTTGATTTTAATATCCTCATACATATCAGATGTATTAACAACCCTGGCATACTGGTCGCCATTATATGTTAAGTTTATTCTTGCAATGATCTTGTTTTGAAGCTGGTATGTTATATCTGTTCCAATTCGCGTTGCGGGTACATGATATGCATTCTCCAAACTGTCAAGTTGCCATGAAACAACCTCTCCGAATGCTTTAATAATAATCTTTTCAGAAGACCTAAATTGAGCATCTGCTCTGAATTCCAGTACCTTACCATTGTCATGGATCAGCGTAAACCGATTATAAGGTACTTGTGAAAAGTCATTTACAAAGAAATATGCATTTTCAACGGAGGATGATTTCACATGAGCACTTATATCCACAAATGAGGAAATTCTCCCTCTCAGACCGGCATAGAAAATAAATTTATCTCTAGTGTATTTCAATGGAAGCACAGATTGAACGAATGGATTCTCATTACTCAGTCCATCAAAACTTTGTCTTCTTAGTCCACCTGTTATGCCAACATGAGCAGTAAGTGCGTCATTTATAATCTTTAATTTTCCTTCAACAAATGGAAACAGATATGCCTTTGAAAGAGTATCCAGTTTAAAATTCAGATTTAGTCCCACAGTCATGCTATACTCATTAAAACTGGTTCCAATGCTTGGCATAAGTGCAATATGAGTATTATTTTGCGTAAGCACTGAATCCTTATACCTTGTATACTGTACATCGGTTGTAAGGCTTATTTTCTGATTGTCAGTAAAATCAAGTAGTTCAAATTGTTTATCTACCCCTCCACTGACTTTAAATCCGGTTTCACTGGTTCCAAACAAATCATTAATGAAACCTCCTCTGATTGATGCAAAGTGATTCAACATATCATCATCTTTATAGTTGGATTTAATACCCACACCTCCATCTATCCTATTAAATCGTTGTCTGAGCATATCATCAGTGAATATGTAATACACCGGAGCTTCCAAAGCATCAAAATCACCGGTTTTAAATCCGTAATGGTGAACTACATTTCTTCTGTAGTTCACATCGCCTGATAGTGTGTGTTGATTAAGAAACTTTTTACCGTTGACACTTAATAAATTTAAACTGTTATTGGTCAATGGGTAACCCTCAATCTTTCCGGAAGATGATAAATGTTTAAAATGAACTCCAAGAGCGTATTCCTTTGATCGCAATGAGCCGGCATAAAACTCAAGCAGTGGAGTAGTGTATGTTCCTAAACCTGCTTTTACATAATTCCTGTATAACTTTTTCTGGGGTTCTCCAACTAATTTTACCGGTGCTATATTTTCAGGATTCAGTGTAATTGCAATTGGTCTGGCCTGATTTTTATATACCATAGTTGGTATTTTGACTTCACTTTCTCCTTGAGGAGGTTCCATCAGTAGCTTGGAAACAATTGGTATGCTGGGCTCGAACTCTGCAGTGACTGTAACTTCCTCCTGAATATTCTGGGCGTTCGAAACTGAAAATATAAATAGAAATGTCACAGCTATTATCAGTGAAACGAATCTAATCTGGTTTCTCATAATGGTTATCTTGGGTTACAGTCTTATTTTATTATTATTTCTTCATCGGCTTCTTCAGCACTGGTACTGCCTTTATTGGTATCAAGGGTGGAATTGAGTTCTTTTAATTTATTGATAGCCACCTGGCGCAGTTCTTCTCCTGTATAATTATCAATTATACTTTGCAGAGTTTGTCGTGCCTGGAATGTGTTACCCTGTATTACGTATATGTCAGAAAGTAAAATAAACCCTTTTGCCAACCAATATTGGTATGAGGGAAAATCAGAAGATAGCTTGAAAATATGTTCTTCGGCTTTGCCATATTCCTTCATATTAAAAGAGATTTCAGCCAGATTGTAGAGCGCCTCTGCACCCGGTTCGCCGGTTGAATTCTTAAGAGTTTCCTGGAAAGATGACCTTGCTTGTTCTGTTCTTCCTAAGGCCATTGCCGATCTTCCCGTAATTAAGTGAGCTTCAGCTATTACTGAACCCGAAACCTGATTGTTATCCATTATTCTTTGTGCATAAAGGATAGCCTGTCCATAATTCCCCAAATGATAGTTACAGCGCATAAGTCCAACAACAGCTTCATTAAGATTCGATCTGCTTTCGGCACTTTCTTCTAATCGTTGAAACATGGCAAGTGCCTTTTGATAATCTTTCAAATTATAAAGAATAGACGAAGCTTTAAGGGCTGAATTCTCAGTGTACTGGTTACGAGGTCTGCTAATAATGGCCTCGTAGCTCTTAAGAGCTTCGGAATATTGCCCTGCACGACTTTCGCAATCAGCTTTATAATAATGTGCGTTAAGTGAAAAGCTTCCCTGGGGAAATTTCTCAAGATATGAGATAAAGCCGGGTAATGCCCGTTCACAATCCCCACTCATATATCTGGATTCAGAAGCAGTAAATATTAGCGAATCTTGCTCTAATTTTGAAATATTAGCAAAAGGAACATCTTCAGCATATGTCACATACTGATCAACGGTGTTTTGCTCCACATGGATATTCTTGATCAATGCAAGTGCTTCTCTGGAGGTTTCAGTAGATGGGTAATCTTTAACGATCCTTTTAAGAGTTTCAAGCGCTAATTGGTCGCGATCAGTATTGTAATAGATAAGCCCAATATTAAGAAGAGCTTCCCTTACCAGACTGCTTTTCGGGTAATCACTGATAAGTTTTTGGAATGAGCTCAAGGCCTCATTATTTCTCCGCGTACTTAGATAAGTCCTGCCTATTTCGAATTGAGCATTATCAGCATATGGTGACTTTGGATAGTTCTTTAATAGCTGTTGTAATGAATTAATTTTCTGGTTGTTATCGCCCAAAAGTCCTGTTGCGATCGATTTTTGATAAAGAGCATAATCAGCCTCTGCATTTCGGCTAACGGCTGCCTGATCATAAATACTTGCTGCCTGGGTGTATTGTTTCATCATGAAATGACAGTCAGCAAGACGCAACCTAGCATCCTGCTGCAGTTTTACATCTGATTGATTAGATGAAAGAAATGAGCTGAATGCTTTTTGTGCCTGTAAATAATCTTTTAATTTAAAATGCGAGTATGCAAGGTTATACTGGGCATTTGCATAGTTTTTATCTCCCTGGGATGTTTGAACAAACTCGCGGAAATAGTTACGAGATACCTCATATTGCTCAAGACGATAATATGATTCACCCTGCCAGAATAATGCACTTTTAGCAACAGCAGGGTCTGTTTTATTTTCTATTGATTTCTTGAACAAACCGATGGCATCATAATACTTTTGTTCATTAAATAACTCCAGAGCACGGTAATAGGTGATTTTCTGGTAAATGGTATTCTGTTCGGCATTTCGTGTATCTATTGACTCCAGGGTTTTAAGTGCATCTTCGTAATTACGCGTTACAAGGTATAAATTGGCCAGATAGGTATAAGCTTCATTTTTTCTGGGCGATCCAGGATACTCTTGCAGATATTGTTGCAATGCTTTAATGGCTTCATTATAAGGGTTGTTTGAAAGCTCAACAGATAATTTGGCATAATTGAAAAGAGCATCTTCTGCAATATCTGTTTTTAAAGGGATTTTCCATGCAGCTACAAAGGCATTGGCTGCAAATTGCTTTTGATCAGTTTTTAGATAGCTGTCACCCAAGTGATAATATGCATTCTGTGCAAGACTATCACTGCCATTGGCAACTGATTGAAATTCAGATATTGCTTTTTCAAATTGATTGGTTGCATAGTAAGAATATCCCAACATATAATGATCTTCGCGTTCCAGTTTATTTCTGTTGGTTCTGTTATACTCTTCCATCAACTTAATGGATTCATCATAGTTACCCTTTCTATAATTGACATCGGCAACAAGTCGAAGCATTTCGTTAGTTCTTTTATTTCGAGTGCCTTCAAGGTATGGATTAGCCATTGCAAGCATCTCTTCATGCCGGCCTTGTGTATAGTAAATTTGAATCATGTAATAGGGGGCAACTGCTTTAAACGTCTCATCAGATCGGAGTTTTTCAAAATCCCTCAGGGCTGTTTCATAATTGCCTTGTTCATACATTATATGAGCATAATAATAGGTAGCTGGTCCAGTGTACTTTGTTTGTGTATCTTTTATTTTCGAGAAATCTGCGACTGCTTTATCAGTATTCCCGCTTCTGAAATTTGAATATCCGCGTTTAAATGTGAATTCAGCTTTTTCTTCCTTGTTTAATTCCGATGTAGAAACGTTTTCGTATGCATCGAGAGCACTTCTGAAAGTATTGTTACGGAAGTAAAGATGGCCAAGTTGCAGCCAAACCCTGTTATTTCTTGTACTTGTAGGGTGTTTTTCGATGAATTCTTCCAATAATTTTTCAGCATCACCGTGTTGCAATTCAGCCGAAGCACTTGCTGCATTGTATTCTTTGTCAACATCGTATTCTAACAACAAATCATCTGCTTTAGCTAAACGGGCATATGCAAAGTGAGCTGGAGCATAATGCTCCTTTAATACCAAATCATTAGCCGAATTTAAAGGAGAATTCTGATTGATAGTTTGTTGTGCTGAAATTGAAAGCCACAATATTGATGAAAAAAAGATACTTAATAATAGGATATTAGGTTTCATGCGCAGTTTTTTTACCGATTGCTAATTTACGCTTATTAAAGGTCGATTTTGTAGCTGACTGGCTTCAAAATATTAACAGAACAAAATGCTCATTCCAAAATGGATGCACAGAGAAGTAACGATATAGCTTTTGTCTTAGTATAAGCCCAAGTAGAAACGAAAAGAAATTCCTGGTTGTTTCATTCAGGATAATTTGGAAAA
The DNA here is from genome assembly GCA_023434665.1 of Bacteroidota bacterium. Lineage (GTDB taxonomy): Bacteria > Bacteroidota > Bacteroidia > Bacteroidales > Lentimicrobiaceae > Lentimicrobium. The sequence goes on along the minus strand of JAEYSM010000006.1, from coordinate 20,454 downwards.
TTCAGGTCAATGCCGATAAAACTTTATTGTCTTTGATTCTCTGTTAGACATAGTGATTTGAGCAACATAGAAACCTGAAGCAAGGGTTCCAATATTAATCCGGCATTCATTAGAATAAACATTACCTATAGATATGGCAAGATTACTTGTTAATGAGTAAATCTTAACTTCTTTAATTTGCCCGTTTTGGCTTATTACATTTAATGAGTTCCCATCAACTGAAGTTGTAAGAAATGTGTTTTTATCAAATCCGGCATCCTGGATACTTACTTGACTATAATCCAGCCAGAGATCATCGATAATGAGTGAGCTTTGCCCAACGGGCATCCCTGCTGGGATATAGGATGATGAAAAGAGTATATTCATGGTATCGGGTTGCGCCCACTGCAAATAATGAATTGGTATGGAAAATTCAGTCCATTCATTTATTGCATCGCCGACTATTTTATAACTAAATGCAATGGTGTCGCGTGATACTCCATTCCATCTTGTTAGCCCAATTCCCATCATGCAAGAGTCCCCATTTTGAGGATCATACTTAAAATAGCCTCTAAGTTTAACCGGTTGCCCTGATACAGGAACTCCACCTTCAACTGTACCGGTCATATTAATAAGATCTACAATTACCTCTCCAAGCGTAAGAATACCAGGTAAGGTAACCGGTCCTACTAAAAAGATATTTTTAGTCACCGATTGGAGTTTAGCACTTATATTACCACTATGCGGGTTATTTGTTTCTGAAGTTACACATATAAAATCAGTACCCAGAAGATTTCTGTTCGATGTATTCCAGTCAGTGGGTTCACCTTGTGACCAATTTTCAAAACCGGGATTAGGAATATCATCCTGTGCAGCAAGCTGCACTGAAATTATTACGAATGCAATAAGGAAACTTAATTTGTAAAATATCTTCATGAGAATTAGTTTGATCATGTCTGATTACAAAGATATGTAACATAATAAAATGAATTTTAGTTAAGTAGTTATCGATAAATTTCAGGATTGTATCGATAAACTCAAAGTAGTGTAAGAAAGCAATCGGAAACCAGAACTGTATAGGGATCAATAAAAACCAAGAAAGGGAGAACTACAGAAATTTTTCTGTTATTCTCCCTTTGTAAAAAACGGTACCGTGCAATGCTGTAAGCGGGATTCTGTGTTTCGGTCGAAACCGAAATTTCTGCCATTTATCTGAGACAGCAGTCACCTGCAGCCTTTTACGACCTACCCCCCCGGAAAGAAGCGGGCAGCTTCTGATCCTAAGATCTTCCGGGTATATTTGGTCTTTCAATCCATAAGGTTTACCCATTTGATTTGTCACCAAACCAAATTGTGGGCTCTTACCCCACATTTTCACCCTTACCGGTTATACCGTGGTACAACTTAGGCGGTTATTTTCTGTGGCACTTGCTGTTTTCGCCGGTTGCGAAACCTTCCCGTTAGGAAGTATGGTTGCCCTGTATTGTCCCGACTTTCCTCCATAAGATCAACCTACGGCGACAGAACACATTGATTTTCCGTTTTTTAAAGAACTCTTATTTAATGCAAAAATACACAATTTTTAAGCCAATTCTGTATCCAGATATAAGATAAGTAGGTCAAGTAAAACCTTCAACTCTAATTCTGGTTATTTACACTAAAGATCAACCATTTGATCCTGATATATGAACCTCTACGGCGCCATAACCATATTTAGCAAAAGAAGCGCGTCTTAATTCTACATTTTCATAATCTTTCAACTTATCAGCAATAGCATTTTTTAAAATTCCATTACCAATACCATGAATAAAAACTACTTTATCGTAGTTAAATGCAATTGCACTCTCAAGCATCCTCTGAAAGTATTCGAGCTGATAGATCAAGATCTCGTTTTGGGGCATGGTAGAGTAGTCGCTTCTAAGAGATGAAATATGCAAATCGACCTCTGCCTCTTTGGGTGCTATCCTGTGTTTATCAATTAGAGCAGTTGGAGCTATAAACTCAATCTTTTGTCGAGCTGATGGTTCAACCGTTGACTTTTCAGTATTTAATTCAGGGATTGACCTTAATGATGCAATTTCGCCGAGATTTAGAACCAGGGCTTTCGAACCTGTTAGCTTAAATTCCTGATAACTGGTGTCTTTATAAAATCTGGTTGGCTTCACCGCAAACTTTGACTGCAATGGCTGCAGCAGTTCTTGTCCCGTTGCCGGATGAAATAATATTTGTATGATTCCTTTCGACCAGTGTTCCAGATCATCCCTGTTGATAGTTTCAATATGGAATTTAGAATACGGTGATACAACTTCATATTGAGTTCCTGTCAGGAAGTTATTATCTTCAACTAGTATCAGCGAATATATTACTTCATAAGGAGTGTTGTTGACAAGTGTAATATCTAGATTCCCTATTATTAGCTGGTTCTGATCATGAGGTTCCCATAACAACCAAACAGCTTCAGGATAACCTGAACCGCTTTGTTTGAATAAAGGTTTCGATTCCTGAGCATAATATTCTTCACCTGATAAATCCTCTTTTAATTCTTCCTTTTCTTCTTTATTCCTCTTCTTATTTTCATATGGAGTACTAATATTCTGAGGATTCAGTTCTTCTTTTTTAGATGCTAAATTAACGTTCAACGGTCTGTCAAAAAAGCGGTCGGCAGCACTGCCAGGCTCTATTTTAACCAGATCGGTTACCATTACCGGGATTTCAAATCCTTCTTCAATTGCCACATGGACCATTGAAGTGCTAATCAATTTGGCTACAATTCCACCACCCTTTTCATTCAAAAATCTAACTTTATCTCCAACCTTCAATTCCATCTTTTTAAAATTTGCGTCCTACATTTTGAACAGCAAAATTACATCAATTCCCAATGGAATGGAAAAAAGGTCTAATTTAGCTTAGTAACAAGAGATAAATGGGTGTACAAGCGAAGCGATATGAGAATTGAAGATTCAAGACAAAATTTTATAACCAAAGCTGATTCTTTATGGATCAGATTAGGAATTTTAGCTTTTTGCCTAATCTTTATAACTTCAGGCCTTTTTATTTCGTGCGAAAAAAAAGAAGGGAAAGACGATTGGAAAACAACCCCTTATATATTAAATATTCCGCCACATTTCCCTGATAAACTAAATATTCCTTCAGACAATCCTCTTACTGTGGAAGGTGTTAAGCTTGGTCGTTTTTTGTTTTATGACGGCCGTTTATCAGGGAGGTTAGAGCACGATTCCTTAATGTCCTGTGGAAGTTGTCATGTTCAACAGTACAATTTCAAACCCGGTTTTGTAAATCCAGCTTTCACCGATGGGATGCCGGCAGGTATTCATGGTACCCAGACTGCTCATGCAGCATTACCATTGATTAATCTGGTTTGGAATCACAATGGTTATACTTGGAATGGAGCTATTTCTCCTGAATATGAAACTAACTATGGAGGCAATATTGAAAGTATTGTCATCGAGACAATTGTTCACACCCATGAACTTGCCGGGGATACATTAGTTGTTAATGAATTATTACAGAATACTCCTGGTTATCCTGAACTGTTTTACAATGCATTTGGTAGTAAAAAAATTTCAACCAAGCTAATAGCTAAAGCTATTGCACAGTTTGTAAGAACACTTGTTTCAGCCAACTCCCGATTCGACAGGTACATGAGCGGCGAGTTGCAGCTAAATGATGATGAATTGGCAGGTTTTATTCTCTTCACAACAGAAGAAGGTGGGGACTGCTTTCATTGCCATGGAAGTAGCGGAAATCCCCTTTTTACAACCAATCTCTTTTACAATAATGGCAAGGATGTTGTTTTTAATGATTTCCTCGACAGATATAGTGTAACCGGGAATGAGTTAGATAGAGGAGTTTATAAAGCTCCAACTCTTAGAAATGCGACTGTTACCGGTCCTTATATGCACGATGGAAGGTTCCATACAATTGATCAGGTCATTGATTTTTATGCTCATCAGGTTCAAATGTCTGAATACATAAGCCCTTTAATGCATCATGCACTTAATGGAGGAAATCAACTCACACCTTTAGAAAAGGCTCAGCTAAAATCATTTCTGAATAGTTTGACTGATGAGGAGTTCTTAAATAATCCAAAACATTCAGCTCCCGATATATTTCCTGATGGTAAAACCTATGAGGAGGTCAGAGGAAGGTATTGATTATTTTTTACCAATCATGGTAATCAATTCCAGATCGAAAGTGAAACCAAGATAAGCATTTATTTTCCATGATTTATTTGTGGGGATGGCTGTGCCGGCTACTAATGCATCACCAACATTAAATCCGTCTTTCAGCACTTCATATTCTGCAATGTTTGCACCAATATTCAGGTGTATGACATCGAATAATTTCATATTCGGCCCAATATAGAAATTCTTGAAGAGGTTATTCCCTCCAAAGCCCAGAAAGAAACCAAGATCATAAGTCAGAACACCATCAGGTTTGCTCAGATCTTTGATCATAAATGATGCACCGGTAACATAATCAAACTCTACATTGCTTGAATTGCGATTGTTGATTACATAAAGATTAGGATTATTAATGTCTTTTGGAGCCAGGATGAAATCAGGAGTCCTATAGTTTTTAATGGCAAAGCCCTGCACTACCCGGGTCTTCTTCTTTTTATTCGTTACTGAAGTGTAACGGGCTTCACAATCTTTAATCTTAAGCTCGGTATATTTTAGTTGTTCTGTTGTTTTTATGAGTTGTTTTTCAGTGTTGAGCAAGGCGATTCGTACAGTATCAAGGCGACGGACTGTAAGTTCCTTATCCGATTCAATTTTTTGAAGTTGTGTTTCCCTTGAAACAATATCTCTGTCTTTGTCGTTTAAATTTTTCTGCAACAAATTTATTTCCCGATCTTTTCCTTCAATTCTGGAATCTTTAGCAGCCAGTTGTCCCTCAAGTTTTACTTTATCCAGAATGGTACTATTCATTGCATCCTTATAAATAGCCTCCTTCTCGAGAAACAAGGTTTCCTTTTCTTTCTGAATCTTTATCTGTTCTTCAAGATTTTTGTTTTTATCCTCAAGCTTCGCAGAAAGCTCTTTTATTTTGGTTTCATTGTAATCTAAGGTAGCAATCAAGACTCTGATGCTGTCCTGTAAACGTTTTATTTCGACAGTGTCGCTTATTATTAAAAGGTCTACATGCTTATGCGATGAGTCGGTTACGAAAGTCGAATCAATAAAAGTCTGCGAAAAAGTGCTGTTCGAAGAACCAAATAAAATAAGCAATGTAAGAACTAGTGGTTTAGAAACTTTAATCAAATAGTTGTTAGACATGTGGTTATGTATAAAAAAGCCCCGCAAATTTACGAGGCTTTTAATTTCAAAAAAACATTTAACTCTTATTTAGCATCTCTATAACGCAGGAACCATTCCTAAATTATGCATTGTGAAAGACCAAACATCAGCCGACTCTTCAATAAGTTTAGAAAGTGGCTTTCCTGCTCCGTGTCCTGCATTAGTCTCAATTCTTATTAAAGCAGGGTTATTGCATGACTGCATTTCTTGCAGGGTTGCTGCAAATTTGAAAGAATGCGCAGGTACTACACGATCATCATGATCGGCTGTAGTAATAAGTGTTGGTGGATAGCAAGTGTCTTTTTTAAGATTATGAAGAGGTGAATAACCATATAGGTAATGGAATTCTTCTTCATTTTCACTTGAACCATAATCACTTACCCATGCCCAACCAATAGTAAATTTATGGAATCGAAGCATATCCATAACACCAACAGCTGGGAGGGCAACACCAAACAAATCAGGACGTTGAGTCATACAAGCACCTACAAGTAATCCTCCATTTGAACCGCCGGCAATGGCAATTTTTTTAGGTGAAGTGTATTTCTGTTGAATGAGATATTCAGCAGCAGCTATGAAATCATCAAATACATTTTGTTTTTGAAGTTTTGTTCCTGCTTTGTGCCACTGTTCACCATATTCACCGCCCCCTCTGAGGTTTGCCATAACAAATATACCACCATTTTCAAGAAATACTAATCTGCTTGCACTAAATGAAGGAGTGAGGCTAGCATTGAAACCGCCATATCCATATAAGTAAACAGGATTATTCCCATCAAGCTGTATGTTCTTTTTATGAACTATGAACATGGGAACTTTTGTGCCATCTTTACTTGTATAAAATACTTGTTTTGAAACATATTGCGTATTGTCGAAATCCATTTCTGATTTGTACAGCACTTCTGATTGGTTTTTACTCACATCATATTTGTATATTGTTGAAGGTGCTGTGAAAGAGGTAAATGAATAAAATGCAAGATTCTCTTTGTCCTTGCTGTTAAGTCCTGCCAATGTTCCGATGCCCGGGAGTTGCATATCATAAAGTACTACTCCTGAATAATCAATAACAACCGCCTTACTTGTTGCATCTTTCATGTATTGTGCAATGAATTTGCCTCCACTGACATGCACATTTTGCAAGACTTCTTCTTGTTCAGGGATAATAACTTTCCAATTATTTTTACCGGGCTGCGAAAGGTCCACTTCAACTACACGGTTTCTTGGTGCTTCAAAATTTGTTAAGACATAAAACTTCTTTCCAATGTTATGAATAACGCCGTATTCATTATCAAATCCTTCGGCTATCAGTATGAACTCACCATCCGGGATGCTTAAATCTTTTATATACATTGAATTTCCACTAGTGGATTCTGATTCGCTGAGAACCAGGAATTTCTCATCCTCTGTAGTAAAAACATAATAATTTCTCAAAGGATAATTGTCATTTTTATAGATTAGCTTGTCTTTGCTCTGAGGCTCGCTAAGCTTATGGTAATAAACTTTGTGGTATTCGTTTTTGGATGTCAATTTTCCACCTCCAATGGGTTCATCATAACGACTGTAGAAAAATCCATCGTCTTTCCATGAAACGCCTGAAAACTTAACCCATTCGATCTTATCATTCAATTGATTTCCGGTTTCAGTTTCTTTCACATAAATCTCTGACCAATCGGAGCCGGCTTTCGAAACTGCATAAGCAAAGTATTTACCATCTTTTGAAACAGAGTAAGTACCCAATGCAACTGTGCCATCTGCTGATAATTTATTAGGATCAAGAAAGACTCTTGGCTCATCAGTCAGACTATTCTGAATATAGAGAACACTTTGGTTTTGCGTGCCATCGTTTTTGAAGAAGAAATAATGATTTCCTTCATGAAACGGAACACCATACCTTGGATAATTCCATAATTGTGTAAGCCTATCTTTAATTTTATTTCTGAAAGGAATTTTTGAAAGATAAGATTCAGTTACTTTATTTTGTGCCTGAACCCATGCCGTAGTTTGCTCAGAATTATCATCCTCAAGCCACCTGTAAGGATCTGCCACTATTTTTCCGAAATAAGTGTCTGTTACATCTGTTTTTTCAGTCTTCGGATATTTAAGTTTTTCCTGAGAGAAAGCATGTCCTGCTATAAAGAGCCCGGTAAACGCCATTAAAATTGATTTTTTCATAAATGTTAAAAATTTTCCTGCCAAAAATAACAAAAATTGTTGGGTCAGTTTTAAATTTATATCTTTGCAATATCTAATACTTCTGGATGTTTAAAGTTAATTCGGATCGTGTGAGTTAAAAAAACCTGGTTTATATAACTTTGGTTTTAACTCTTTGTTTAACCCGGTTTATTTCTGGCCGGAGTTTCAGTTCACTATTTTTATTAGAAATGCCATTTTTCATTACATATGGCGAAAATGCACGTTGTAATCTTTTAAATAATAACATCATGAGTAACGATACAAAATCAATACACGAATTTGATTTCAATTTAATTTGCGAATACTTTTCTTATACAAAGAGACAAGGGCCTGGAAGTCCCGAAATTACCCAAAAGGCTCTGAGTTATATCGACGATCTTTCAACAAAAACAACTATAGCGGATATTGGCTGTGGCACTGGAGGGCAAACAATGATTCTGGCAAAGCATACGAATGCAGCTATTACAGCATTAGATCTTTTCCCTGTGTTTATAGATAAGTTAAATTCTAATGCTACAGTTTTAGGTTTTGACGAGAGGGTGAAAGGTCATGTAGGTGACATGAAGAACCTCCCGTTCAGTGAAGAACAATTTGATATAATATGGTCAGAAGGTGCAATCTACAATGTTGGATTCAGACAGGGTATCACTGATTGGCACAAGTATCTTAAGAAAGGAGGATATCTTGCAATTACAGAAGCAACCTGGTTTACTGATGAAAGGCCTGATGAGATTCATGAGTTCTGGACAAGAGACTATCCAGAAATCGATACCATACCTGTTAAGTTAGCTCAACTTCAGGGTGCCGGCTATAAAATTATTGCCTGCTTTGTATTACCTGATGAATGCTGGACAAAACACTTTTTTGAACCTCAAGAGAGGATTCAAATAGAGTTTCTTCAAAAGTATCCTGACAATCCTTCTGCTTTAGACCTTGTTGCTAATATGAAGCACGAAAAGGACCTATATTCCAAATACAGCAAGTATTATGGCTATACTTTCTTTATAGGCAAAAAAATATAGTTTACCTTATACTCTGACTGATAAAAATAATACCCCGGCAGATAAAATTGCCGGGGTATTTTTATTGCCATTTGTTCAAATCCCTGACTTTTATCTGATCTTGATTTTATATTGATCTACAGTTGCTTCGCCCCTTGTTCGGTATTGGGCCGTCTTTGATCTACTTTCAATGCAGATTGATAGCGGATCGGAGCCGGTTTATATGTAAAGAGGTACACAATCAATATACAATCAATCACCTCACCAATTAAGGGAACTGAATTTTCCTTTATTTTGCACTAAATTTAAAGATCAGTTTTATGTCCGTTTTAAAGAAACTAACGATTGTACGTCATAATCTGCTTGGTAATAGCAGTAATGAGGACCCTGGAGTGGTCATTAGTGAAGTAAGTTATTCAAATGGAGTTGAAACCGAAAGGTACAATTATAGTTCAGAAGGTCTGCTTGAGGACCATGTAATAATAGAGTTGGAAAATGGATTACCGGTAAAAGAAACCTTGGAAACTGAGGGTCAAATCTCGGAATCCGTTGAAAGGGTTTTTGATGAGAAGGGTAGACTTGTCAGTGAGACCAAGCACTATCAGGAGGGCGGTAGTGACATTACTAACTACACATATGAAGGTGATAAATTGGTGCTGAAAGCAACCTCAGACAGCGATGGTGAAGAGGGTGAAAAAGAAATATGGGAATATAATGACGATAAACTAATAAAGGAAATAAAGGTAGATCTGTTCGGCGAAACGGTTTTCGAGAGAGAATATGAGTATGATGACGAAGGCCATATTTCATCGTTGACCGAGATTTCATATCACGATGAGCTACCTGAAAAAACTGTTTCATTGTACGATGAGGATGGACGCTTGTATGTTGAAAAGCGTTACAATGGGAAAGGAAACCTGATAGCAAGGACGACCATTGAATATGATGAGTATAACAGGCCTGGTTTGTATGAAGAGGAAAATGTAAGAGGAAAGAAGTTAACTTCACTCAAATACGACGAAGCAGGAAATAATATTCTACAAGAAGAAAGAGCCGGGGATGGCGAATTGCTAAGCAGCGTTAAAAGGGAATACGATTCAGAGGGTCGCCAGATTTTTGCAGAGGTCGTTATGCAGCCGACACTTTATCAAGCCGGATTACATTATAAACTTAAATACCTTTACGAATTTGAGGCTTCTTAAACCGGGCTTTATTCTCTGGTGTCATTTTTTCACAGGCATATTGAAAGATTAACCTGGGAGAAGTATCCTTGTATTTCAACAAGTAATCCTCAATCTGTTCAGGAAATTTTTTCCAGGACTCCCTTAAAAACCATCCTACTCCCTGGTGCACAACACGTTCATTGTCTTGCATTAAAGGCTCAATAATTTTGAGCATTTCTTCAAGAGGAAAATTTTGGAGTGATTTAATAAATGTTACTGGAACACATCGCCTTTTAAATTTGTATGGTGAGGAAATCCATGGAATAAAGTCGTTTTCAGTGATGGCCTTTTTCTTCAAAAACAATGGCAAAAGGAACATTCCTAAAGTATCGGCATGAGCCCAATTGGTGATACTATATTCAAACCATTCCTGCAATCGTTCAAAGGTTTCTCTGGAAAACTGGTCCGGAAAACAACCAAGAAGTGTTATAACAAACGACGTTTCCTCATATTTGTCTTCTTTCATCAATAAAGGTGCTGTCTGAAAAATAAGGTCAACAGAAAGAACACCTCTATGAAGCAGTTCTTTCCTCTTACTTTCCATCTGTTCACGAGTTAACCCCCATGCATTGTACTCACCTTCTTTGAAATAACGGCTGTATTTTACGACAAGCTTTTCGTCTGCATGGCTGATGCAGTATTCATGGATATCATTGTACAATTCTATAGCATTCATCACATATGGTTATTTTATGTAAATATAAGTAATAAGAATGTAATGCTATTCGGGTCTTGAGTAATTATTTTTATAATTCTAAATATTTTAATGTTTCATAAACTCAAAAACCATGAAAACAACAGGTATTATTTTATTGATAGTTGGCTTTCTGTTAACGATTTTTACATCATTTTCATTCTTTCAGAAAGAGGAAGTATTAGATATCGGAAATGTTGAAGTAACTGCTGATAAAAAGAAAAATGTTAACTGGTCACCATATGTTGGAGTTGTAATAATGATAGTTGGTGGTGTAGTTCTATGGCAGGCTTCAAAAAAATCATGATATTTTTTCTTCAATCCACTATTATATGTACAATTTAACCAGTTGCTATCACATTTGCTTTCAAAATACTTTTTGATTAAGGTTTGTTATATTAGAGTTGCTTAACTAGCACAATAACAAATACATACGTATAATTTAAAACTTGAGATATGGCTGACTATCAGGAAGAAATTAATAAACGGGACGAAGAATTGCCTGGATATACTTCGAACGATCCATCGGAAGATGTTTTCAGTCGAATGGAACAGGATGAGAATCTTGATCCTGAGAATCCATATAGCAGAGAACCAACCGAAAGGGCTACAGATGAATTCACCGATGATTTAATATTGGGGGATTTAGATGTACCAGGTTCAGAACTGGATGATGAGATGGAGGCAATAGGAAACGAGGATGAAGAGAATAATTACTATAGTCTGGGTAGTGATGATAACAGTTCATTAGAAGATGATTCCAGGAGAATATAGATTTTTATTGGTTTAACAAAAACTGGCGAAATGAAGAAGATCCTTATCTGTTTAGATTATGACCCTACAGCTGAAATGGTAGCAAAAACAGCACACACTCTGTTTAAAGAAACTAATGCAGTCTTTATCCTGCTTCATGTAGTTGCAAATGAAGTGTATTATGCATCGAGAGCATATTCTCCAATAATGGGCTTTGTTGGTTTCGTTCCTTCAGAACCAATTGAAGGACAACAGGCTGAGTATTTACTCAAAGCTGCTGAAGATTATTTGATGAAAACTAAATCTTATTTGGGTGACATGAACATCTCAATCCTGGCAAAAGAAGGTGACTTTTCTGACACAATAATTGAAACAGTTAATGAAATAAAAGCCGACTTAGTTGTGGTTGGTTCAAGTGAACGTAAATGGCTAGAAAAAGTGGTATCGGGTAGTGTCACCGAACAGGTTTTACGCTCATCAAAAGTTCCTGTATTGGTTATTCCAACCGACAAACATGACATGGACAAATGATGTAGATTAATTAAAAACAAATGAACAAAAGGATGAGGAACATGTATTTCCTCATCCTTTTATTTTAACGTTTTATTCTTGGTAATCTTAGGTTTTCTCTCTGACTTGGATTCCTTTTTTTTCTTATGTCTCGGCAGTTCGGCATAAAGTGTTTCGGTGGCTGTATCAGTTAAAATGCTGATAAACTTACCATCTTTATAAATCATTCCTTTCATAATTGTGTCTTTTTAGAAATCTGAAGTTACATTTTAATAATAAGACCACTATAATTATAAGCTTCCCGGCACCTAATTATAGAAATATAATATTGCAATAATTTTGCAACATGCAAACAAAAATAAGCAAAAAATTCGTATGTAGCAAAATATAGTTTTAAATTTTTGCTTTTTTCTTCCATCGACCTGTTTTATAGTATAAATAGGAGAATATAGCACCAATAGACCAGGCTATTGGAATGGCCCACCAAATTCCTATAACACCAATTGATTTGGATAGAATAGCTGCAAGGGGGATTCTAATGATCCACAATGAGAATAATGTAATAAACATGGGGATTAATGTATCGCCGGCTCCTCTCATAACCCCTCCTATAACAAACATCGATGAGAAGATGAGGTAAAAAGAGCCAACGATGATGAGGTATTCAGCACCAATTTCTATAACTGCAGGATCACTCACGAACAGAGACATAAGAGGATACCTAAAGAGTATTATCAGTATTGATGTCACTATTGCCGTCCAGCTTGACATTTTTAATGTTGAAGTGAGCCCCAGCTTAACCCTGTGCATTTTTTTAGCACCAATATTTTGTCCCACAAAAGTGGACAAAGCGGCACTAAAATTCATAGCTGGCAGGGCTGCCATATTGTCGATACGACCTGCAACGCTATATGCAGCAATTACATTAGTGCCGTAATCATTTACAATACGCAAAAGTGCGATCATTCCAATAGAAACAAAAGTTTGCTGGAACCCCGTCGGGAGACCAATCTTCACACTTGATGAAAAAATTTCCTTATCCCATTCAAGCTTTCTCCATGATAAGTTTACAATTGGATGTCGTTGATTAAGATAAACGACAAGAGTGACAAAAGCCCCGGCCTGTGCAAAAACAGTGGCAAGGGCAGCTCCGGCAATGCCCCATTCAAATACTACAATGAACAATAGGTCCAGGAATATATTGGCAACAGTACTGATAATAAGGAAATATAAAGGAGTTTTGCTATCGCCCATACCGCGCAGTACAGCACTGGTCCCATTAAAGCCGAAAAAGAACACGGCACCTGACAGATATAGGTTCATGTAGAGGGTAGCCTCGGGGATAATATCTTCGGGTAGTTTTATGGCTCTGAATATCGATTCAGTAAAGAGCAAACCAATTATAATAACAACGAGAGAAGCAAAGAATAGAAAGATATATAAGGTATCGATAGAACGTCTGATTCTCTTTTCATCTTTGGCACCAAAGTACTGTGCTATTAAGATGGTACTGCCGGTTGAAATACCAATTATAAAGGAAATCATTAAAAAGATCAACGGGAAACTTGCACCTACTGCCGCCAATGCTTCTTTCCCAAGAAACTTACCAACGATAATGCTATCGGTTACATTATAGACCTGCTGAAACACATTACCAATAAGCATGGGAGTAGCAAACCTGAAAATTAATCCTAAAGGTTTGCCTTCAGTCAGATCTTGCATGTTTTATTATTCGTTTGCTTGACTTGATTCTTTGTTCTTCTTTACTAACTCTTTGGTTGAAAGCAGCCCGCAAGCTGCGTCGATATCCTGTCCTCTTGAAGCTCTAATGGTGGTTACAATACCTTTTGCCATCAGTGCCTGTTGAAAATCGAGTATTGTTGATTCATCACTACTCTCGAGCGGAGTGCCTGGAATAGGGTGGAAACGAATAAGATTTATCCTGCAATTAACTTTATTTAATAACCGGGCCAGTTCATTTACGTGACGACGAGAATCATTAACACCTTTAAACATAATATATTCGAAAGAAACCCTGCGATATTTTCCCAAATCGTACTGTTGGATCGTATCCACAACATCTTTTATGGGATAAACATTCTGGATGGGCATTAATTTCCTTCTTTCTTCATCAAAAGGAGTGTGGAGGCTAACAGCCAGATTGCATTTGCTGTTTTCAAGGAATTGCTTCATAGATGGAATTATGCCTATAGTGCTAACAGTTACTTTTCTGGCACTAATAGCAAAACCAAATTCTGCAGTGAAAATTGAAGAGCTTTTCATCACAGCATCAGTATTATCGAAAGGTTCTCCCATTCCCATGTAGACAATATTCGTCATTTTGTTTCTTTCAGGAATGCTTCTTAACTGATTTAGTATTTCACCTGTAGAAAGATGGGATTGGAAACCTTGTTTCCCGGTCATGCAAAATAAGCATCCCATTTTACAACCTGCCTGAGAGGAAACGCAGAGAGTGTGTCGGTCCTGATCAGGAATATAGGCTGCTTCAATAAAGCCTGATTTCAGAGTTTTGAACAAATATTTTTTCGTTCCGTCAGCTGATTCTTTAACTGAAATCGGCGACTCAACACCAAGAGAATAATTTTCGTTCAATAATGTTCTTGCCTTTTTCGAAATATTTGTCATTTCATCGAATGACTGAATCTGCGTTTTATATAACCAATAGGCAATCTGACCACCCGTATATGACGGAAGGCCTAAATCGGAAACAATCTGAGTAAGCTCCTCTTTGGTTTTCCCGAGAAGAGCCTCTTTAGGAGTCAGCATAATATCAGAAATAAATTTCAGAGATTATATTATCAAAAGGTATGCCTTTTTCAATAAGTATGTCACGAGCGTCCACAACCATTTCGGCACTTCCGCAAAGATAATACTTTTCGTTAGCAGGGAGTGCAGGATGTTCTTTCAGATATTGAGTTATTCGTCCATGATAAATGTCGGGACTATATTCACGCGAACAGCATCTAATATAATTCTCTTTCAATTCAGGTTCGAACAACTCATTAAAGTAGAAACTCTGAAGATTTCGACCTCCATGCAATAATTTCTTGTTTTTGAATAAACCGGTTCGAAACATCGAAGCAAAGGGCGCAATACCGGTTCCGGACGCAATCCACCAACCGGGTTCTCCTGATCCGGTAAACGATCCAAAAGGTTCACTTACCCATAGAGTGTCGGCAGTGTTTAGTTGTGCCATCCATGGGGTTAATTTTCCATCCGGATTTATATTATAAAGGATGTCTACTTCATCTTCAAGTTCTCCGCTGGCAATTGAATAAAGCCGTGCTTCATCAGTTTCACTGCCGGCAAGTCCAACAACCTGACCTGCAACAAAGTCCCAAGGACGTCTGAATGAAAGAACAAATACACCCGGCGAAATTTCTTTTTGCCGCAACACCTTTATTTTAATGAGTTTTAACTTGGTTTTCATTGAAAAAATATAGAAATTTAATAAGCTGCTTTTAAGAATTTCTGATAAACATTGTAATTCGACAATTGTTTGGCAACTAAGTCGTGTGTATTTACTAATTTAGCTGCATGGAACCCAATAAGATCTTACTCTCAGATGCACTGGCTGCTAATCTGAAAGAAACGAGGACTGATAATATAAACATACCAGAGAAGCATCGTCAGTTTATCGAGGTGTCAAAATCCTATTATTCTATACATCATCGTGCAATCGATTGCATTAATGAATTTAATCATCCATATTCCAATAGTGCATACATTATCGGCCAGTTGCGTAATATATCATTAGGGGATTTCTGGTTTTATGAAAAGCAGGAATCTATTTTAGTATGGGAAGTAATAATTGAGTTGTATGAAGGTCTTATTACGCGACAGTTAAATGATGCAAATGCAGAAGATGCAGTACACACACTACTGGAGTTCTTCGAAAAACTGGCATCGTCATCTAATATAAATGAACACATTCTGTCAGATGTATTATCGTTATTAGAAAAGTATCTCGATAAGCGAAATAAATCTGTTATATACAATACCGGCTTCCTGGTTAAAGTATTTGCCAACTTAAAATGGCCTGGTGAGGTTTTGAATCAAAGAGCAATCGAATTAGCCAGAAAAGCACTTCTGGCAAATGCAATTTATTGGAAAGAGACAACAAAGACCGATCAATGGGTATCTGAACGGACCAAGTTATTTAGTGGATTAAGCCGTGAAAAAATTTCCTCTATCGGCACTTCTTATTATGAAAGTCTTGAGGATAAAATCAATGTTAGCGACAGCTGGGATAAGATAGTTGAAATTCCAACTTTCGGTGATATTTCATTTCATATCCGACAACTGCATAATTCTCTAAGTCGGTTCCATGAAAAGTTCTACTATTTACTTTACCTTCTGCATCTTGAAGGAATGCAGAATCAGAAGGAAATGCTGATGCGCGATTTCAATGCACTCCTTCGAAATATTAAAAATGAATTGACCAGTGATGAGGTATTTGGTTTTCTTGACAACATTTTTAAACTATTTAATGATTTAAAAGCTACTAATTCAGGGACAGTGCTCGACAGTATTCTGACCCTTGGAAAGGAAATTTACAGAACAGAAAACGGAAACCATATTCTTCATTTCGAAAAGCTATTAATCAGACATGGCTTTATTGGACCAGGATTAATATATGTAAGCAGTGATTGGCAGTTACAGGTAAATGAGTTTCATATTAAGAATATCAGGGTTTGGATGGAATTGATAGAGAACTCTCCAACCGAATTCAGAGAATTACTTTCGGCATTGATCATTCATTTGCGATTAGGTGGAGTTTTTGTGTCAGATACTGATCTTTTCCAGAGGGATGTAACAGCATTGCTCAATTCTGACATTAAGCCCATTTTCAAACAAATAAAACAGCTTGCAAGACTTTTCCCGGTTTATTTTAATGAAATTGGTGCAGAAGGGGAGTTAAGAGAAGTAACTACAGCTATGGATGAACTATCGCACAGAAACGATCGTTTGATTCATTTTCTTCGCAAGCAGGTTCATACAGAAAGCAATAATACCCATATAACATTAACCCGTAGCATTATTCATTATTGGTATGATGGAGATACCTCTTTCCTTTTCGAATTGCTGCCTGAGGATGTAAAGAAATCCATGTCGACAGATTCGAGATGGTTTACAGGGATAAATCAGCTTATGCATGCTCTGAGTGAGCAATTGAATGCTATGCCAAGATCCCTTATGGAGTTGTCATCCGATAGAATCAAAAAGGAAATAAATGCTCTTCCAATTGATAATGTTCTCGACAAGCAGCGGCTGTTTTATATCTTTCGATTACTGGAATTACTTAAAGAAAAATATTCATTTAATACAGTAAATCTGGGACTTTTGATGAGGAAATTCAATTTCTTCACCAATAATGAGATTGACCTTTTCTTAAATATGCTAGAAAAAGGTAATGCTGACAGGGCATTGCGTCAGGTATATATCTTCATGAGGAAGTTAAATAACATTATTACTGATCCCCAGAAGACTGAAGGGTGGGAGGATATCTATCATAAACGCCATATAGCCATAGGGATTCCCAGTATGTATGGTAAATACCGGGAGCCCAAGTTTGAAGCGCTGGGTTTGACATTCCGACTTGAGAAAGTTGCCGCTCATCTAATGGAGCAAATGATCAACAGCATTAACCTCGATTATATCACAGCAAAAACATTAAGGAGGATACACATTGTTTTTGAACTCTTTAGGCAAGGACTTGAGTTGGATGGCATTAGTGACCAGGGCTTTAACTCCAATCTAAAAATGTTCAGATATAGTTTGAACTCTGCAAGTTTTTCGGTTGGTCAGTATATAAATATACTTCAGTTTATGCTCTCGAGTGTAAGAGAGATCATAAACAAGTATTTTCTAAGAGTTTACGACAGGCAGTTGAAAGTAGTGATCCCTCAGCTTTATCCTCAGGAGATGAAAGGTGATGGTCCTTCGACCAAGAAGTTCCTGAATAAAAAATCCGAAGAGTTTTATCGGGAAATGCTTTCATCTGCATTTATGGTTCAGGCTCTCGATAATTTCCTGGTAAGGATTTTAGGGACTTTCAGACAGATGGTTGATAATTACCCGGAGGATACTTTATACAGTATCATGTCGTACAATACGGATCTGGTAGTTTCGCCGCTTTACAGAGAAACTCCCGAAATGGATAATCAAATATTTTTGGGTTCAAAAGCTTATTTCTTGAAAAAGTTGCTTTTGTTGGGTTTCCCTATACCACCAGGATTTGTATTTACTACAGAAGTATTCAGAAGACGGGACGCTATCCTTCAGAATCCTTTCATGGAAAAGGAATTCGAATTAATGATCAGGAGACATATTTCCAGTCTGGAGAAAATCACAGGCCAACAATTTGGCAACCCAAACAATCCTTTGTTATTGTCAGTGAGGTCAGGAACCGCTATTTCAATGCCGGGAGCCATGAATACATATCTGAATGTTGGATTAAACGATCAGATAGTTGAAACCCTTAGCAAACAATTCAATTATGGTTGGACCTCATGGGATTGCTACAGGCGTTTCCTGCAAAGTTGGGGAATGGCTTTTGGCGTTTCGCGTGATGAGTTCGATCAGATAATGATTGATTTTAAGACTATTTATAAAGTAAACCAAAAGATAGATTTTACGCCTGCTCAGATGCGAGAGATCGCTTTTGCATATAAAGATATTCTGATAAAGTATAATATTCATTTTAAGGATGAACCCTTTGAACAGCTTAAGCAGGTGATATTTAATGTTTTCGAGTCTTGGTACAGCGAAAGGGCAAAAGTTTACCGCGATCACCTTCAAATAGCAGATCAGTGGGGTACGGCAGTAATTGTTCAGAAAATGGTCCTGGGTAACATACATAGGACTTCTGGAACAGGCGTTCTTTTCACTCATGCTCCTGATGTTGAAAAACCGGGTATTCACATATATGGCGATTTTACCCTTTGCAGTCAGGGAGAAGACATTGTAGCTGGTCTGGTAAATCCAATGCCAGTTACCGAGAGGCAAAGGAAGAAGCTTTATGACGATAATGCATTTTCCCTGCAATTGTCATTCCCTGGAATTTTCAAGAAATTGCAGTCAGTTGCTGAAGAGCTGACAGAACATTATGGGTTCAGTCATCAGGAGATTGAGTTTACATTTGAAAGTGAGAATCCTGAGGATTTATATATACTGCAAACAAGAGATCAGGATATCAGGAAACAAGATCTTAGTTACGTTTTTGATGTAAAGTCCTCAGAGCTAAAATTACTTGGAAGAGGAATCGGACTGGGCAAAGGGGTTCTAAATGGTATTCTTGCATTTGATGCTGATGACTTACAGGAATTTAAAGACTTGCCTGATAATAAGATTTTGGTAAGACCTGATACGGTGCCTGACGATATAGGGATGATATTTGAATGCAACGGACTCATAACAGCAAGAGGAGGTGCAACTTCGCATGCAGCAGTGACTGCAGTTAGATTGGAAAAAACATGTGTAGTAAATTGTACCCAGTTGATAGTCAATGAAAAAGAAAAAACCTGTACCATTAATGGTGTGCTATTGAAGCCGGGAGATAAAATTGCAATTGATGGTAACCTGGGAAATATCTATAAAGGAAATTATAAAGTTAAGTTAGCAGAACTGACTTAATTTATTATTAAACAATAACACTTTTAATCTTTAACAATGGAACGATTGCATGGTAAAAATCTGCTTGGGATAAATGGAGCAGGCAGGATTGGCAAACTTACTATCTGGAACCATTTGCTTAATAAGCATTTTGGTGGATTAGTTGTAAATGTAGGTCGCGGTGTTGGTAAGAATCTAGAGGCTCTTATTCATAACCTCAGCAACGATTCAACCTATGGATCACTAAGTAATTTCCTCTATGGTCATTCGGGCAAGAAATGCGAAATTAAGATCATTGACAGTGAACAGAATCTTGCTGAAATAGATGGAATGCCAGTTAAATTTCTTACTACGCAGCGTAATCCTAAAGATATAAATTGGGCAGGGCACAACGTAAGATTAGTAGTGGATTGCACTGGTGCATTTCTCGATCCAACAGTTCCTGCTGAAAATCCTAAGGGAAGTTTAAGGGGACATCTTGAAGCAGGTGCTGATAAAGTAATTGCAAGCGCACCATTCAAGATCAAGGATTCAACCTTAAAAATGCCAACTGATTCTTCCATTATGGTATATGGAATCAATCATCTGGATTTTGATGCACGTAAACATCATGTATTGTCAGCTGCGAGTTGTACAACCACCGGATTAGCGCATATGATGCTCCCTTTACTTGAAAGACCAGAGACATCAAATATTTTAACGGCTGGTATGTCAACAATTCATGCTTCAACAAGTACCCAAAGCATCCTCGATGCTGTTCCTTCAACGGGAACATCTGATTTACGGAAAAGCCGTTCAGTTTTTAACAATATCATTATTACTTCAACCGGGGCAGCTAAAGCACTTGAGAAGATCATACCCGAAGTTCAACGAATTGGTTTTATGGCTGATTCAGTAAGAATTCCTACCAATACGGCCAGTTTGATAATTTTGAATATAACTTTCCAGTCGCCATTAAATGAAATTGGTGAACCTGTAATCACACGTGAGTATTTAAATCAGATATACAAAGAAACATCAGAAGGAGCGGGTAAAGGAATTCTCGAATTCAGTGAAGAACAGAATGTTTCGGCTGATATGATAGGAAGAAGAGCTGCCATTGTAATTGAAGGTGTTGAAACTCATACCAGAACCGGTTTCATGGC
>JAEYSM010000015.1 GCA_023434665.1 Bacteroidota bacterium | reverse complement strand
GTTCCTCCTGTATCAGGAGAAGCCATCGTAAGATTTGGTAAATTCAATTGCTTGATGTAAGGAATAAAGATCGATGAGGCAAAGAGGTGATCAACAGGCACATCAAAGAAGCCTTGAATCTGATCGGCATGAAGATCAATAGTTATTATTCTTTGTACTCCGGCTGCTGTAAGCAGATTAGCGACCAGTTTGGCAGCAATTGAAACTCTTGGCTTGTCCTTACGGTCCTGACGTGCAAAACCAAAATATGGAATAACCGCTATAATATGTCGCGCAGAAGCTCTTTTGGCGGCATCTATCATCAGAAGTAATTCAAAAAGGTTATCTGATGGTGCGAAGGTTGACTGAACAATAAAAAGGTCGTTTCCGCGTATATTTTCTTCAAATGAAGGTTGAAATTCACCATCCGAAAAGTCTGTAATCAGGACATCGCCCAATTTACGACCATAACTTGTTGCAATTTTTTCTGCCAGATAGCGTGTTGCCCTTCCTGAGAAAATGTTAACCACAGTTGCCATTGTTTGTCGCTATGCTTAAGGGTTAAATACTCTTTTAAAAGCATGCAAAGTTACAATGTTTTTTTTAGAGTACACAAGTGAAATAAGAAATATGCCAAATACCCCTTGATTTTGAGCTAAAATTGTATTATTTTTGCACCCCTTAAAATGGGTAATAAAACTCAAAATACCTTCAGGAATGAAACTTTCTCAATTTCGTTATTCCTTGCCCAATGATCTTATTGCAAAAGAACCAAATCCAAATAAGGATGAAACCAGGTTAATGGTTCTTAATCGTAAAACAAGGACCATTGAGCACAGGCAATTTGCTGACGTTCTCAACTATTTCAATGATGGAGACGTCATGATTATTAATGATACGAAAGTATTTCCTGCACTACTTACTGGTGAAAAGGAAAAGACCGGTGCCAAAATCACCGTATTCTTATTGCGTGAATTAAATGCCGAAGCCCGTTTGTGGGATGTACTTGTTGATCCTGCAAGAAAAATCAGAATCGGGAACAAACTGTATTTCGGTGAAGATGATGCACTGGTAGCTGAGGTTATTGACAATACTACTTCGCGAGGCCGTACTTTACGATTCCTTTTCGATGGCCCTTATGAATCTTTCAAACAAACAATCGAAAGTCTCGGAAAAACTCCTATTCCTGAAGAACTTCAGGCCCTTAGGGAAATTTTGGACGAGGATAAAGTTTGGTATCAAACTATATATGCTAAGAATGAAGGAGCTGTTGCAGCACCTTCTGCAGGTCTGCATTTTAGTCGCGAAATGATTAAACGTCTCGAGTTACAAGGCGTAACATTCGCTAACATCACTCTCCATGCAGGCGTTGGTAATTTCCGTCCTATTGATGTAGAAGATCTTACTAAACATAAGATGGATTCCGAAGAGCTTATTATTAACGATACTGCAGCTGATATTGTTAACACGGCCAAGCTCAACCGCAAACAGGTTTGCGTGGTTGGAACCACAACCATGAAAGCCGTTGAAACTTCAGTCTCTATTGGGGGCATGCTTAAACCATATAAAGGATGGTCGAATAAGTTTATCTTTCCTCCATACGAATTTAGCATAGCTTCAAGCATGATCACAAATTTCCATCTGCCACAGTCACCTATGCTGATGCTAACATCTGCGTTTGCTGACTTCGATTTCCTGATGATGGCCTATAAAGAAGCCATTAAAGAAAAGTACAGGTTCTTCACTTATGGTGATGCCATGTTGATTCTGTAATGAAAAAATTTGTGATTATTGTGGCAGGCGGTTCGGGTTCACGCATGAATTCAACCATTCCAAAGCAATTCTTACCAATCGGACATCTTCCGATGCTTATGCATACAATTAATGCTTTTAAGGACTCTGATTCTTCTGTTATAGTAGTGATTCCTGAACAGTTTTTCGATTTGTGGTCTCAGCTCTGTATCCAATATTCGTTTAATGTAAATCATTCAATTGTTGCCGGTGGAAACACCAGGTTCGAATCCGTTAAAAGTGGATTAGATGCTATAAAAACTACCGAGGGTATTGTAGCAATTCATGATGGAGCACGCCCTCTGGTTTCCCTTAATTTAATTCAAACAGCTTTTAAACTGGCTAACGAAACAGGCTCGGCGGTCCCTTATTGTGATATAAACGATTCGATAAGATTTATTGATGGCGCAACCAACAATTCTGTGCCCAGAAATCTCTATAAATTAATACAAACTCCCCAGTGTTTTAAACTCTCGCTGATAAAGAACGCCTATTCAGTGTCTGATAAAAACGATTTTAGTGATGATGCATCATTGCTTGAGACTCAGGGAGTTGAAATAACGCTTTTTAACGGGGACACTGAAAATATTAAGATTACGCATCCAATAGATATGGTAATTGCGGAGGAAATCCTTAAGCAGAGAGGGGTTAGTTCACCCGCCTCTTCTTCCATTTCACACTGACAAGATTGCCCAGTATTGCCGAAATTACTGTAAACAGCATTACCGGCACCACAGCCACCGGAAACCATTTCAGCAATTGAGTCTGATTATATCGTTTCACATAAATGATCAACAGGTAATAATCGACCATTGACTTCACAGCGAGCAGTATAACTGCGCTAACAAACCACTCTGCTTTAAAAGGTGTTGCATTGAACAGTGAAAGGCATATATTATATAACCCTGCAAGTAACATCAGGAGAATCATAAAGTTACATCCAAATACCAACACTGCCGTCAGAATAGCATCTTTATCTTTGTAGCCCCTGCTTTTTGAAACCCATCTGAACCGCTGTTCCAGTAAAGCTTTTAAATTCTCTTTTGGAGAGGTGAAAACTGCTCCTTTTAAACTGTTTAAAAAAGTTATTCTTTCAACTCCAAAGTGCTGTTTCACCGAAAAAAGGGTGAAAACATCATCACCCGATGTGAACTCTTCTCCCATCACTTCTTTTTTTCCCTCAAGCATCTTTAAATAATGAGGTTTACTGAAAGCCATATTAGCCCCGTTTGCCATAACAGGTTTCTTCACGGCAATGCTACCGGCAGTTGAGGCAATCAATGAACTGAATTCAAGTCGCTGGAAGGCATTGAAAAAACCTTTTGAAGACGATAGCATTACCGGTCCGGTTATAAAAACAGGTTTATTTATAATAAAACATTCAGTCATCGATAAAATCCAATCAGGCGAAACCCGGCAATCGGCGTCAGTAAAAAGCAGAAATTTGCCCCGCGACGATAAAATTCCTTTTTTAATTGCAGCCTTTTTTCCGTAATTATCATCATTTTCAACGAGTATGACCTCTAAATCCAACACTGCTTTTAACCTGTTAATGATGTCGGTTGTCATATCTTCTGAATGGTCGTCCACTATAATTATTTCATAGTGTGAGACAG
Organism: Bacteroidota bacterium; assembly: GCA_023434665.1. GTDB lineage: Bacteria > Bacteroidota > Bacteroidia > Bacteroidales > Lentimicrobiaceae > Lentimicrobium. Next base: position 2,068 of record JAEYSM010000015.1, on the reverse strand, counting down.
GATAATGCTGCCTGCCCAGTGATCTTAGGCACTCTTCAATATTCTTTTCTTCATTACGGGCTGCAATAATAACGCTGACATATGGAAGTGAATGATGAAAATCAGGTGGGAGAGATTCTGAATTATAAAATCCGTTGCCCGATTTACGGAGTCCGTTTGCATATGAGTAAATTAAAGCAGCATAGCCAAGCGTTACGAAAATCCCGATTATTAAAAAGATTACTGTCATGTTCACACCTTTCTTATAAGCTTAAGGCGATAAATGAAGAACAATCCCGCAATAGCTGGAAGGGCCAGGTTAATAACCCATATAGAAGTGGTAGCTGCCAGTACTGACATGGATGCACCGGGATAAGTACTGTACATTCCAAAGAAAAACAAGGAAACTGATCCTCTTATACCCAGATCCACAAGAGCTATGGTCGGGATAGCAGCCATTGTAAAATAAGTCATTGCAATAAGAACAAAAGCATCTGACAATGGGATTGAGAATCCAAATGCGACCAACAGCAGATAGAACTGGGCAGAAAAGATTAAGTACCGTAAAAAGCTTAGTGTCAGGGTAGTGATGAGTGTCTTTCTTTCAACCAGTGCCATGATATGCAGATTTTCATAGAGTTTTCTCCAAAAGGGTCGCCGGGAGGAATAGGTTATTCCTGAAAAATAAGGAATTCTCAAAAATATAAAAATCAACAAAAAGCAGATGACAACCGAACATATAACCACAAATGCATACCCGGTTACAAATAGAGGTTGTGACAGATTAAAATACTGAGGTATAAAGAAACACAGGGCAATTAAACCCATGAATAAAGTGGTGATCAGTTGGGCAATGCTCCCTGTGAGTGTGAGCATTGCACCTGTAATCCTGTTTGAATGAGGAAGGGTAAGTAATCGACCAACAAAGTCGCCGGTTCTGTTTGGAGTAAACAAACTAAAGGTAATCCCCGAGAGGACCGATTTAAATGCCTGGGAAGCTGAAATATTTTCAGAATATCCAATCAGTGCCTTCCACTTGTACGCTTCAAGCAGCCAGTTGACCGGCATTAATAAGAGGCTGATTGCCATCAAAAGAATAAAGGTCTCCGTGTTATAGTTTTTACCTAAGGTGATGACAAAGGAAAGATATACCTGAGGATTATCAATCTGTCGGTAAATAAACCACACTGACAGCAGCGCAATAATAATTTGCAATGCGGTATTTATGGTTTTCTTTACCTTTGCTGTGAGAGCCATTCGCTTTCTTATAACGTAAGATATGAACAACGACAGGATCATCCTGGGAATTGACCCCGGTACCCAAGTAATGGGCTATGGGTTAATAGCCGATAAAGGTAAGAAAATAGAGGTTATTACGCTCAATGTATTTAAGTTCAGTTATAAGGAGGACCATGCATTAAGGCTTAAGAAGATTTTTGAATCGGTGCTGGAATTGATTGACATCTACCATCCTGATGAACTGGCTATTGAGGCACCTTTTTTTGGGAAGAATGTACAATCGATGCTTAAATTAGGAAGAGCGCAGGGTGTTGCCATGGCGGCTGCATTATACCGTGATATTCCGATATTTGAGTATTCTCCCCGAAAGATCAAGCAATCAATAACCGGAAAGGGTAACGCATCCAAGGAGCAGGTAGCAGCCATGTTGTGCAATCTGACCGTAATGCCGACAACTGATTTCCCTTTAGACGCTACTGATGCAATTGCAGCTGCTATTTGCCATTTTTTTCAAAAAGGAACCGGGACATCTGAGAAAAAGTACTCAGGTTGGAAAGGGTTTTTAGAAGAAAATCCCCATAAGATTAAGTTATAGAAAACCCTTTTATTTCTTAGTGACCAAACATGGTATGCCAGGTTGGACTGAAAGTTGGACTGTTAACATTTCGACCTTTCGGCAATCGAAACTTACAATTTGATTGAAGATTGATTGTATCCGGCTCGGCTATACAGGCGACTCCCATCTGGTTTCGATCTACATGTTTAGTAGATCAATACCGAAGCAATACCGTAGCAAAGGTAGATCGAGAGCAGATCGTAGTAAAATGAATCTCAATGGAAACTCCATGAT
>JAEYSM010000085.1 GCA_023434665.1 Bacteroidota bacterium | reverse complement strand
CATACTTGCGGACGTTACCGTGCATTATCAAGACGAAATAATATTTGTAGTTTTAGAGAAAAAACCAGATGAATAAATCAGAAATTCAAATCTTAACTTCAAAAGATGGGAAAACTGAAATTGAAGTTAAGCTTGAAGATCAAACAGTTTGGCTTAATCAATATCAGCTTGAATAATTATTTGAAACAGATAGAACATCGCTTAATCGGCATATTCCGAATATTTATAAATCCAATGAATTAGAAGAAAATTCAACTTGTGCAAAAATTGCACAAGTTCAAAAAGAAGGTGACAGAGAAATAACCAGAAAAATTAAATTCTATAATCTTGATATCATCATAGCTGTCGGGTATCGTGTAAATTCAAAAAGAGGACCGAATTTAGAATTTGGGCAAACAAAATTTTAAAAGATCACTTAATTCAAGGCTTCTCTTTAAATGAAAGAAGATTAACCAAAGAAAACGAATTGACACAAATGAACTATTTTGATTAATCCTTTAAAAATGAAATATACTCAGAGAAAGACCAAAATAATGACTTATGCATTTGAACCCAACACTGAATTTAGAAAGACGATGATAATAAGAATAAAAACGATAGCCTTTATTCTAATCCTGATTCTTATTGCTAATAAAGGATTTTCCCAAAATGGAATTATTAGCGGATATGTTTTTGATAAAGTCTCAAAAGAACCTGTTATTGGTGCAAATATTATAATGTTTGAGACCAATTACATGACTGTTTCTGACACAAGTGGATTTTTTGAAATTAAAAATCTTGTCTCAGGAAAGTATTCATTTGGAATTAAATTAACTGGATATAAGGATACTACAATTAATAATATAGTTGTTGAACCTGGAAAGGATTTGAATTTGAAGTTCTTCTTATCCGAATGTGAATATCATATATTAGGTCATCCAGAAACTTGTCCAATATGCGGAATGATTGATGAAGTTGTTCCGATTTTATATGGAGTTGCTACAAAGAAAATGATAAAAAAAGAAAGAAAAGGAGTTGCTTTGATAGGTGGGGAAAGAACTGGATGTGACCCTGTAAATTATTGCAAGAAAGATAAAGTAAAATTTTAAATAAAAAACGGCACGCTGACAAGCGGTATATTTAATCGCCGGTGCAGTGGGTATTCAAGATGTACAGCTCGAATCGAAAGTAGTTGCACCTTGATAAGAAAGTGCTTCGGAATCGGCAACTAACCCTAATTAAATAAACAAATAGAAAATTAATAATGAGAAAACTAAGTATTTTAGGATTAGCAATTTTTATGAGTGTTAGTACTTTTGGACAGATTAATATGAATGATTCAACTGCTCAGGTGATTGGATACTGGGATATGAATGAAAAACAAACGTATATTATCACACAAGAGAAATTTCAAATCAAAGATTCTGACACAACCGCAAGAGAATTTTACAAATATGCAGTTGATATGACAATTGTAGATTCAACAGCAAATTCATATCTGATTGATTGGTTTTATAGAGATTATGAAATTCAATCAGACAATGAATTAATTCAAAAACTGTCTTCAATAATAGAGGATATGACTGTTAGAATACGGACTGATGAATTAGGAGCGTTTCAAGAAGTGGTCAATTGGAAAGAGGTTAGGGATTACATTTTAAAAGCAACGAAACTCATGAAAAAAGAAACTAAAAGCATTCCTAATATGGATAAATTTATTAATCAAGTTGAAGTAATGTACAGCACAAAACAGTCGATTGAGCTCGGAGCTGTAAAGGAAATGCAGCAATATTATACATTTCATGGCGGAAAATATGAGTTGGGCGAAGAGATTAATGCTAACATGCAAGCTGCTAATTTGTATGGTGGAGACCCATTTGATATGAAAGTAACTCTCTGGCTTGATGAGCTAAATCCAGATAATAACAACTTTATAATTAGAATGCAACAGTCTGTAGATTCAGAACAGCTTACTAATGCAACATTTGATTATTTGGTAAAAATGTCAGAAACGTTGAAAGTGCCAGCACCTAAAAAAGAAGATATTCCTCCGATGACAAATGATATTTGGATAGCTTCAAGAATTCATGGCTCAGGTTGGATAATTTATTCTGTAGAAACCAAAGAAGTGAAAGCTGAAGGAGTGACAAATTTTGAAGAAAGAATAATTGAGATACAATAATAAAAGCGCATAACACGCGGTCATAAAACATTGGGGGCGTAGTGGTTATTCGAGCCTCGGTTCTCGCATCAAAGTTCATTGTAACTTGATAGTGAAGTAGCTCCGAACTCCCCAACGTTTCATACCGCCAAGGCGATAGCGTGCATATTATGACAAGAAAACTGAGCATACTACTATTCCTCTTTATCTCTCTGACAGCGAATGCAACTAGTCAGGTCGGTGATATTCTAATTTGGGAAAAAGACACTCTTACACTTTTTTCCAATCCACTTGAATTACGCGCTGACAAGGATGAACTCTCAAAAATTATTGACTCTTTATTATTGGCTGAAGAGAGAAGGTTATACCCAAAAAAATATGAAGCCGAAGTAGTAGAAACTATGAATTCAACTGCTTGTTGGAGAGGTTATATTGCTGAATGGACAATAATAAATGACAAATTATATTTAAGTAATATTTATGCTTGTCATGATAATAAGGTAAGAGTTGACTTGAAAAAAATATTCGGGAAAGAAATACAAGATAATTTGCTTTTTGCAAACTGGGTAACCGACAAATTAGTTGTTCCCAAAGGAGAATGTATAGAATATGTGCATTTAGATTATAAATCAATTTATGAAACTGAAACAATCATTGAAACTAAAGATGGTAAACTGGTTGAATCTAGAACTTATAAAAATTATATAGCAAGGAAATCCAAATTCACTACCGACCCAAATCCAAAAAACTATTTAGATTTTATTTATTCTCAAATTAATTGGAAAAATCTTCCCGACCTAAAAAATAAGCATATTCAAGTATCGATTGGGATTCAACCCAATCAAGAAGGTCAAATAGATAGTTTGCTTAGTGATTACACGTATGTGTTAGATTCATGTTCTCTAATTTCTGACAGAAATAATGTATATTTCAAAGAAGCAATTCGTATTGCTGAATTAATACCAGATTGGGATGTTATATATCAAAGAGGACAAATTGTTAGTAGGAACTTAACCATTATCTTTGACGAAAGCATGAAAAATAAATACGCACGCTAACACGAGCTAATAAACTTTGGAGAGACTGACAGTAAATAGCTCGGCGCACTAAGCTTATACTTGACCGTTATCGCCAAGTGTAAGAAGCAGACAACGACAAAGAAAATTGAGAAGTAAACCATTGTGAAATTTTAAGTTAAAATGAATAATACCAATGCTCTTTCAATGAAAAAAGCTTATCTAATATTCTTTTTTTGCTGCCTGATGATTAACATTGCAGTTGCTCAGTGGCAACCTGTGAATTGCCCAACAGGCGGATATGTAAGGGATTTTATTTCCGACAGCTATTGCATTTATGCTGCAACGTCTGGTGGAGTGCTTGTCTCGGAGAATCATGGTTCTTCATGGACTTTTCGTAATAATGGATTAAAAAGCTGTGATACCAAATCGTTGGCACGGGTAGGAGGATATGTTTTTGTATCCACAGATGAAAATGTTTTTCGCACAAACAACCAGGGCATTGACTGGGAGCCGGCAGGAACTGAGCTCAAAGGCAAATATGTTAAAACTATCGTAGAATGCAACAATGTGCTTTTTGCGGGAACCTATTTACGTGGTATATTCCGCTCCACTGATGGTGGGGACACGTGGACTGAAGTAAACAACGGAATACCAGCAAAATACATATACTGGTTGGAAACTGACGGAGTAAATCTTTATGCCGGAACTTACCTGGACGGCATTTACAGGTCAACGGACATGGGCGATACATGGACCCCTGCCAATAACGGATTTACTCAGACGAGTGTTGGATCAATCATCCATTTTAATGGTAAATTGTTTGCTTCCTCCATTTATGCCGGAGTATATGTTTCGGCTGATAGTGCAACCACCTGGTCGCAAATGACAACATATATTCCAGGGGTAAAGGGATTTACACAGATGAACGGAGTGTTGTATGCCGGTGCTTTTGGTGGCGGTGTATATAAATCTGCTGACTCCGGGCAAACCTGGACAACTATAAATACAGGATTAAATGAAACAGATATATGGGCTATAGGTAATGACGGCTCTGTTCTTTATGCCGGAGTAAGCAATGGGCACATCTACAAAAGCAGCAATGAAGGGGCAAGTTGGACCTTATGCAACAACAGCACTGTTTTTAAAGCAAATGTCGGGAATCTTGTAAGCAGTGGCTCAACGCTCATTGCAGGAACACACGGGGCAGGTCTTTATACTTCGAACAACAGCGGTATAACCTGGACAAAGTCAACCACCATAGGAACGGTTGAGATACGTTCTGTAATTGCAAATGGCTCAATAGTATTGGCAGGTACGGATATGCTTGGGGTGTTTAAATCTGTTAATAACGGGATTACATTTCAGGCTTCCAACACAGGACTGACCAGCAGCTGGATTCAGTGTTTTACATTCTGCAACGGAAAAATATTTGCAGGTAGTGGCGAAGAGGGTGTTTTTGTTTCAGCAAACAATGGAAGCAACTGGAATCCCGTCAACACAGGACTTGGGTGCATGAACATAACTGCCCTTGCTTCAGATGGAACTTATCTCTTTGCCGGAACTTCAGATTCAGGGATATATTGCAGCAGCAATTTCGGGTCCTCATGGTATCAGGTGAATAATGGGTTAGCTGACAACCGGATTACTGCTCTTCAATATTTTAATGGACATGTTCTTGCAGGCACCAGTTCAGAGGGTGTATTTAAATCTTCAGACAACGGAAATACATGGATTTCTGCTTCTGAAGGAATGCCTGCACAAACTGAAATACGAGCACTTAATGCTTACAATGACACTTTGCTGGCTGGAACAGATTTAGGAGAAATATATTTCAGTTCTGATTATGGCGAAAGTTGGACGCCTATCAACGATGGACTTTACGGCTCACCAGTGCTTTCTATTTTCGGCTACGATGAAAATTTATATACAGGAATAAATGGAACAGGGCTGTGGAAACGCCCCTGCCCAATAACAACAGATTCGGAAGACCAGGCTGCTATATCGTATTTTTCGGTTTTCCCCAATCCTGCTACAAATAGCATTCGTATCGCATCACCTGTAATAATTTCAAAAGTGCATATTGTAAATACGAAAGGGCAGATAGTAAAAAAAATGACTGTGAATGATTATCATCTTGAAATAAATATTGAAGATTTGATTTCCGGACTCTATATATTGCAAATTTATGCATCGTCAGAATTACACTCACAGCGGATAATAATTATGAATTAGTATTGCAATTACACCACTAGAGAAAAGAATGAAAGTAAAATGACACGAAAACTGAATAAATGATATGTCAGATATGATTAGTACAATAGAGATTACTCTATTAATATTACTGCCACTTATCTTATTTTATCAGCGTAATAAATTGGGTTTTAAGAAATATAGTCTTTATATCGTATTATTATACCTTCTGTGGATTTCTACATATGCTTTTCTACATGAGACATGTCATTTATTTGGTTCGTGGATTACGGGAACAATAATCAACGATTACCAATTAATTCCAGCTTTTTTAGAAGGAGATTTTCAAAACTGCATACGTGAATTCACAGTTTGAGAATAATACTCAAGCATTTGTTTCAGGGATTATGCCATATTTGCGAGACATTGTATGTCTTATAATTGGATTCTTGATTTTGAGAAAAAATTACTTAAAGAACAAGTTATTAACAGGGTTAATTTTAGTTTTACTTATTTTAAGTCCTCTATATGATATTGTGAACAACTATTCAGGATTTATTTTCGAATCATACGGGGATTTTTATATGCTCTCCTTAAGATTTGGAAATTATGTTGTTCATACAATCGGGATAACCTTTGTTTTAATATCTATACTTTTTACGATTCAAATATTTAAGATTTATTGGAAATCCAGCATTATATTAATTGAGAATTAAAAGAACTACACACGACAAATGGTGCACGACACTTACCAGCCAACCGTTGTGGGCAAAACAAACAGACTGTGAACTCAATCACAAACTTTAAAAAAAATAAATGACATGAAAACTATTAATCTACTGCTAATCATCTTTTCGTTAATCTTCCTTATTGGATGTCAAAAAGATGAAGAAAAAACTGACTTCAAAGTAAGCGGGATACTAAAATCTGATGGAAAACCTTTGGCAAATGCAACAGTTGATATTGATGGTTTAGAGCAATACAAAACCATAACTAATTCAGAAGGTTATTTCTTAATAGAAAATGTGCCAGAAGGAAGTCATTCCTTAAACACTAAAAAAAAGAGCTCAGACAATAGCTTTATTCAGAAATCTTTTGATATTGAACTACAGAATAAAGACTTGAACTTACAATCGTTGATTTTACCAAATCCTGTTTTGATTGATACAATAATTTTGGATAGTTTAACTAATATGGCTACCATTATATGGAATAAATCACAAGCAGATGATTTTCGTGAGTATAAGCTATATAGTCATACTTCATCAGGACTAGATGAAACAACAGGGCAACTTGAGCATGTAACTATTGATATTAATGACACAGTTAAAAGCATACAACTTGAAAACTTATCAGAAAAGTATCTTCGAGTTTTTGTATTAAATGAATATGGTCAATTGGGAGGAAGTAACATTGCTAATATTTCAAGCATTAACAGAAACTTAATTCCAGGAGGAAGTTTTGAAAATTCTGAAAGCCTGAACAATTGGAATATAACTGGAAATATTACAATTGATAATATTAATATGTACGCAGGTTTTGGGTGTGTTTTGCTTAATTCAGAAATTGATACTGTTGATAATAATCTTTCTGGAACTATTGACAGATGGCCCGTAACCGAGAATGAAATGTCAATTACAATTGACCTTGAAGCAAATAGAGACTATACAATTTCGTTTTGGTATAAACTATCAGGTTTTGGGTATATGATGTATCCGTTCAATTTTTATTACTATCAAAATAATGAAGAAAAAATTTCCACTACAATTTATGATTACAACTGGGTTGATGAGTGGATTCCTCAAAGTCCTTTTGGAATAATTAATGATATGGAGTGGATGTTTTATAATAGAACTTTTACTTCAGATAGTGATAATAATGCGGTGTTTTATATAAAGACACAGATGGATAAAGTATGGATTGATAATCTTGAAATTAAGATTAAAGAATAATGTTCAGCCCACAACATTTTGTATAAGTAATGGCAGAAATATTTTGAAATAGTATATGAATGAAGTCAAAGAGAGAATCGTTTTTATCGATTTCATTAAAGTATTTCTGACTTGTATGGTAGTGGCTCATCATTCAGGACAGGCCTATGGAAATACAGGCGGAGTTTGGTTAGTTTCTGATAGCCCAAAATTAGATTATTTAAGACCCTTTTTCTTTTTGAATGCAGCTTACATGATGGGTTTTTATTTTTTCATCTCTGGATATTTTACATTTTTTTCGCTTAAGAATAAATCTATCAAGAAGTATTTAAAAGATAGATTCTTTAGACTTGGAATTCCATTGCTATTCTTTATCTTTTGCATTTTTGGACCTTTACATCACCTCTTAAGCGAAAATAAAACCAACTTTTTTAGCTTTATTGCAGATTTACATTTTAAACAGCCACCACTATCAGTTGGCCACCTCTGGTTTGTAGCATCGTTATTAGCATATTCTCTTATCTATCTAGCGTTGGTTAAATCAATTAAAGTAAAATTTCAATTTGCAAAAACATTTAAGTTCTGGTTTCCTCTGCTTTATTTGCTTTTCTTGATACCAGTTAATGTTTGGGTCAGAAGCGTTTATCCCATAGATGTTTGGGTTACTTGGATAATCCCAGTTGAAGTAGCACACCTACCACAATACTTAAGTCTGTTTTTATTAGGTGCACTGTTTAATAAAACCAATTGGCTCGAAGATATCAAACCCATAACAGCATTTTCTTATTTCTTTTTAGGGCTATTTACATTCATTTTTAAAGACCTAATTTATGACCAATTTCCAAATTTGTGGAGCGAATCTATAATTGAATCCTTTCTCTGTGTAGGATTGTGTCTCGGCATTTATACCATTTCGAAAATATTAATTCACCAGATGAATAATTTCTTGAAATTTCTATCTGATAACTCTTATGGCATTTATTTGTTCCATTTGCTAATTGTAATAGCCTTGCAACTGCTTTTGGCTAAAATAGACCTGAATACGAATCTCAAGTTTGTATTAGTTACTATTCTAGGTATTTCCCTATCGGCTTTGTTGAGCTTTGGACTTAAAAAGATTAGCGTTTTAAAAAAAATATTATAAAATGAAAATTGAAATTCAGGCCAACAAAAAAAGGGCTAAAACATTACGGCGTACAACATCGCATATAGCCAATGGCAGGTTTAGCCTGTTGCACTAATGTGAACGACTTTTTTCTTAATTTTGATCTTGTTTGCATAATTGAATGAATTTGTGGTGAACTAACTGATTATTCATTAAATGGAAACAAGGTAATTCATGAGTGAAAAAAGGCAAATAACAATTATTGTTCTCTTTATTGCCATCTTTGCTGGCATTGCATCCTTTAGCGGAATATTTTTACAGTGTGGAGACGGTGCTTTTATATATAGATCTATTAGAGGCCTTGATATAGAAATTTATGGCAGAGGACTATATCAACATATGCCTTCTGATGTTGCTATTCAAGGTATTGCTCAGGATTATGTTACATTGTTTATTGCCATACCCCTCATATTTATCTCACTCGTTGGATATCTCAAAAACTCCATCCGGTCCTTCTATATGTTAAGTGGGGTGCTTGGTTATTTTTTTGTAACCTATCTTTTTTACACAGCAATGGGAATGTATAATTTCATGTTTCTTTGCTATGTAACACTTTTAGCTCTTTCTTTTTTTGGTTTATTTATTTCAGCCAGGTCTTTAGAGGAGCGTTTTAGTATCTATCATTTTTCTGAAAAAACGCCAGCAAGAAGTGTCGGTGGTTTCTTAATGTTTAATGCTGTGGCAATTGCATTTCTTTGGCTTGGAATCGTTGTACCTCCTCTGATTGATGGCTCTGTTTATCCTGTTGAACTAAACCATTTTACAACTCTTATTGTACAAGGTTTCGATCTTGGATTATTGCTGCCTATTTGTTTTGTAATTGGATTATTACTTTTCAGAAGAAAGAAGCAAGGATATATTTACTCAACAGTTTATTTAGGTTTCTTATCATTGCTAATGACAGCTTTGACTGCCAAAATTATTGCAATGGCCATTAATGGGATTAACGTTATACCGGTTATATTTATAATTCCTTCGTTTAATTTAATAACGATCATATGCACATTCTATATGATTAAAAACATTAGAATTGATACTGCAATAGATAGATGAAACGTTGGTGCTAACGCAATACAAAATGACAAACGACAAAACAAAGGAAGTATGCTCTGTTATTCAACTTGTTAACGACAAACTTCATTTCATGGGATCGGCATGCGATAATGATCCGGTTTCAATTGATTACATTTCACCATTAGGGGATGACCTTGGCTATACTTCACTTGAATTATTGCTACTAAGCTTGGCATCTTGTTTGGGTAGTGCCATGCTAACATTCTTGCGGAGGATGAACAGGAATATTTCGGGATTTGAAATTAATTCCAGAGGTTTGAGAAAAGAGGAGCACCCAACCGGATTCAAAAGTATTATTCTTGAGATTAAATTGAATTCTCCTGATGTAACAAATGAAGAAGTTGAGAAAGTAATTTGGCTTGCCGAAGATAAGTATTGCCCCGTATGGTCAATGATTAAAGGCAATACGCTCGTTGAGACAAAATTTGAAATTGTAAGATAGTTATCAATAACACATTATACATCATTTTCGGCGATAAAACTATAATAAACCCCATTATGCGAGAAAGTCTATGGGATTGGTAATTTCTAGAAAATAGTGCTCATGTTCAGTGATGTTTGAAAACAAATACAGGGCAGGTGGTTCCCAACTCCCTGAAGCAGTAGTATTTTAACTTCATGCAGTTGTAATAAAATCATTAAATTTGGAAAATATTGCCTGAAGGGGAAAAATGACATATGAGTTTACAGATTGAGTTTTTTTTAATTGTTCTGGCTGTTTTATTCTTCCTTAGTATTTTAGCAGGGACCGCAAGTTCAAAATTTGGAGTGCCCGCGTTATTGTTGTTCCTTGGAATTGGAATGATTAGCGGGAGTGATGGATTAGGAATACAATTTGAAAATATTCAGATTGCCAACAATATAGGAACCATTGCTCTATGTATAATACTGTTCTCAGGGGGATTGGATACCAAGACATCTGAAATCCGTCCGGTTTTAGCTCAAGGGGTGATTCTGGCAACTGTTGGAGTTCTATTGACTGCAATCATTACCGGTCTTATTATCTGGTGGTACCTGGGCATGACAATGGCATCGGCCGGAATTGGACTTTTTACATCTTTATTGTTGGCGTCTACCATGGCATCAACTGACTCAGCATCGGTATTTTCTATCCTCCGCTCAAGAAATCTGCATCTTAAAAATAATCTTCGTCCTTTACTTGAGCTCGAAAGCGGAAGTAATGACCCTATGGCGTACGTATTGGTTTTATCATTGATTGATCTGATTATGGTGAATAAGGCTCCTAATTTCTGGTTAGTTGGAGGTACGCTGATTTTGCAGCTTGGTATCGGCGCTGCACTTGGTTATGCTTTAGGACGACTGGCAGTTAAGGTAGTTAACCGGATTAAAATTGGAAATGACTCATTATATCCTATTCTCATTTTTACCTTTTGCATATTTATCTTCTCGGTGACGTACTTTGCAAAAGGAAACGGTTTTCTTGCTGTTTATATCGGAGGACTCGTTATCGGGAATTCCAAATTTGTACATAAACGCTCCTCACTCAATTTCTTTGATGGCTTGGCATGGATGTCACAGTTGATAATGTTCCTCACTTTGGGTTTACTTGTTAATCCACATGAACTGGTACCTATAATTATTCCGGGGCTGGTTATTAGCTTTCTGATGATTTTTATTTCCCGACCAATGGTAGTCTTTTTAAGCCTGCTCCCTTTCAGGAAAATGGCGGTTAATGATAAAACCTATGTTTCCTGGGTTGGTCTCAGAGGTGCGGTTCCCATAATTTTTGCTATTTATCCTTTGGTAGAGAATGTTCCACACGCACGCTTAATTTTTAATATTGTGTTTTTCTGTACCCTGGTTTCATTGATTGTTCAGGGAACATCACTTCCATTGGTGGCCCGATGGTTAAAACTGGCTGAGTCTCCTAATGAAATTGGAAAAATTGAAAGTTTTGATGTTGACCTGTCCAGCGATCTGAAAACTGTTACTTCGGAGATTGAAATTACTCCCCAGATACTTGAAAAAGGCAATCGCCTTATGAATTTAACGTTGCCCGATAACACACTGGTGGTTATGGTGAATCGTAGTGGAAATTATTTTGTTCCAACCGGAAAGACAAAACTTAAGGAAAATGATAAGATCCTGATCATTACTGATAATCAGGAAGCATTATTTGAAACTTATAAGATTTTAGGAGTTAAAAATTCATAGAAATCATGGAAGATTCAGATTTAACTTGTCAAAGCTGTGGAATGTCCATTGGCATTGATTCAACCTACAGGGGTACAAATGCTGATCAGAGTAAAAGTGAAAAATATTGTAGCTTCTGTTATAAAGACGGTGAGTTTCTTGATAAAGGAATAACACTTCAACAGAAAATTGAAAAAAATATCAAAATTGCTGTCACTATGGGCATCCCTGAAAATCAAGCACGAGAAAGGGCTGAGAAAGTATTGCCGGCACTTGAGAGATGGAAATAACCTATAATTTTTATTGATCCAATGAGAAAAATACTTTGTATTACTTTCCTTATGGCTTTAACAATATCAATGGTTAAGGCTCAGGACACTGACAGTGCAATCAAAAAGCTTGAAAAAAAAGTTGAAATTCTTGAATTTCAGGTTGATGCTGTAAGAAAAGCCATTGATGATGTGCAATGGTATAACAGGGTAGGAGATGTAGCCTTTATTGATAAGGTATATATCACAGGGCCACCGGTTCAGAAAAGGTTGCAGGATAAGAATCCCACTGCTATGGGTATAAGTAACCCGCTGAAGTTCTATTCTTATATTTTTATTCCAAAAGATCTGAAACCTGATTTAAAATACCCGTTGATAGTACTGCCTCATGGTGGTGTACATGGTGATTTTACAACTTATCATGCTCATATAATCAGGGAATTAATGGCTCAGCAATATATTGTGGTAGCTCCCGAGTACAGGGGAAGTTCGGGATATGGTAAGGATTTTTATGAGAAGATTGATTACGGTGGACTTGAGAATGATGATGTAATAGCAAGTCGCGATTACATGGTAGAGAATTATGAAATGGTTGACGGGAACAGAGTGGGTATTATGGGATGGAGTCATGGTGGTATGATTGCCCTTATGAATGTATTCGATCACCCTGATAAATTTGCTGTTTGCTATGCAGGCGTTCCGGTTAGTGATCTGATTGCCCGGATGGGATATCTTGATAATGAATACAGGGCTCTCTTTTCGGCTGATTATCATTTGGGAAAAGACGCAAGGGGTGATATTCAGGAATACCGTCGTCGTTCTCCTGCATGGAATGCACATAAACTGGAAACTCCTTTATTGATTCACACAAATACCAACGATGATGATGTGAACTCTCTGGAAGTAGAACACCTTATCAAGGCACTAAAGGCCGAAGGAAAAAAATTTGAATATGAGATATTTAAGGATGTGGAGGGTGGTCATTCATTTGATCGGATTGATACTAAGGTAGCTAAACAGATAAGGGTAAGGATTTATGCTTTTCTTGACAGGTACTTGAATCCCCCTAGAAGTCTTAAATCTGTGGGTGAAATTAATAAAGCTGCTTATAGATTTACGGACTAAACTAAAAATTTTTGTAAATATTAGAACTCATATTAAAATTTCTTCTTAATATTGAGTCCGATTCTTCACATTCACTTGTAATTATGCAATATCGGACTTTTATTTGCTTGTTTTTTATTATTGTTTTGAATTTGCCTGTCTTATGCCAAAAGTATGATGCTGAGGTGGTTTCATATTCGAAGGTAGTATATGTGGAAGCGGCTTCAGTAAAGACGTTAACAAATGTTGAATTGATTGTAAATGGTAAAGGTGGTATTAGCGCTGGGATAGTTACAGTCCCTTATTCAAAGAATATTTCTGTTTCGGATATTGAAGGACGAATTGAAGATGCTTCGGGTAAAGTAGTAAAAGTCCTTAAAAGGAGTGATATTATTGACAGAAATGAATTTACAGATGCTTTTTATTCTGACAGATTTATGAAAGCATTTGTACTTGATTATGGGAATTTTCCTTATAAAGTTTTTTACTCGTATACCACAACAGAGAAAAAGTATCTTAATATTTGCTATTGGCACCCTGTTGTTTATGAATCGGTACCTGTAAAGCAGGCTAATTTAAGAATTGTCATTCCCGCTGACCTGAAATATAAACTGAAGACTTATAAACTATCCGACACAACGGTGCGTCAAGATAGCAAAACAATTGAATTTATTTTCAGATCATCATATCCGGTTCCGGTTAAAGAGGAAAACTATTCTAATCCAATTTCAGAAATACCTTATGTGATAATGCTTCCAGAAAGTTTTGAAAATAAGTTTGAAGGTTCATGGAACACTTGGACGAGCTATGGAAATTGGATAAGCAGTCTAAATGAGGGTAAAGAAGTTCTGACGGATGAAGAAAAACTCAATGTTGAAAGGATGGTGAGTGGTCTGTCAGATAAGTATGCAGTAATTAGGAAATTGTACCATTTCATGCAAGACAATACAAGGTATATTAATGTAATAAAAGGTTTGGGTGCCCTTGAACCATTCCCAGCGAGTTATGTATGTAAAAACAGATATGGTGACTGTAAAGCTTTAACAATATACATGAAGGCTTTGCTGGCCCATGCCGGTATAGAGTCATTTTATACTATAATAAACGCAACCGATCCTCCACTTGATTTTTTAATAGATTTTCCCAGTCACCAGTTCAATCATGTTATTTTGGCTGTCCCGGTGGATAATGACACCCTTTGGCTTGAAAATACAAACAGACATATACCATGTGGCTATTTGAGCTCATCTACACGTAATAGGCCTGCATTATTGATTTCACAAGATAAAAGCAGGTTGGTTAAGACTCCTGCATTCGATAAGATGTCGGTACTGACGCTTGAGAAGCAAATTTATGATTTGAATATTTCAGGCCCTTCAGTGCTTGCTTTAACTTATCTTTTCAGAGGAGAAGCTTTTGAAACTCTCAATTCTATTGATGGCGGTGCGAACAAGAATGATGTAGACAGGTACATCAGGAAGGTGATGCTTTTTGACGATTATGAGGTTAAAGACTGGAAAATTACTAAGGCAGACCGTGAAGAAAAAGAAATTGAATTATCGGTGAACATGCTGCTCAACAATTTAGTGAAACCTTTAGGCAAGGATTATTATATTTCTTTATCAAAAGCCGGTATCCCTTCTTTCACCAAACCAGCTTTGCGAAAACTTCCAGTACTGATTGCCGAACCATTATATTATATTGATACTCTTATCTATAATTTGCCTGATGGGTATGCTTTGAAGAGCTTATATGAGCCGTCTGAAATTTCATCACCGTATGGAAGTTTTGCTATGTCGATTGATAGTGATGAAAAATGTGTGACAGTGAGAAGAGAATTTCTAATGCTTCCAGGGTCAATTGACCTTGAAAAGTATTCTGAATTTTATGCTTTTATTGAAGAAGTTAGAAAATTGCATAGTTCAAAAATTTTAATAAAACCACTTAATTTATAGGAATTGAAAAGAAGTAACCATTTATCTTACAAAGCAAACCTCCTTTCCGGATTACATTTTATGAAGTCCCTTTTGCTATTTATAGTTTTTTCTCTAATAAACATGAATCTTACTGCACAAAGTTTTGAAAGTAAATTCGGGCGCTGCAGTGAAGATGAAATTGAAATGACCCATTGCCCTTTCGATTCAACCGCCGATGCAATGATATTATATGATATAGGCAACATAAGTTTTGAATTGGTTGGTGAAAAATACCAAGTAGTATTTGAGAGAAAAACTAAATATAAATTCTTTAATAAGTCGGGAATTGATTACGCAAAGTGCGAGATAGAATTCTATGACGGGAACCAAGGAATAGAAAGAGTAACCTCCATAAAATGCAACACTTATAATATGGAGAGCGGTAAGATAACCGTAACAAAGCTCGATAATAAGAGTGTTTTCGAAGAAAAATCAGGTGGCAAATGGAGAAGTAAAAAGTTTGCAATGCCCGGCGTAAAAGAAGGCTCGGTGGTTGAAGTAAGCTATCGTATTAGCAGTCCTTATATTTTCTCTCTTCCAGCTTGGAAGTTTCAATCAGATATTCCGATAATGTATAGTGAAGTGAATGCAACTATTAATCCTCACTTCGAATACACTTTTATTAAGAAAGGCGATATCAGTCTGGCTGATTACAAGCAATTTCAAGCAACAGGTGCTCCCATATTTATCAATGGTAACAGGATGTATAGCAAAACCCATCAGTACATATTGAAGGATGTCCCCGCATTCAAAGATGAAAGTTATATAACATCTAAAAATGATTACCTCAATAGGATCGATTTTCAACTATCGAAGATCATATATAGTAATGGAAATTCTGAAATGATCATCTCAACATGGCCTAAACTTAGTGAAGACCTTGAAAAGAGTGATAATTTTGGAGGCTATATAAAATCATTTGCTAAGTCAAGTATTTTTTCAGATTTAGATACCCTGGCAAGGATCAAAAGGGTTGATAATTATATTAAGAGCCACTATACTTATAATGGCAATGAACAATATTTTGCATCAGGGAGCAAAAGAGATATTGAGAAAACGAAGCGAGGTAATGCTGCTGACCTGAATCTTATGGCAGTTGGAATGCTTAGAGCAGAAGGTATAAATGCATATCCTGCAATCTTAAGTACTCGCAGTCATGGTAAAGTGAATTCTGCATATCCTTTTTTGGCTGCTTTCGATTATGTTATTGTAGTATATGAAGTTGGTGATAATATGGGAGTGATGGATGTGACTGAGCCGATGCTTAGTTTTGGTAACATACCTCCCAGGTGCCTCAATGATGTGTGCCTTCTTATTAAAAAAGAGGGAGTGGAATGGTTAAATATCAGCAGCCAAGAAATTTCTGATATGAGATATATCAAGGTCATAACACCTAACCCTAAATCCGACAGTCTGGTTGTCGACTGCAGTCTGACCACTACCTTCTTTGATGCTTATAATATGCGGAAGAAATATTCAACAGATTATGAAAGTCTTGCCACTGATTTAATTGGTAAAGATTATATTTTATTTGATAGTATTACAGCTGTCAATTTTAAAGACGTAGAAAAGCCATTTCAAGTAACATTTAGTAAAAAAATGTCACTTGAGACAATTGATGATATCATACTAATTGATCCTTTTGAAGGGGAGGTTATGACAGAAAACCCACTTAAGCTTCCCACAAGAACATATCCGATAGATTTGGGATATAGATATTCCAAAACCTTTTCGGTTGATGTAAATGTCCCTGAGGGTTATAAGGTTTCATCACAACCTGAGAATCTGGTGATCAATAATAAAGATATAAGGATAGTATACACTGTAACTCATAAGGAAAATTCTGTAGTTAACATTACAGCTCTTTACCAGTTCAAAAAGGACGTTTATGATTCCTCATCTTATAATACTATTAAAGAGAATATAGATTTGATTGTTGGAAAATTTAATGAAAAACTAATTCTGGAGCCAAAAGGAATTTAAGGACATTCAAAAATCATTTTTTCCTGCTTCATCCTGGAAGAGTTTAACATTTTTTGGCATGATATTTTCTTATGGGTTTTTAACAACCTACAAAAACTATCGGCCATGAAACTCAAAAATCAAATCTCCGCACTCCTTATTCTGGTAGCTCTCACTTTTGCTTTACCGGTTGATTCATTAGCACAACATCATCATCGCCATGTAAGGCATGGATGGTACACAGCTCACCACTGCAGAGTTGAAACAAGACACGTTTATTTTCCGATGCACAATATCTATTATGATGTTCACCGGGATATGTATATCTACCTTTCGGGTAACAATTGGGTTTTCAGCGTTAACTTGCCTGTTCAGTTTGCCAGAGTTGACCTTCGTTATGAGCCTATAGTTGAACTCGATTTCTACCTTGACAATCCATATATCTACAATTCATATCACATTGTAACTTACAAGGATTATCACAGACACTACGGAAAGCGGAATTATCGTGAGTACGGGCACAACCATAGCTACTACAAACATCACCACAATAATCATGGTAATGGACACAATAATAAAAGTTACAACCATGAAAATAGAAGAGACCACCGGAATTATGGAAATCATCGCGACAACAGGTATGAGCATCGTGACCATCAAAAAAGCAGAAATGACTATGGAAGGAATAACGAAAGGAATTATGGTAACAAAGGAAACAATGTGAAGAAAGATTATAAAACTAATAGTTCCAAACAGTACCAAAACAATAAAGAAACAAAAAAGTATGGTCCTCGCGATTCAGATAATAACAGTGGAAACGGTAGAAAATCGAATGGTAGAAGCAGCTCTGGAATCCACAGAATGTAACAAAAGTATAATAATAAGAGTAAAAGAAATATAATATCCATAGTGTGTTTAGAAAAGGGAAGGCGCAGTAATGCTCCTTCCCTTTTATTAATTTTACAAAACCAGAATTGAATAAATTTAAAAAGAAAGTGTAAAAATTTGTTTGTATAGGGAAAAATGACGTATCTTTATATTGGAAATATTTATTTTTGAATAACCCGACAATTCAGATGGTCAATAAGTATGATGATGAGCCAATGGTAATTTTTACCGGTACGGCGTGGCAGGCCGGACTGGTGAAAGATTTCTTAGAGGAATCAGGCATCGAAGCCTATTTTAGAGACGAGATGATGGGATCATTTAATCCCTGGTGGTCAGTACCGGGAGGGACATCCAATGTAAAAGTGATGACATCGGGAAGGAATTATCGCAGGGCAATGGATCTTATTCGTCAATATGAGAGGGAGAACCAGAATGATTAAGAATAATAAAAAAAGCTCCGTTTAACGGAGCTTATTTCTTTTCAATCTGCCGGGAGATTATTCTGCTGTTTCGAGCGGGAGAACAGAGACGTATGATTTGTCATTCTTCCTTGTGCGGAATTCAACAACGCCATCAATAAGAGCAAACAAAGTGTGATCTTTGCCCATTCCTACATTTAAACCCGGGTTGTGAACTGTGCCACGCTGGCGAATGATAATATTACCTGCTTTTGCAGCCTGTCCGCCATAGATTTTAACGCCAAGACGTTTACTATGTGATTCTCTACCGTTACTCGAACTACCGGCACCTTTTTTATGAGCCATACTTTTTAGTTTTTTCGGTTAATGATCAGGCGTTAATGGCATTTATTTGTACCCTTGTGAGATACTGCCTGTGGCCGTTTTGTTTTTGATAACCTTTTCTTCTCTTCTTTTTGAAGACAATTACCTTATCGCCACGTAAATGCGAAAGGATTTTAGCCGTAACGACAGCGCCGGTTACATTCGGCTGTCCGAGGGTTACAGATCCGTCATTGTCGACCAATAGTACATTGTCGAACTTTACTTCAGACCCTTCTTCTCCTTCAAGACGATGCACGAATATCACCTGGTCTTGCATAACTTTATGTTGCTGGCCGGCGATTTCTACGATTGCGTACATTGTTTTTATTGTTTATTTGGTTCTCTTTCCCTATATTAGGGGGTGCAAAATTAAATAATTTTTAGCAACTTACAACTTTCTTTGAAAAAAAATCACTTCCTTTTTTTAAATATTGCCGGTACCCGTGTTGTATTTACCATAAGAACCCCAATAATAACCAATGCGACAAACAGTATAAATCCCGGTTTAAATGTTTCTCCATCAGCAATTCCCCAAAGAAGGGCAATCACCGGAATGAAGTAAGTTACCGAAGAAGCAAATATAGGACTGGTCATTTGAATTACCCTGTTGAACAACATTAGGGCTATTCCTGTTCCTACAATCGCTAAAATGCTAATATAGCCTAATCCGGCTAATGATTGAGGATGTGAACTGATATTGAGAAAAAAGGGTGTGAATAAAGAAAGATAAACCAAAGTAAATGGACCTATAGAAAAAAAGGCCATTGATGTAATTGTAACCGGATGAATATCGGATAGAAAAGCTTTTATAATATTAACATTTACAGCATAACATATTGCTGCAATTACTATGAGTAAAGCATATCCTAAATTGAAACTAAAGGAGTTAGAGCCACTTACGCTGACTAATCCTGCAGCTCCTGCAAGTCCTAGAAGTACTCCGGCTATATTGTACCATTTAGGTTTGAGGTTAAAAAAAAGTATGCCTGTAATGAGTGTAAACAATGGAGTAAGTGAATTAAGAATACCGGCCAGGGAACTGTCGATACCACGTTGTGCGGCTGCAAAAAGAAAGGCAGGGGCGAGACTGCCAACTATGCCAACGACAAAAAGTAAGAACCACTGTCGGGAGCTGAATCTCTTCACCCTGCGTATGGCAAATGGTAAAAGGGAAAGCCATGTGATTACTATTCTGAGAGCTCCCACTTCATTACTGGTAAAGGTTTCCAGCCCTCTCTTAATCAAAATAAAGGAACTGCCCCAGGTTAGGGCCAAAAAAAATAATATAATGTAGGGCAGAAAAGTTTTTTTGGTGCTGTTCACGGGTATCACATAAATAAGGGAAACAAAAGTAGTATTGTTTTGGCTTTTTTGGATTTTTAATTGAATTGTTTAAGGGAATAGATTATTTTTGCGTCTTATGCTTTTCACTTTTTGCATAATATAGCACTGTTGATAACTACAGTATTTACTTGAGGGAATAATGATCAACACACACAACCAGGTAATAGATAGTGTTAGAGATAACGATACAGCGGTCTTTGAATCATTGTTTAAAGAACACTATGCTGCTATGTGCCAGTATTGCTTGTATTATGTAAAAGATCCGGAAGTTGCTGAAGAAATTGTTCAGGATCTTTTCTTTAAATTGTGGTCGAAAAAAGATGAACTCAATATAAACAGCTCATTCAAATCATACCTGTATATTTCTCTTCGCAATCACACGCTGAATTATCTGAATCGGCTGAAAATTGAGGATAAATATAATGAATATTTAGAATTTCATAAGAACCAGGAAGCTGAAAATCAGACAATTCGTCTAGAGGAGGACGATATGGAACGGATTTTGCAGCATGCGTTATCTCTTTTACCTGAAAAACGAAGAGAGATTTTTGAACTTAGCCGGTTTGGTGATCTTAAGTATTCAGAGATCGCCGAAAAATTAAATCTCTCTGTTAAAACTGTTGAAGCCCAGATGTCGAAAGCTTTAGAACAAATGCGGAAATCTCTTTCCAGATTTTTGTAAATTTTTTTTTCGACAAGGATAGGGGTAGGTATAGATTAAGTTTGTCATTTAGGTGGAAGTTAACATTTTTTTAACCTCTCGATTTTAAAAAATGAACAAAAGGATTCAATCGATATTAGCCAGACAACTGGCAGGTCAGAGCACCCCCGCTGAAAATGCGGAGTTGCAGGAATGGCTGTCGGAATCCTTATCCAACAAAAAGTTATTCGAAGACTATCAACGAATCTGGCAAATAACAGATCTTAATAAGACAAACAGGAACTTTGATGCTGAGGTTGCCTGGTCTAACTTCCGGAATCGTATCGCACATGATGATATTAACGTTTCTGATGAGACACCGATAGTCTCGATTTCATCCCGAAAACTAAATCCTCTCACTATCTTAATCAGAGTTGCTGCTGTTTTTGTTTTGTTTTTTGCTTCATGGTACCTGCTTCGTACTGTAAATGAATCGAAATCAATTATTATTACAGCTGAGAAAGTTCAGGAAGATGCGTCATTACTTCCTGATGGGACAACAGTTGAAATGAATAAAGGCAGTAAACTGCTGCATAATACTAAATTTTCGCACAACAATAGAAATGTAGAATTTGAGGGACAGGCCTTTTTCAATGTAGCCCGTGATCCTCATAACCCTTTTATTGTTAAGGCAAATGGTGTCGGTATTGAAGTTCTGGGAACTTCTTTTCACCTGATGGCAGAAACCGGTTCTAATGAAGTTATCATTCACCTCGAAAGTGGAAAACTGAGGGTTTTTCCTTTGGAAGGGAATACCCGTCCTGAAATGGAAACTATTTTAATGCCAGGCGAAATGGTGGTTTATAACGCGGAGTCGAAGACTTTCGTAAAATCATTATTCAATAACCGAAACTTCATGGCATGGAGCACGGGAGAGCTTGTATTCGATAACGCGCCACTTAAGGATGTACTCAATGACCTTGAGTTAGCATACGACATTAAGTTTGTGAATGATGCTGATATCGATGCGCTTAAACTCACAGCTAACTTTGAAGATGAAAGCTCGGAAGCAATTCTTCAAACGCTTGAATTAGTATTCAACCTGCAGTTCTCACAGCAGGGCAATATAGTCCATATACATTAAGGACTAAAAGATTTTTTAGGGAACCCCAATTTCCTTCCGGACTGTGTTTATTCACAGCCCATTTTTTTGGTATTATCCAACCGATTTTTTCGATGATCACACTATAATATGTATCTTCGTGAAAATTTTTTTAATCGGTTGATCGTACTAATGACTATACATAATGTAAGAAACCATTTGAAGGTAGCCCGTGGGGTTTACATTGTTATATTCTGCCTGCTTTCTTCAAATGTTACACCGGCCCAGAATGGCCAACAAAAAACTTACGACTTCCAGGTTCAAAGTCAGTCACTTGCTAAAGTACTCGACAGGTTATCGGTGATTGGTTCGGTTAAGTTTGCGTATAATGCTGCCGATCCCTCCTTCTCAAAGTCGATTGATTATGAAGCCAAGGGTAAAACATTTGGCAGGATATTGTCTGATATTCTTGAAATCAGTGGCCATAAATATACCCAGGTTGGCAATCAACTTGTGATTTATAGCCCTGAATTTCCACCTGCGGGCGTTAATCAGGATACACCTGAAAATGACAACTCCCGAAAAACAAACAATCCTCCTACTGTTCAAAAAGTAGCTACTGTTTACAGGGATATACCTGTATTTTTACACGATACACTATTGATTAGAGATACCATAACTAAAACCGAAAAAGTCATTGTCTACGACACCATTGAAAAACTGGTGTACCGAAAGCGTCCGGGATTTGAAAAATTGACTGACTTTTTTGGATTTGATCCCGATAGGAGTGAAGGGTTTTTTATGGCTTTTACCTATGGCCAACATTATGGAGGTTTATTAAACTCTTCAAATAACAATGAAAATTCTCAACTCGTTGATCTTATCAGACAAACGGAGTCACCGGGATTAAGAAATTTCTCAGCAGAAGCAGACTTAGGATATAATTCGGGAAGGTGGACCTTTACAACCGGCATTCAGCTTAAGGGTTTTGCCAATCGGTTTAAATACAATCAGTTAATTACGACCGGAGGTTACCATAGAGTAGATACTCTTACCTGGTATTACAATATTGAACAAGGAGATACAACATGGTTCCCTGTAACCGATTCTGTATATCTTCCACTCGAAAAGTCGGAAGTAAAGTTCGATCAGCTTAACAGAACAGGGTTTCTCGAACTTCAGGCTGGTCTTGGATATGTATGGTTTGCCTGGTCAAATTTAAGATTGTATATCAAAGGAAGTGCCGGATACAGTTTCATGATTTATAATAATGGAATTATACTTCAGGATAAGGAAGGCTATCCCGGAATAGAGTACGATAAAATGAATATCAGAAAGAACATGTTTAGCTGGCAAGTAGGGACCGGTGCATCATACATGGCAACAAATAAATTAGATCTTATAGGGGAATTGGTTTATCAAAACTACAGCTCTTCGTTGTTCCCGGGATATCCGGTCGGCCGACGTTATTACTCAGTCGGTATCAAAATTGGAGTACTTTATTTCTTCTGATTTTAGCTGCTATATTGCTTAAAGATGAAAAAAGTAATAGAAAAGAGATATAAAAATTTAACTGGCATTACTAGAATGTGTATTGCCTTTTCTTTTATTTTACTTAGTTTTTCTGCTAAAGCTCAGCTACCTGTTACAGTGGGTGGCACCCTGGTTGAAAATTCCATATGGACAGATGGCTACACTTATATTGTGACCGAAGACCTGATAGTCCCTTCAGGGATTACTTTAACCATAGAGCCGGGTGTAAGGGTCAGGTTTACCCAACAAACCGGACTTTTTGTACAAAATGGGGCTCTGTATGCAGTGGGGACAGAAAGTGATTCCATTTATTTTGAATCGTTGGAGGGTCAGCTTTGGAAAGGAATCAGTCTCAATACCATTATTGGGACTACTTCAAAATTAGGTTACTTAAAGGTAGACAGGGCAGAAATTGGTATTGATATCCGCTCAAGCTCCAGTATGACTGTTGAAAGCTGTAGGTTTACTAATTGTTACTTTGCCGATATCAGGATTTATAACAGTGCGGGATGTTCAATTTTAAATAACGACTTCATCAAGAACAGCAGAGTAGGACTGGAATTATTTGCATCAGGCAACTCGTCTTTTTCATCGGGTAATCGCATAGCGGGGAATTTTTTTAACGACAGCAGATATACTGGTCTATTGGTAAGGTTTGAGCTAGGAGGAGCATGCAGGAACAATATAATTGAAAATAACATATTCAATGGTGCCGAAGCAGGCATTTATATTGACAATAGCCTCCCTCAAAACAACGATGCCATCTTCATAAGAAGGAATGTATTTATGCGTATAGGAGGAGCATCCATAGGTTACAGTATCTCCACCGGGATGGACAACTCATGGATAAGTAACAATATCTTCTGGCAAAACACAAGGAGTACAGTTATGTTACGTGGAAGAAATGCAAGTTTAATTGAAAATTCCTTCTATGATAATGATCAATGTGTAAACCTTTCAGCCAAAGCTTTCGACTCAAAGTTACTGAATAACACTTTCACACAGAATACCGGAGTAGTATTGTCATTGAGCCAGGTTGATGGGCTGAATGCTGACTCCAATAACATTTTTCATAATACAAAAACTGAAGGGGGTATAATTAATCTTACCCCTAAGGCAGCGGATTTGACAAGAGAGTATTGGGGATCAACAAATACTGAAATAATTAATGAATTTATTCATGATTTCCATGATGATAATGAATTAGGTGAAGTAATTTACGATCCTTTTTTGACATTACCCGATACGTCAGCCCCGGTTTCTCCCCCATATAATCCTATTATTCAACTTGTTAATGGAAATACTTTATTGAGGTGGAGACGAAATCCGGAAAGTGATATTGAAGGTTATAATCTGTACTCAGGGAATTTTTCAAAGTATTCATTTCAGGATGCTCCTGTAAGTACCCAGGATACAGTATTTATTCTTAATGGCAATCAGATTCATGAAAACATGGCTGTTACTGCCTTTGATAAAAATTATGATGGTGGCCAGCCCCAGCTTCACGGAACAGAGAGTGTGTTTGCTTTTTTCAGAATAATGCCGTTTGCCGGACTCGATACAGCCATATGTAGTGATGTTGGTACATTCAGGATTAGGAACAGTAGTATTCCTTTTCATTATCAATCGTTTGAGTGGATTACCGATGGTGACGGAACCTTCTCCAATAACCAGCTACTCCACCCTGATTACATGCCTGGAGAAGAAGATATAGTAAAAGGTCGGGTTATACTTACCTTGAAAGTCTACAATGGAGTTGAAGAATATGAAGATAGTTTCAGGTTAAAGATTAGCAAATTGCCTACTGTTTATCTGAATGAGACGATATTTAATTCTCATGTCGATTATGTGGTCTTAGATATGGCCAATGCTTCGTCTTATGATGATTTGTTGTGGACAACTTCAGGTGACGGCTTCTTTACTGACTCATCCGCACTTCACACTACATATATTATTGGAACTGAGGACCGATTAAAAGGAGAAGTTGCCCTTCAACTTACAGTTAGCTCTGCATGTGGTTCTCAAACCGATGAAGTAAAAGTTTTGATAAGAAAAACATTCTCACTAAGAGGTTCAGTTAACTCAAAGGGTGAAGGTGTTGATGGAGCCGCTGTACTAGCAATCACAGACAGGGAGGGTAGCACGCACGAAATAGCCGCAATGGTTCATTCATCACCGGGAGGCTGGTTTGTTTTTGATACTCTTTATGAAGCATCTTACAGATTGTATGCAATTCCTGATACTCTCTGGACAGGGAAAGCAATGCCAACCTATTATTCAGGAAAAGTACAATGGAAGGAAGGATTTGTTCTACCCCTGACTGCAGAAACCTATCATGTAAAGATTGATCTTTATGAACCTGCAGTTGCCCTGCCAGAGGGTAAGGGTTCCATCTCAGGAAGATTTGAATTACCAGAAATTATTAATGGACTTGAAAAACATTGTATGCCCTGGTACACTGAAGTTTTACAAGAATACTGTTCAGGTGGCCTGTCTAATGTAGTCATCTTCCTTTATGATCCTATGACAAGGTATCCAATAAGGTGGACCATCACCGATAATGAGGGATTCTTCAGGTTCAGAGATTTGCCATATGGTTCTTATATTGTAAAGGCAGAAAAAGCAGGTTATATTTCAGAATCGGTACCACACATAGAACTCAATGAGCAGTTTCCCGATAGAACAGGAATTGTCATGCGGATATTGCAGGATTTGAAAATTATGATATTTGTTCCTGAAGGTGAAGAACAGGAGAGCCCGGTTGTATATCCGAATCCGGCCTCGGATAAACTGCACATTTCTTTAAAATCAACCACTGGAACTTCCCGACTTGAATTATATAATTTGCATGGAATCCTGAATAAGAGAGTAATTATTAGCAATCTCTCTGAAAAAGAAGTCATTATAGATATTTCAGATCTTAATCCAGGAGCTTATATCGGTAAATTGATTACTGAGAATCAACTCAAAGGCTTCACTTTTATCGTAAAGTAAATTTTTTTCCGGGTAGAGTAGGGGTATGTTGTTTTGAAACTGTCTTAATAAGGAACAGTATACAAAATTCAACTATTTACTTAGCTATGATAACTATTCATTCTTTTCCCAGGATAAAATTTATCATTACCACCTTTACTAAATCCTTTTATTTTAGTTAATCACAGCTAACCCAGGACAAGTGCTGCATATGGCTTTTTTAGTCAGGCGCAGTAAAAAAGTTTTGCCGGAAAATATTATTAAAACTAAAAGAAGTATTAACTGATGAAACAAAAAGAAAGGAGGAAGTAGTAAAGAGAAAGAAAAGATTGAATTTAAAACTGAATTTTTTAATTACAAATAAATTAATGCTAACTAAACAAAATTAATCTATGTTAAACAAACCTACTTTTCTACGCTGGCTGTTAGGCCTGACACTCGGAATTTTCTTGTGGACAGGTGTAAATGCTCAGGGAGTGGAGTTGACTCCGTCAACTCTGAACCTCGGGAACCGGCCAATTGGTGCATGGCAAGAATCAGGCAACTTTGTTCTTCAGAACAATTCTGCTGAGGATGTAACCGTGACCGCTGCAGAAATGCAAGACCTGACAGGATTCTTCGAAGTGGAGAGCCCTGCACTTCCTTTTGTCCTTGAGGCAGGTGAATCTGTAAATATTGGTATAGCTACCAATGACAGAGCTACCGACGGACAAGTCGTTAATGGCACCCTTGGTGTTGTTTTCGATAACGTACGCGATCTTGTGCTCGCTGACGTTACTGCCACTGCTTATACTCCACTTGCTGGTAATGTATGGGAAAATGCACCTCTGGTAGCTACCAACCCATTTACCGCAACTGCTGTTTCAACCTCCGGTTACTATAATGTTTATGACCTACCAGGTGCAAATGAAGGTTTCAACAGAGTGTATAAATTTACCCTGAACGACGACCGTCTTTTCAATGTGACCCTCGCTGGTACCGATGTAAAGTTTGCTCTTTACAATGAAAACTTTGGTGGCGAACAAGGTCCTGCTGAAGACAATGCTTTAGTTTCAGGAACTACTACTCTTATTGATTTTCCACTTTTCAACGGAACATATTATCTGGTAGTAAGTACTACAGGTGCAACTTTCGACATTACAGTCAATGCTCCTGGAATGCCTCTTCCACTCGCAGCATCAAATCCGGTTCCTGCTGATGGAGCTTTCGATATAGTCAACGGAAATGTTCTTTCATGGACTTTCGGTGCTTTTACCGAAGAATATCAGCTTGTAGTCGGAACAACATATCCTCCTTCAACAGTTGTTGTTGACTGGACTTCTACACTTTCAAATACGTTTACACTTGCTGGTCTTGATCCAAATATGCAATATTTCTGGCAGGTAAATAGCCGTAACAGTTCAGGTACAACCCTTGGTAATGTTTGGGGATTCACAACTACTTTAAATATTCCTTTAGGACTTACCGCTACAGTAGTTGACCCAACTCCAAACAATCCAACTGTTACTGTTAACCTTGAATGGAACGCTAACCGCGCTTTTATTGGTTATAACGTTTATCGTAACGGAGTTTTAATTACTCCTTCACCAATAACTGGAAATACTTTCAGCGATGCAAATCAAACCCGTAATGCCGTTATAAATTATGCAGTAACTGCTGTTTATGATGAAGGTGAATCAGATCCTGCTACAACTTCTGTTACAACAAGAGGAGTTGGTACAGTTAATGGCGTAATCACTGATGAGCTTTTAGCTACTAACCTCGCAGGCGCAACTATCGCTCTTGATGGTGCCGATTTCGACTATACATTAACATCAGCTGCTAATGGTTCATATTCTGCTAATGTTTATGCAGGTGAATATGACTATACAGTTTCAATGAACGGTTTCAATACCGAGACATTAAATGATGTTGCTGTTGCTCACGGTGCAACTGTTACAAACAATTTTTCACTACTCGAGTTCCCATTTGCAGTTGATTTCGTTACAGCTACTTTAGCAGGTGACAATGTAAATATTGCATGGGGATTTGATGCAAGAGAACTGGTTGAGTTTAACATCTATCGCGAAAGAGTATTACTCCCGGGTTCATTAGAACTTATCGGAACAACTGCACAAACTCAGTTTGTTGATTTCGAATGGGATGAGCAGTCATGGGGTGTTTATAGATGGGCTGTTCAGGCTGTCTATACAAACCAGGTATCTGCCCTTGCTTATTCAAATACAATAGATAAGGACATGAATACTGAGGTTGACGTAACTGTTACTCTCAACTCAAATGATAGTCCTGCCGGAACAAAGGTTACTTTTACCAATGTTTCTGAACCGGCTCTTAACCTTATCTACACTCAGAACCTTCCAGTAAGTGGCGCATACTCATGGACCGCTTTCCGCAAAGGCACTTATGATATCACTGTTGAAAGACCTGGATATACAACCATTGCTTTGAATGATGTAAACATCTATGATGAAACTTCATTTGAATGGTTACTTATCGAGGATCTTGACGCTCCAACCAACCTTTATGTAACTCCAACCGGTTTAGCTACATGGAATGCAGTTGAAACTGATGTTCGCGCATTTGTTGATTATAAAGTATTCCTCGATGGTTTACTTGTAGCAGATGTAACCGACAATAGGTATCAGCTGGGAACCAATGGCGAAACCCTTGTTGATGGTCAGACTTATCTCGTTGAGGTAGCTGCTGCTTACAGTACTGGTCAGAGTGCAAGAACAGCTTATACTTTCACTTATATAGAATGTGATAACTATCCTGCACCTGGAGCATTTGCTGCTGTACAGGTATTAGGTACACTTGACGTGAACCTCACATGGACAGTTCCTACTGTTGCAGGTGAAGATCAGATTGATTTCGCACGCATTTACCGTGATGGTGAAATCCTTACCGAAGTAACAACTGCTTCTTATCTTGATGAAGATATGGCATTTGGTGAGTATGAGTACTGTATTACTTTCGTATATGAAAGCGGTGCTGAAACTTGTCCTGCTACTATCTGCGACGAAGTAGAAGTTATTGGAGGTGGATTTGTTAATGGTAACGTTAGTGAAGCTGCTTATTTAGGTGGTGAAAACATTCAGGGTGCTCAGGTAATCATCAGTAATGATGACAATACTTTCACCTTCACTACCAATGCAGCTGGTAATTATACCGGTGAAGTGCTTGCAGGTACTTACAACTATACAGTTGTGGCCGAAGGTTATACTTCAGCAACATTGAGCGATGTTTTAATTGCCCAGACAGCTACAGTTACCAACAATTTTGTATTGTTAGAGTTCCCATATGCAGTTGACCAGGTAGTTGCAACTGAAATAAACGATAACTCTGTTCTCCTTAACTGGGGTGAAGGCGGAGGCGGATCAACCGAAGATTTCTTCGAAGGATTCGAAGCCGGTACATTACCAACAGGTTGGTTATCTATTGACCAGGATGCTGACGGTTTCAAATGGGACAACTCAGCAATTGAGTTTGACATTTTTGATGCTCATACCGGACTATACGTTATGACCAGCGCAAGCTACAGAAATGACGTAGGACCTCTTAATCCAAATAACTGGCTGATTACTCCTGCCATGAATATCACTGCTAATTCAGAACTCCGTTTCTGGGTTGACGGTCAGGATCCAGCTTATGCTGCTGAAAAGTACTATGTACGTATTTCAACAACCGGAACAGCTATTGCCGACTTCACTGAAACAGTTCTTACAGCAACCGCAACAGGTGACTGGGCTGAAAAAGTAGTTGATCTTTCTGATTATGCCGGTGAAACTATCTACATCGCTTTCGTTCACGCTGACGTTACCGATATGTACTTCCTCAAGATTGACGACGTAACTGTTACTGCTACTGCTACACGCGCTGCTTATACAGCTCCTGTAACTGCTGGTGTTTCAACAGCTATGCCTTTCAGAACTTCTGGAATGACACAGGAAATGATTCAGACAAAAGCTGCTGAATATGCTCAGGCTAACTCTAACCGCGCTCTTACAGGATATGAAGTATATCGTACAACTTGTGCAACCGGTGAGTTACAGTTCTTAGGTTTCACACTTGACGAAACTTTCACCGATAATACATGGGGTGCTGCTGCATCTGGTGTTTACAAGTGGGGTGTTGTTGCAGTTTATGACGAAAACGAATCAGAAATCGTATTCTCAAATTGTCTTGATAAGGACATGATTACTGAAGTTTCTGTAACTGTTATTACTAATAGTCAGGATAGCCCTGAAGAAACAGATGTTCTATTCACAAATATTTCAGAGCCTGGTCTTGAACTGACCTATGAAGCTGAACTTGATGAAACAGGTTTCGTTATGTGGGAAGAATTCCGCAAAGGAACTTACGACATCTATGTTGAATTGAATGGTTTTGCTCCAATATCAATTGAAGGTTATGTAATTGACGGACCAGAAGCTTTCGAATTTATACTTGAAGAACTTCTTCTCCCGGTTGCTGATCTTTATGTAACCCCAACAGGTTACGCTACATGGAGACAGGGTGGTGAAATGCCATTTGCTGAATTTATGGAAAACTTTGATAACGGCATTCCTGAAACATGGACTGTTACCGATGGTGGAAGTACAACTGATACCTGGTACATGGTAACTCCTGCAACCAATCCTCAACAGACTGGTGCATCTATCGACGGAACTCCGTTTGCAATGGCCGATAGTGATGAGGCAGGTTCAGGTTCGACTATGAACGAAGTTCTCACTTCTCCAGTTATCGATGCTTCAAACGCTGACGAATTATACTTACATTTTGATCAGTATTACAACAACCTTTCATCAACTACTGAGTATGCCAGAGTTGAAGTTTATAATGGTTCAGAATGGGTTCAGATCCTAAATCAAACATCTGATCAAGGTGCCTGGAACAATCCTAATCATCAGGTTATAGATGTAACTGAATATGCAAACGAAGAATTCCAGGTTAGGTTCACTTATTACTCAACCGGTTGGAATTGGTACTGGGCTATTGACAATGTGGCTGTTTCTGAAGTAGCTGATTCACGCTCTTTACAACACTACAAAGTTTGGTTAGATGGTATGTTTATTGCTGATACTGAAAATACATTCTTTCAGTATGATACTGAAAACCTTGTTCCTGGTCAGGAGTACTTCTCAGAAGTAGCTGCAGTTTATACTAATGGTATGTCAGAAAAAATGAGTTATACCTGGACATATTATCCATGTGATAGTTTCCCGGGACCTCAGGTATTCGAAGCTGAAGTTATCGATGAAACTGATGTGTTATTAACATGGTCAGACATTGAACCTCTCGAACTGATCCAGATTACCCAGAATCCAGGGGCTCCATCAAATGGCTACTACCAGCAGTTCGGATATGGTTACGGTGTTGCTTATGATATGAGTGCTTATCCTGATGCATTGGTAAACAGTGTTGATTTCCACCATGCTTCATGGGGACTTACAGGTACATGGACTTACAATATCCATATTTACAATTGGGATACCAAAACTCTTATTTCAACCTTAGGTCCTTTCACAACTACCGGAAACGATATTTGGGAAATGGGTGTTGATCTAGGTGACGTTGCTACCGGTGGTGCTGAAACAGTTGCTATTCTCATGGAGCCTCTGGGTAATGTATCAACCGATGCTTATCCTGATTTATCATCAGATGATGCTGCTAACCCACAAGGTTCAATTTACGGTTCATTAAGCAATGTTAACGCAATTGGTTCTTCAACTATTGGTAACTTCCTGATGGAAGCTTATATCTTAACCGCTTACGGTCAGGTACAAGCTACTCCTGTAACTTTTGATCTTACAACTGCTCCTGCTGCTGACTCACGTATAGCTAACAGAGGAACTATTGCTCAGGGTCCGGTTATGATTAAACAGGATGTTAACAGAATGACTGGTGACGAGTTTGTTGGTGCTAATATTTATCGCGATGGTATCCTTATCGCTGAAATGTTAACCGATACTACTTATCTTGACGAAGCTGTTGAGCCGGGTAACTATGAATACTGCATTAAATACGTTTACGAAAGTGGCGCAATGTCATGCGGTACATGTATCCCAGTTTCTCTGATGGAAGAGTGTACTCCTCCTCAGGACCTCACTGCTGTTATCGACTATGAAGAAACCGAAGTTATTTTAACATGGAATACATTCGCAGGTCTGTGGATGTCATACGGTGATTTAGTTTATGCTGATGCTATAGGTTTGACTGATTTTTCACCAGTTACTGTAGCTATTCAATGGGATCCTGCTGACCTTGCAGAATACGATGGAAGAGCATTCACTAAGTTTAGATTCTACTATGGTACCGGTTCAATCGGAACTGTTAAAGCTCAGGTTTGGGAAGGAACAACGCTGGTTCTTGAAGAAACTGTGACTTCAACAATCGTTGGAGAATCATGGAATGAATATGAGTATAACAATCCTGTTATTATCGATGCTACCAAGTCGTACAGATTAGGATATACTGTTGAAGGATACGATGCTTATCCGGCAGGTGCTCAGAATTTCACCGGTGATCTTAATAGTGACCTGGTTTACTTAGGTGGAGCATGGGATAACCTAAGCAATTACTTACCATATTCATGGTTGATTGAAACTTTCATTGGTCAGGCACCTGCAGCTGCAGTAAACTCACCTGTTGAAAGTACTGTAGTATATTCAGCAACAGCAGCTAATCTTGCTTCAGCTCCTTCAGTAAATCTTGAAAGAGGAAATGTTGGAAGAGAAGTATCAGCATTCTTAGGATACAATGTTTACAGAGATGGTGAACAAATCAATGATGCTCTTGTAACTGAAACTACTTATACCGACACTGAATTCCCTAACGGTGATGTTTGTTATACAGTAACTGCAGTTTACAGCCTATGTGGTGAATCTGAAGAATCAAATGAAGCTTGTATCCTTGGAATCAACACTAAAGATCAGAATCTGTCACAAGTGAAGGTTTATCCTAACCCTGCAAACAGTATCCTGAATATTGAACTTACAGGTAATGTAAGCCGCGTGATCGTTTACAACTTTACCGGTCAGGTAGTTGTTGAACAGAACGCTGTTGAATCAATGATAAGGCTTGATGTTAACAATTATGAGGCAGGTGCTTACCTGGTTAAATTCGTAACTGTTGATGGAAACAGCTTTACCAAGAAAGTTATTATTACTAAATAATAACCTTTCATTTTTAAATCGTTAATTCGATTCAAAGAGCCCCGGGGTGACCACCCGGGGCTCTTTTGTTTTTAACAGGTTAAAATTCATAAGGTTAACCACGCTTTCCTGTTATTTTTTTTCAAAATAAAAATCTTTATTACTTTTTCATTTTTGTTTGTATATTTACAATCTATTCTAGGAATTGTCGTACTCGAGACTTCGTATTTCCTTGCCCTTCGATTTTTATATTATTTTATTCTCTCGGAATTGTCGTACTTACGACTTCATGTTTACTCGTCCTTCCCTTTGATTTCTGGCAAATACGTATAGTTATAACTTATTATCAACTGCTAATTCAAGAAAGGAGGTCACAGGAATTTATATAGTTTTTTGCCAAAGGCAATAGATCGCCTATTAGTTAATTTCTATCGATAGTATTAACAAAAAATTGTAAACATGAAAAAAGCACCTACAATTATTAAATGGCTGACTGCGATTATGATGGTCATATTTTTATGGCCGTCAATAAAAGCAGACGGGCAATGCTTGAATTCTCCCTACGGGCAGTATCCTTCTACTACCTATACTCCCGCATGCACAGGTTCAGCACAAACTATAGTTTTCTGTGGTTATGCTGGAGAATATTCAATGGTTAATCTAACAGCCGGAGTGACATACGTATTTTCAAGTGAAGTATCCACAGACTTTATTACAATAAGTAATGAGTTTGGTACAATATCCTATGCATTCGGCACAACACCCTTAACATGGACATCTGCTGTTACAGCACCTGTAAGATTTTATACTCATACCGGTCCAGGATGCGGGGATGAAGATGAATGTAGAGATAGATACATCACATGTTCTCCTCTTCCACCTCCTCCAAATGATCTGTGCGCTGATGCAATTCTCATACAATGTGGAGATGTAATTACCGGTTCAACTGCTAATTCAACAGCCACAGGTGCACCTGGAGGTGTATGCTCTGCTACCACATTGACTGGTCCTGGCATCTGGTACAAGTTCATTGGTAACGGATTTCCCACAACCGTTAGTTTATGCGGATCATCCTATGATACCAAAATTGGTGTATTCACCGGATCGTGCGGCTCTTTTACTTGTATCGGAGCAAATGATGACTTTTGTGGATTACAATCAGAAGTTTCATTCACCAGTGTATTGGGAACTGAATATATAGTGTACGTTTCTGGTTTTTCTACCAATACTGGTAATTTTACATTAAGTGTATCATGTGCTAATCCAGGCCTTGAAATTGTTACTCCTCATCTTGCATTGGGACACAGGCCCATAGGGGCATGGATGGAACCGGCAAGACTTGAAGTTACCAATAATCCTGGAATGGGAGACTTGCTCATTACGGCGGCTGATATTGATAACAACTACGGAGGTTTTGTAGGTGTTGTTAATCCACCACTACCTTTCAGCCTGGGTTCAGGAATGACAACTCATGAATTTGGTCTTACTACCATGGGTTCGGAGGTAACAGCCGGTGTATTCAATGGAACTTATGCTTTGATTTATGGATCAGGCAGAGCTTTGGCAACTGTAACCTATGATGGAACAGCATATGAACCAATCCCGGCTGATGTAGTTGAAACGGCTATTGATTTTGGTGCTTTTTCTGCTCCAGCAAGTCGAATAATTGAAAACCCCGAATCTCAGAACAGAGAATACAATGGCTATTATAAGAATTACTTCTTGCCAAATGACTTAGGAACTGGTCCTGAGGATAATGATTATGTATATAAATTCACTCTTTTGAATGATAAGATTGTTGAATTAACCACATCCACAGGCAACGTAAATTATGCAATTTATGCTGAGGATTTCAACGGTCAACCTGGTCCAATGGCCAATAATGCACTGTATCAGGCATACAACACGCTGACAGCTCCGCTCTTTGCAGGAACTTATTATATTGTTGGAAGTTCGCTTGGTGGTTGGAGTGGTGGCTTTTCGGTAATTGATATGCCGGCTCCTGATGCAGTTACATATTTAACCCCTGCAGATGGCGCTATCAATATCACTAACGGCATGTTCCTTACTTGGGATTTTGGTGCTAATGTGCATGAATATCAAGTAATACTTGGTACCACTTATCCACCATCAACAGTTGTAGTTCCTTGGACTGATAATCTTCAGGAATCATATACACTAACAGGGTTACAACCAAATATGCAGTATTTCTGGCAGGTTAATGTTAGAAACAGTAACGGAACAACAATGGGCCCTGTATGGGGATTTACTACTACAATAGATGTTCCAACAGGATTGACAGCTACTGTGATAGATCCTTCACCTGCAAATCCTACTGTGGATATTGCTCTTGATTGGACCAACATTCCTAACAGGGCGTTCCTCGGGTATAATGTGTATAGGGATGGTATAAAGATAAACACGACACCAGTACCTGTATCTCAATACACAGATCTTGGAATGGCCCGAAATACTACATACACATACAGAGTTTCGGCTGTGTTTGATGAAGGCGAATCAGCCCAATCAAATGCTGTAAATGTCACAACCAAGGGGGTTGGAACATTTGAGGGACATGTTTATGATTTTCTTACCAATGCACCTATTGCAGATGCAAGGATAGACATTACAGGAGCCGAGGGTTCTTATACCGTTCTGACAGATGCAAGTGGGGCATACTCCACCCTGACTTATGCAGGCACTTACAGCATAATAGCCAGCGCTAGTGGTTACACATCGCAGACAAGAACATCACAGACTGTTGCTCATAATGGGATTGTTACAAATGACTTTTACCTGATGGAGGTTCCCTATCCATTGGGAGAAGTTGTTGCCATTGAGCAATCAGACGATCAGGTGTTGATAACATGGGGTGGTGTTGGTGTTGAACCAATCAGTGAGTGGTTGTCGCATGACGATGGCGTTAACTCTGATGGTATCGGCGCAGGTGGAACTCCAATGGCCATGGCTTCAAGATGGACACCGGAACTTTTAGCCCCTTATGCTGACAGTTATCTCACGAAAGTGTCATTTTTCCCTTCTTCTTATGGGATAGATGCTGTATATGAGATTAATGTCTGGAAGGGCACCACTCCAACCTTAGTCTACAGCCAACCGGTTACCAGTTATATAGTTGATCAATGGAACGAGATAACATTGACCACTCCTATAGAAATAACCGGGGATGAAGAAGTATGGTTTGGGTATTCTGTTCTTTCATATAGCGGATGGCCTGCCGGTTGTGATGATGGTCCTGCCATTCTTGGATACGGCGATAAAACCCTCTATAATGGAGTATGGTATAATCTTATTGATCTGAATGCTGCGCTTAACTATAACTGGAATCTTAAGGGTTTTGTTACCAATCAAACCAGGGGAACAACCGAGCTCATTTCCAGAGTTGAAAGTTCAGGATTTATGGACATACTTCAGAAGAATTATCCGGCAACTGAATTCACAGCCTCGGGAAATGTCAATACATCAGGAACGGCTCAATGGCCAAAAACCCTTGGTGATGACACCAGAGGTGTTGTTGATTACAGTGTGTACAGAGAAAAGGTCTTTCAACCAGGCACAATGGAACTGATTGGAAATACTTTCCAGGATAGTTTCGTTGATTTTGAATGGGGAGATC